>JABWBB010000044.1 GCA_013360675.1 Phycisphaerales bacterium | reverse complement strand
CCGCGGCTGTTCAACCGCGGAGGCGCTTCTTGGCGCGGATGCTACCCCGTCCAGTGGGTCGCTTCAATGTGGCCGCGGCTGTTCAGCCGCGGAGGCAGCAGTGGTTTCTCCTGCGCGGAGACGCGCACTGGGAGCTTCAATGGGGCCGCGGCTGATGAGCCGCGGAGGCGTCCCGCGTGCGACGGCGATTGCTGGCTGGTACGACGTGCTTCAATGGGGCCGCGGCTGTTCAGCCGCGGAGGCGACGATCAAGGTCACGAAGGCGATCGTGACGGACTAACTTCAATGGGGCCGCGGCTGTTCAGCCGCGGAGGCCAAGTACTGCACGATCTTTGCCCGCTGGGTCAACGCGCTTCAATGGGGCCGCGGCTGTTCAGCCGCGGAGGCGATCAGCAGCACGGGCCAGTATTCGACGACGATCCAGCTTCAATGGGGCCGCGGCTGTTCAGCCGCGGAGGCCGCGGTCGGTCGGGGGCATGGCGATCTCCTAGGCGCTTCAATGGGGCCGCGGCTGTTCAGCCGCGGAGACGGGGCCCGGCTCGGGTTCTCGGCGGCGTTCTGCAAGCTTCAATGGGGCCGCGGCTATTCAGCCGTGGAGACTCTCGCACAAGCGCACGCTCCGCGCAATCACACGCGCTTCAATGGGGCCGCGGCTGTTCAGCCGCGGAGACTCGACGCCCAGACCCAGTGGGCGGCGAACACGTAGCTTCAATGGGGCCGCGGCTGTTCAGCCGCGGAGACGCTTGGTCGCGGGCTCTTCGGGCGGGTCATACATGCTTCAATGGGGCCGCGGCTGTTCAGCCGCGGAGACCGAAGACACGCGACGCGGCCCACGACAATCGTGAAAGCTTCAATGGGGCCGCGGCTGTTCAGCCGCGGAGACGGCGGTGTAGATCGCGGCCCCGTCAAAGGCAATTCGGGCTTCAATGGGGCCGCGGCTGTTCAGCCGCGGAGACGAGTACGTGCACCAGGCGTATTGCTCTGCCGTGGTGCTTCAATGGGGCCGCGGCTGTTCAGCCGCGGAGACGGGTCCAGCGGGGCACGCCCGAGTACGACGACGCGATGCTTCAATGGGGCCGCGGCTGTTCAGCCGCGGAGACGCAAAAGAGCAGGCATTCAACCTGAGTCGCCAGCGCTTCAATGGGGCCGCGGCTGTTCAGCCGCGGAGACCGCCGCACTCGCAACTCCTGTTATTCAGGGAGTTTACGATAGCCCGTGCGAGCGTGAGGGGCGTGGTGACTCGGTATCTGGTCAAAGTGGTGCGGGCGAGGGTCAGAAACTACAGATTCCATCGCGGATACCCGGGCTGCGAGCGTGCCCGGCACCCCCCTTCACCACCGGAGCACTCGCGGCGGGTGTGACGCCTGTTGTTCGGTTGTCAAAGAAATGAATCCACGCCGACATCAAGGCAGCGACTCTACTCCACAGACGCCCAACCCGCAATGGCGTCCTGCGCCGATGGCGAGCGGACCGGAGATGGGGCGCGAGAACACCAGCCGCACATGGATCGCGGGCAGGCGCATGAGATAGTTCGGGCGTTTGAAACTGCTGAGCGGCGGCGTCAGGGCGCCCCCGCCGTGCGGCTGCCATGCCGATCGGCGCGACTCGATGCAAGTGACCGCCGCGGGGTCAATCCCTGCGTGGGAAAGGCACTCCAGGAGGAGAACACGCTGGGCGTGGGCCAGCGCCATCGTCCTGGCTTGGCTCTCATTCCCGGCTTGTCGGGTTTGCAGGAGTTGGAGCCAATCCTCCTTCCTGGCTTTGGGGAAGCGGGGGAGGATGACGGGGGTGACCGATGTCCACACGCCCGCGGCCTTTTCGTTTGATTGAGGCACAAAGAGCGGGAAGACGCGGGCGAACTCGGCCTCATCGAGTTCGACGGGTTCGAGACGAGCGACGGGCGCCTTCGAGTCCTTGTCAACCAGGTGGGCGTTGGCGAGACGCCGCGCCGCCCAGCGTGCAGAACGCCCATCGCAGCCGAAGGGCTCGGCGATGATGACGCGGCGGATCAGGCCGTCGGCGTGGCGATGGCCGATGGACGGAAGCGGGAGATATGAGAAACGGGGCCAGCATTCTTCGACGTACCGCCCATTGGGCCCGCGCGGGCCATGCCCAGCGACAAACTGCTCGGCCCACTCACGCGTGCGCCAAGCATCGGGACAAGGCCGGCCCTTTGCGTCCACGTCGAGGTCAGCCTCCGCGGCATTCCACGCCGCGTGGCGGAGCATGGCGGCGACGCGGATCGCCTGCCTCGCGGGGAAGGCTGCGTAGCTGGCGTCTTTGTCGAGCGGGCGGAGGATGAAGGCGGCGAAGGGGCGGGGTTGAAGATCGGACGCGCGGCGGTACGAGGTCGTGCCAAACGCTCGGAGCGGGGGCACCGGATGGAACACGCCGTCCTTCAGCCGGCTAAGGAATGCGCCATGACGCGTGAAGAGCGCATCGAGCGTGCCGATGATCGGGAGACGATGGCCGGGTGTGCCGGGCCGGCCGGGCAGCCATCGCTCGCCGGGGAGCGTGTTGGCATGGGATTCGTCGATAATGCGGGCGTCGCCGATCGCCGCATCGATCCCCCAGCCGAGGGCCACGATGCAGCGAGCAGCGGCGGCGATGGTCGGCTCGTGATGGCGGGCGCTGCGATGCTGCTCTTCGTTCAACGCCCACACATAGTGGACGGACGAGCCGCCGAGCAAGTATGTAGGGCGAAAGACCTTTTTGGTGCGGTCTTCAAAGGTGGCGAGTGAATCACCCCGGGCCCATTTCGAAGCCACGAGGTCGGCGGAGTTGTTGGGGACGTATCGCGGAATAGCCTGCCCCGTGACGGCCTGTGGGGCGAGGATCGTTGGCGGCGAGGTCGCGCAGAGAGATTCGAGCCACTTGAGCGCGGCGACGGGCGCGGCGGCCGTGAGTGCCCCCCCGCCGCTGTGGGTCGAGGCGCCATCGCCCGCCCAGCGCGCCGCGGCGCCGGCGACCATCGCCTGGAAGAGCCGCAACGGCGAGGGCGGCCACTCGTTGGGGGCGGAGTCCTCCTTGCCCAGACGCGCGTGGCAGGTGGGTTGGAGGAAGGTAACGGAGATGTGGAGGTGGGAGGTCATGGGGCTCGTTCAGTTGGTGTTGTTGTTCGCGGGTGCCGTGCCTTTCTTGCCCCTCTTTCCTTTCGTATCTTGCTGTGTGCCCGTGACATCTCGCATGGCAGCGTCCTTGTCGAAAGTCACGTCTCGGTTCTCGCCAACTTGGAACTCTTTGGCCGCGGCTTGGGCATAGTCAAGGGCATCTTTGTGTTCGATGTTCTTCGGATCCCTCTTACCGTCAGGATGTACAAGCGTGAACTCGCGGGGAGTGGGCTTCGCATCGGGGTCGAGCACGAGGGTGCAACCCTGACGAAGATACCCGACGAAGGCGCTGGGATGCGTGAACGCGACGAGAGACAGTCCGAGGATGTAGCGACGAAGAACGAGTGTCGCGACCTGGTCGGTACCGGCCTTGAGCAGCCGGAGCGCCGCGAGATTCAGCGTGGCCTCACGGCGAACGCCGCCGGTGGCGATCACGCCCCCGTGAGTTGGGTCAGGCTTCTTCGGGTCTGGTTGCCTTCCAATTGGCTGGTGTTTGTAACCCCGCGATGCGTAATCCGCACCTGTTGGCTCTGCTTCGGGCAGCAAACCCTCCTCCACATAGCCGACAGCCGGCACATACTGTGCATGTCGGGTCAGTCGGCGAACATTCCAGGCGCGTATGGTTGATGACACAATCCGTGCTCGCTTGGATTGCGTGTCACGTGAATCCCAGTAACCGAACACAAGAGAAGTGGGCGCGATCTTGGCGAGGGCCTGAACATCGCCCTGCTTCTCGGCTTTGAACGCGAGTTGCAGCGTTTGCTGGAGCGATGTGCATCGCACGATCGCATCACCGGCGCGGTGTCCTGCATCAAACAAACTGACGACCTTGTCACCCGCCTTAATCGTGATCTGCGGCACCAGATCGCGGTACTTGGGCTTGGCGAACTCCGGCTCGACGCGATTCGCCTGAGAGCCAGCCGAGTCGACGAGGCAGCAGTTCTCGGCGTTGCCGAAGTCGTCGAGGTTGTATCCACCCCGGAAGCGATCAGGGTCGTTGCCTTGTTCGGCGGCAAACGTGGCGGGAAAGACCACGCCATCGCGACCCTCAACGGGCATGAGGTGCTCGCGAATGACGAGGGCGGCGGGGCCGCCGTCGTGAAGCCAGGCGTCGTACTTGGTCAACAGGTCTTTCATGGCGTGACTCCTTGGGTGATGCGGGTGGCAGGGAGGAAGCCCTTGTGTTTGCGCTGGTCGGTGCGGAACGCATTCTCGAAGCGATAGAGGTCGCCTCCGACGCCCGGGAGCAGGCCGCACGCGGCAGCCGCGGCGGCGCTCGGCGGTAGTGGGACAGTCCAGGCACGGTAGACGAACACGCGCGGCCGTTCGGTCGGCATCGGACGGAAGCGCTGGAGACCGACGACGCTCAACGACTCAACCGCCGAACACGCGGCTGAAGTCATGCCAAATGCGTCGGGCGCGAAACCCACATCGAGCGACTTTGCGTTCCCACCCCGGCGTGAATCGAAGTAGAACGGCTCCCGCTTCTTTGCCTTCTGCTTCGGTTTTGAAGGATCAGGCGGATCGTGGACGACCCGGATCTCGTTAAGCGGATCGACACTTCCGGGATCGATCGCGTCACGCATAGCTCTGAAGATCAACTGGACGTTCATCGACCCTGCCCAGGGTTTGAGGGCCTTGTCTGCCCACCAGTCGAGTATCAGATTGAATGGTGTGCCGAGCGACATCGGGCTGGCAAGCCCGTCATCATCCTCATCGGCCGCCTCCGCATCCGCTTCGTCGCCGACCAAGAGTTCGCAGCGTCGGAATTTCTCTAAGAGTGTACGTAAGGAAGCACTCGCATCCGACGACTTGATGATGAATCCGTCAGGATCGAATGCCGCTGTTGTGCCTGCCGACAGCCTCGCCGCGAGTTCCAGCAGCCCGCAGCACGCAAAGAACTGGCCGGGGTTGGTCACATCGACGGGGATGCGAATGGCGTGGCTCAAGCGGCACCTCCCTGCCCGCCCTCTCGCGAGCCGCTGGTCCCCGCGCCGTTGTCCGCGGGTGCCGATGACTCCGAGGTCGCCGCGTCCGCGCAACGGAGTATCGACTCCAGCCACGCCAGCCCCCAGCGCCCGTAGCGCTGCTGGAGCCGGGCGAAGCGCTGCATCGTCTCGACGGCCACTCGCTCGTTGTCTGCGGTCGGACGCGGTGTGCCACCTCCCCCCGAGGGATTGCCGGGGTCGAAGTGGCGTGGCTCGAAGTGCGGTCGTGCCCAGCCGTGGTGAGCCGCGATGAGGTGGAGCACCAGATCGCGCGTGTCGGGATCGAGCGAACGGATGTCGTCCTTGGCCGAGGCGTCGTGGAGTGAGCCAAGTTCGTGGCGGTAGCCGGCGAGTTGCTTCCAATGCCGGTATCGCTTGTTCTTGGCGATGAGGTCGTAAGGCTCGTCGGGATGAGAGGGCCTCGGATTGTTCGCGTACTGCTGCCATCGGTCGCGGCCCTTGCCGAGATCGTGCAGCCGTCCCGCCAGCACGATCGCTCGCACGGTCGATCTATCGAGCCCGAGCGCGCCGGCCACGCGTTCAGCAGCAGAGGCGACGGCGTCGTTGTGCGCGGAAAGCCCTATCCGCACGCCCGGCTCGCGGTCTTGGCCCTTGGCGACGCGGTGTTCGAGTGTGGCCGGCTCGGCGTCTTCATTCTCGACCCTCTTGTGCAACTGAACCCAGTGCCGTCGCACCAAGCCATGCACGACCTTTCCGCCTACCAGCGCCCGCTCGCTCGGCTCGGCCTCCTGATCCTCGCCCTGGGTGGTGTCCTCGTCGTCGCCGGGGCTTGGCCTTGGACCGATCAGCACGCGCTGCCGGGAGGGCAGGCCCGCAGAATCCCACTCGGCCACGTCCAGGGTGCTCGGATCCTCGGGCGGCTTCGTCGCGCCATCGAGCATGCCGTCCTTCGTCAACCCGCCCACCTTGACCGGCAGCACCACAGTGGCGAAGGCAAGCCGGCGCGCGGCGTCCTCTTTTTTCATCTTCTCGCCCGGGACCAGCCTTGAAAGCCGTTCCCAGGTGAAGGCCGCCCCCTTCATGACCACGACCAGAGGATCCGTGTCGATAGACTTTCGAGCCACCTCGGTATCGTCCCGCACACGCCGAGTTTCAGTATGGTGCTCGTCCCGGAGTCGCGCCGCGATCTTCGCCAACTCCTCCACGACGCGGTCGGTCCGGTCCCGTAGTTGCTCGGCTGACCGCAGCGGGAAGACCTCGAAGACCTTCTTTAGGTTCGTTGTATCGTCCTTTGAGTACGGCACTTCTTCGCCGTCTTGATCCTTCCCCGCCATCGAAAGCAGGGCGATGTCCGCCCGCCATGCCACGTGCGTCTCCGGCGGATCCCAATCCGCGACGCCGTGCAGGTACGGCTCGACCGTGGGTCTGCCCGGCAGCGCGTCGCGCCAGCGGCCATCCGGCCCATTCACCCAGCCGATCGACGTGAGCGACCAATGGTCGAAGAGGATGTCCGTCGCGGGGAGGATCGTCGGCGCCGGTGAGAAGGCGGCCTTCTTGTCACCGTCAGAGAGTTTCTGAAGAAACTCACCCAGCGCGGCTGGGGAAACATCACCGCCGTTGCGTGCGATGTCGCACAGCATCTCACCCGTCTTGAGCACCGCCGCTTCGTACTGGTTGACCTGCCGAGCCGCTTTCCCCTGCTTGCCTTGCGAGTCCTCGCCTTCGCTCCCGGCCCCACTTGCGCCGTCGCCTGCGTTGTTCTTCACCGCTTGCTCTGTGACGACCACGATCTGCGCGGACCGTTCCTGTCCGCTGTGGTCCTTGCCCCCAAGCCGGTTCACACGCCCGAACCGCTGGGCCATGCTGTCGAGCGTGGCCAGGTCGCACACCAGGTGGTCGGCATCCCAGTCCGCGCCGACCTCGCCGGCGGATGTGGAGACCAGATACATCGTGTGCGACAGCGCCTTCGATCGGTCCCTGCCGGACTTGAACGCCAGGAGCAGCTCGCTCTCGGCGAGCGCGTCGCGCTCATGCCCGCGGATGGTGCCCGTCAGAACGCGCACCCGATGCTTTAGTGCTTCTATCCGCTCGACGTTATTCTGCCTTCGCTCGGCCCGCTGCTCGCCAGTATCGCCATTCGTTTCCATGATCGTCGCCAGCCCGAGGCGTTCGGCCATGCCGTCAGAAACCCGGATCGCAAGGTCAGGAGTGCGCACGTACACCATCACGCGGCACTTCTTGCCCTCGTGCTCGAACGCGGCCGCGGCGATCGTGGACGCCAGATCGGCCTTCGATTTCTTTCGCCTTGCCTTTCGTTCATCCTGCTCCGGTTGCTCGCCCTCCGCGTCGGCGGCGTCCAACCTCTCCACCGCGCCGGCGCCATCGGTGTCGCCGATCTCCCTGATGGCGAGTTGCTTCTTGGCGTGAAGCCGCTGGCTCACGATCTCGTCCCGTTCATCCTCGGGTGTCAACTCGAACACATCCGCGGGCGTGTCGCGCGCGCATGCGGGGGAGGTTTCCCCCGCACCCCCTTGCGAAGCACCGATCGATCGGTCGGGTCTCGCGGTCGCCGACAATCGCATCACGCGGATCGGCTTTGCTTCGCCCGCGCGGCGCTGCTCCTCGCAGATGCCTGTCAGAAGTTCGTCGAACGCCGGTTCAAGATGCGCCTCGTCGTGGACGACGAGCGCATCCTGCCCGAGGAGCCCCGCGTGATGAACGCGCCCGTACCGCCCATCGCCAAAGCCGGAGAAGAGCAGCCTGCTCCCGATCATATCGACCGTACCGATGATGATCGCCGGGCGGGCTGGGTTCTTCTTCCAATCACCGTTGTCGGCCAGTTCGCCGCGGAGCGTGCTAACGGCGAGCGGGACGGCATCGCCACATTTTGCCGGATCGCCCGTGCAGAGCGCGTCCAGGGCCGTGCGCATTTGCCGCAGGGTCATCCGCAGACTCTTGGCCGCGTCAGTGTCGTCGTTTGGCAGATGCGGCTCGGACTCCAGCCCCAGTTTCTTGATCGCTTCCTCGGTCGCCCACTCGAGCTTGTCCCGCTGTCCCGATCGGTACAGACGCGCGAGCAGGCGCTTCGCGTCGTCGGTCGCCTGATCGACCACCGTCCGGCGGTTCACGATATAGACCAGCCGTCGCGGTAAATGTGCACCGCATGCCAATGCAATTAAACAGATTGGGATGATCGAGGTCTTGCCCAGCCCCGTCGGCAGGCGGCACACGCCGGGGATGTCCCCTCTACCGCCGCACACCAGCTGCTCATAGAGGCGGGTCTGCCACTTCAAGGGCGGGCGGTGGTCGGCATCGAAAGCCCGGAACGCGGCATTAAAGTCCAGAGCATGTGGAAGAAGGGTTACCACGAGTCAGATATCCTAACAAGTACCGCATGATCATGCTTGGTTCCGCGCCCGGCGTGTTCCGCGGCCGGAGATTTGCGGCCGGAGACATGTCTCCCGCAAGTACCGCGGGCCATTGCTCAATCGACGCTCGCCGTTGCTTGGTCTACGCCACTAGTTGAGGGGACCTTGGCCGTTGTCGAAGGCTCTATAGACCTCGTTGAAGGTTCGACAGTTCCTGCCAGGGGCTCAAGGGTCTTCGCAGAAGGGTCGACGGCTCCTGTCAAGCCTTCCTTTGTTCTTGTTTGGCCTTCTTAGCCGTTGTCGAAGAGGCAACCAGGACCGTTGAAGGTGTGACAGGCATTGTCCAAGGCTCTGGCATCGGCGAGTGGTGAGGGTACTAGCGTCATGCGGGGATCGGATCGGACGGGGGCCGACGCTGACGCCCATTAGCATCGAAGCGCAAGGCGAACTCCGACATACCCTGCTTAAGTATGCCCGCGAAGTGGTCCACCGCGCCGGTGGTCTCTTCACGCTTGATGTAGTCTTCGGTCCAACCCCGCGAATAGATCGCGGTGCTAACGAGTTTGGAGTGGGTGTCGGCTTCCGACATGGGCACGGGAAAAAGTGAATCGCTTCTCCGCGCACCCGAAGGCCAACACCGTGTCCATTGACTGCCAACAAT
Source organism: Phycisphaerales bacterium (assembly GCA_013360675.1). Lineage (GTDB taxonomy): Bacteria > Planctomycetota > Phycisphaerae > Phycisphaerales > UBA1924 > JABWBB01. The sequence continues at coordinate 12,745 of JABWBB010000044.1, read as the reverse complement.
CTCCAGAACAAAATGGGTAGCGTGCTGATCACCCGCGAACGGATGGGCGGCGGCGGTACACACCGTCTCCTCTGCACGCCCTCCCGGCCCGTCAAAGGACGGTGATGCATGGATGCGACTGAAATACACGCAAATGAACACGAGAGATTAAACGCGATAAGGGACCGGGTTCGCGAACTCGCGCTGAATCACGTCTGGTTTGCCGACGCAATCCGCGCCGCATTCGAAGGTATCTTGGACTTATGGGCGGATTACTACAGCCGACAGTTAGCACAGCGTGCTAGGGAACGCACACTGGCACGTGAGCTGCTATCGAGCGGGCGGATTGTTGATCCCACGATAGATGCCAACAGCCGTGTTTTGTCTGTGATCGTCTCTGGGGCGTGCCCCGTCGCTCTGGCTAATCGACTCAGAAATCATCGGCGAAGCGATGCCATGCCGAGGAATTTGGAGCGGGAGAGCGCTGCGGCGTCGCTTGCAGCACTTGACCGGGAGGATCTCCAGCGGGAACACGAACCATCCGCAAGCGATTGCGTGGATAACGCGACCATGCACGCGGCGAAGATCGCGAGTACGCATGTTCCGTTCATGTGGAAGATCGTCGTCCCTCTCCCCGACAACTGGCAGGAACCAATCAATCCATTCAGTCTGGAACGGTCCGACCTGGAGCGGTTGGCCGAGGCAGACTTTCGCACTATCGCCCTATTCCGGCTGGGAGCACTGGCTGATGTCGGAAATGTGCGCCCCCTCGTTGCCAAGCCAAATGAGACCGGCGATAAGGAACGGGATTTTGTGGCCTATGCAGCATGGCGGTCTCGCCTCCCGATCGACAATGACCAGTTAGAAAAGAACGAGCCCGTGCCAGATACTCGTGCGCTGCCACCGTACATAGCGGAGCAATTCATGGGCAATGTAGAGACGTGGGCCAGCGGCGAAGCGGCGAAGCGGATATCGGATGACAACGCCGAGTATCGGCCCGCGTCGTGGTTTTCCAAGTCGATGCCGAGCCGGCTGCGCCAAGCTGCATCAAAGAACCGCAAATCCAAACGCGTTGCCACGAGAAAGATTGACGGCGTGGTGTGCTATTCCGTCGCGGACGTGAGACGCTGGTGGCCGCGCGACGTTCCGAAATAAGCGTGAAGATCCGTGAAGAAGGGTAAAAAAGCGTGAAGCGAGATCGCAGTCGCTTCCATTTGCGTTTATCGCGTCGATGCTGTACGCATGGACACGAAACTTCTCACGTTGCATAAGTTGGCGGAACACACAGGACTTCCTGCGGCTTGGCTGAGGCGCGAAGCCGACGCGGGGCGCTTGCCCTGCATCCGCGCGGGCCGGCTGCGAATGTTCGACATGGCGGCGGTGCTGAAGGCGCTGGCCGAGCGGCAGGAAAGAGGGGTGTTGCGTGGCCAATGACACGATCACCCCAACGAAGCCAGCCCCACTGCTGATCGACGCCAATGCGGCCTGCGCCCTGCTGTGCATGGGCGAGCGGCGGCTCTGGGTGCTGTCGAATTGTGGCGCGATCCCATCATTCAAAATCGGAAAGTCCCGCCGGTACAGCCCAGATGAGCTTCAAGCGTGGATTCGTGCCGGATGCCCCACACTGCCCGGCGCGGGGGATCGCGTGCGGAAGGCGGTACGCCCATGATCCAACACACTCACCAATGTGTGTCTATGCCGTTCACACACCCTCCCGACACCCCCCCCAAAAAAGACGCGGCCCCGCTGGCAGGCGGGGCTGGCGTCAATGATCGAAACAGCCAAGACAATTATACACGACTAGCCCTTACTCCACCAGCACGGCACAACGCCCCCGCGGGAACGTCCAGTGTCGCGGCGGATCGTATCGCCGGCCACGCATACACCCTTCGTGCCCGCTTCCTGGCGTTCATCGTGGAGCAAGGCCAGCACGGTGCAACCTACGATGAGCGTGAAGCGGTTCTAGGGATCAAATCACAGACCTACACGCCCCGGCGTGGCGAACTTGTCTCATTGGGGTTAGCAGTCGATTCGGTGCGCCGGCGCAACTCGGCGAGTGGTCGCCCGGCTGCGGTGTGGGTCACAACCAACCAAGCTTCGAAGCCGGAATGGGGCACGATATGACCCTACGACAGCGTTTCGAAGCGATCAGCCGCCTCTCGACCCACGGCCCATCGGAGCGGGTGGTGATGCTTGCCGCGTTGTACTGGGCCAATGCGGATGGTGTGCTGTGGCCATGTATGGAAAACTGGGCCAGGATGGCGGGCATTACGGTTCGAACCCTTCAACGGGTATTGAAGCGTCTACTACAGAATGGATTTCTCATAGTAATGAGCCCTTCATCGGGTGGACCTCGAAAAACCGTGCGATATGCGATCCCGGCACTCGCCAACCCTGACAGTCTGTCACGGTTGCAACACCGCAATGCGAGGCACAAAACCGTGACAAATGAGGTATGTAACCCCGACATCGGCGCACAAAGACCCCGACGATCTGACGGGGGAACAACAACGAACAACCAGGAGAACTACAACCAACAGGCGGTGATGGATATTTTTTCCCGCTTGGGCATTGAGCATTTGCGAGATGACCCTCGCGCAACGCCTGACCGCCTGGCGTGGATCGAACGCGAAGCCCCGACCAAGAAAATGCCGGGCGCCTGGGCCGCGTCATGTATCCGGGAGGGGTGGTCGGTGCCCGAGCCGAGCCCGGCGGACTCTGCTGCTACCTGCAAGGCAATGAGGGATCATGCCCTCGCGAATTTCGACGCCATGCCCGAACTGACTCGTCGGGGGTTACTAGCCACCGCCCGGCAGCAATTCCCGAACCTCTGCAACCTGGAGGAAGATCATCCTGCGATGCGCGGGGCAGTGGCCAAAGTGATTCTGCAAGACTCGAAGCCAAGGTGCGGGGACGGGTGCCACGCGGCAACGTATGGTGTACACTCCGGACATGGGCCAACTGACCAGAGCGATAGCAGCGGCGGTAAAAGCGAGCGAGCAAACGCCCTATGCGATCGCCAAGGGGGCGGGCGTAGCCCGTAGCCAACTCTCGCGCCTACTGAGCGGGCAACGAGGGTTGAATACGGACACGATCGAACGGCTGGCGGACTACCTGGGGTTGCGAATCACAATAGAACCCAAGGGCAAGACCACGAAGGGACGGTGACGCATGGCACGAAATCAGCGAAGCAAGGGGACCGGTTCCCTGTTCCGCAAGACCCCAAAGGGTCCATGGATCGCGTCCTATTGGGACCACGCCGGAAAGCGCCGCGAACACTCCACCCGCACGACCGACCGCCAGGCGGCGGAGCGCATCCTGACCAAACTGGTAGCGGATACCGCCCTGCGGCGTGACCTGGTCATCGATCCTCGCGACGATCGGTTCGCCACGGAAGGCCGGCGGCCATTGACCGAGCACGTCGCGGCGTACATCGCGCATTGTCGCCACGCCGGCCAGGCCCCCCACCATATCGCGCAGAAGGAAACGCAACTGGATGCGATGATCGCCGGGAGCAAGGCGACGCGGCTGGCCGAACTGACCGCCGACGCCCTGGAGCTCCACCTCACGGCGCTGAAGGATCGCCAGTTGGCGGCCCGGTCAGTGAACTTCGCTCGGCAGATCGCGGTTGCGTTCTACGGCTGGTGCGTCAAGACCGGGCGGGCCGAGTCGAACCCCCTGCGGGTGGTCCCCAAGCAAGACGAAACCCGTGACCGCCGGCGCGTACGTCGCCCGCTGACCGACGACGAACTGACCCGGCTGCTGGCGGTGGCCCGCGAGCGTGGGCGCGATGCGTGGTATCTGGCGGCGGCACTGGCGGGGCTACGCAAGGGTGATTTGCAACGGCTGACGTGGGGCGACGTGAACTTCGCCGAATCCACGTTGACGATCCGCCACGGGAAGGCAAAGCGCGTGGATCTGATCCCGATGCACCCGCAACTTGCCGAGGCCCTGCGGCGGCGGCTGACGGCGTCCCCCGCTCTTCCGACGGCGCGGGTGTGGCCGGACACGGTGGGCGACGTGACGCGGCTGAAAGACTTCCTGCGGGCCGGCATCGCCCGGCGGGTGGACGTGGTGGACGCCGTTGGGAAGCCGGTGACGATCGGCACGGGCAAGCGTGAACGGGTCAAGACGCGGATCGTGGTGGAGGATGACGATGGGCGGGTGATCGACCTGCACGCCCTGAGGACCACGCTGGGAACGCAACTGGCCCGCGCCGGCGTGACGCCCCAGGTCGCCCAGCGGATCATGCGGCACGGGGACTACCGGACCACGCTCAAGCACTACACCGTGCTGGGGCTGACCGACACGGCCGCGGCGATGGATCGCCTGCCGGGTATCGCCCCAGAGAGGCAAGCCCACGCGTTGACGGGGACTACGGACACGGCCCCGGAAGCGTTGCCAGATAGCACCCAGCTATTCTGCCAGCAGTTGGAGCGCGGATCGGGGCGAAATCGCGCGGCATCGCGCGGTGAACTATCGCGCGGCGGCGAACGGTGCAGAAACGAAAAACCCCAGCAATCGCTGGGGTTTTCGCGTGATTCGGCCGAGATTTCAGCAAAGCGGGCGAGGAGGATCGAACTCCCGACATTCAGCTTGGGAAGCTGACGTTCTACCGCTGAACTACGCCCGCGGCTGCTCCAGTATAGCCGCCCGTCAACCGTTCTCAACGCATCTCAAGGCAGCCTTCAGTGCCGTCCCGAACCGCACGAGCTGGCTCGCCAATGGAGCACAAAACGGCGTGTTTTGAGCGAATACCAGGCCATACGCCGCCCTCGTCTCACACCGGCGGCGGAGCCGGACGCACGCCCATGCTGTCGGCCTTGTTCTTGATCACGCCAAACCAGATCAGAAGAAAGACCGGCCACCCGCCGCCCAGTACCACGCCAACCGCCATTCCGATCATGCCGCCCGCGGACGAATGGCCCTGGGCAAAGGGGCTGTTCGGATTCTCGGCCACCCATTGATCCATCGCCGCCATCTGATTGAACTGGACCCATACACCAAACGCGACCAGCGGCAGGCCGGTGATCGCGTACACCAGATGAAGCATCCGGGCGGTGGGGTTTCGACGGATCAGCAGGATGCCCCCGACCAGTAGCACGATCGCGTTGAGCAGCCCCAGCCCCATGTGCACCAGCATCGGCCCGCTGAGCGACATCGTCGGCGGGAGCTCGCCCTGGTCCTTGAGTATCGACGGCAGCACGGCGAGCATGCCCGCCCCGCACCCGCCGCACACCAGCCCGAGCGACGAAAGCACGATCGAGATCACCCCGATCACCACCGGCCATGTGTACACCTTGCCCTCGAGCGATCCATCGATGCCCTGTGCGTTTTCGATCGGCGGCGTATCCATCGTGAACCTCCGCCCGCGCCGCGGGCTGTGCATTCAGACTTGTTGGAGAAAGCGGATGTCGTTTTCAAAGAGCAGCCGGATGTCGGGGATGCCGTACTTCCCCATCGCCAGGCGTTCGATGCCAAAGCCGAACGCGAAGCCCGACCATTCTTCGGGGTCGACGCCGCACGCCGCGAACACGGCCGGGTCGACCATGCCGCAGCCGCCCAATTCGATCCATCGCGGCGGCTGATCGGGGCGCAGTGTGATGAGCATGTCGAACTCGGCGCTGGGCTCGGTGAAGGGGAAGAAGCTCGGGCGCAGACGTACCTGGGCGTCGGGCCCGAAGTAGGCTCTCGCAAATTGCAGCAGCGTGGTCTTGAGATCGCTCATGGTCACCGCACGATCGACACAGAGCCCCTCGATCTGGTGGAACATGAACGAGTGCGTCGCGTCGACCGTGTCCGGGCGATACACCCGCCCGGGCGCGACAATTTTGACCGCCTCGCGCAGGCGTCCGCCCCCCGCGGCGACCATCTTCTCGAGCACGCGGATCTGCACCGTGCTCGTCTGCGAACGCAGCATTCTGGCCCGCGCGGTCCGGGCCGGGTCGTCGACGTAGAAGTTGTCCGATTCGTCGCGCGCGGGGTGTCCGGGCGGGATGTTCAGCTTGATGAAGTTGTGCTCGTCGTCTTCGAGTTCGGGCCCATCGGCAACGCCAAAGCCCATCCGGGCGAAGACCTCGACCAACTCGTCACGCACCCGCGTCAGAATGTGCTGCTGCCCCAGAGCCCGCGTCAGCACAAGTCCGGGCTCGGTCATGTCCAGGCGCTCGGCCGTGGCCGTGCTCCCCACCCCCTCTTTGCGGGCGGCGAAGGCGCTCTCGAGCGCGGCCTTGGCAGCATTGAGCCTTTGCCCCACCGCCGGCTTCTGCTCCTTGGGAACATCCTTGAGCCCGGACAGGGCCGCTTTAAGCCTCCCGTTGCTCCCCAGGTATTCGACCCGCCAGGCCTCCAGGGCAGACGGGGTGGCGGCGTGTGCCAGCGAGGCGACACCCTCCCGCTCCAACTGTTCGATCGCATCCAGCATCAAGACGTCACTCCCATCGGTTCGCCGCACAGCATACCGGCCTTGGAGCGGTGCGGGCAAAAAAGCAACGGGGCCCGCGACAACCGCCGCGAGCCCCGTGTATTTCAGATCAAACCAAGTTCAAACCAAGCCCATGCTTAGTTCTTCTTGGTGCAGCCGGCGCCCGAGGAGGGGCAGGCGGCCTTGGCGCCCGAGCAGTCGGTCTTGGCTTCGACCGCGCCCATGCTGCCTTCGGCCTTCGAGGCGCAGCAGCCGCTCTTCTTCTCGGCGGTCGCGCCCATGGCCGCGTCCGTCTTCTTGCAGCAATCAGCCTTGGTGCAGGCGGCGGCGTTCTTGTCGCAGCCAGCCTTGCTGCTGCAGCAATCCGCGCCGACCGCGCCAGCGCTGCCGCTGTTCGAGGTCTGGCAGCCCATGAGGCCCATCATCGCCACGCACGCGATCATGCTGAGAGTCTTCATACGTTCCGTGTCCTTTCCTCTGGCGGTTGGCGATGCCAGCCGCCGGTGCCTATTCGTTCGATGCGGAACACACTCCCGCACCTGCGAACCGGCACCGCTCCTCGCGCCGCCGGTTCTATACCTTACGCTCCACATTCCGTACAAGTTCGCAAAAATCTTGTACGGTTTGCGTACGGATCAGGCCTTGTCGCCCTTGTCCTTGCGGACCTTGGCGAAGTATGCCGTGCGATTGTCGGCCTGCTTGCGACGGCGGCTGGTGCGGCCGCCGATCTCCGGGCCCTCTTCGCTCCCAACCAACTGGAGCAACGCGAGTTCCGTCCCGTCGCCGATGCGACGACGACCCAGCTTCACGATGCGCGTATACCCGCCCGGACGCTCGGCGTAGCGCGGCGCGACGCGATCGAAAATGTGCTTGACCAGCTTGGGGGCCTTGCGCAGCTCGCCGTAGCGGTTGCGCTCGACCTCGCTGCTCTCGGGCAGATCGAAGAAGGGCTTGCGCTGATCGACGAGCTTCTGCACCGCGGCCTGCTCACCCTCGCCAGCTCCCTTGGGCAGGTAGAGCCACTCAAAGCCGCGACGGTCGCGGCCGAGCTTGGCGATCACCCGCCGACGCGCGGGCAGGGTTCCCTGCTTGGCATCGGTGATGATCTTCTCGACGAAGGGCTGCACGGCCTTGGCCTTGGGCAGCGTTGTCACGATCTGGCCGTGCTCAAACAGCCCGGCGGCGAGATTACGGAACATCGCCGTCCGGTGCGCGGTTGTACGACCCAGCCTGTATCCAGCCCTGCCATGACGCATGTCACCAACTCCCACCCGGGCTCGTCCAGGCCTTGTTTGGCTGGCACCCGGAAACTAGCTCTCGACACACCCGCCCCCGCCAATTCCGGCGGAGATCGTAGACCACTCACACACCCCGCGTGCCGCCGCTGATCGGCGACCCCCGGGGCTCACGTCGTCGCCGGGATCGGGGGAGCCTGGAACCCGTCGGGGAGTTTCACCCCAAGTTCCAGTCCGATATCCTGCAACTTGCGCTTCACCTCGCGGAGGCTGGTGCGCCCGAACGACCGCAGCTTCAGCAGTTCGGCGTCGGACATCGTCACCAGCTGACCCACCGTCTCGATCCGGGCCGACTCCAGGCAGTTGCTCGCGCGAACCGAGAGCTCCAGCTCCCCGATCGACATGTTCAACTTGCGGATCAGATCCTCGTCCACGCTGGCGGCGGCGGCGGCCTCGTCGGTCACACGCTCGCTGCCAAGCTCGAAGTACTGCACGAACGGGTTCAGGTGCTTGCGCAGGATCTTCGACGCTTCGACCAGCGCCATCTCGGGGTTCACGGTCCCGTTGGTCCAGATCTCGAGCGTCAGCTTGTCGTAGTTCGTCCGCTGACCCACGCGCGTCTCTTCCACCTTGTAACGCACGCGCTGCACCGGGCTGTAGATCGAGTCGACGTGGATCACGCCGATCTCCTGCTCCTCTTCGGCCTGGAAACGCTCGCTCCCCGGGACGTAGCCACGCCCACGGGTCACCACCATCTCCATCTCGAAGTCCACCGCGTCCGTCAGCGTGCAGATCACAAGGTCCTTGTTCATGATCGTCACGGCGGCGTCCGCCTGGATCATGTCCGCGGTCACCTCGCCCGGCCCGCGGGCGGCGAGCTTCATCGTCTTGGACTCGTCGCCCTCGAGCTTCACCACGAGGTTCTTGAGGTTCAGGACGATGTCGACCGCGTCCTCCATCACGCCCCGCATAGGGGTGAACTCGTGCTCCACGCCCTTGATCTTGACCGAGCTCACCGCCGCCCCTTCGAGGCTGCTGAGCAGCACCCGGCGCAGGCTGTTGCCGATGGTCGTGCCAAAGCCACGCTCGAACGGCTCCACCGAGAACCGCCCGTACGTGTCCCCGCGGAATCGGGGATCCGTCGTCACCTTCGTGGGCAACTCCAGCCCACGCCAACGAACGCGCATCGTCATGGTGATGTCTTCCTGCCTCGGCCCGCCGTGCTTCCCACAGCTCACACGGGTTTGGCGGCCTGATTCCCCCCGCCGAGGATGGGGGAGGGCCTTCTGTCCCGTGCGCTGATCAAACGCTCTGAAAAACGCCCCGCGGGGAGATCCCCTCAGGGTCGTGAATCAACCTCAGGCACTAGGTGCGCCGACGCTTGGCGGGGCGGCAGCCGTTGTGCGGGACCGGGGTGTGATCCTCGATCGCCGTGATACGCAGGCCCGACGCCGTCAGGCCGTTGACGGCGGACTCGCGTCCGGCGCCGGCGCCGCGGATACGGACCTCGATCTCGGTCATCCCCATCTTGCGGACCTTGCCGCCGGCGGTCTCGCCCGCACGGGTCGCGGCGAAGGGGGTGCTCTTGCGGGCGCCCTTGAAGCCGATGGTGCCGGCCGAATCCCACGCGACCGTCTCGCCGTTCATATCGGTAACGGTGACGATGGTGTTGTTCTGCGTCGCGCGGATGTGCGCGATGCCCTTGACGACGTTCTTGCGAACCTTGCCCTTCTTGGCCATCTGAATCTCCTCGGATCAACCGACCCCATGGGGGTCGTCCCCGAATAATCATGCCGCCCGTGCGTCAAACCTTACTTGGCCTTGACGCCCTTCTTGCCGGCGACGGTCTTCTTGCGTCCCTTGCGGGTGCGGGCGTTGGACTGGGTCCGCTGGCCACGCACGGGCAGGCCGCGCCGATGGCGGTCCCCGCGATAGCAACGGATGTCCTTGAGCCGCTGGATGTTCTGCGACACCTGGCGGCGCAGCGCACCCTCGACCAGGTAATCGGTGTCGATGATCGCGTTGATCTGGGCGAGCTTCTGCTCATCCACCTCAGCCGCGCGGAGTTCGGGATTCACCGAAGCCTTCGCCAGGATCTCGGCGGCGAACTTCTCGCCGATGCCGTGGATGTACTGAAGGGCGAAGTAAATCTTCTTACGATCGGGGATATCAACGCCTGCGACGCGGGGCATTGCTGACGCTCCTGCCTTAGCCCTGCACTTGCTTGTGCTTGGGATTGGTCTTGCAGATCACCCGTACGCGGCCCTTGCGACGGACGACCTGGCACGCCGCACAGATCTTCTTCACGCTGGACCGAACCTTCACGGGCAACCTCCATTCACTGCCGAACCACGACTCTTCTGAACCATGCCCCGCGCGGAAACTCTTCCAGCTCGGGAGGGGGCGATCATAGGCCTACCCCCGGACCATTGTCATCTCGACACGCCCATTCCTGTCTTAATGGCGGAAGGTAATCCGCGCTTTTGACAGGTCGTACGGGCTGATTTCCACCGTCACCCGGTCCCCGGGAAGGATCCGGATGTAGTTCATCCGCATCTTGCCCGAGACATAGGCCAGCACTTCCGACTTCTGCTCGTTGGGCAGCCTCACCTTGAACATCGCGTTCGGCAACGCTTCGATCACCGTCGCCTCGAACGTGAACTTGTCGTCCTGTTTACCCATGCTGCCCGTCTTGACCTGCACGTCGTGCGCCCGGGGCACACACGGCCCGGTCTTCGCCCTCAGTTTGTGAGGCAAAGGGTAGGCACGCGCCCTTCCACCCTCCACGCCAATCCCCTACGTCAGGGAAGTTCGCACGACACTCGGGCTATCCCCCACCACGACCGCACCCACCCAGATTCCAAACTGTTCGAAGGCTATTACCCCCGGGCAGTTTCGCTGAGCCGCCGCCCAAGGTCAGGACCGCGGGCCCTTGAGGCGCGGGCCCTTGGAATCTTCGCCACCGCCCAGCAGGCCGGCGTAGTTGCGCATCAGCAGGTTGGCGTCGACACGCTGGAGGAAGTCCATCGTGACCGAAACCACGATGAGCAGCCCCGTACCCCCGAAGAACTGGGTGACCATGTAGTCGATGCCCATGCTCTTGTTGATGACCACCGGCAGGATCGCGACCACCGAGAGGAACGCGGCGCCGACAAAGGTCACACGGTTCATCACGGTTTCGAGATACTCGGCCGTGCGGGGCCCCGGTCGCAGGCCCGGAATGAACGAGCCGTGCTCCTTGAGCTGTTTGCTCATCTCTTCCGGGTTGAACTGGACGGTGATCCAGAAGTAACTGAAGAAGTAGACCATGGCGATGTAGGCAAGGATGTAGAGATACGCGCCCGGATTGAAGTTGTCGCCCAGGAACGAGATCGTCCCGCCGAGCACCCCGCCCTTGCTGAACATGGCGCCCAGCTGCGCGAAGATGAGGCTGGGGAAGACCATCAGCGAGCTGGCGAAGATGATGGGCATGACGCCGCCGTGGTTGACGCGCAGCGGCAGGTAGCTGCGCTGCCCGCCGAAGACCTTGCGTCCGCGGGTGTGCTTGGCCTGCTGAATCGGGATGCGTCGCTGGGCGACGGTCATGATGACCGACCCCGCCACGACGAGCACGAAGCCCGCCGCCAGCATGATCAGTCCCATCCACCCCAGGCCCTGGCCCTCGGGGTTGAAGGACTGAATGACCGACTGGATCGCGCCGGGCATGCCGCCCAGGATGCCCGCGGTGATAATGAGCGACGCGCCGTTGCCGATCCCGTGCCGGTCGATCTGCTCGCCCAGCCACATGAGGAAGACGGCGCCCGCGGTGAGTGTGGTGATCGCCATGACCCACCAGACCGGGTTGCTCGCCCATTCCTGGTAGACCATGTTCTGCGCCTTCAGGAATGACAGCCAGCCCACGCCCTGCACGACGGCCAGGCCGACGGCGGCATACCGCGTGTATTCCTGCACTTTCTGGCGACCGGTGGGGCCTTCATCCTGCAGGCGCTTGAGGGGTGAACCGGGCACCGACGAGACCAGCTGGAAGATGATCCCCGCCGTGATGTACGGCATGATGCCCAAGCCGAAGATGGTCGACTGCGAGAGTGACCCCCCCGAGAACATCGCCACCATCCCGGCGACCTTGCCAAAGACGCTGTCGGTGCCCATCGTACGGAAAAGCCGCTCGAGTTCCTCGTGGTTCACACCCGGGACCGGGATCCAGTGCCCGATGCGGAAGACCACCAGCATGCTCAGGGTAAAGAGCACCTTGTTGCGGAGTTCTTCAATACGGAAGATGTTCAGCAGCGATTGGAGCATCGGTCGGGTCCGTTCAATGGGCGCAGAAAGAAGCCCGCGGTTCGGCGTGCCGTGGATCGTCGCCCACGCGCCGCTCCACGGGCGTCAAGGATAGGCCTCCCCCGCGGGGTCACCGCGAGGGTGGGGTTCGGCATCAGGCCTCGGCGTCGGCCGCGGGGGCCGCGCTCTTCTTGGTGCGCTTGAGTTTCTTGGTCAGGTTCTTGGGCGACTTGTCCTCGCTGTTGCGATCCACGCCGCGGACCATGTCGCGACGGGTGCCCGTCTCGTTGACCTTGCCGCCGGCCCCTTCGACCAGCACGCGGGCCGAGCCCGAGACCCGGGCGGCGACCACATCGAGCTTGACGCTCAGCGCGGTCTTGCCCTTGGGCAGCGTGCCCAGGATCTTGAGGTCGCGGCTGGTATCGCGCACCAGGCCAGCCTTGATCAACGACTCCGCATCGACCTTCCCGCCGCCCTTGAAGTTGGGGTGGGCGATGATGTCGGCGAGGTTGACGGTCCAGAAACGCACCTTGAAGGGGGCGTTGGTGAACCCGAACTTGGGGATGCGCCGGAAGAAGGGCATCTGCCCGCCTTCGAACGCGCGCTTCGCGGTCGTGCCCGAGCGCGAGCCCGCGCCCTTGTTGCCGCGACCGGACTGCTTGCCGTGCCCCGAACCCTCGCCGCGGCCGACGCGCTTGCGTCGCTTGTGCCGGCCGGCCAGAGCGGTAATGTCGTGAATCATCATGGGTCGTATCCCCTTCCCGTCAGTGCCCGTCGCAGGCCCGGGCCAGTGCTAATCGAAACCTGTGTCTTACCCGCCCGCCTTGGG
>JABWBB010000043.1 GCA_013360675.1 Phycisphaerales bacterium | reverse complement strand
CGTGCTGCTGACGGGCGGGGGCGTGACTCGCAACAGCCGCCTGCGCGGCGCGCTCGAATCGCTACGGGCCGAAGGGGTCGAGGTGCGCCTGCCCGCGCCCGAAGATTGCATGGACAACGCGGCGATGATCGCCGGGCTGGGCGGCGAACTGCTGCGCCTGGGCGCGGCGTCGGACCTGATGCTCCAAGCCGAGCCGACGGTGACGAGTTGAACGAAAGACCCGCGGCGTGATGACCCCGCCCCCCGAGCCCATCCGTGTGCCGCCGCCCCACCCGGCGACGCTCGACGACGACGCGCTGCTGCGCCAGTGCGAAGCCTCGCGCGGGCGGGCCTCGGGCCCCGGGGGCCAGCACCGCAACAAGGTCGAGACCATGGTCGAGCTCGTGCACAAACCCACGGGGATCGAGGCCCACGCCAGCGAGCGGCGGAGCATCCGCGAAAACACGCCCGAGGCGATCTGGCGCCTGCGACTGGCCCTGGCCGTACGCGTGCGCACGCCCGTGCCCGACGGCGACGCGCGCTCGGCGCTCTGGCGCACGCGCTGCACACCCCAGGGGCGGATCGTCTGCTCGCCCGAACACCGCGATTACCCCAGCCTCCTCGCCGAGGCGCTCGACATGATCGACGCCTGCGGGCTGGACGTGAAGCGATCCGGGGCGCGCCTGGCCTGCTCGCCCTCGCAACTGATCCGCTTCGTCAAGGACCACGCGCCCGCGCTCGTCTGGCTCAACGCGGCCCGGGCCCACGCGGGGCTGCACGCGCTGCGCTGACGCCGCCGGAGCCGGAGCAGGAGTCTTCAACGCGAAGGGAAGCAAGGCCGCGAAGGAAGAGAGCGGAGACGCTGTGATCCGGAGCAGGATTCCGCCCTTCGCGTTCTCGTCTTCCTTCGCGTTAAAACTCCGGTTCTGCCTCTGAACGATGCCGCGTGCGTATCGCCGTCGCCCCACACCGCATCGGACCAAATGAAAAAAGCCCCCCGCGTGGTGCGGGGGGCCTTGTGAATCAGGCATGAAGATTCCGCGTCCGGCGAAAAGGGCTTAGCGGCGACGACGCGTCACGCACAGCCCGCCCAGGCCCAGCAGCGCCAGCGCGCCGGGCGTGGGGACGAAGTTCCCCTCGACGATGAGGTAGAACGTCGCGGCGGGGGGGGTCGCGCCGCCGAACACCAGCGGGCCGAACTGCGTGCCCAGGTTCGAGTCCCAGATCCAGAATGCGTTCACGTTGGGGCTCGGGCCGTTGGTCACGCGCCAGCCCGTCGTCGCGGTGGCGGCGGTGTCCGAGAAGGAGATGCCGATGGCCGCGGTGCCGAAGCCCGGGACCAGGGCGTAATCCAGCGGCACCGTGCCCAGCACCGCGACGCCGTTGCCCAGCGTGTGGATATCGGTGAAGAATGCCGTGCCCGTGCCCGCGGGGATCGTGAACCCGCCCAGCAGCGTGGGGGCGACGACCGCCGACCCCGCGAAGGACGAGGCGTAGAAGTTGAGCTGCTGCGCGGGCGACGACGCGCCCTGGCGGCGCAGGCCGATGGTCACCTTCGTGATCTCGAGGTGCGTCGCGCCGCCGGTGTCGGCCAGCGAGAAGGGCACGTCGTCGAGCGCGATGATCGGCGCGCCGTTCCCGTCCGCGCCGGGGTTGTAGCGCGACGTCGTCTGCGTCGTGTTCGAGTAAATCACCGCGGCGTGGGCCACGCCCGCGGACGCGGCCAGCGCTGCCACAACAAAGGTCATCGTCTTCATCGCATCTCTCCTCTTGCCTGCCGCGGCGGAGCGACAGCCGCGTCTGTGCGCGGAATCCACACTTTCCCGGCGCACCGTGCGCCGGGTGCGCCGCGATTCACTGCCGGCGCACGACTTCAGTTGGAGAGGAGTCCTGTCTCTCTCAGAGCCTTCTCTCCCGGGCCTGAGTATCTGGGAACGTGCCAATCAAGTCAATGGAATTTTGTGTAAGGCATGCTTATGAAATGAGTTATGGTCCTGCCGCGGGTCGTGCATGCGCGTAGTACTACCCCGAACAATGGCGTCCTCATCGTGAGCCATCATCGAATCAGGGTCCGATAAACGACACAGGCGATGGGTTTAGTCCCCGTGCCGCTGGCGGAGTTTCGGGCTCAGCCGCACCAGCAGGTGCACCCGCTCGTGCTCGTTGACCCAGTCGCCCAGAGTGGCGGCGGCCTCGTCGGCGGGTAGATCAGCCCCAGGCAGCGGGCACGAGGCCCCCAGCGACTTCGCGGCCTTGGCCCGCAGACGCGACAGTGACTTGTCGCCGGCGATGCCGACAAACTCGTGGTCTTCGTTCATGAAGATGACGGTGGGCACGCGCAGCCCGCCGCAGATCGAAACCTTCCGGGCCAGGTCTTCGTGCTCGTCGCGGTCGAGCAGGCGCAGGTCGATCACGCCGTTGGCGGCCTGGGCAATCTGGTGAAGCATGGGCACCTGATGGGCGCAGTCGCCGCACCAGAGCCCCGAGGTCACCAGCACGTTGACGCGACGCGTGAACGACGCGAGGAGTGTTCGCTGGGGCGTGGTCAGCGTGCAGGCCTTGGCGGCCCTGGTCCACGTGGCGAGTTGGTCGGGCGTGGCCTTGGCGAGGTAGGCCTCGAAGGCGCACGCGGCGTTGAACTTGGACGCGAGAAAGGCGGGGTCGAGCATGCTGGATTGTTGGCTCAGCGAGGCGGGCGGTGGGCGGGGGCGAAGACACCCCGCAGAAAGCCCGGCTGGCGGTCGTAGCCGGGGTCGCCGGGCTTGAGGCCGTCGATCTCGGGCGTGCGCCAGATGAGCATGACGATCCCGGCGAGCACAAGGATCATCGACACAAAGGCCAGGCCCAGTTGCGTGGCGAGCCCCTCCCGGGCGATCCCGGTGGTCGAGGCATCGACGACCTGCGCCAGCACGTGCCCCATGCCCGAGGCGATGAACGCCCCCGTGGGCATCAGCCCCAGCGAGATCGCGTTGCACACGGCCATGACGCGCCCGCGGACGGCGTCGGGCGTGAGCAACTGCAACGCCGCCATGGACGAGTTGAAGGTCCACATCCAGAAGACGCCCACGAAGAACATGTAGACGCCCGCGAGGCGCACGTCATCGACGATCGAGAAGAGCAGGATCCATAGCCCGCCCATCAGGATCGAATAGGGGATGAAGTGGTGCTTGGGATACCACGCGGGCACGCGCCCCAGCAGCAGCCCCCCGGCGACCGCGCCCACGCCCATCACCCCCGTCAGCAACCCGAAAGTCGCCTCTTCCATCTGGTAGACCTGCGTGACAAACAACGGCAAGAACCGCAGGATCGGCGTGGCGAAGGTGGCAAAGACCACCATCGCCAGCAGGGCGGCACGCGGGCCGGGCTCGCGGAAGATGAACGCCCCCGCCTCGCGCATGTCGCGTGTGAACGTGCCCAGGTGAAGAATGCGACGCCCGTCGCGCGTCGGGGCCGGTGCGTCGGGTGTGCGCGACACGGCGACCATCACGCCCACGAAACTGACGGCGTTCACCAGGAAGAGCCACGAAGGGCCCGACAAGCCCATGATCACGCCCGCCAGAGCAGGGCCGACGGCGCGAGCGGTGTTGAAGCCGATCCCCTGCAGCGTGATGGCCCGCACCAGGTCCTCGCGGGGGACCAGCCGCGGGATCAGCACCTGCCACGCCGGGTTGTTGAAGGCGACGACCACGCCCTGCGCGAGCGAGAGAAAGAGCAGGACCATCGGCGTGGCGACGCCCGCGACCACGACGCCGAAAAAGGCCAGCGCGATGAGCATCATCAGTGCCTGTGTGACGACCAGCAGCGTGCGCCGGTTGACACGGTCGGCCACGACGCCGCCCAGCAGCCCCAGCACAAGCGTGGGGAGCAACTGGGCCGCCCCGATGTAGGCCAACCAGAGCGTCGAATCGGTGGATTTGGCGACGATCCACTGGGTGCCGATGAACTCGAACCAGTTGCCCATGTACGAGCCGAGCGACGCGAACCAGAAGAGTCGAAAGTGCGCATGGCGCAGCACGCCCAACCGTCCGCGCGTGACGTGAGTCTCGGGCGTGACCGCCGTGACCGGAGTGGGGTCACCCGAAGATGCCGGGGCACCCGCGGCGCGCGTCGACGGGGGTGGTGTGTCGGGAGCGTCCATGCGTGGGAAGGGGGCAGGGTGCGCGGGGCGGGTCCGTGCGTCGCCCCCGAGGGGGTGAGGGTAGCGCACCCGAAAACCGCCACGATCAATGCGGGCGACAGGAATCGAACCTGCAAGGCCTTTCGGCCACGGGAACCTAAATCCCGCGCGTCTGCCAGTTCCGCCACGCCCGCGATGAACCGCCCTGATTGTTGCCCGGGCCCGGCATGGACGTACGCTCTGACGCGGCGGAAGGGTCATTTTGACGCTCGCGGCATCCCCTCTCCGAAATAATGAGCGAAGAACACCAAAGGAAATCGCCATGAGCGCTCGAAACTCTGCGGGGTCGTCCTTCGCCCCCTTCTGCATCCGGATGGCCCTGGGCGTGATGTTCGTCTGGGCCGGGCTGGGCAAACTCCTCGATCACATGAGCGTGCAGGGGGCCGACGCCGCTCTGCTCGCCAACATGGGCGTACTGACGCCCGGTGGCGAGGCTCTGCCCGCGATCAGCCCCACGCCGCCCGGCGAACAACTCGCCCCGCCCAAGCCCGCCGAGACTCCTGCCGCCCCCCCGACACCGCCGGCCGCTCCAAAGCCCGAAGCGCCGCGTGAGGTTCCTCCGGGGCAGTCGCCTCAGGATCCTGGCGATAAGAAAGACCCCACGGGCCCGGGCATCGCCAGCCTCGCGACGGAGCCTTTCGTGCTCATGCGTCTGCAGACCACCGAGAAGACGTATTCCGCGGGAGATTTCGCAACGCCTGTTCAGGTGCGCACGGTGTACATGCTGGCCCTCGGGCTGCATCGGGCGGCTCATCCTGCGCCCCGCGCCGATGGCTCGGTGCCGATGCCCCTGTGGCCAGCCTTCGTGGGAAAGGACTCGTGGCCGGTCTACTGCGCCTGGGCCGTCACGCTGGTCGAACTCGTGGGCGGGATCTTCCTGCTCGTGGGCTTCGCCACGCGCTTCAGCGCGCTGCTGATCACGGGCGTCATGGCCGGGGCGATCTGGCTGACGCAGGTGGGCCCGGCGATCCAGGCGGGCACGACGACTGCCGGGTTCCTGCCCACGCACGGCGCGTGGGAACGCGACGCCGCTGGCACTCCGCTTTACATGACGCTCATGCTCCAGTTCGTGCTGATGATGACCTCGTTCGCGCTGGTCTTCCTGGGTTCGGGGGGTATGGCCCTCGATCGTGCGCTCTTTGGCGGTTCATCGTCGCCGCCGCCCAAGCCCAAGCCCGCGGCCCCCTAATGATCTCTCGTGCCCACCACGCCGCAGAACCCGGGCAGCCCTAAAGCGCCGCGCCGACTGCGGACGGCGTTGTTGGTCCCCATCGTCGTCTCGGTGCTGGTGCACGCGGGGATCGTCGCGGCGTTGGTGCGCGTGAGCCTCTCGCCGCCCCGCACGCACCGCCTGGTCGATGCGCCATCGGTGTTGACGCTCGCCCCGGTGCGTGATGCCGGGCCGATCGCGCCACCACAACCCGAGCCTTCCTCAACGGACGACTCGCAGGCGCCCGAGCCCATTCCCGAGCCAAGCCCCGAACCGGCGCCCGAGCCCATCGCGCCCGCCCCGGTACCGGTTGATGCCGCGCCCGATGTGATCGTCGAGCCATTGGCGCCGCCCGCGTTGGCCGAGCCCACGCCGCCGGCACCTCCCGAGCCGGTGCGACAGCCCGCGCCGCGCGCCGTCGTATCTCCACCTCCCGAACCGATCGAGGCCCCCGCGGGCGTGGTCTTTGCGGGCGAGGAGGCCCGTGCCGCATCGCGGATCGTCTATGTGATCGACGGGTCGGGGGCGATGGTGACGTCGCTCGAGTTTGTGCGGCGAGAGGTTGCCGCCTCGGTCGGGCGACTCTCCCCTTCGCAGCGCTTCGACGTAATCGTCTTCCGCGATACGGGCATCGAGCGATTCGATGCGGCGGGTCGCGCGACGCCCGAGCGCAAGGCTCGCCTTGGCGTGTGGCTCGGGGCCGTCGAGCCGCAGGGACGGTCGGACCCGCTGGTGGGGCTCAAAGCCGCGGCGGACCTCGACCCCGAACTGGTCTTCTTCCTGACGCGCAGCATCCCGCGCTCGCAGGGGAGCACGTGGGGCCCGGGGCGCGAGGCGACGCTGACTGCGATGGAAGCGCTCAACCCGCGCCGGGGCGATCAACGCCGCTTCGTGGTGAAGGTGGTGCAGTTCCTCGACCCCGACCCAACGGGCCTTCTCCCCGCGCTGGCCAACACGCACGGCGATGGACCCGGCTCGTACCGCGTCATCCGGCGCGAGGATCTTCGCTAGGCGCGTTGGCATAGCGGCAGCGACGCACGCCGACATAGACCAGCATCTCGAAAACCATCAGCCCGCCCAGGAACCCGCCCACCAGCCCCAGCAGCGTGACCAGTTCGCCGACCGAGACACGCTTCGCCCACGGCGTGAACGCGCTCAGGTCGATGCGTTGATTCATGAACCGCCCGCCCCACTCGGGGAAGTTGCGCACGAGCGCCGTGCTGAGGGCCAGAGCCACCAGCGGGAACAGCGCGGCGAAGATCCAGCCGACGCTGGCGTGCGCGCAGACCTGACTGGCCACATCGCGCGTGACACGCCAGCCCCTTCGCGCCCCGAAGAAGCGCAGGCCCAGCCCCTCGACCCAGGTGAGGACGAGCAGGATCAGTGCGGCCGCCCCGACCTGAATCCCCAGCACCCAGGCGTAGGTGATGGTCTCGGACAGGCGGTCGGTGTTTCGGGCCGCCCGCGCGGGATCGCCCACCAGCACACCCGTCCAAGGGTCGACCAGGAAAAACGCGGCGACCACAACGTTCAAGAGGAGCAACCCGCGTCCCTTGCCGGGAACGATCATCACGCGCTCGTACAGGTCGTCGGGGTGACGCAGAACCCGCCAGTTGGTGCGGACCCAGGACCAGAGCGTGGGACGCACTTGCCAAGGGGAACCGGTGCGATATTCGGGTAATGATTGGGTCGCGGGGCGGCCGCACTCGGGGCATGGGGCGTGCGCGGGGAGCGTCCCGATGCTGTAGCCGCAGGATTCACAGAGAAGGGGGAGTGGCACTGGAGAACTTCCAAAATGAGATAGGGCCAGGGGTGGCGGCGGGTTGCGAGCGGTGCAATACTTCCAAAGAGGTCCGTAATTAGGAGATACCCTGATGACACCCAGCCGCGAGCAGATCCGTGACCGCCTGCGAGAGTGCAACCTTCGCTGCACGCGCCAACGAGAACTGGTCTATAGAGCGTTGGCATCGACCACCACGCACCCGACGGCGGAGGAGTTGTATTCGATGGTGCGCCGGGAGGACGAGGGGACGAGCCTGGCGACGATCTATAACACGCTGGAGGCGTTGACGCGGGTGGGCTTGGCCAGCCGTATCCCGAGCGTGGCGGGTGGGGGTGCGTGCCGCTATGACGCATGCACGGGCCCGCACGTGCACGTGGTGACGGACGAGGGGCGTGTGATGGACGTGCCGTACGACCTCAGCCAGCGGCTGCTGGGGCACCTGCCGCGTGAGGTGCTGGAGGAAATGGAGCGTCGGATGGGGATCGCGATCGAGCGTGTGAGCGTGCAAGTCGAGGCCCGGGCGTTGCATCACGCCGACGCGGTGTAACCGGCGGTCGGAGAACGGCTCCGCAGGAACAGAGAAACGCGTCCGCAATTGCGAGATGCGTTGAAGTAAGTAGCCCCCGATTCCGATAGAACGAGGACGGGACAACGTCGTGCGCGTGCTCCGGGCGCGTGAGCGTGGTCGTCGCGTCGCGTTCTGGACATGAACAGACAGCAAAGCGAGGTGCGCCGTGGTGGGACCTGCAATCAATCGTCGTCGGTTCGAGCGTTTCAGCCTCCCCCCGATGTACACCCCCGTCTCGGTCCGCCTGCTCACCGAAGATCGCTTTTCGCTCGAGGGGCACACGTACGACATCTGCGAGGGCGGCGCGCAGTTCGAGCTCGATCGCGGGCTCGAGCCCGGCACGCCCATCGCGCTCCAGATCACGCTGCCGATGAGCTTCTCCGCCGACGAGGTCGAGGGCCCGGGGCGGAGCATCTTTGTGTTTGGCAACGTGGTGTGGATGGACGACAGCGAGCCCGGGCCTGTGCGCATGGCCGTGGTCTTTTCGTCGTTCGCCCGCCAGGGTGATCGCGAACGCCTGCTCAACAGCCTGACGACGCGTCGCCTGACGCGGGCGGCGTAACGACAACGGCCCGAGTCTTCAGGTTCAGTTCCGCGGTGCGGCGTAATGCCGCGCCCAGTGCACGAGCGTGCGCGCCAAGACATCGGTCTCGAGATTCACGCGCTGCCCGGGTTTGAGTGCGCCCAGCGTGGTGCGCTCGAGCGTGACGGGGATCAGCGCGATGTCGAAGGTCCCCGCGCCCGGATCGGCGTGTGCGACCGTCAACGACACACCCTCGACCGCCACCGAACCCTTGGGAGTGATGTATTCCATCGCGCCTGACGAAGGCCTGAGCACGATGCGGTGCTCGTGCCCAGTGTCGATGCGTTCCACGCTGGCGGTGGCGTCGACATGCCCTTGCAGGATGTGCCCGCCCAGGAGCGTTGTGGGGGTGGCCGAATGCTCGAGGTTGACCATCGACCCGGGGGCCAGATTTCCCAGAGTCGTACGCGTGAGGGTTTCGGGGATGACGTCGAAGAAAAACAACACCCCGGCGGGCATGGGCGCGGGGGGTGCAGCGAGTGTGAGGCAGACGCCGTTGACGCAGATGGAATCGCCCGGGGTGGGGCGGTGGTCCCAGCCGCGTACGTCGAGGGCGAGACGGACACCTGTCTTGGTGGGGTCGATTCGATCGACGCGGGCGGTGGCCTGGACGAGACCGGTGAACATCAGGGGGAGTGTTGGGGGGTGTGGGGCCGGGGTAAAGCGGGGTGGGCTTGGGAAGGTGGCAAGGGCGGCGTAGGGAGGGGGGCGAGTTGACCTTGGGCGTGTGAGTCTCGATACTGCCCACCCGCGGGGGGGATACCCTCGAACTCTGCAACGCTATCTCCGGAGGCTGTCCCTCATGACGCGAAGCCCGAACGTGCGTGTGACCCGAACTGGCCCAGGCGGCCGGATGCTGGCGATGACTCTGGCCGCTGGCCTTATGGCGATGGGGGGGTGCGCCGCTCAGGGCCAGCCCGTGACCAAGAGCGAGCCGGCGTCCCAGACGAGCCAGACGCGGTTCCCCGCCGTCCACGAGGACTGGTCGCGGATGGGCTATCGCATGGATTGGGTGGGCTTCCCGTTTGTCGATGCGGCCCCGCGCGGGGTGCTGCGTGACGCGGCGGCCTTTGACGACGTGTTCGTGATCCAGGACCGGCAATCGACGGTCTCGGTGCTCGAGGCGGCGACGGGCAAGGTGCGCTGGAGCGTGGACCTGGCGGGCCCGCTGACCAAGTTCGTCGCGATCACGCGCGACGCGACCAACCCCGATCAGATCATGGTTTGCAGCGAGTCCGAGGCCTTCACGCTGTCGCTGGCGTCGTCGAACCTGGTGGGTCGCGAGCGCTTCGAGCGCGTGGTGAACACCCGCCCCGTGATGGCGGGCGGGCTTGGCATCTTCGGCACATCGACGGGCGAGGTCTACGCCCACCAGTTCGGGCAGAGCACCACCGCGTGGGCCTTCCGCATGAACGGCGCGATCGAGGCCGATCCGATCCTCATCGGTGACACCATCGGCGTGGTGTCGATCGGCGAGGATGTCTGCTTCTTCAGCCTCGGCGGCTCGCTGCTGGGGCGGGCGCGCCTGTTCGGTGCCGTGGCCACCAACCCCGTCACCGACGGTCGCTCGATGCTGATCGCAGGGCTTGACCAGTCGGTCTGGTCCTTCGATCCCAGCGGTCAGCGGCTGTGGCGCTATCGCACGTCGTCGCCCCTGCGCACGCAGCCCACCGCGCACGACGGCGTGCTGTATGTCAATGTCCCGGGCACGGGATTGGTCGCGCTCGACCCGACCACCGGCCAGCAGAAGTGGGTATGCAAGGACCTGAGCGACGCACGAGTCATCGGCGTTCGCGCCGGGCGGCTGCTCGCGTGGACCGGGCGCGGGCTGGCCACGGTCGACCCCGCGACGGGCGACCTGGTCGATCGCATCCAGACCCCGGGCGTCATGAATGTCTATGCCGATCGCTTCGTGGACGGGAACCTGTACGGGGTTTCCGAGCGGGGCGTGGTGGGCAAGTTCATCCCGCGCTAAGCGGCGGAAGGGGCGTGCACGATGGCCGATCTCGTGCCCGTCCGACGGGCCCTGGTGAGCGTCAGCGACAAGGCCGGGCTGGTGGAGTTCTGCCGCGGGCTGAGCGCGCTGGGGGTTGAGATCATCTCGACGGGTGGCACGGCGAGCGCCTTGCGCGGCGCGGGGCTGCCCGTGACCAGCATCGACGAGGTCACGGGCTTTCCCGAGATCCTCGACGGGCGTGTCAAGACACTGCACCCCAAGGTGCACGGCGGGCTGCTGGGGCGGCGCGACGACCCGTCGCACGCCGAGCAGATGCGCACCCACGATATCCACCCCATCGATCTGGTTTGCGTGAACCTCTATCCCTTCGAACAGACCATCGCCAAGCCAAACGCCACGCGCGACGAGGCGATCGAAAACATCGACATCGGCGGGCCTTCGATGATCCGCTCGGCGGCGAAGAACCACGCGCACGTCGCGGTTGTGACGGGGCCGGCGCAATACAGCCGCGTGATGGACGAGATGCGGGCCAACGCGGGGGCAACCACGCTGGGGCTGCGTGAATCGCTCGCGGCCGAGGCGTTTGCGCAGACCGCGCGCTACGACGCGGCGATCGCGGCGTACATGGCCAAGGGCTCGCCCGCGCTGTTCCCGCCGCTGCTCTCGCTCGCCTGCGTGCGGGTCGAGGAACTGCGGTATGGCGAGAACCCGCACCAGGGGGCCGCGCTCTATCGCATGGCTCATCGCGCCGGGCCCAGCGTAGCGTGGGGCGAGCAGTTGCACGGGAAGGAACTGAGTTACAACAACCTGAACGATGCCGCCGCGGCGCTCGATCTGGTCGTGGCCATCGCCCGGGCCAGGCCAGGGCCGGTGGCGGCGGCGGTCATCAAGCACACCAACCCGTGCGGGGCCGCCAGCGCGCCCACGATGGTCGAAGCGGTCGATGCGGCGATCGACGGCGACCCCGTCGCGGCCTTTGGCGGCATCCTCAGCGTCAGCGCCACGCTCGACGAAGCGACCGCCCTGCGTCTCATCGAACGCAAACTATTCCTCGAGGTGATCGTCGCGCCGCGGTTCTCGGTGGCCGCGATCGACCTGCTCCGCGCCAAGTGGGTCAACCTGCGACTGCTCGCGGTGGGAGACTTCGACGCTGCGCCCGCGGGGGTTGAATGGCGCACGATCAGCGGGGGGCTGCTCGCGCAAGAGCGCGACACGCGCCTGGCCACGCCCGCGGAGTTCGTGCACCGGGCCGGCCCCGCGCCCACGCCGGCGATGCTGGCGGCGGCGGCGTTCCTCGAGCCCGTCTGCCGTGCTTTGTTCAGCAATGCCATCGCGATCGGCGGGGGCAGCGGGGAGAATGGCGTGCGTCTCTATGGCGCGGGGGCTGGTCAGATGGACCGGGTGACGGCGTGCGGGCTGGCGGTGGGCAAGGCGGGAGACCTGGCCAAGGGTGGCGTGGCCTTCTCGGATGCCTTTTTCCCCTTTGATGACGGGCCGACGCTGCTGGTCGATTCGGGCGTGGCGTGCATTGTCCACCCGGGCGGGTCGAAGCGCGACCAGGACACCTTTGACCTGTGCGAGAAGCGCGGCGTGACATGCCTGACCACCGGTTTGAGGCATTTCCGGCATTAGCATTTGGCGGGCATACCCTCTGCCCGTGTTCGTAGATCGTGCAGTCATCCTGGTGCGTGGCGGCGACGGCGGTGCCGGCGCGGTCTCCTTCCGCCGTGAAAAAGCCGAACCCAAGGGCGGCCCCGACGGGGGCAACGGGGGCAAGGGTGGCGATGTCGTCATCCAGGCCGAGGAGGGGATGTCCACCCTCTACGACTTCCGTCACCAGGTCGAGTGGCTCGCCCAGGCGGGCGAGCCGGGCGGTCGCAAGCAGTGCTCGGGCGCCAACGCCCCCGACATGATCATGCGCCTGCCCCCGGGCACGCTGATCTACGACCACGCCACGGGGATGCTGCTGCACGACCTCAAGCCCGGCGAACGCGTGATCATCGCCAAGGGCGGTCGCGGCGGGTGGGGCAACGAGCATTTCAAGAACTCGGTTAACCAGACGCCGCGAACCTCGACCCCCGGGCAAGAGGGCGAGGAGTTCCGCCTGCGGCTGGAGTTGAAACTGATCGCCGAGGTCGGGCTGGTGGGCATGCCCAACGCGGGTAAGAGCACGCTGCTGGCGGCGCTCACGCGGGCCACACCCAAGATCGGCGACTATCCGTTCACCACGCTCAGCCCGCAACTGGGCATCGCCGAGGTGGACGGCACGCGACGCATTATCTTCGCCGACATCCCCGGGCTGATCGAGGGGGCGTCGCAGGGCGCCGGGCTGGGGCACGAGTTTCTGCGGCACGTCGAGCGGACGCGGGTGATCGTGCATCTGCTCGACCCTCTGCCGCCCGATGATTCCACGCCGTGGGATAACTACACGACGATCCGCGCGGAACTGGCGCAGTATTCACCGGCGATGGCCGACAAGCCCGAGTTGGTGGTGCTCAACAAGGTCGATCTGCTGGGGGATGACGCCCAGGCGAGGCTGAAGGAAGTGGCCAAGCACCTGGGGCTGCGCCCGGGGCGCGAGATTGTGGCGATCAGCGGAGCCGCGGGGACGGGGCTCAAGCCGCTGCTCGAGAAACTCTGGTCGATGTTGCACGCGCCGGGCGAAGCCGTGGCGGGGTGGAAGGGCGATTCCTCGGGCGAGAAGGCCGAATAACGACTCCAAGCAAGCAGCCCGACCGTCAGGGAGGGCCCTCAGCGCTTGCGAACGTAAATGAAGAAAGCCCTCGCTCACGCTCGGGCTGCTTGCCGCGAGCTGTGACCGTGCGGTAATCGGATGCTGTTCCTGCTGCAGGGTGCCACCACCCGCCGTGTATTCGCGGCGCGTGGTGTCGATGTTGGCGCACCCACGACGCGCGGTCGGCGGACCGCCCGCGGGTCGTGGCACCCGGACCGGGCGAGAAAAACGATTAACGAGTGGTGCTGACGCTGAGCGGGACGGGGCGGCTGACGGCCTCGCGGTGAAGTTTGCGCGCGCGGTGGGCCGACCAGTCGGTGACGCGCAGGTCGGGCGAATCGGGCCCCGTGTGCACGCGCAGCACGTCGTACGCGTTGTCGCGCTGCGCGGGCGTAAAGCCCGTCTCGCGGATCAGGCGGCAGAGCACCGGTTCATCGAGGCAGTACGTCGTGCCAGCGGAAGAGACCACGTTCTCTTCCATCATCACGCTGCCCATGTCGTTGGCGCCGTACATCAGCCCCAGTTGCCCCACGTGCGGGCCCATGGTCACCCACGAACTGCCGATCGAATAGAGGTTGTCGAGGAAGAGGCGGCTGACGGCCTGCGTGCGGAGGTAATCCACCGCGCCGCTCATCCGCACGCGTCGCCCAAACTCCGCCGCCCCCGCGAGCGACTTGTGATCGACCTCGTCGGTGTGGCCCCAGTCAAAGGCGCGGGCCACGACGTCGCCCGGGAACTCCTGCGACAGTTCCGCGGGGTCGGCGCCCCAATCCTTGACGCGCCCCAGCGGCGTGTTTTCGCGCTGGAAGGGCCACGCGATGAACGACTTGTAATGCGCGGGTGGACGCGGGCCCAGCGGCGTGGGCTCGCGCAGGGCTTTGTCCTGCCACTGGCGCACCAGCAGCATGTGGTGCACGCGGTCGGCGTAGCCCTCGATGTGCCCGAACATCATCGTCGCGCTGGTGAACATGCCCAGCGACTGGGCGACGTTCATCGTGGTGAGCCAGGCGTTGGCGTCGCACTTGCCAAGGCCGATCTTGCGGCGCACGGGCGTGGCGAAGATTTCGCCCCCGCCCCCGGGCAGGCTGTCGAGCCCCGCGGCCTGGAGTTCGCGCAGGACATAGGCGATCTTCGCCGCCAGCGTGTCGCCGGGCGGATCGAAGAAGTTGACGAACTCGATGACCTCGGGCGGGCTGAAGGCGTGCAGGTGGATCGTGGGGAACTTGGCCTTGAGCCCCGAGAGGAGCGTGGTGTACCACGAGAGGGGGAGATCGGGGTTCATCCCGCCCTGCATGAGCACCTGCGTGCCGCCGATGGCGATGAGTTCGCCGATCTTTTCTTCGATCTGGGCGGGGGCCAGGGTGTAGGAATCGTGGTCGGAGGCGTCGCGACGGAAGGCGCAGAAGGTGCAGCGGGCGGTGCAGACGTTGGTGTAGTTGATGTTCCGGTCGATGATGTAGGTGCGGATGGAATCGCCGTGCAGCGAGCGGCTGCGGGCGTCGGCGTACCGCCCCAGCAGCGGGAGGGGCGCACGCTCGATGAGGTCGAGCGCCTGGCGGGGCGTGAGGCGTGCCGCCCCCGCGGCGACAGCGCCCAGCAAACCCTCGTCCAGGGCGTCGATCGCGGGGTGTTCGGGCGGTGGAAGATGGGTCGTCATGGGTGCGCGAACCTGCTCCGGGGCCTTGGTGGGCAAGTGTAGCGGAGCGATGTGTCCTCAGGGTGTGCCCGGTGTCGACAGCGACGCGGAAGAACTCGGGGTGGCGGCGGGGGGCTAGCCCCGGGGGTGGTACCGGTTCACCACGCTGCGCAGGCGCGACTTGTCCACGTGGGTGTAGATCTGCGTGGTGGCGATGTCGGCGTGCCCCAGCAGTTCCTGCACGACCCGCAGGTCGGCCCCGCCCGCGAGCATGTGCGTGGCGAAACTGTGGCGCAGCATGTGCGGGTGGACCTCGCGCAGGCCGGCGCGGTTGGCACAGCGGCGCACGATCTGCCAGATGGCGACGCGCTCGAGCGGACGCCCCGTCGCCGAAAGGAGCAGGCGGCCTTTGTCGCGCCCGTCCTCTCGTCGGAGGCGCGGGCGGGCGTCGGCGAGGTAGGCCTCGACCGCGCGGCGGGCGGGCACGCCCACGGGAACCAGACGCTGCTTGTCGCCCTTGCCCGTGACCTTGACCACGCCCAGCGAATCGATGAGGTCATCGCGGGCGATGCCGGCGGCCTCGCTGGCGCGCAGGCCGCTGGCGTAGATCAGTTCGAGCAGCGCGCGATCGCGCAGATGAAGAATCGCGCGGAGATCGTTCTCGGTGGGGGGCTCGCGCACGGGGTAGAGGCCGGGCGAGGCGGCCTCGATCAGGTCGCGCATCTGGCGGGGCGAGAGAACGCCGGGGAGTTTCTTCCAGCGGGTGGGGCGATCGATGATGGCGGTGGGGTCTTCTTCGATCAGGCCGCGCGCGAGGGCCCAGCGGAAGAAGACGCGCAGCGTGGCGAGGTGGCGGGTGATGGAGGTAGGGGAGAGTTCTCGCCGGGTCTTGAGGCCTTGGATGTGCTCGACGAGCAGGCGTGGGGTGGCGAGTGCGAGCGAATCGACGCCGCGGTGCTGCAGGTCGTCGAGCAGGTCGCACAGATCGCGGGCGTAGGCCTCGAGCGTGTTGCGCGAGAGGCCGCACTCGACGCGGAGGAACGCGAGGAAGGCGGCGTGAGCGCTGGCGAGGGGCGCGGGCGTGTCGTGTGAGGGCGCGAGGGGCATGGGGGCCCACGTTCATCGGGCATGGCGGGGGCGGAGGCGGGAATGAAAAAGGGCCCCGGCGTTATCGGCCGGGGCCCCTTGGTCACGTCAGGTCAGAGAGGGGATCAGACTTAGCCAAGCAGCTGCAGCGCCGACTGGGGCTGCTGATTGGCCAGGGCCAGGACGTTCGTCGAGGCCGAGACCAGGATCTGCGACCGGGTGAGGGCCGCGGTCTCGCTGGCGAAGTCTGAGTCACGGATGAGGGACTGGGCGGCGGCGGTGTTCTCGAGGCTGACGCCCAGGCTGCGGATCGTCGCCGACACGGTGTTCTTCTGGAACGCGCCCAGACGACCGCGGAGCGAGGAGACCTGCTTGATGGCTTCGGCCACGATCTTCTGGCCGCCGGTCACGTCGCCGTCGACGACATTGTTGGTCTTGCCGGCGCCGAGCTTGTCGAGGAACCCGGTGACCGAGTTACCCAGCTTGCGGGTGGCGACGTCCTGGATGCCCAGGGAGACCTTGCCGCTGATGTCGACCTTGGAGGCGAGCTGGAACTGCGCGCCGCCGCCGGTGACGTAGAGGGCGGGTGCGCCCGAGGAGCCGACGTTGCCCAGGGCCTGGGCCTTGGCGGCGGTGAGGGTCACCTCGACGTCGAGGAAGTCGGTGTTGATGCGGGCGGTGCGGCCCGAGGAGACGGCCTTGACGCCGTTGATGGTGGCGCCCAGGTCCTGGCCCGAGTCGGTGACGTTGTTGGTGGCGTTGGCAAAGGTGGTGAGCGAGCCGCTGGTGGTGCTGGCGGTGTTGAAGTTGGCGGCCTGGAACTTGTACACGCCGCGGGTGGCGGTGGAACCATCGCCATTGGTGGTCGAGTTGATGCCGGCGGCGTTGAGGACCTTCACGCTGACGAACTGGGTGGAGCCCCAGTCGGTCGAGTAGATACGGATGCCCGTGCCCGAGACGGTGGCCTGGACGCCGGTGACATCCTTGAAGGTGTTGATGGTGTCGGCGATCTTCGCGAGGGACGTGCCCGAGGCGAAGGAGAGTTCACGCGAGCCCTGGTTGCCGGCGATCTCGAAGACGAACGACGAGCCGGTGTTGAGGTTGAGGCTGCTGGCGCCGGCGGAGAGGAACATGCCGCCCTGCTGCGCGCTGGCGGTGACCTGGAGGTCGACGCCCAGGCTGGCGCCCGAGTACTTCGCGCCGTTGACGCGGAAGTCGCTCACGCCCGTGGCGATGCCGCTGACCTTGAAGTCGAAGTTGCCGTTGAGCAGCTTGATGCCCTGGAAGTTCGTGGCGCTCGAGAGGCGATCGATCGTCTGGAGGATCGAGTCGACCTGGAGCTGGTTGGCGGCCTTCTCTTCCGAGGAGAGGCCGGCCGTCGAGGCCGTGGCGGTGATGAGGCTCTGGAGCTCGGTGAGCAGGCCCGAGATCTCCTGCAGACCACCCTCGGCGATGTTGACCACCTGGTTGGTGCGGTCGGCGTTGGAGATGGCCTGGTCGAGGGCCTTCTGCTCGCTGCGAAGGTTCTCGCTGGCGATGAGGCCCGCGGGGTCATCCTTGCCGCGGTTGATCTTGAGACCCGTGCTCAGGCGCTCGAGCGCCACGCTCAGGTTCTGGTTGTTCTGGCCCAAGACGCGCTGGGCGATCAAGGACTGGACATTCGTTCCGATACGGCTCATTGCGAAACCCTCCGTGACCTGTGGGGGCGTGCCCCGTTTACTTCCGACTCCGCGAGCCCGCGAGCATGGACTGCCCGGGAGCCAAAGGACCCGGCACCAACAGGGGCCGTGCCGCTCAGGTCCCGGGATCCGTCCCGGGGCCCGACTTGGGCGGAAGTCGCACGCCGTCCAAGCTTCGGTCTCATCGGAGGCGGAAATGGGGGGGTTTAGTCCGAGCGTGCAAGTTGCGTCCGATTTGTGGGCGTCGAAACGCTCACCGGACATCCGCACAGGGCATCTGGCTTAATCCGAAGGGGTTATGGCGACGTGCGATCCCCTGGTTGCGGCATGAAAAAACCCCGGCGAAATGCCGGGGTTGGTAGATTGACCGGTGTGTAGGGCCTGGTTTTAACCGAGCAGCTGGAGGACCTGTTGCGACTGCTGGTTGGCCAGCGAGAGGACCGAGGTGCCCGCGGACGAGAGGATCTGGGCCCGTGTCAGCTTCGAGGTTTCAAAGGCGAAGTCGGCATCGCGGATTGCGGATTCACTGGCCGTCAGGTTCTCGAACTGAGACTGGAGCGATCGCAGGTTGGGTTCGAGGACGTTGCGCTCAAAGGCGCCCAGTCGTCCGCGGAGGACGGTGATGTCGTCGATGGCCTTGCCCAGGACCGCCTGAGCACCCGAGAAATCGCCGCCGTTGGCCAGGGCGTCGCGGATCGAGAGGCCCTGCCCATCCTTGAGGGCGGAGAGGTACTGAAGCTTCCCGCCCACGAGTGAGCCGCCGAGCTTGGAAGCGGCGACGGAGCCGATCCCGATGTTGGTCTGCTGAAGGGCCGAAACCTCCGGCCCGATCTGGAAGAGGGCGCCGCCGCCGGTGATGTAGAAAGAGGTTGCGGTGCTGGTGGGGTCGGTGGCGAAGGCGGCGTCGAGGGTCAACTCCACGCCCAGCGAGGGTGTGTTGAGGATGACATCCAGCCCGCGGCCCGCGGCCAGGTTGCCGTTGATCAGGGCCTGCACGTCGCGGCCCGTGTCACGATCGGCGGTGAAGAGGGTGCCCGCGCTGATGAGCGTGGACCAGCCGAAAGGCGTGTTCGAGAACTGCGGCGAGGAGTCGGCGAGCTTATAGGTCCGCCAGGTGTCTTCGGCGGTGTTCTGGGGCTTGTTGAGACGAGAGACGGAGACGAAGGAGTTGGAGCCGTAGTCGGTGGAGCGGAAGACGATGCCCGAGTTGGCGTTGTTGTTGATAAGGACGGCTTCGACGCCGGTGAAGTTCTTGATGGTGTTGACCGCGGTCACCACCTGGCTGAGGGAGATGCCCGACGCCAAGGCGACGGTCTGGACACCCGATCGTCCGGCCACCTCGAGGGTCATGGCCGAGGCCAGGACGCCCGGGGGCGTCGTGGTTCCCCCGTTGTAGTAGAGGGCGCCGACCTGGGCGCTGGCGACGACGGCGACGTTGACCTGGAGATTGGCCTGGTTGATGAGCGAGGCGTTGTTGACCTTGGCGGTTCGGATGGCTCCGGCCGAAACGCTGCTGAGGGTGTAGTCGAGGGAGCCGTTGAGGAGTTTGAGCGAGCCAAAGGAGGCGGTGTTGGAGATGCGGGTGATGGACTCGATGGCCGAGTCGATCTGGAGCTGGTTGGCCTGGCGCTCGGCCTCGGAACTGGCGCCGGTGTTGGCCGACTCGACGATGAGGGATCGGACCGAGTTGAGCAGATCCGAGATCTCGGCGAGGGCGGCCTCGGTGGTCGAGATCATCGACCCGGCCCGCTGCGAGTTCTTGACGCCCGCCTCGACCCCGTCGATGTTCGAGCGGAGCCGCTCGGAGATGATGAGGCCGGCGGGGTCGTCCTTGCCTCGGTTGATCCGCAGGCCTGTGGACAGGCGCTCGAGGCGGAGCTGAAGCTCGGCCTGGCTTCGGCCAAGATTCGACTGGGCAATGACGCTCGAGATATTTGAGTTGATTCGTGCCATGGCAATCCTCCGTGATTGCGTCTAGCGATGCACTTGGTCAGCGGTGGCTGGGTGCGTGGTTTCCGGGTTTGAGGCTCAGGCCCTCTTGACGCTGGCGACAACGGGAGCGAGGGGCCCCGAGCCGTGAGTGACGGGACGGGCGCTCGACGCGAGTTGATGGGCCTTGGCGTTCACACGCAGCCTGGCGGGCCCGGGGGATATGGCATCGGGGGGTTGGGGCAGGTCGGCCAACCGGGCGGCCTGCTCGTTTTCGCGCTTGATCGCTTCGTACACCTCCTTGCGGTGTACGGCGATCCTGGTTGGCGCGGTGATTCCGAGGCGCACCTTGTCGCCCCGGATGTCGACGACCGTGATCTCGATCTCGTCGCCGATCATGATCGTTTCGTCGCGTTGCCGGGAAAGCACCAGCATGAGTTCGCTCCTTGGTCCCCGTCTGGTCCGGGCATCCGTGCCCGCGGGGGTGCCGCCGTGGTCGTGGCGCAATGGATGCGCGCACGGCGGCCAGCCGGTTGTTCGGTCCGGTCGTCTCTCGTTCGACCTGGTCCGTTCGTTTGTTCATAAGTCAGGCAGAAATGGCCTTGGGCGCCTGGACCGAAGACTTGACCAGCGGGTGGCGCGTGAGCCAGCGCTTCTCGGCCAGCACGAGCTGCTCGCCCGTGCGGTTGAGTGTGTTGACGACCAGCGGGCCCTGCAGGTTCCCCGTCAAGGTCGAGTCGACCTTGTTGACGATCACGAAGACCTGGGCGTCTTCGAGACGCTGCATCTTCAGATCCGTCATCTGCTCGGGCCGGATCGGCACGGCATATTCCGGGATGAACAGGCTCGGGTCCGTGACCACGAATGCGAGCGAGGGCTCCTCGATGGACTGCAGCCAGAAGAAGCAGGCGTCCTCGCCCGGTTCCAGCAAGCAGAACTTCGTGTACTGGGAAAAGCCCAGCAGCCCCTTCTCAAAGGTGATCACGCGGTCGTCCGCGATCGTGATGACCCCGAATCGAGTTGTCCGCACCTCCATGGCGCGCTCCAAGTTCCTCGGCCACAGGTCCTTCCGGGACTCTCGCGCCCGGCTCTCCAGAGCCGGGTGACGTCCTGTCATACCCACCTTCGCCCGGGGCCGAGCCGGACGTGTGGGCAGCACACTCCTGAATCGCACCTCAGCGGCTTCAGCCGATGAAGTCGAGCAAGGTCAGACGCTGCAGCGACCCGGTCGTCTGCAACGCGGCCTGGAGCTGGGTCTGCAGCAGCGAGAACCGCGACGCCGCCTCGGTGAAGTCCACGTCCCGCAGCTCGCTGCGGACTTGTTCACCAAAGTTGGACTGCCCGTCTTCTCGCACGCTGGCCGACTCCACTCGCTGGGCAAACCCCCCGACCAGCCCCCGCGTCTCCGCCAGGCTGCCGATCGAAGATTCCAGAGACTCTCCAGCAAGTCCGATGCCAAACGTGGAGTTCCCCAGGAGCGATTCCCGCAAATCCATCAACTGCGTGAACACGCTGTCCACGCGCACCTTCGCGCGATCGGTGCCGGCGAAAGTTGCGCTCGAGGCGTCATACGTGCCACCTAGCAGTCCCAGCGACTCCGCCGCCGTCGAGTTGTTCAGCGCCTCCACGCGGATCGGCCCCGTGAAGCCGGTGCTCTGCGTCAGCCGGATCCCGTTGCCCCCGTCCGACAGCCCCGCGACCAGGCTGCCCGCCGGCAGGCCCGCGGCGGCCAGGCCAGCGGCTATTTCAGAGTTCACCCGTGTGAGCAGCGCCGACACCGTCGTCATGTCCTGAGGCCGCAGGTCGATGTCGAGGGCGGTCGCCCCTGCATCACCCAGGATGATCCGTAGGTCGGTGTTCAGCGTGGGATCGATCGCCCCGCTGATGGGGTTGGTCCGCCCGTCGATCACCTCGACCCCGCGTCCGAAGTTGAAATCAGACAGGCGCGTGTCGTTGCCGAACGAGCGGATGCCCAGGCGCGTCGCCGTGAAGTTCTGTCCGCTGACCTCTTCGATCGACAACGCCTGGCTTGATGCGGTGCTCAGGTCGTTGATGACATCGATCCCGGTCCCCGCGGCGTTGATCGCCACCCGCACGCCTAGGTTCGTCCCCTCGATGGCGTTGCGGACATCCTCGAGCGTGACGGCGGTGGAAAGATCGACCGCCACCGAGCGCCCGGCGTTGCTGATCCGCAGTTGTCCCAGCGTCCCCGTCAGGCCCTGGAGCGAGTCGATGCGAGCCTGCCAGGTCAGACGCGGGGCCACATCACCCCCGAAGGGGGCGGCGTTGTCGAAGGCGAAGGGCGTGTCGGCGGTGAGACCAAGGTCGCGTGCCGTGCCCCCGGTGCCCACCTCGAAGAACGAGAGGGCGGGATTGGGCGTGCCGCCGACGACGTCGATCGAAATCCCGCCGCCCGAGGTCGAGACGCCACCCGGGCCAAGGATCGTGACCGTGTTGTCGGTTTCGTACTGGCGCAGGGCGGCGTCGATGCGGGTCAGGACATCCTGAACGGTGTCGGACCCGGCGAGGTTGATGGTGGCGCGTGGGCCGCCGTCGAACGAGAACTCGATCGTGCCCAGCGAAACGCCCAGCCCCCGCGCACCGGCGAGGTCGGAGAGGCGAGCGTTCGCCGCCAGAGCGGGGTCGAGGTCGACCGAGCCGCGGACGCGTGACGAGACGGCGGCGATCGGATTGCCCGCGCCCAGCGTCACGGGGATACGTGCGGCGTGGCCCAGATCGGTGACCAGCCCGGGCCCCTCGCCCACGTAACGAATCCCGCCCAAGTGCTCGACGAAGGGCATGCGCGAGGTGACCGAGCCTCCAAAGGCGTAGCCGGCGACGCCCTGGCGGTTGGCGACGCTGAGCAATCCGCGGACGATCTGGTCGACGACGATGGCCTGGCCGGCGCGTTCGGTGGGGCTGGCGGTGAGCTGGCCCTGATCGCTGGCGATATCGCGGGCCTGAGCGACCAACTGGCCCGCCTCGTCGAGGCTCGAATCGAGCACGCCCAGCGCCGCCCCGGCGTGGGTGAGGTTGCGCCGGATCTGGAGCGAGCGCTCGAGCTGGTCATCGAGCACGCCCACGAGGGTGGCGCGGACCACGTCGTCGCTCACGCGCTGGATCTGGCGTCCGGTGGCGATCTGCGACTGGACATTCAGCAGCGACATGCTCGTGCGCGAGATGTTCCCCAGAGCCGTGCGGCTCATGAGGGCGTTGGGCACGCGGACGATGCTGGTGGGGGTCACGCTCATGGCTAGATCAGCGAGAGGAGGGTCTGGGTGAGTTCGTCGGCGACGGAGATGACCTTCGCCGAGCCCTGGTACTGA
This sequence comes from Phycisphaerales bacterium, assembly GCA_013360675.1. Classification (GTDB taxonomy): domain Bacteria; phylum Planctomycetota; class Phycisphaerae; order Phycisphaerales; family UBA1924; genus JABWBB01. Next base: position 563 of record JABWBB010000043.1, on the reverse strand, counting down.
CGCTGGAACGAGATCAGGTTGATCGATTCCTCATCGATCGACACCCCGCTGACGGCGTCGCGCTGGGCGTTGAGCGACTCCATCACCACGCCCGCGGCCTGGGCGGCACGCCGGCTCGCCGGCGCAAACAGAGCGCCATCGAGGGCCATTTCGCCGGCGTCGCACGGGGCGATGCCGGCGACAATCTTCGAGAGCGTCGACTTCCCGGCACCGTTGCCGCCGATCAGCGCGTGGATCTCGCCGGGGGCGAGTTCGAAGGCGAGATCGCGCAGGACCATGTTGGTCCCAAACGACTTCTTCAGCGCTCGGACCTGGAGGCGGGGGGCTGGCATCGGAGTCGCACGGTGGGCGTGGCGGCCGCGCGCGGGTGCACGGTCCACTCGCTCACACCCGTGGCCGCGTTTCTACCGCGTGATGAGATCCACCGGGGTGGCGCGGTCCGCTGTCCGCTTCGTCTTGAGCATCTCGCGCGCGGCGTCGATCCCGTAGACGGCCAGCTGGTCGGCGTGCTGGTCGGCGGTCGCCACCACCGCACCGCTCGCGAGCAGCGGCTTGATGGCACT
>JABWBB010000006.1 GCA_013360675.1 Phycisphaerales bacterium | reverse complement strand
GCAGAGCCGGGCTCCGCTGCGCTGCGCCCGGCTCTGCGGCGGGGGAAGATGGTCCTAAACTAACACTGTCGGTGGTATCAACCGTGGGGGCAGGTCATGACCGCAAAGGCTACGGGGCTCGCGGTCACCCCCACCCCGATTCTCAAGCGGGAGGTGACGGAGGCGACGCGAGTTGCTCTCAAGCTCCAGGGCAAGCTCAAGCGTGAGCGGAGTTTTGAGCGTCTAGTTCGGGCGGGGCTCACGGACACCGAAAAGTCCTGGTGCCGTTCCTACCAAAGAGGCATGGTCGTCGAGTTCTCGCAGCACAGCGGCAGCTTCCGTCGCGGGGACCGTTGGACAGTGACCGGGACGAACATGCTTGGCTTCGTAGAGGTCCGCTCCGGCGTGAAACTCGCGACGCTGCCGCTTCGGCGCCCCGACCGGTTCGAGGTCTTCGAGAAGCAGAAGATTGATGTCGGCATCGGGGAGCGCGTTCGCATCACCAAGAGCATCAAGACTCGGGCCGTGGTGGACACGCTGCTCGGGGTCGTCAGCAAATGCCATGCTCGCCCCAACCGCACCCTGCCCACGGGGAGTGTGCACCGGGTGCGGGAGTTCACTGCCCTCGGCCACATGGTGCTCGACAACGGCTTCATCCTGAAGAAGAACGCGGGCCACTTTGACCACGGCTACACCGTCACCTGCCAGGCCGATCTGCCCCGGCGTGTAGATCACGTCGTGTGCGTGGACAGTAAAGACTCGGGGAACGGAGCCACGGCGGAGAAGCTCGCAAAGGGCTTGAGTCTCGGACGCCGTTCCGCAGCGGTGGTCACGGACAGAGAGAGCCTGACAAGTCTCCCCAGGGAGGCCCCGAGCGGGGTGTCCTCGCTTGACGTTGGCACGAACGCCAAGTCGCTCGTGAACAGCATCACTGACGTGATCCAGAAGCGGAGCCATGAGGTTTTCGGTGTGAAGCCCATCAGCCGCGAGCTTGAGCGGAGCATGGAGAGGTAGCGCCCAATGTCCGACGTGTCGATCCCGTCCATCCTGGGGCCACTCCTTGAGCAGCGTGGTCCGTCGTCGTCTGCGACCTCGGACTATCAGCCCTTCCTCACCTTCCAGCTCCGAAGCGGTACGGAGTTCTCGAATCGCTACGAGCACCTTCTCTGGGTCGTCTTGAAGATGGAGGGCGAGCTCGTGCTCCGCTACTCAAGCCACACGGTTCGCCTCAAGGGCCGAAACCTGGGCGTGCTCCAGGAGGAGATCAAGAGCCTGAAGACACGGTCCGTCCTGGAACTCGACGAGCGGTACGATGTTGAAGAAAACGATGGGCCCGTGGTCACGTCGATTTGGGTGGGGAAAGCGACAGAGGAGGATATCGAAGAGCTCACGGGGCCGCGTTCGTGAGAGCGTGTCTACCACTCCGGCAGCTTTGGCTTCGGTATCACCCACGACGGAGACACGACAAAGGAGCCCTCGGCCGGAGGATTGCAAGCCCGACGTAGGAGACGGCGTACGGCGTTCGGGCCGTTCTCTGGGTCCTTCACAATCCAGTCAAGCGCAAGAAAGGCCGCGATTGGTGAGAGTCCGATGTCGACGAGCTCTCCCAGCGTGAAGTCGCCGACTCGGAGATCGCGTAGCACCCTCTTCGTGTTCCAGAACTCGATGAACGCTTCATGGAGCTCGGGGGCCAGTGGGCGGATGTGTCGTGTGAAGGCTTTGGCGTCGCCGACTCGATTCCATCCGAAAGCTCGCACGAGCCTCCTGGCCGACCGGTCAACGTCGTCCTCAAACGGATTAAATGCTCTAAGCGGAATGAGCTTCGACACGCCTATGTACCTTCATTTGGACGGAGTATTGCTGCGCATCCACCTCAAGCAGATTGGCGTCGTACTCCTTTCTGGTTTTGATATCTGCATACGCGAGTCTCGCAGCATACCACGCCTGCCGCGTGGAATCATCAACTTCGGGATGACGCTTCGGATGGAGAATCGCCGATGCTTGGTATACGTGGCGTGATTCTTCGGTGAACGCATCGAGTACGTGCTCGGCCTGGGATGGCGTGCGTGTCGCGATGTCATTGCGGAGCAACCCAAGGTCTAACTGGATAAGCGCCCCCGGGGCATAACCATGCTGAAACGAGCCTCGCTCAGTGATGATTCCGCCACGGGCAATGATCGGCTCGCCATCAATTTTCACTTTGGAGAGGTCGACGCAGTAAACGCGTGCGGCATCGCGACCTTGGACTTGGGCAAGACGATACTCTGCTTCCTGGAGCGCCCAGCGTCTGTCCTTCGGAGAGAGCAGTGACCAGTTGTCCTGGCGGAACTCGGGAAAGCCACCCAGCACCTTGGCGTCGTTGTGCAGCCGTTCCTCCAACGACTTCGCACCGTCGCTTGACCGCGGGCGTTCCTGTGCGAGTAGCGTCTTGAAGCGGTCCAGCTCACGCTGCATCCGCTCGCTTGGAAGCTCGATCCGACGTTCTTCCTTTTCCCGTTCGAGTGCCATGCCACCGTATACGGGACCGCCTGGCGGGTGGTTGAACTCGTTCGGCGGATGAGACACCGTGCGCCGTGGTGAGACAAACAATCTGCACGTTTTCGGGATCGCGGCCCCGTCCGCGTAGAATCGCCCCCGTCCCAAAGAGAGCCACCGCATCTCTTTGGGAACGTGAGGCACGGCTCCCGTTCCCTCGTCCGAAGCAGCATGGAACGACTCGGCGGATGGCCCTCCGCCGAGTCTCCCCGCATCCCCGGCCTTCACGCCGCGAGTTGCTCTTCCTCCTCCTCCCGCTCGAGCCCTTCGAGAATGAGGTTCGCTGTCTTCTGGATCCGTTCGAGCGACTGGGCGAGCGTCTCCTTGGTGCCCTTGTGGAGCTGGATGTAGTCGCTGGCTGCGGTGCTGGTCTCAAGCCCGATGGCGTGGCAGACGACGTACGCGACGGCCTCGGCTTCTGTCTCCATCGTCGTCTTGTCGCCGCGGATGGCGCCGTCTCCCTGATGGAGGAGCTCGTGGGCGAACTCGTGGGCGAGCACCTCGAACATCTTGGCTGGCTCAAGCCCCGGGGTGAGGCGGATCTCGCCGCCTTTGGAGACGCCCATCGCACCGGGGGGGGCGGGCTCATCGGAGAGCTTGATGCCGCGCTCCACGATCATCGACTTCAGCTTGTCGAGATACCGCCCGGGGTCACCGGCAACGTCGGCGGGTTCCGGGAGCGGGTCGCCTTCGGTCTGCGACACATCGAAGACGAACACCGCCTTGAACCTGACGGCCGTGTCAGGGTCGCCTTCGAGCCGTCCCTCTTCCTTGTTCCGGAAGACCATGGGGGCGACGATCACGATGCCCTTCTCGCCCTTCTTGACCCATCGGTTGAGCTTCTTCCAGGTGTGAAAGCCCGCGACGTGCTGGGCGTCTGGCCGCTGGGCGAGAATGAGCATCACGTTCCCGTAGCTGTAGTTGTGGAAGCGGGCCATGACGCTCAGGTACTGCGTGAGTGCTTCGCTCTTGCCTTGCTCAAGTGCCGCGGCGAGTTTCGCGAGCGCTTCGTCTGTCATCTTCCGGGCTTGTTCTGCTTTCATGCGAGTCCTCCTTGTTTTGGTTTGCGTGGGGTCCTTCACCCGGGCTGAGGACCCCGCAAACCGAAACGGAGGACGGGAGTGAGTGAGCAAGCGGCGGAGGATGGAGGGCCGCGAAGCGAGCACGCCGGAGTGACAGGTTCCTCCTGGCACGACGCGTGCCTGCCCGGAGTCCGAACGACGCGCCGGGAACGAGCGGGCTGAAAGCGTGACAAGCCCCAAGACAGACATGCCCTGCGAGCGGGGCTCTGCGGCGGCCACTGGAGCGAGAGGCATCACTCACGCGGGTCCTGTGCATGGCCCGTCCACACCACCAGGAGCGGAACGGTGCGACCGAACAGCGGCGCCGCCGCCGTCGCGGGCACGCCGGGAAGAGCCGCTCGGGGTCCGCGGGCGAGAAGAGCGTCAGTCGCCCCGGTCTTCAGAAGAGAGGGACATCAAGGGCGACCACGGCCAGAAGGTGGCGGTGCGTGGGACGATGTGGCAGAAGGTGGAACTCGCGCCCTGTGCCGTCTTTGCCGGTGGGCGGGCGGTGACAAGCGTTGGAGTGAGCGTGGGTAGGAGTGGCGAGCTCTCCCTGAGCCGTCACCGGGCATGGGTGGAACTGGCGGCGGGTGTCACCCCGTGGGCAGGGATAAGGCGTTTGATGTGTGGAGCCGAGCTTCGCCCCGCTACCGCTTCAGGAGGCGCTTCACGGCGGCAACCGCGTCGATGTCACAGGCCGAGGCCCACTCGCAGAACTCGGCCACGTCCACTCGGCGGTTGCCGGTCTCGCAGTTGTAGATCCAGCTCTGGGGCTTGTTGAGACGCTCGCCGAGTGCTCGCTGGGACAGGGACGCCTCTTCCCGAATGGCGCGGAGGAGCTGTGGGACGCGGCGGTAGGCTGGGGAGTGCTGGGCCTTGGTGGACATTTGACAGAGTTTCCGTGTCAGTCGCCTTGACACGAGTTCAGTGTCGGATCACACTTCATGCGTGATGGCCCCCAAGCGGCACATCCCGGTAGTCCACGGCAGCCCGCCCGGGGCCTTTTTCCAAGGCTCACATGGGGGAACTATCGGTCCGAAACTTCGGACTTCTCATCGCCTATCTCATTCCCGGCTTCCTGGCCCTGTGGGGCCTGAGCTTCCTCTCCCCCGCTGTGGCCGAATGGCTTCGGGGTGCCGGGAGCTCGGGACCGACCGTGGGCGGGTTTCTGTATGTGCTCCTGGCGTCGGTCGCGGCCGGGATGACCGTCAGTGCTCTCCGCTGGGCGGTCGTGGACCGGGCACACGGCATGACGGGGCTAAGGCGCCCACAGCTCGACTTCCGAAACCTCCCCGGGAAGCTCGATGCCTTCGAGCAGATCAACGAGCACCACTACCGCTACTACCAGTTCTACTCAAACTCCCTCATCGCCGTCCTGTTCGCGTACCCCACGTGGCGCATCCACGGCGGCGGGAGTATCTGGACGGATCTGGGGTTTCTATTCGTCGAAGTCGTATTCGCCGCGGGCTCGCGTGACGCCCTGCGGAACTTTTACCGCCGAGCAAGCCAACTGCTCGGAGAAAGCGAGGCCTCAGATGACGAACGGAACCGGCAAGCACCCCCACCCCGAGACGAAGAAGACGAGCAAGCCTGAGTCTCCCGCGTCCCGCAAGCTCTCCGCGGCGGGCTCCACCAAGAGCGGCAAGAAGCCCATGAAGGGCTGACTCCGCGAACACGAAGACTCCGGCGGGAAAGCTCCCGCCGGAGTGATTGCGAACCGAGCGTGTCCCCTACTCGGCCTTCCCTCGGCCCTCGTGGATCCAGCAGAACGCCCTGGAGCTCACGAGGCTCACGAGCGGGAGGTCGTTGCGGCCGAAGCTCGAAGTGGACTTCCAGCCCGACTCGTCCTTGTAGAGCCGCTGGAGCGTGACGTTGTAGCGAACGCCCTGCTCGGTCTTGTTCTCCCAGATGCTCGCGCGGATGCGACCGATACGGATCTCGTGAACGGGCTTCTGTGCTGCCATGGTGGCTTCTCCTTTTGGTGAGTGGTGCTGCTGACCGTTCACAAATCAACGGGCAGAGCACTACGAGCGGAGAAGACGAAGCGGCCCCGGGCTCGGCCCGGAGGGATTCGAGCACTGGCGGGTGAAGGCAAACGCTGTGACGGAGTCCGCGACGGCGCACGCTTTGCCCCGACAAGCGAAGAAAGAGACGGGGGACGCGGCCTGGCAGCGGAAGCCCTCACAGGGTCCGTGGTCGCCGTGCGGGCATGGGAGGGTTCACTGGCAGCGTTCTCGCGATAACGCAACAACGGCCCTACCGGATTGGCCGGGCGCCTCGGATGCCAGCTTGGAGCACGCCCGCGACGACCTTCTCAAACGCCTCTATCGCCGGTAGGTCCCCGTTTGGCGGTCTGATGGTCCGGCCGTTGGCCCGGGCACGCTCGATGAGCTCATCCTCGGCGTTGATCAGAATCCGGATGCAGGAGCGGAGCACGTGACTGAGCTTGAGCGATGTGCCGAGCTCTGCCCCGAGGTTTGAGACGACCCGCTCAAGGGCCCGGTCCTCACTCGGCGTAAGCAGCACCCTCTTCTCCCGCTCCATCCGCTCGGTGAACTGTGACGGCTGTGGCCGCGGCTCTCGCCTGGGTGCGGGCGGCGGTGCGGCTCGCGGTACCTCTTGCCGGTAGACAGGAGCGGCCACGGGCGCTGGTCTCCCCTGCCCCGAATCGACCACGGGCTGTGGCTGCGGCTCAGGCCGCACTTCGGCGGGCCTTCGGAGCTCAATCGTCTTCTCCGGCTGCGGTGGCGGCGTCGGCTGCAAGGCCGGTGCCGCGTTCCCGCTCATGACCTCCTGCACGAGTGAGGCTTCGAGTGGGCGGAACGGCTTCTCTTCGGTTCGCTTAGCCATTGACCACCTCGCTCACGTTCTGATCAACAGGTTCTGGAGCTGCGGCGCCTGTGAGCCGTGCAATCCGCTCCTCGATCTCCTGGGCGAGTGCTCGGTACTGATGGGCGACCGCATGGTCCGGGCTCGTCTGAAAGACTGTCTTCCCCGACTTCTGAGCCGAGGGGATCACGGTCGAGCGGCTGATGATGGTGCGGAACTTGGCCGACTGGCCGTCCGGTGTGCTGAAAGCCGATCGGACGTACTCGGTGAGCGAGTTCGAGAGATTGGTCCTCCGGTCCACCCCGGCGATGATGACGCCGAGAAGACGGAGAGCCGGGTTGAGCTTTCGCTGGGCGTCCTGGATGTCGCGGAGCGCATCGGTGAGGCCCGTGACGGCGAACGGCTCCGGCATCGCGGTGAGGATGAACCAGTCAGCGACCAGGTACGCGGCCTTGGTCGGCACGGCGGAGTTCGGCGCGGTGTCCAAGAGGATGTAGTCGTACTGGTCAAGCACGCGCTTGAGCGGGTCCATCAGGATGTCCCGCGGCGAGTAGAACTTCCCGTGCTTCTCCGGGAGCACGTCGTCGATTGATTCGAGCTTTCGCCGCGACGGGATGAGGTGCACGTTGGGCGGGAACTCGAACTCTGAGTCCCCTTCCGTCATCGCGAGCACGTCGGCTGGCTCATCGCCGGTCAGGAGCTCGTAGCTCCCGAGGAACGCCTCGCCCTCGATGCCGAAGTGGCGAGTCGCCGTGTCGTTCGGATCCAGGTCGATGATGAGACACTTCTTCCCTCGCTCGCCGAGAGCGGCCGCGATGTGAACGGTGTTTGTCGTTTTTCCGACGCCGCCCTTTTGGTTGCCCACCGCGATGACCTGCGCGCGTCTTGTCGGTGCTCCTGTCCCCTGCTCCATCGTCCCTCCTTTGGCCTTTGTTGCCGTTCTCGCGATAACGCGATGTTCCGAGCTCGCGTCGTCGCGAAGTCGCCTCGTCGCGTTCTCGGCACAGCCCAGTCTGCGTGAGCGAAGTCCTTCTCACAAGATGGAAAATGCGACCGCGATATCGCGATGTCGCGTCTTGGTGTGCACGCGTCCTCGCGTCGTCGCCTTCTCGCGAGCACGCGAGCTTCCGTGTTCGCGATGTTCCGTTCTCGCGTCCTTCCGTGAACGCGTTCTCGCGTTCACAGGACAGCCAAGCGTTACAGCGTCATCGCGATAACGCGAGTTCGCGGTCATGTCCTGCAACAGCGCCCACTGAAAGGGGATTGGCCGAGTGCGGCACGTGATCTACGGTGATTCTGTAGCGGTCCCTGGCATGTCGCTGTGGGGCCGAGCATGGAGAGTGTTGAATGGGGTGAACGCGTAACCCTGAAACGAAAAAAGCGACCTGGCAGGGTCGCTCTTGTTCGTGATGGCTCAAATAGACCTGGCTGGAACTAGTCGAACCGGGATGCTCCGTCCAAACTAGCCCACCCGCCGTGGTTCTGTCAAAGGCAATTCTTCCTGGTTGCACAGGGTTTGTGTTCCCTGTGACCGCCGGGATGCGTTCACCCCCTGATGAACGCGGACAGCATTCGTGTGTCCGCTGCTTGGGGGGAAGGGGATATGGAAAGAGATGCTGGAGCGGTCGCGGGCGGATTCACGTTCGTCTCGGCGACAGGATTGCTGGCGTGCTGGTGGTCGTACAAAGAGGGGCTCTTGGAGTTCCGGGATGTTCGGGTGTGGCTCGCTTGCCACGAACTAGCTGCTCGACGGGCGTGCATGGAGAAGGGGAGAGCACCCCGCTTCACAGTCGATGAACTCTCGCGCCTTGTCGGAGGTGTTGGAGGCGAGCATGTGCGAGCATCCCTTCGCCGCCTTCAGAACGCCCAGCTCCTTCGCTGGTCGGAATCTTCCATCCGCTTCGTCTCTTCTCTCGACTCGCTCCCCGCTGGCGCACAGGCCTTCATTGAGTCGGTCCAGAACCACCGCCGCAAGATCCCACTCCCACGTCGGCTGCTCCGCTTCCTCGCGTTGTCGAGAAAGCCCGTGCTGCTCGCCACAGCGCTCGGGCACGTGCTCCGCTGCCTCTACTACCGCCGCGGCCAGTGTTCGCCCTCTGGGCTCTGCAAGGCGTCCTGGATTGCAACGGTGTTCGGTGTTGATGAACGCAACGTCAAAGCGGCCCGCCAAGAGCTCGAATCCCTCGGCGTGATCATCCGCGAGCCATCGACACAGCTCCGCATGAATCGCTACGGCCTCACGGTGCGTCTCAATCTCGCCTGGTCGCCACCTTCAGCGTCCCGGGAGATACCACCCCGAGCTGCATTTCCCACAACCGAAACACCACGCCCTAGAGAAACTGGAATCTCTTCCTCCGGAAGATCTGAAAACCAGAAACCCGGCACAGCCCGGCCGTCTGGTGTTCGCAAGCGAACGGGTAGGGGACCAAGGCTGTCGGACGTTCAGGTGGAGGATCTCCGTGACACGGCGAGGCTCCTTGATCTCCACCGCGAGGCAGTCCGCCTTGGCCATGTCGGAAACTCCGAGGCGGAGCGGCTGAAGTTCGTCGCGGCTGCCGAGCACTCCCTCTCCCACGCGAGGAAGAACCCGGCGGGGATGTTCGCCACCATCGTCCGCCGCGGCCTGTGGTTCCAGACACTCCAGGAGGAAGACCGCGCCCGGACGAGACTTCAGGAGACAGTCCGTGCTTACGCGACGCCGCGCCAGTCACCAGCACTGCCCTCCTGCTCTGCATCTCCGGAGAGCATCCGGGCCCTGATAAATCGTTCGCTTCGCAGCGTTGGTGCGATCCAGTGACCGATAAGACCTGTACAATGGTGGAGCCTCTCCGCACCCCATGGGCGGAGAGCTCCGACATCCCACCATCACGAAGTCCGTCACACGGCGAGGACCTGGCGAGGTGCTCGCTGGGTTATGCTCGGGAACCCGAATCACGAAAGCGACCTGCTGTACGGCCGCCATGCTCCTGCAAGGCCCGCTCGCTCCCTCGGCACGGCGCTCTCAAACCCCGCCGTTCGGCTGATGGATGAGGGGACGCTCGCGGCGATGAATGCTCGCCGAAGCGAAGCAGAGTCACTCACCTGGCCGTGCACGCCGCTTGTGGAGACGACACCCGACGGTGCCCAGCTCTCTGCTCGCCCATACGTCGGTCTCACCTTCACGGCGGAAGAGCGGAGGCGGCACGCTGCCATAGTCGGTGCGATGGGGTCGGGGAAGACCTATCGCGTTGCACTGCCCGTGCTCGCCGCGACTCTTCGCGACACCACCGACTCCGCAGTCTTTTTCAACCTCAAGGGACCAGCGGGGACTGACGAGATCCGAGAGATCGCCGCACGGCTCGCCCCTGATGCCGAAGTCGTCGTCTTCGCTCCCACCGATGCCTCGCGGAGCGTCGGCTGCAACCTCCTCGCACTCGCTCATCTTGAGGGCCTTGTTGAGCACCTCGTTCGCTTCATCTGCTCGATGGCGCCGAAAGGCTCCGGCGATTCGAGCTTCTGGGAGCAGGTGGCCGAGCGGATGCTCAAGGCGGCACTCCGTCACCACGAGGTCGGCTCGCTCGCGGCTCTGCACGAGCTCTTCTCAGACCCCACCGTGCTCCACGCGTTCGCCAAGCACACCCGGGACCGGGAGCTTCTCCAGTTCGACCTGTTCCGCGAGTCGGGGAGCAACGGCTCGACAAGCTGGGCAGATATCGCAGCGAGAATCGCCCCCCTGGTGAGCTCGCCCGATGTTCGAGCCACCACGAGCGGCAAGCATGAGTTCAACCCCGCAACGCGGCTCACCTCTGGGTCACGCTTCTTGGTGATCGTCGAGTGCAACGAGTCGGACTTCGAGAGCCACGCCCGCCATGTGGTCGGCCTCTGGTTCTCTCTGTTCATGGCGTGTGCCGTGAAAGCAGCGGAGGCCTCCGGCGGGCGTCTCAAGCGGCCCGTGAGCTTTTTCCTCGACGAGTTCGGCATCATGCCGCCCATCCCGGGATTTCACAGGACCGCGAATCTCGGACGCTCCCGCGGCATGAGCTTCTTTGTCTTCCTCCAGTCCATCGAACAGCTCCAGGGGAATTACGGAACGACTGCCGGAGCGGTGCTCGCGTCCCTTTGCACCAAAGTGTTCCTCTGCTCAGGACTGTCGGTGATTGACCGAGAGTTCGCGAGCCGCCTTGCGGGCTCAGTGCATGTGACCGACTGGCGAGCACACCAGACTCTCGACCCGCACTCGGGGGAATGGCAGCCGTCGACTCGCCACGAGCATGTCATGACTCGGCTGCTGGTGAGCCCAGAGGATCTGATTCTCTCGCCGCACCCGGTCTTCGGGCCCTTCGCGTACGTGTTTCCGGTTGACCGTCCACCAGTGCTTGCGCACTTCACCGCCGCATTCGACGTTCCAGTTCTGGCAGACGCGATGGAGAAGGGGAGGGAGGCGAGGACAGGACGGCGAGCGCCGCCGCTTCCGGCAGTGCCGCATTCAGGCCACTTCAGTCGAATCACGAGGCCGCCGCTCACCAACGAGACGCAACCGGCTGACGCCGCGAGCCTCACGGCCGACGAAGCCTACAAGCTCGCGTGGCAGCTGCTTGACCGGATGACAATCGCCGAGGAGTCGCATGAAGCCCGCGCCTGGGCGATTTCACTGCTTGTCCGGCATCACAAGGACCCGCACCAGTTCCTGCGGTTCCTCCAGCTCCTGGTCCAGCGGAAGGCATCCCTGATCCAAGCCCACCAAGCCATGATCCAGGCAAAGACCCAGTCGCTTGCCGCCGTGCTGCACTACCTGGACTACATGCGGGTGCGAGATGCGGAGCAAGCGGCCGCGAAGTCGCCATCGGAGCCGGATGTGGTCTTCAAGGGACGCACCACCGTCGTTCGGCGTGTTCAAAGGCCGAAGAGTTGCGAGCCGCCACCGCGGCCAGGGTGCTCAACCGACAAGGCGAGCGAATCGGACCCTCGAAGGCTCTGCGGGCAGGGCGCGTCAGACATGATGCTTTGGGATTGAACGACCGGATTCCGTCTGTCCGCTCGAAACGCCAATCTCGTGGGGGGTAGGTGGGGTGAGTTTGAGCGGGGAGGAGGGGCCTCGTCCTCCCCGGCTCAAGACTGAGCGCAATGTCGGTAGATTTCGACATCTACCGACATTGTGCACACGGCTTCGCCTCAGCTGTTCTGCGGTGGCTCAATGCTGTTGATCTCTGCTTCGAGCTCGCCCAGTTCTGCAAGTAGAGCTTTGAGGTCGGGTGGTGTGCCGAAGATCATCTGACGCATGGCCCTGTAGTCTTGCTCCAGCTCCTTTAGCCTGTCCGTGGGAGGCACGAGGCGAAGTGTCCCGGGCTTGGCGAGCTCGTACTTTGCCCAGGCCTGAGCAAAGAACACTTGCTTGTGCTTCGCCACCGAGTTCAGGAGCGAGAGCTGTGCGAGCGCATCCGCTCGGACGGAGCTTCGGGCGAGCAGATACAGGTCGTAGTAGTGGCGTGACTGGCGGTCTGGAAACGGCTTGGTCGCGTGGTGCCACTTGTGGAGCAGCGTCGCCTTCTCCCAAAAGGTCCGCGTCACAGCGAGCACTCTGACCTCAGCGGATGCGGATTTGAAGAGTTCCGGGAAGTCTTCGGCGGCGAATGGCTGGATGGTGCCGGTTTCGGCGGGCCAATGATCGGCGCGAGCCCCAAGTTCGAGCCTCACCACCGGCTTGATGTACTCGGCCGAATCAACAGGAGAGTTGGGATAACGGAACAGAAGGGTGGCGTTGTCGGGGTCATCCTCCGCGGATTCCAGGGCCCAGCCGCTCGATGTTCCGAGCGAAGCCTCGAACGCTTCGGCAAGCTGCGGCTTGAGTTTCTCGCTGACGACAAGCTGGCATGCCTTGGCTAGGTTCTCCACGGCAGCAGTCTGCCTCTTTCTAGACGGTGCAACCATGGGGTCAGCGGCGCCGCCGAAGCCGAGACCTTCACGGTCGAACGACAGATCTACATCCTCCGAGAATCGGTCGATGAGCTTGTAGACCTTCGAGAGCGATGTTCCTCCCTTGAAGAGAATTCCCGCTGGTGGGCTTTGAAGTGTGAAGACTCGCTTGAGCACCCAGCAGACCCAGAAGTCTTTCTCGATGATGGCTTCCGGCAGTCCACGTTTCGCGGCGACACTGCGAAAGAGGTCTGCCCGGTCAGTGGGGGACAGCCGTGCCACATCATCCATCGGTGGGTTGCTCCCTTGAAAGCGAGATACGTCTCACCGCTTGGCAGAGCCAGTCCGTCGCGTACTTGGCATCGTCAAGGAGTTGCTTCCGCTCGTCCATGGTCAACACAGTCTGAATGGTCTGGATGACCTGGTCCGTGATGGCGTCCTTGCCGAGAAAGCGGAGTGCTTGAATGACAAGGGCCGTCTTGTCCGTCCCGGCCGGGAGGTCTTTAGGTAGCGCATGCTTAAGCTGTACGATGTACTGGCCGACGCGGACCGTTCGTGACCGACCGTCGGTGAGGTACACGGGCTTCGCCGGGACCTGTGTGGAAAGTCCGAGTTGGTTTGCGGCCACTGCTCCTGACGGCACGATTCGACTGCCTGTCTGCCTCCCCAATGCGGCGGCGATCTCGTCGAGGTCGGGCGGTACGTCGATGCCGAGTCGAGCGTTGCGCTTCGGTGTGTAGTAGAGCCCGCGCGCGAGCCGCTTGATGGCACCGCGGCGTGCGAGCCGCGACAGCGCCTGGTCAGCAGCGTCACGATTAGCCGTGTCCAGAAAGTCCTTGGGCGTGAAGACCCTGCCCGGCCCTGCTTGGCGGATGCGGTCGAATATCTGGCTACGGTCGGCGTCCATGGGTGTGTCAGAAAAAGATACCACTTTTTCTGACATCGGTCAACTGATGGGCCGACTTGTCAGAAAAACGTGCATGTTTTTCTGACTCGGCAGAGGCTGAACGCCGGAAACGGCCCTTGACATCCGAACGACACAACGATATCGTTGTGTCGTGATACCAGAGCTCGACAGCGACGGCAACCTGCCCCCAGGCATTCACGACGCCACGTGGGAGGAGATCTCCGCCGCCTTTGGACAGAACCCACTCCGGCAGAAGCTCTTGAAAGGGCTTCTCGAAGCGGCACGGGCACTGAAACAGGCGGGCTGCTCAACTCTGTACATCGACGGGAGCTTTGTGACCACCAAGGACCATCCAGGAGACTTCGACGGGTGCTGGGAGCCAGCGGGGGTTGACCCAGCGCGGCTCGATCCAGTTCTCCTCGATTTCAGCAACCGGCGATTTGCCCAGAAGGTGAAGTACGGAGGGGAGCTGTTTGTCTCCTCAGCCCAAGCAGAGGCGCAGCCGCCGCACCGGACCTTCCTGGACTTCTTCCAGACCGATAAGTCAACGGGACAGCCCAAAGGCATCATCGCCCTCGATCTTCGGAGGCTGTCATGATCAAGAACGACCGCCAATACCGCATCACCAAGGCCGCAGTAACGCGGTTCGCGGAGTCACTGCGAGCTCTGGAGACCGGACGCACGACCCCGACTCCGGGCGTCGATCCCATCATCCAGCAAGCCGAGCGCAATGCCATCAAGAGTCAATTGGACGAGCTGCGGGCTGAACTTCGGGAGTACGAGGAGCTCGCGAGCGGAAAGGTGGGCCTGCTGGAGCTGGGATCGCTCGCGGAACTGCCCCAGGCCCTCGTCCGAGCTCGGATTGCTTCCGGCATGAGCCACAAGGAGCTCGCCGAAAAGCTCGGACTCAAGGAACAGCAGGTTCAGAAGTACGAGGCGACCGACTATCAGGCAGCGAGCCTCGCCCGCCTGCTCGAAGTCGCGCGCGCCCTCAACATCAACATCCGCGAGGAGCTGCTTCTGCCGAAGGCCGACCGCTCCGTGGCGAGCGTATTTGGAAGGCTACGGGACATTGGGCTCTCCAAGGACTTCGTCCTGGCCCGGCTGGTGCCACGAGAACTCGCCGCATCGCTCGCCAGTGACAGCAAAGATGCACTCGATCAAGCACTATTCGCAGCAACTCGGGCGATTTCCCACGTTTTCGGCTGGACTTCAGCCGCCGTGCTTGGACAAGACCAGCCCTGGCTCAAAGAAGGTGTACTCGGAGCGGCACGATTCAAGGTCAGCGAGAGCGCCGAGCAGAAGTCGCTCGAGGTGTACACCTTCTATGCACACTTCTTGGCCCTACTTCTCCTCAAAGCGACGGACGATCTCCCGCGGTTTCCTCTACCCACGGATCCCGAGGGACTCCACAGAGCCGTGGTTGATAAGTACGGAGAGATGAGCTTCCGGACCGCCCTCCTCTACTGCTGGGATCTGGGGGTGCCGGTGCTGCCGCTTAGCGATGCGGGAGCTTTTCACGGAGCATGCTGGCGTGTGAACGGTCGAAACGTGATCGTGCTCAAACAGAGAACACAGTCGCTAGCCCGATGGCTCTTCGACCTTCTTCACGAGATGCGGCACGCCGCCGAACGCCCTGATTCGCCCACGCACACGGTTGTCGAGGCACCAGAGACCTCGCACGAGCGCATCAACTCCGAAGAAGAGAAAGACGCAAGTTGGTTTGCGGGTGAGGCATCCCTCGGTGGTCGGGCCGAGGAGCTCGCGGAGCGGTGCACCGAACTCGCTAAGAATAGCATTCCCCGGCTTAAGTCAGTGGTTCCTGAGGTTGCAAAGCAGGCTGGTGTCGACGCCGCGGCCCTCGCAAACTACATGGCCTTCCGCCTCTCTCTTCAAGGCGAGAACTGGTGGGGTGCTGCCACCAATCTGCAACCGAAGGACGAGGTCCCTTGGGCGATCGCCCGCGACGTCCTCTTGCAGCGTGCGGACCTCTCGCGTTTGAGCGGGCTTGACCGGGAGCTGTTCATGCAGGCTCTGCGCGAGCCGGAGGTGTGAGCGATGGCCACGGGTCCGAAGAAACGACCGGAGCTGATGCCGCTGAAGCTGTCCTGCGACCAGAGCGACTGCGAGCAAGGGCTGCACTGCTTTCACGAGTCGAAGAAGCTCGCCAAGCAGTACGGCAAGAAGGATCGCGGTTCATGTCAGGCTTGCGGCGCCACGCTTGTCGACTGGGAGCGGGTCCAAAGGCGCGATAGCGACGACTTAGCGCACACCGTTAACGCGCTCAAGCACGAGTCGATTCGTCATCACTACTGGCACACTGAGATCGACCAACGGGCGAAGAACTATGCGGTCCGCAAGGGGCGCGACGGTCTCCCGCACGCCGTTGAGAAGCGTCTCCGATCGGCGGTCGGGACAAAGCACTCCCGCGACGGCAGACAGACGCCTTGGACAGGGAGCATCCTGTATTATGCCCAGCACGCCACCGCGTGCTGCTGCCGAAAGTGCATTGAGTACTGGCATGGCATTCCACAGGACCAGACGCTCACCGATGACCAGATCGGCTACTTCAGGGACCTCTGCCTCCACTATATCGATGAGCGGATGCCGGACTTGGAACGAGCGGGGCGGCATGTCCCAGGACTCCGGCGTACCGACAAGAGCGATTGAAGGGAGACCGGGACTAATGGGCGACAGAACTACGAGCCTGAGGGTCATCAACACGGATCGTTTCTCAGTGGGACTGAGAGCGAGGGCCATCGACCTCTCGGGGCGGCGCCTACTGGTGACCCGGCTTACTGGATCGGATCAAGAGAAGGACCTGACCTGCCCCGTAAACTGCCGCGGGCTTGGACGGGTGCGTCACTTCCGCCGCGATTCGTCGCCGGGTTGGCCACCGAACTCGTTGCCCATCGATCCCGCGGGCAAAGCACTCGGCTTGGAGCCCGGACAACTGATCCGGGCCCAAGTCTTTCAGAATTCAGTGTGCAACTGGAGGTGCTGGTACTGCTTCGTCGACTTCAGCCTCCTCAACGGCGACGAGACGCGCGCGGAGTGGGTCACCGCTGACGAGCTCGTACGGCTCTTTCGTGAGCAGCCCGACCCGCCGCGGATGATCGATCTCACGGGTGGCCAACCCGACCTCACTCCAGAGTGGGTGCCGTGGATGATGGACGCCTTAGAGGAGGCTGGACTCCAAGATTCTGTGTACCTGTGGTCTGATGACAACTTGAGTAACGATTACTTCTGGCAGTATCTGGACGCCGCTACGCAGCAACGCGTGGCGCATTACCCGAAGTACGGACGTGTGTGCTGCTTCAAGGGATACAACGCCGAGTCCTTTGCGTTCAATACGATGGCTTCACGGGATCTTTTTGAGCGGCAGTTTGACCTGATGAAGCGGCTGATGGAACTTGGGCTCGACCTCTACGCGTATGTCACGCTGACGACGCCATGCGCGAAGCGTGTCATTGAGGACATGTCACGGTTCGTGGACAAGCTTCAGCACATCGACCCCAACTTGCCGCTGCGGACCATTCCTCTAGAGATCCGTCCCTTCACGCCGGTGGTGCCGCGACTGGACGATGACAAGCGACGTGCAATTGACCTGCAGCAGCAAGCGATTGCTCGTTGGCGAGTAGAGCTTGGTGAGCGGTTTACCGCCGAGGAACTTGGGCTGAAGATCTGCGATATACCGTTGCTGCGGCGTGGGGGACGCCATGGATGAACAGGACCGATACCGGCAGTGGATGTTGGCCACGGCGGTGGCAGCGGTACAGGAGGGGACGGCGTCGCTTCGTCAGCTCGTAGAGCGTTGTGAAGGAGCGGACCCGCTGATGGTGCGGTCCGCCGTGACCGCCCACGCTACGCAGCAACTCAGTCTCGAATGGCTTGCTCCCCCTGCGGTCGCCGATGGGCCGGTCGAGCGTCACCTCCCGCCGCCTCACCCGCTCGACTATGAGTGGCGATTCTCTCTACGGGGTGCGGAGTCAATCCTTTCGCGGGTCAGAGCGGCTGGAGCCAGAGACCTTGTGTTTATCGGGGCGACGACCGCGGCAGTCGCCGCCGCTCGCCAGGTCGGATGGGGTCGACTGGTAGCATTTGATCGCTCGCGCACCATCTTGGAGGCGGTCAACGGCCTCCAGCTCCCGCTTGAGCTCGTGTTGGCGGACGCTTTTAGCCACGCTCCAACAGTCTGGCATGCTGACGCGGTGGTCATCGATCCGCCTTGGTACTTGGAGCACACCTGCGCGTTCCTCACCGCTGCGGCGAGGGAGTGTCGAATAGGGGGGCTTGTGCTCGCGTGCCTTCCAGGGGTCGGTACACGGCCCGGCATCCATGCCGAGCGTTTGGAACTGAAGCGAAGAGTTTCGCCTCTGGGGTTGGAGGTGCTATCTGTGGAAGCGCAAAGCATCGCCTATGAGACACCTCTTTTCGAGCAGAATGCCTTTCGTGCAGCCGGGCTTCGCGGAGATATGCGGTCGTGGCGCCGCGGGGACTTGTGGACCTTCAGGAAAGTCCGCGAAAGCGCTTCAGGGGAGACGTTGCACGTTGAGCCAGGTTCCGCTTGGGAAGAGATGGGAGTCGGGCGGATGCGGGTCAGGTTTCTCGTGACCGGTCAGTTGAGCGGTGATACTCGGCTCTTGCAGATCTGTGACGGTGATGTGCTGCCGACGGTGAGCCGTCGAGATACCAGACGCGAGCGTGTGCGAGTGTGGACCAGCGGAAACCGCGTGTTCGCATGTGACGATCCCGGTACACTTTTCGCGGCGTTAGCTGCGGCCACAACTGGCAAGGACGAAGTGGCGGCCGCAGAGGGCCGACTCGGTCGTGTACTGACCGCCGATGAACGGGAGTGGCTTGCCGCTAGCTGCAAGCGCCTCGGCAACTTGGGCGTGATTGAAGAGAATGAATACACAGATCTCACGGAAGAGGACGGCTCGGATGAACAGGTCGCCGCTTAGCGCGGTCGTCAACGCGCTTCGGAGCGACCCAGCGTGGTCTGCCGCCGCACAGTCGCTCGCGGATCAGTCTGCCAACGCGCCCAGCCTGCACTTGGCGGTGTTCGTTGAGCCATTCCTCGAATACATTCTGACCGGAAAGAAGACGGTGGAGTCCCGCTTCTCGACCGTTCGCTTTCCACCGTACGGGCGCGTCTCGCGTGGGGACTTTGTCCTCCTCAAGGTGTCCGGAGGGCCGGTTGTAGGGATCGCAGAGGTGGGAGCGGCATGGTTCTACCGACTGAATGCGGAGTCCTGGCGATCAATCCGGCAAGACTTTGCCGCAGCGCTCTGTGCCGAGGACCCAGAGTTCTGGAGGAGCCGTGAGAAGGCGGAGTTCGCGACACTGATGTACGTTACGCGAGCAAAGCGGCTGCAGCCGATTCAATGGCCCAAGCGAGACCGACGCGGCTGGGTAGTCGTTCGTGGCAAGGCCGAAGGTTCGCTCTTCGGAGGCATGATGCAGAGCACGGTACTGGCATTCTCGGGTGGGATTGCTAGCGGAAAGAGCACCCTCTCGGAGTCGGTGGCTCTCGCGGTCGGGGTCCCACGAGTGAGTTTCGGTGGCTACATCCGTTTGGAAGCAAGGCGTCGCGGAATGTCTACGAACCGCGAAACACTGCAATCCATCGGCGAGGAGCTCGTTCGGAAGGATCCCGATGGGCTGTGTCGGGCCGTACTGGCTCAGAGCGGATGGACTCCGGGCACTTCCCTAGTCGTCGACGGTGTTCGGCATGCCGATATAGCGGCGCGACTCGCTCGCTTGGTGAGACCGTCCGAGTTTCGGCTGGTCCATGTCGCTGCAGAGCATGGCACGCGGTCTGCACGCATGGCGTCCCGCGGTGAAACTGCCTCGCAGCTAAAGAGCTTCGAATCGCACTCGACGGAGCGAGATGTGAGCCAACAGCTTCCAGAGAAGGCCGACCTGGTGGTTGATGGGGAGCAACCGATTGAGGTACTGGTTGAACAGGTCGCAAAATGGGCAGAGACGCTTGCCTGACGTCCGATTCGCCAGCGGAAGTGCTGAGCCGATCCGATGAATGTCGCCGCGAAGCACCCTCTGATCATCACCATTCAGAAGCGACCTTGGGCGGATCCAGCTTGGCGATGAAGGGAGGTACTGACGTCCGGGCTGAAGTGGATCTCGGCATCAAGTTCCGCGAAAAGGCCCGGCGGATTCTCTCATTGGTCCGCTGCCGAGCTAAACAGTGGGGGGCCCGGTCGGTCTTGCCGAGCCGCGGGCTTGGGGAGCTTCATGGCCTGCTTCCTCGGGCTTTCGTCATGCCAGTAGACGCTTGAGCGAGGCAGAGGACAGCCTTCCGTACGCTGTCAGGGATCGTGGCCCAGATCCCCAGAAGGCTCCAGAGATCGCTGTCTCCCTCGTCCACTGCGCCAAGCAAT
Source organism: Phycisphaerales bacterium (assembly GCA_013360675.1). Lineage (GTDB taxonomy): Bacteria > Planctomycetota > Phycisphaerae > Phycisphaerales > UBA1924 > JABWBB01. The sequence continues at coordinate 62,341 of JABWBB010000006.1, read as the reverse complement.
CCGCCGAGACGCTCCCAGTCCCGTCCCCGAATCGCCTCCAGAATCGCCCTATCCTCTGGAGAATCAGACACTTCGGGCCCGTGGCGAAATGGCAGACGCAGCGGACTTAAAATCCGCTTTCCCGAAAGGGGAGTGTGGGTTCGACTCCCACCGGGGCCAGTGTGATCCTGACCACATGACGGCGGTGGCGCTTGAACCCGGACTGGCAGTCGGGGGTTCAACACCATGTGAATCACACGCCAAGGCCATCACACGCGGCGTGTCACCTCAACGACGAACCCGCACGCAATGTTGCCCGTCATGTGATGGCTCAACCATACTGGCGATGGGCTTCGTCCATACATTTCAAGGCGAAGCAATTCCGCGCTCGTTGATATCCGCGCCTGTTGGCCACCGAACCGGTCGCACAGCAGCGACAGCGAGCCATAGGCTACGACATGACCAATCACACCGAGACGTGGAGCGCGGTTGACGCCGCCTGCGATGAACTCCTGGGCTCGACTCCCCGCAGTGTTTCGCACGCGGCGGCGCGCTGCATCGAACTTGGCCTGCCCGCGATCAGCGTGTCACCCATGCAGGGTCGATTCCTGATGCTCATGGCCCGACTTTCGAACGCGAAACGCATCCTCGAGATCGGAACGCTCGGCGGCTACAGCACGGCGTGGCTCGCCGAAGGCTTGGCGCCCGGCGGGCTCGTCACCACGATCGAGTTGAACGAGACGTGGGCGACAAACGCCGAGCAGACTTTTCGAGAGGGCGGCATCGCCGATCGGGTCGAGGTGCGGCGTGGGGCCGCCCTCAGCGTCATGGCTGGCCTCACACCGCAGCCGGACAAGTTCGATCTGGTGTTCATCGATGCCGACAAGGAGAACAGCGCCAACTACGTTGACTTGGCGCTTCAGATGACGCGTGTCGGCGGGCTCATCATCGTGGACAACGTGATCCGAGAGGGGGCGATCGTGGACGCCAACCATCCGGATGAGCGCGTTCAGGGCTCACGTCGGGCCATCGCACGCATGGGTGAAAAACCTTTGGTCGCCGCGAGCGTACTTCAAACCGTGGGCATGAAGGGGTACGACGGCTTTGCGATTGCACTCGTCGGCACGCCTCGTGGATGAACGGGTGACAAAAAACACAAACGCCCACGAGTCATCTCGCGGGCGTTCGCGTTTCAATCGGGGTAGGCGGATTCGAACCGCCGACCTTCTGACCCCCAGTCAGACGCGCTAACCAAGCTGCGCTATACCCCGTCGCCCACAGGATAGGCACTCCCCGGACGAACGTCGTCAAACCGCCCCCTCTCCTTGCGGCGAACCCCCATGATGCCCCACTCCCGCACCGCCGTGCAAGTTATCCCGGGGTTATCGCTCACCCCCTGGCCCCAGGGCGCGGCGAAACGGCCCCCATCCCCTATGACCCGGCGCGCGGGTATCCTCCGCGCAGCATGAGCACGCTCCTGATCCGCGGCGGGCGGGTGATCGACCCGGCCTCCTCCACCGACGCCACCCTCGACCTGGCCATCCGCGACGACCGGATCGAGGCCATCGGCAAGGGGTTGTCGAGCGCGAGGGTCGATCGTGTCATCGACGCCGCGGGCAAACTCGTCGTCCCGGGTCTGATCGACCCGCACGTGCACCTGCGCGAGCCCGGACACGAGCACAAAGAGACCATCGCCAGCGGAACCCAGGCCGCGGTGGTCGGCGGGTTCACCAGCGTCTGCTGCATGCCCAACACCGCCCCCGCGCTGGATGCGCCCGAACTGATCCGGTTCGTGTACGACGCCGCCGCCCGGACCGGGGCCTGCCGGGTGTTCCCCGTCGCCGCGGCCACCAAGGGGCGCAAGGGCGAGGAACTGGCCGAGATCGAACTGCTGGCCCAGGCCGGGGCCGTGGCGATTTCCGACGACGGCGACTGCATCCCCACCGCGGGGGTAATGGCCCGGGTCTTTGGGGCGGTGGCGCGCACGGGGCTGGTCTTCATGCAGCACTGCCAGGACCCGACGCTGACGCGCGGGGCCTCGATGCATGCGGGTGAGATCAGCGTGCGCCTGGGGCTGACCGGCTGGCCCCGCGAGGCCGAAGAGATCATCATCGAGCGCGACGTGCGTCTGGCACGGGCGAGCGGCTGCCGCTATCACGTGCAGCACATCTCGAGCGCGGGGTCGGTCGAGATCGTGCGCAAGGCGCGGGCGGCGGGGGCACGGATCACCGCCGAGGCCTCGCCCCACCACCTCATCCTGACGCACGAGGCCTGCGAGCACTACAACACCAGCGCCAAGGTCAACCCGCCGCTGCGCGAGGCGAGCGACCGCGACGCCATCCGCGCCGGAGTGGCCGACGGCACGATCACGGTCCTCGCCACCGATCACGCCCCCCACGCCGACTTCGAGAAATCACTCCCCTTCGAAGAGGCCCCCATGGGTCTGCTGGGGCTTGAGTCGGCCCTGCCCCTCTACGCCGAGGCGTTGGTGCACACGGGGTTGATCGGCTGGCCGCGGCTTATCGCGATGCTGACGCTCGAGCCCGCGCGCCTCTGCGGCCTGGACGCCAAGGGCCTGGGCGTACTCCGGGCTGGTGGCATCGCCGACGTCACGATCCTCGACCCCGACGCGGCCTGGACCCTCGACGCGGGGGCGCTCAAGTCCCGATCGCGCAACACCCCCTTCGCGGGGCGAAGCCTGCGCGGGCGGGCGACGGCCACGATCGTCGGTGGCGTGGTCAGGCACGCGCTGTAGCGCGTAACGCCGAGGCGACCGTGCCTATCTTTGTGGCACGCACCCATTCATAAGGAAAAGCGCGATGGCTATCCGCATCGGCATCAACGGCTTTGGTCGCATCGGGCGCCTCGTCTATCGCATCGCCTACGACCAGGGGATCGAGATCGTCGCGGTCAACGACCTCGTCCCCGCCGACAACCTCTCCTACCTGCTCAAGTACGACACCATGCACGGCCGCTTCATGGCCAGCGGCAAACAGGCCGAAATCACCTGCACTGAAAACTCGTTCACGGTCAACGGCAAGGTCACCAAGACTTTGGCCGAGAAGGACCCGGCCAAACTGCCCTGGAAAGACCTGGGCGTCGATTACGTGCTCGAATCGACCGGGCTCTTCACCGACCTCGAAAAGGCCTCGCTGCACCTCGCGGGCGGGGCCAAGCGCGTGATCATCTCCGCGCCCACCAAGAGCGAACCGGCCCAGGTGCCCACGATCTGCCTCGGCGTCAACCAGGACAAGTATGACCCGGCCCAGCACAAGGTCGTCAGCAACGCCAGCTGCACCACCAACTGCCTCGCCCCCATCTCCAAGGTGATCAACGACGCTTTCGGCCTGGAAGAAGGCCTGATGACAACCGTTCACGCCGCCACCGCCACCCAGCCCACACAGGACGGCCCATCGAAGAAGGACTGGCGCGGCGGTCGCAACGCCTATATGAACATCATCCCCTCGTCGACCGGCGCTGCCAAGGCCGTCACCCTGTGCATACCCGCGCTTAAGGGTCGCCTCACGGGCATGGCCTTCCGCGTGCCCACCGCCGATGTCTCGGCGGTCGACCTGACCTTCCGCACGGCCAAGGACACCACCTACGCCGAGATCTGCGCCGCGATGAAAGCCGCCGCCGAAGGGCCCATGAAGGGCATCCTGGGCTACACGGAAGAAGAGGTCGTCTCGAGCGATTTCGTGGGCGACCGGCGCAGTTCGATCTTCGATGCCAAGGCCGGCATCGAACTTAACAAGCGATTCTTCAAGATCGTCTCGTGGTACGACAACGAGGCGGGTTACTCGGCCCGCTGCGTCGATTTCATGAAACTCATGGCTTCGAAGGATGGCGTGAAGTAGCGCAGCCGTTGACGATACACGCGAACCAGGGGCGGGCGGTGGCCCGCCTTTTTTCATGCGCGAAATCTCGCCGTTGGAGCGAGGGCGAACATGCTGCCCAAACGCGAGAACCAAAGACGTATCCGTGACTGGGTGCCACGACCCGCGGGCGGTCCACCGTCCGCGCGTCGTGCGTTGGGCGGATGTCCATGCGAAACGCTGAAACAGCCACCACGCGCCGCGAAGACGCGGCGCGTGGTGGCATCCGACTGCCTGTGAGTCTCAACTCGTCTTGTAAGCACGCAGGCGAAGGCTGTTGAGCACGACGCAGACGCTCGAGGCCGACATCGCCGCGCTGGCGATGATCGGCGAGAGCATCCACCCCGTCCACGGGTAAAGCAGGCCCGCGGCGATGGGGATGCCCAGCACGTTGTAGAAGAACGCCCAGAAGAGATTCTGGCGGATCGTGCGCATCGTCGCCTTCGACAGCGCAATCGCCCCCGCCACCAGTGTCAGGTCCGGGCGCACGAGCGTGACGTCCGACGCGGCGATGGCCACGTCGGTCCCCGTGCCCATCGCGATCCCCACGTCCGCCGTCGCCAGCGCGGGGGCGTCGTTGATCCCATCCCCCACCATCGCCACGACGCGCCCATCGGCGCGGAGTTCTTCGACCCGGGCGGCCTTGTCCTGCGGGAGCACCTGCGCCCGCACCTCGTCGATCCCCACGCGCTTGGCGATATCCCGGGCCGTCGATTCGCGATCGCCCGTCAACATCACCACGCGCAGGCCCAGGGCCTTCATGCGTTCGATCGCCGCGGCGGATTCCTCGCGCAGCGCGTCTTCGAGCAGGAACACTCCCCATGCCTGGTCGTCCACGCGCATCTGCACCAACGTCGAGCCCGCGGGCGCGCACGCGACGGCCTGCTCAAGATCCGTTGGCAATGCGGCGTCGCCGAGCCGCCCCACGCTCACCTCGCGTCCGTCCACGCGCGCCCGCACGCCGCGCCCCGCGAGACTCTCGAAGCCATGCGCTTCGGGGATCGCCAGCCCCCGCTCGCGGGCGGCGCGCACGATCGCCTTGCCGGTGGGGTGCTCGCTGCCCGCCTCGACCCCCGCGGCCAGGCGCAGCATCTCAACCTCGTCCACACCCTGGGCCGCGTGCACGCCCACGACCGTGGCCTGCCCCAGCGTGATCGTGCCCGTCTTGTCGAGCACGACCGTGTCGATCTTGTGCGCTGTTTCGAGAGCCTCGCCGCCCTTGAAGAGCACGCCCAGTTCAGCGCCGCGCCCGGTGCCCACCATGATCGCCGTGGGCGTGGCCAGACCCAGCGCACACGGGCACGCGATGATGAGCACGCTGACAAAGGCGAGGATGCCCAACCGCACCGATTCGCCCGCGGGCCCCAGCCACAGCCACATCCCCAGCGTCACGATCGCCACGCCGATTACGACGGGCGTAAAGACGCGGCTGACGGCATCGGCGTAGCGGGCGATGGGCGCCTTGCCCCCCTGTGCCGCCCGCACCAACTCGATGATCCGCTGCAACGCCGTCTCCGCCCCGATGCGTGTGGCGATGTAGCGCACCGAGCCCGAGGTGTTGATCGTCCCCCCGATGACGCTTGAACCCACGTCCTTCTCGACGGGCATGCTCTCGCCCGTGAGCATGGATTCATCGACGCTCGTGCGTCCCTGCGTCACCTCGCCGTCGACGCTGAAGCGCTCGCCCGGGCGGACGACGAGCGTGTCGCCCAGCCGCACATCGGCGGCGTCGATCTCGGTCTCGACCCCCTCGCGCACGACCCTGGCCTTGTGCGGGCGCAGGTCCATCAACCGCCGGATGGCCTCGCCGGTGCGTCCCGTCGCGCGGGCTTCGAGCAATCGCCCCACCAGCACGAGCGTGACGATCACGCTGGCGGCTTCGAAATACAGGTGCGCGTCGCGCACGCTCGCCGCCACGCGCAGCGGGGCAACGGTCGCGACGACCGAATAGCCCCACGCCGTCAGCGTGCCCACGCCGATGAGCGTGTTCATGTCGGCGGCCCCGCGCCGGATCCCCGCCCACGCGCCGGCGATAAACGCCCGCCCGCACCAGAGCACGACGGGCGTGGCCAGAAAGAACTGCGCCCAGCGTGTCCAATCTCCATTCAGCCATGAGACGTGGCCGTGCGACATCGCGATCGCCGCCACGGGCAGCGACAGGATCGCCGACACGATGACCAGGCGGTGCAGCCTGGCGATCTCGGCGGTTCGGTGCGCTTCCTCGGCATCGTGCAATTCGCAATGAACCGCGTCATGATCGCCGTCCATCGCGGGCGACTGTGCTCCGAGCACGCCGTAGCCCAACGATTCGATCGCACGCGTCACCGCCGCGTGATCGGGGGCCGCGCCGGCGAACTCGATGTGGGCTCGCTTGGTCGCGAAGTTGACGCTGGCGCCAGAGACCCCCGCGATCTTGGAGAGCGCCGCTTCGATCCGTGCCGCGCACGCGGCGCATGACATCCCGCTGATCGAGACCTCGATCTGTCGGTTGTCACCTGTGCGTGTCATCAACGGATGATACGACCGGCAAGCGACGAGACATGTTACTCAGGGCGCGGCGGGCGGCGCCGATCGGGCCCGGGCGGGCCGCCCGGTCGCGTGCCCTCGCGGATCTGGCGCATCATGTTCTCGATCATCCGGTCGCGTCCGCGCCGGCGCATCTCGATCTCTTCCTGGAACGCTCGCAGACGCTTCTCGAGCAGTTCGACCTCGTGGATCTGCACGTGGATGCGGGCCTCGAACTGGCGGGAGAGCGCTTCGCGCAGCACGCCCGCGGCTTCTTCGCCCGCGCCAGGATCGCCCTTTGTCTGAGCCAGGCGCATGGCACGGATCGCATCGAGCACGTCGATCCCCGTCATGATCTCGTTCACGCGGATACCAAAGCCCTCGGGGTCGCGCCGACGAGAATCCGCCGCATCGCGCAACTGGGGCATCAGGCGGGCGAAGATGCGCTCGCCCTGCTCGGGCTCGGCGTCCATCAGCCGCTGGATTCGTTCGGCCATCGGGGGGACGCTGTCGCGGAGAAAGCCCATCATGCGCTCGCGTTCTTCGGTGGTGGGCATGCGCCCGGGACCGGGTTCGTCACCCGGGCCTTCACCCATTCCGCCGCCGCGCGGGCCAGGGCCATCACCCATCCCTCCGCCCCGCGGGCCAGGGCCACGACCCGGCCCGTCGGGTCCACCCAGACCGCGCTCGTCGTCACGTGCCCCTTCGCGCCCTCCGGGGCCTTGCATCGGTCGTTCACCGGGTCCCATGCGCCCCTCGCCACGCAGCAGCCCCTCGAATGAACGAAGAACCTCGGCGGGCGTTGCCCCCTCATCGAGCATGGCGATGGCCTTGCGGGTGCGATCGGTCGCTTCCTCCATCTCGCGCAGACGGCGCTCGAGTCGCTGGCGCAGCTGGTCCTTATCCACCATGGGCCCGCGTTCGGCGGGGGGCTCCCGCTCGGGACGCTCCTGAGCCCGGACCGTGCCCGTCGCCAGGATCAGGCTCGCCAACGTCGTCATGGTGATGAATCGTTTCATGGTCGAGTTCCCCACGATCGAGCCTACATCGCCCCTTCGGTCACCAGCCAGTCCATCGACGAGTCATCGAGCCGCGACGAGAACGAGGTCGTCTCGCTCACCAGGCTCGAAACCCCCCCGGTGCCCGCCTCTTCCCAGACCGCCGCCATGAGCATCCAGTCCGACGCGCTGGCGCGGGCCACGGTTCCGTCGTTCGCGGACGAACCCGCATCGCGGGCCATGTACGCCGTCCCGACGATCGCCGCCAGCGACAGACCCGCCGCGATGCGCAGCGGGGTCAGCGACCATGCCCGCGGCTCAATCCGCCCCGCCACAGCCGGGGCCGATGCAATCAGGCTCGACCGCGTGGCCTGAGCGATTCGGTCTTCAAGGTTCGCCGGGGCCGATTCCCGCTCGGCAACACTCAGACAGTCCAAGGCGGCGGCAATCGCCATCAGATCGGGCGACAGCCCATCACCCTCGTGCGTGTCGTGCCGTGTGTGTTCATGCGTGGTCATCGTTCCACCTCCCCGCTCCCCTTTGCCCTCGCGTCGCTTGCCTCGATCAGTTCCTTGAGTTTCTTGAGCGCCCGATGATGCCGGGCCAGCAGCGTTCCCACGGGTTCTTCGAGCATGTCGGCCATCTGCTTGAAAGTCAGATCGCCATGATGCCGCAGTTCGATGATCTCCCGATCCTGTTCGTTCAACTGTCCTACCGCCCATCGCAGCCGATCGAGTGTGGCGCCGTCGGCGCCCACGTGTCCCTTGGCCTCCTGGCGGTCGAGTAGTTCGCCGCCGTGGCCCACCACCAGGCTTCGCCGCGACCGACGAACGTGGTCACGGATCCGATTCATCGCCACGCGAAAAAGCCACGACTCGAATCGCCCCACCTCCGCGTACGACCCCGCGCCTACCTTCAATGCCACCGTCGCCAGCACCGACTGAGTGATTTCCTCCGACACATCCGCGTCGCGGCAGCGGCTCTGCGCCAACGCGTAGACCCGGCGCGAGTACCGATCCACGATCGCACGCCACGCCGCGGGATCTCCACTGCCGGCGGCCTGAAGCAACCCGGCCAACTCGGGTGCGGCACTTTGCTCCCCGTGATCCATTAGCCGTGCTGCTCCATGCACCCTGCTCAACGACCGGCTTGAGGTCCTATTGCTCGGATTGCCCCATCATACGGATTGCGTTCGGGCCAACACTCCTTCTCAGCCCCATTCCGCGATACGCTTCCCACGGATGCCCGATATCGCCTACACCGTGACGGCGACCCTCCCCGACCCCCGGACACGCGACGAATACGTCGCCTGGCTCCGGGAGGGGCACCTCGCCCAGGTCATGAAGGGCGGTGCAACCACCGCCGCGATCCTGCTGCTGACCGACCCCGCCAGCCCGATCAGGGTCCAGACGCGGTACACCTTTTCATCGCCTGATGCACTCGACCGCTACCTGCACGACCACGCCCCGGCACTGCGGGCCGATGGCTTGGCGCGCTTCCCCCCTGCTCGCGGCGTGGCATTTGCTCGCGAGATCGCCACGATCCTCTCCCACCCGGGCCACGTACAGGACCCATCTCGCCCGTGAGCACTCCCACCGACGAACAACTCTTTGACCGGTACCGGGGCGGCGACCTCGGCTCGCTGCGCACGCTGATCGACCGGCACCACGACGCGCTCCTCCGGTTCCTGACCCGCCTGACGGGCCAGCCCACATTCGCGGACGACGTCTTCCAGGAGACGTTCCTCCAGATCCACCAGTCGTCCGATACCTTCGACTCATCGCGGCGATTTCGTCCCTGGCTTTTCACGATCGCCGCGAACAAGGCACGCGACTACCTCCGTAAGAAGGGGCGACGCCGGACGCTGGACCTCTCGGCCCCGGTCGACGCCGGACGCGACGGCGGGCTCTCGTTTGTCGATCTGCTGGAGGTGAGTATCCCTCCGCCCGATGCCCGCCTTGAGTCCCAGGAGTTGAGCCAGCGTGTGCAAGGTGTGCTCGATGACATGCCACTGCCCCTGCGGGAAATCCTCCTGCTCGCTTATTTCCAGCGCCTGTCTTATCTCCAGATTGCCGACGAACTCGAGATCCCGCTGGGCACGGTCAAGTCGCGGCTGCACTCGGCGGTCGCCACGTTCGCACGGAAATGGAAACTGATTGCGGAGACTGACGTTTCATGATTCGTGACCCCGAGGACCATCCCCATCTGAGCCCCGACGACGCGCGGGCGCTCGATGCGCTGATCGACGCATCCTTTGTGCTCGACGCCGTACCCACCGCACTGCGTGAGCGAGCCTCACGCGTGGCCAGCCTGCTGGGCCTTCTGGACGCGGGGCCCGCGCCGGTACACGAGACACGCCTGGCCGAGTCGATCCTGGCCCGCATTGACGCTGCGTCGTCGCCGCTCGAACTCCACCCCGACGACCAGGACGCGCTCGATGCCTATGTGGCGGCGGGCTTCCAGACGCAGAAAGTCGCCGCCTCGCTGCGCCCGCGCGCACAGGCCATCGAAGCGCTGGGCTCGCTCATCGCCGAGACACCCGCCCCTGCGGGGCGTGCCGACCTTGCCGAGCGCACTTTCTCACGCGTGCTCAATGCGGCCCGCCCGGCGCCGATCCCGATCGGCCGGGCCACCACCTCACGCTTCCGCATGGCCGATCTGGTATCGGTCGCGGCGATGCTGCTGATCGGGGTTTCGCTGCTGTGGCCGATGATCGCCGCCGGGCGCGACCGGGCGCAGCGCTTGGCGTGCGCCTCAAACTTCGGCACGGTCGCCTCGGCGCTGGGCGTCTATGCCAACGATTTCTCTGATGCACTCCCGACCGCGACGGCGTCGTTCGGTGGCTCGTGGATCGAAGTCGGCAAGGACCCCACCCGCTCGAACTCGGCCAATCTGTTCACGCTCGCACGGGCCGATTACGCCTCGATCGAGTCGTTGACCTGCCCTGGCTATGAGAAGGCCTGCCGCAAGGTGAACTGCCGCAAGGTCATGGACTGGCCCCAGCTCGACGCGGTGTCGTACAGCTACCAGGTGATGGGCCCGCGCCCACGCCTGCGTCACACGATGGACGCGACCGCGCCGATCCTGTCGGACCGCTCACCCGTTGTGCTGCGAGCCGTCGCGGGTCAGGTGATCTATCCCAACGAGAACTCCCCCAACCACGGCGGGAAGGGTCAGGGCGTGCTGCGCAACGACGGGTCGCTGGTCTGGCTCTCCACGCCCCACCTGGAGAAGGACAACATCTGGCTCCCGGCGATCATCGAGCAGGCTCTTGTCGTCGCTCAGGATCAGTTGGCCCGCACCGGCAAGGTGCAGGGGTTTACCCTGATCGGGAACGAACTGCCGGCGGATCAGGACGCCTTCCTGGCGCCGTAGGCATCGGATTGACACCACACCGAGTCATTCAATGTGTCTCTGAGCCCGATCAGACCCGGCCCGGAGGGTGTTAGGGGTCGATTGAAGTTTTGGGGGGTAGGGTCTACGATCTCGACCCCGCACGGAGCCGCGTTTGGTTCCGGGCTGGGCCATCAGGGTGACGTCATGTCCAAGAACAAGAACCACAAGGGTCTGCTCAAGCGGATCCGCATCTCCAAGACCGGCCTGGTGCGTCACCGCGTCGCCGGGCACAAGCACCTCCGGTCGGGCAAGGGCGGCAAGCGCCTTCGCCAGATGCGCAACGACCCGTACATGTCGAGCGCGGACGCGAAGCGTCTCGAGAAGCTGCTGTTCCGTCGCCTGCGCGGGCGGACCCAGCCTCGAGCGTCGCTGCGTCGTAGCCCGTCGCCCGAGCAGCGTCGCGCCGCCGCCGCCGCCGCCGAGACCAAGACGAAGTAGTTCACATCGCGGCGTACAACGCCGCTTCACCTGTCCGCCGGGACGAAAGTCGGCGAAGCACGCCGCCCCGTACGGGCCTGATTCGAGGAGTCTGCTATGCCACGCGTTCGCAAGGGAGCCGCCCGTACCAAGTCGCGCAAGCGCATTCTGCGCCAGGCCCGCGGGTACTACGGCACGAAGCATCGTCACAAGTACCAGGCCCAGAACGCGATCATCCGCGCGGGCGTGTATGCCTATCGCGACCGTCGCCAGCGCAAGCGCGACTTCCGCGCCCTGTGGATCGCACGCATCACCGCGGCGTGCCGCATGCGTGGCTCACGCTACAGTCTGGTGATCAACGGGCTCAAGCAGGCGGGGATCAATCTCAACCGCAAGATGCTCTCCCAGATCGCCATCGAAGATCCCAAGCTCTTCGATCGCATCTGCGAGGCGGGCGTGAAGGCCTCGAAGGCCACGCCGGCCAAGGCGGGCTAAGACCCACGCCGCATTCCTTCGATCCACGAGCGCGGGCCTCCGAGGCCCGCGTTTTTTATTGCCGGCGTACGCCGCGTTCCTGTGGATGAATGAATCCAATGCGGTGGGCCAACGCCCGCAACGCTATCCTCTTTCACGCCCCGACCCGGAGCCTTGCGCATGAACTGGTGGGTTTCAGCCGCGTATCAGAACGACCCCGTGCTGCTGGGCTCGTGGATCATCTGGGTCGTGGGCGCCATCACGCTGCACGAACTAGGGCACGGGTGGATGGCGATCCGCTGCGGCGACGACTACCCGATCCACAGCGGGCACATGACGCTCAACCCGCTGGTGCACATCCCGCCCATGGCCTGGCTCATGTTCGCCCTGTTCGGGATCACCTGGGGCCAGATGCCCGTCAATCCCTCGAACTTCAACGGGCGCTACGACGACGCCAAGGTCGCCTTTGCGGGGCCGCTGGTGAACATCCTGCTGTTCTTGTTGTGCGCCGCGGGGCACGTGCTGTGGGTGCGTTACGCCACGGGCGTGGGCGACCCGGTGTATCCGAACGTCGAAACGTTCCTGTTCGTGGGCGCGATGCTCAACTGCGTGCTGGTGATCTTCAACCTTCTCCCCATCCCGCCCCTCGACGGCGCCCGGATTCTTTCCAACTTCTCGAGCGGGTTTGCGCGTCTGTGGCAGAGCGAGCAAGGGGCGGTCTTCGGGCTCATGATCTTTGCGGCGATCTTTTTCGTGGGCGCCAGCAAGATCTGGAGCGTCGCGCGAGAAATCACCTGGACGATGCTGCGCTTTGGCGAGTCGCTGCTCCCCTGATAGCCCGCTCGCCTATCGGGCCTCGCAGCACGTACCAAACTTTGTGCAGATCGGGTGCACGCACGCGCGGACCTTGGCGCCGCAGGCTCTGCGCCCGTGCCAGATGAGCAGGTGGCTGGCCTTGCACCAGCGCTCGCGCGGGAAGAGGGCCATCAGGTGCCGCTCGATCGCCGCCACGTTTGATCCCTCGGGGGCGAGGTCGAAGCGACGGCTCAGGCGCTGCACGTGCGTGTCGACCGGGATGCCCACGTTGATGCCAAAGGCGTTGCCCAGGACGACATTGGCGGTCTTGCGGGCCACACCGCGGAGGGTGAGCAGGTCGTCCATGGTGCGGGGGACTTCGCCGCCATAGACCTCCATCACGCGCGCCATCGATTCCTTCACTGCGCGGGCCTTGCTGCGGAAGAACCCCAGCGAACGGATGAGGGTCTCGATCTCGGCAACGTCGGCCTTGGCGAGGGCGGCGGGCGTTGGAAACTTCTTGAATAACGCGGGCGTGGCCTTGTTCACGCCCACATCGGTCGATTGCGCCGAGAGGATGGTCGCCACCAGCAGCTCGTGGGGCGTGGCGTAGTTCAGTTCGCAGTGCGCGTCGGGATACTCGGCCTCGAGCGCATCGAGAAGTGCCACCGCTCGAGTGCGCTTCCTCGCGCTGACCCTGGGCAGATCGAAGGGCAGGTCCGCATCTGGCGTGTGCGTCGCGCGTGCCATCATGGCTCCTTGCGGGCGCTCAGGCCCCAGGCCGACGCGGCCAGCGCCCCCATCACCGCCAGCAGCGTGCCGCCCAGTACGCGGCTTGCGATCGGATGATCCGCGTCAAAGGCGTCGCGATTCACGCGGGCGGCGTCAACCTGCCCGGCCTTGGCGGCGGCGTAAAACGCGTTGAGGTTCGTCTGCATCCGCGGGCCCAGCACCATGATCTGATAAGACGCGAGCAGCCAGGCGATGGCCATGAAGACCAGGCGCAGCCCCGTCGCAGCGCGCGAGGCCTGCGTGCCGCCAGCCAGACGCGTCACGATCAGCGCGAGGATCGTGGCGCACGCCGCCCCGAGTTGCACGACGTCGGCGAGGACGAACAGTCGCACGCCTACGAGCCCCCCGGCGATCTTCCAATGGTCGTCGGGGAACGCCGCGAAATCAGGGAGCGATGGCGCGAGCTGCTTGAGCGTGGGGAAGAGGATCGCCGCAGCCCCGCCCGCGCCGATCAGCGCGCCGGCCCAGAGGGCGAGCGCGATGAGGTTGAGGGTCTCGGAGCATCGGGTCACGGATCGCATGGGGTCCTCCGCGAAAAGAAAGGCCCCCGCCGGTGGGCGCGGGGGCCTGCAACGTGCGTGAATGTAGCGCGTCGGGATCGCGCGGTCGCGCGAGGGTTACTCGCCCTTCTTGGCCGGCGCCGAGGCGGGAACAGGCTCGGGCGCGGGGAGGTTGAACTCCTTGAGCAGCGCGTCGATCTTGTTGTACTTGCCCTCGGCGTCGGAACCGGGGTGCAGCCCGTTGAAGCGGACCTTGCCCGCGGGGTCGATGATGGCGACATGGGGGATGCCCTTGACGCCGTACTCGGGGTTGAAGACTTCTTCCTGGCTGAAGACGACGGGCCAGGTCATGTTCATGTCCTTGACGAACGCGCCCATGAGCTCGTGCTCCTTGGCGGGCTCGCCCTTGGTGTCGATGCGCTTGGAGGTCTTCTCTTCGAGCTTGCGCTCCATGTGGAAGCCTTGAAGGCTCGTCACGCCCAGCACCACCACGGGGTAGCCCTCGTAGCGGGCGGCGAGTTCGCGCACCTTGGGGAAACTCGAGATGCACGGGCCGCACCACGTGGCCCAGAAGTCAACGACGACAACCTTCCCCTTGAGGTCCGCCAGCGTGGCGATGGGGGCGGTCGTGCTCGACCAGGCGAAAGTCATCGACGGCGCGTCGCTGCCGATGAGCGCGCCACGGGCGAAGGCGCCGTTGATGAACTTGATCTGGCGCTCGATGCCGGTCTTGATCCTTGCATCGGCGCCGTCGTCGGAAGCCAGCGCCCCTTCGAGGCGGGCAAGAACCAGCCCGCGGATACGCTCCTTGGCCTCGGGGGAGACGCTGTCTTCATCGGCCATCGCCTCGAAGGCCGACACGGCGCGGATCGCGGTCGCGCCGGGGAGTTTGAGCGTCAGCAGTCGCTCGAGCGTGGCCAGCAGTCGCCCATCGGCGAACCATGACTGGTCGGCCATGCGCAGGCGGGAAAAGAGATCGGTCCCCTGGCCCGCCAGGAGCAGCTCGCCCATGCCCGGGTGGTCCGCGGCTTCCATGTACAGCCCGCGGATCATCGCGCTGAACTTGGCCTGTGTGGCGGCGGGGCTCTCGCCCGGCTCGACCTTGGCGTAGTCCAGACGCAGCATCGCGGCCTTGGCCGCATCCATCGTCGTGCCCGCGCTCAACTCGGCAAGCCGGGCATTCACGCTCTCGCGAGCGGCGGGAACGCCCATCAGCACCTCGCGCAGTTTTTCGATCTGGGCCGCAGAGGCCTCGGCGATCGACAGGTCCGCGATCGCGGCCTTGGCCGCTTCGGCCCGGCCCTGGGCGAAGGCTGTACGGTCGTCGCGTGATAGACCCTTGACCGCTTCGCTGTACGCGCTCAGGCGTGCCTCGATATCCGCATCGGTGGGAGGAGCGGCAAACGTGGTCCCCGACGCCGCCACCAGGAACGCCGCCATCATGCCGATCATGTGCCGCTTCATTCGCCGAACCTCCAGTTGAAATGGGAAACCAACCGCTGGGAAAGAGGCCCACAGCGTATCAGATCACGCCGGAAAGAACAGAATCAACGCGCGCCAAGCCGCCGGGCCAGGAAATCGACCTGGGCATTTTTGGCATCGTTCGAGAACGTGCCAAACCCGGCGTGCTCGTTCAAGGCCCCCGTGCGTGGGTAGGTCACCACCTCGATCAGATCGCCCGCCGCGCCGGCTTGCGAGTACCTGGCCCTCAGCGCATCCACGAAGCGGGATTGGACCTCCCATGGCACTACTGCGTCTTCTGACGCGTGCAGGAAGAGGATCGGCACCGGACGAAACCCGTCCAAGCGCCCGATCGGGTCGAGGCGTGCCACCAACGCGGGGTCCCACCCCCCCGCGAGCGAACCGCCCTCGCGGGCCTCTTGCAGACCAGCCAACCAACCCGAAGAGCCCTCGACGCAGGCCGCCGCGAAGGGGTGAGGCGTGCAGAGCCGGATCAGCGTGGCCATCCCGCCCGCCGACATCCCGCCGATCCCCATGCGATCGAGATCAAAGACATTCCCGTAGGGCACGGCGGCAAGGTGCTCGACAATGCCGTCGAGTTCACTCGCCATCGTTGCCACCACATCGAGTGCCGCGGCGGGGGTCTGAGCCTCGGGACGGAAGCGTTCGCCGTGCCCGGGCAGGTCGATCGCGCAGACGCCAATCCCGGCGCGGATCATGCGGAGATAACGCCCCGGGTCGAGTTCTTTGGTCACGGTTCGTCCGTGCATCCAGAGCATGACCGGGGCGGGGCGCTCCCAGTTTGGGTGCGCGAGCATCACGGGCACATCGCCCAGGCGAACGGCACGGGCCTGCTCGGCCAGCGCCCGAGGGAACTCGCGGAAACGATCGATCATCGGCGGCATGCTAGAAAACCCGCTTCTCGCCGCGCTCGAT
Source organism: Phycisphaerales bacterium (assembly GCA_013360675.1). Taxonomy (GTDB): domain Bacteria; phylum Planctomycetota; class Phycisphaerae; order Phycisphaerales; family UBA1924; genus JABWBB01. The sequence goes on along the minus strand of JABWBB010000006.1, from coordinate 46,213 downwards.
CCGGCGTGGGATCTCGTCGCTCTGCAGATCTTGGGCGCACAACGCCGTGCCCGGGCGTATCTCGAGCACGCAATCGGGCCTGCCGTCGGGCGTGCGCGGGATCTCGACACCGGCGGCGGCGAGCCAGCGTGCAGCTCGCTGCGTCTGGATCTCGCGACAGGACTGGGCGCTGTCCACGCCCGTCGCGTTCTTGATCGGCGCAAACTCCTCCACCCGGTCGGTCTCGAGCACGATCGACGCGCGGCAGAGTTCCAGCGCGTCAAACACAAATCGTTCCAACTTCACCGCATTGTTGACCGTCGGGTTGAGCGGCTTGCCCGTGGCCGGGTCGACGCACGCGACCTTCTTTTCGGCCCGGTGCCAGGGGAGTTCAAACCTGGGGTCGCGTGCCAGCCGCCCGAGAAACTCGACCGAGATGATGTGGATCGCGATCGAGCCGGCGTTGTAGAGAAGCGAGCCGTCGTCGCGCTTCGCGGTGACGATCGGCGCGGGCATGTCGGAATACTCGATCACGCGGGTCTTGCCCCCCGCCTCGCAGAAGACGCCCACCTTTTCATCGGGCCCGGCCTTGGCGAGCATCTTGCTCGACATCTCGCCCGACGAATCCGGCGCGGCGGCATGAAGCCCGATGAAGACCGGATCGATCACGCGGACGAGGGGGTTGTCGACCTGGAAATATGAAAGTTGCTCGATGCCCCGTTCTTCCATGTCGCGCAGCGCGCCAGACCGATCGAGCGCACGCACGCACCCGCCATGCCCGTCGGGGTTGGTCGCGATCTCGCCCGGGGCGGCCATGAGCATGCGCCCGGTCGCGATGTCGAGCGAGGGCATGACGCCCTGGGGCAGGAACATGACATCACTCCGAGGCAGGCCGAAGAAGCCGTTGGCCTCGAAGAAGGCCACGGTCTGTGCGTGGTTGAGCGGGCTGGTCATGATGTACCAGGGCACGCTGGTCGAATACCTGCGGCGTGTGGCAAGGATGCCCTGGGCGAAGATCTCGAACAAGGGCGCATCGGTCACCGCCCCGGCGGGATAGCACCCCTTGGGCCCTTCGTAGCCCAGGCGCGACCCCTGCCCACCGGCCACGACAAACGCCGCGACCTTGCCGCGCCGGATCAGGTCCTCGCCCGCGTGCTTGTAGGCGGCGCGGTCCCACGGTCGAAACGCCCCGCTCGCGTCATACGGGTAGTACCGGGCGGGGCGCAGGTCCGGAGGCAACGCCGCGGCGGGCTTGCTCAGGACATACGCCTTCACCAGCGTGGGGAGTTCCTCGAGGTCGATCCCCGCGAGTTGATCCAGCAGCGCCTTCTGTCGCTCGGGCGCGAGGCTGGCCCACCCCGCCAGTACGTGCCCCTGGTTGATCATGTCGAGGCGCGAACGCCACTCGTTGAAGTTCGTCATTGCGCATTTTACGCGCGGCGCGAGCGCCGCGACGCATCGAGCCTCGTGCGGGCCTCTTTCAACGCAGCCTCGACCGCGCCCGGGCCCGTGCCGCCGGAAACTTCTCGGCGCGACATCCCCGCCTCGATCGTCAGTCGCTCAAAGACATCGGCCCCGCAGGCCGGCGCGACCTCGCGCAGCGCATCCAGCGGCATCTCTTCGAGCGCGACATTGAGCACGAGAGCCCTGCGCACCGCGTGCCCCACCTGCTCGTGCGCGTCGCGGAAGGGAACCCCCTTGCCCACGAGATAATCCGCCAGGTCTGTCGCATTGGAGTAGCCGCCCTGCGCCGCGCGACGGCAGACCTCGCGCCGTACCTTCAACCCGTCGAGGATCACCGGCGTGACGCGCAGCGACAGCGACAGATGATCCATCGCATCGAAGAGCGGCTCCTTGTCCTCCTGCAGGTCTTTGTTGTACGCGAGGGGCAGACCCTTGAGCGTGGTCAGAATCGACACGAGCGCCCCTGTGACACGACTAGCCTTGCCGCGGAGCAACTCCGCCGCGTCGGGGTTCTTCTTCTGGGGCATGAGCGAGCTGCCGCTGCTCACCTTGTCGGCGTGTTCAAAGAAGCCAAACTCTTGCGTGGCGTAGAGGATGAGGTCCTCGCCCAGGCGCGACAAATGAGCCGCGCACAGAGCGCACGCGCCGAGCGTCTCGACGACGAAATCACGGTCGCTGACGGCATCAAGGCTGTTTCGCGTCGGGGCGTCGAAGCCCAGATCTTTCGCGAGTGCGGCCCGGTCGATCGAGTACGCCGTCCCCGCCAATGCGCCGCTCCCCAGCGGGCAGACGTTGACGCGGGCGCGTGCGTCGGCCAGCCTCGCGGCGTCACGTTCGAGCATCTCGGCATAGGCCAAGGCCCAGTGGGCCAGCAACACCGGCTGGGCCCGTTGCAGGTGCGTATAGCCGGGCAGGACGGTGCCGCGCTCTCGCGTGCCCAGATCGAGCAGCGCCCGGCGGCAGTCGTCGATCTCGGCCAGCCGCTCGTCGATCGCCCCACGCGTCCACAAGCGCAGATCGGTCGCCACCTGATCATTGCGGCTGCGGCCCGTGTGCAGTTTCTTTCCCAGGTCGCCGACCATCTCGATCAGGTTTCGCTCAACCCACGAGTGGATGTCTTCGTCGTTTGCACTCCGTGGCCGTGACGGGTCCTTCTCGACACGGCCCCGCAGTTCGCGCAAGGCTCCCTCGAGGGTGGTGAGTTCCGCGGGCGTAAGCACGCCCGCACGACAGATTGCCCGCGCCCACCCCACCGACCCATCGATGTCGCACAGGGCCAGGCGATAGTCAAAGCCCAGCGAGTCATTGAGCGCACGGAACAACGCATCGGGCCCACTCTCGAATCGTCCACCCCATAACGCCATCGCGGCCCTTTCGATTCTGGTTCGACCACGCGGGTCGCGCTTGAACTACTTCGACCGAGTCTTTTTCGCGGACTTCTTTGTCACTTTCTTCGCGGGTACCTTGCTGCTCTTCGTGTTCGCTTTGGCCGCGGACCTTTTCGTAGTCTTGGCCGCGTTCCTGGGCTGGCCCTTGATGTTCGCCTCGTAGAACTTGATGTACTCCGCCGCCGTGACCCGTTTGATGGCCTTGCCGATCACGTCCAGGGGCAGGTCGTCGAGTTTCTTGAAGCGGATGCAGCATTTGCCCATGTCGAGCTTTTTGCCGGCCTTAGCAAACTCCTCACGCAGCCAGTTCTCGCTGCTCTCGTTGCCGTAGGACGACATGATGTACAGCGACATGTAGTTCTTCTGCGAGGCCAGCCCCGCGTAGGGCAGCGGCTGCTTCGGGTCGCAGTGATACCCCGGCGGATACACCGAGTGGGGCACGGCATAGCAGATCATGCCGTACTGCATTCCCTCTTTGAAATCCTTGTCCAGGTTGGCGAGGATGACCTTGTGAACCTTCTCGATCGCGGCTCGCCGCTCTGGGGGAAGTTCGGCGAGGTAATCCTTGACGTTGGTGGCCTTGGATTGCATGGCGCAAGTGTACCCGGGCTCCTGCCGAGCCTGGTCAGCGCCGCCACCCCTGCGGCGATACACAATTTCTTCCTCTTGACCTGCAAGGTTCCAGAGCTGGCGGGCAAGTCCCTTCGACGACCCTTGGTTTTCCTTGTAGGAGGAGAGTCAGAGCCTCGTCCCGTGCGGCACCTGGAGGGCCGCCGGAACAGTGTGTCTTTCGGGAGACAAGACATGAAGACTCGCATTGGTATCGCCGTGACCGGTCTGGTTCTGTCCTGCGCCGCGGGCTCCGCCCTGGGCACGAACTACACGATCAACTGGATGTCGCTGGCCCCCACGCCCATCGGCAACCCGCCCCCGTTCGTGGGCAACTACTCGCTGCCGGGCGTGGGCCCCGTCACGATGTCGTACACGGCCCACTCCGACTTCCTCGAGGCGCGCCAGCAGTATGGTCCGTTCCAGAACGGCTCGGTGGTCAACGGCCCCGATACCTACGCCTGGGCGAATCACGAAGGCCTGGCCCGCACCAACTGGGGCTTTTCAGGTGCGGTGAACTCGTCGTGGAGCGTCACCTTCACCTTCTCGGGCACGGTCCCCGCGGGGCAGCTCGCGCTGACGGTCTTTGGCCTTGGGCGGCGCAACCCGCTGCCGGGCGAGACCGTCGCCGACGCCATGACGCTGGCCACCGTCAACCAGAACGGCACGTTCCTGGGTGATTTCAACCCCACCGCCGTCGGCCCCACCCAGTTCATCCCCGGGGCGGGCATCTTCCAGATGCACAACTCGCTGACGGGCCCGGGCGGGCAGGATCCGTGGTGGAACACGGGCATGGGCGTGGTGCGCATCGACGACGCGGTCTCATCGCTCACCGTCCACTTCGATCACACCTCGGGCGATGGGGTGGGTGTCTCGCTGGGCTCGATCGTTCCCACACCCGGCACACTGGCGCTGCTGTCCCTGGCGGGTCTGGGCGCGTGCCGCCGCCGGCGTTAAGGCGAACCAGGTGCGAGGGCGGCGTGCGCGGGACTCTCCCGCCCGCGCTGCGTCACCGTTGCTCCAACTCAAGCCCCGCGGGACTCAACGCCCGCGGGGTTTTTCTTGGTGCGCTGGGATCGTGTCGGGGGTGCCGCGATCACGCTCGCGCAATGCCTGAAACAAAGCCGCCTACAGGACTTGAACCTGCGACCCGCGCTTTACAAAAGCGCTGCTCTACCACTGAGCTAAGGCGGCCAACGGGTCAATAGTAGCGGCGAACGCCGGTGGTATTCCTCCATGGATGCCCGCGGGAGATCGCTGGCACCGTCAGGGGGAGCCCTTCTCACGGGCCCGGATCGAGGCGAATGCCGTCATGGTCCAGACCAGGAGCGGATCGTCACCGGCGAGCAAGCCCCGATCGTGCAATCCTTGGAGGTGCGCCATCGATTGCGCGTACCACTCCAACGCTTGCGTGAGTTCAGCATCCCCTTCTCGTTGCGGGGCCCGGGCGGCGATCGCCGCGCCATCTGACAGTGCTTTGGCCAGGTCCCACGCATTGCGTGGGGTTTCATCCGCCGCGAAGATCGAGGCACGAATCTCGATCGCCTCTCGCATCGAAGCCAGGGCCTGATCGAGCCGTCCGACGCTCTGCGATTGCACCCCAATCAGTGCAAGACATTCGGCCAGATCGCGTCGCGCCGCAAGGCTGCGGGGGGACCCGGAGGCCAGCCCTCGGGCCAGGGACAAGGCCCGCTCAAACATCGCCAGCGCACGCGCGTGATCGTCGCTCGTTGACCCCGGGCGGATGAGTTCTAGCGTGTGCGCGACCTCGCGGTGAGAGCGTCCCGCGTGCAGCGCCGCCCGGAGCAACTCGCGGCCATGCTGAACGCTCGGCGTCTGGCTCCCCGTCCGCCGCTCGAGTTCGGCCATCGCCTGCCGCGCCACCTCGCCGCTCTCGCGGAATCGATCGATCGCATTCTGCAGCACTTCACCTCGCCTCGTCTCATCCGTCGTTGCCGACCGGGCGAACCAGGCACGACCGACTTCAGCGAGCACTTCTGATCGCCGATCGATCAACGCTCCAAGCCCGCGGTTCGCCACGATGTTGAATGGATCACGATCGATGACCGCCCGAAAGAACCGCGAGGCCTCGTCATAACAGTGCTCGGCATCATTGACCATCCGCGTCCAGGCTTCCGGATCAGACGCCAACCCTCCCTGGCGGATGAGTTCATCCCCACGACGCGCGATCACCTCCGCCCGCCAGGCCAACCAGCGTGCGGCATCCTCATCCGTCGCGGGTTTCCCCAGGAGTGCGATCGCCCGTTCGTATCCCTCACGCGCCCGCAGATACTCCACCACGGCAGCCTCGTGCTCGCCCCGCTCGCTCAGGAACCTGGCCGAGATTACACTGCTGCGAGCGCTGCCCGCCTGCACATGCGGGTCGTCGGGCAGGCGTTCCAGCAATGCCGCTCGGATTGAAGCGGCCTTGCCGAAGTGCTCGTTCGCATCGGGATCGTCCCCCCGGGCGAGCAGTTGCGTCATGATCCGGATCTCCCCGATCGTCTCGTGCGTCAGCGCGAGGTCGAGCAGTAATCGTGGATCATCACCCGCATCAATCCGCAGTTGTTCCAGGTAGGCCCGGGACTGATGCATAAGCGAGTCGATCGCCCGCGTGCCGCCGGCCAAGTCGTCGAGGAGTTCACCCAGATCGTGCATCACTGCGAGCAAGCTCGCATGGGCCGCGTGATGATTCTCTACAGACCTGGCGCGCTGCGCCTGAACCTGTTCGCCCATGGCCTGGGCCTCAACCCTGGCCTTTGCTTCTTCGGCCAGGGCACTCGAAGCCTGTCGGAACTTCACGCCCATGTACCCCACAACAGCACCAAGCCCCACGATCCCCACAACCCCGACGACGACCCACGCTCGATAGGGACGCAGCGCCTTCGACAGCACGTACGCCCTGTTCCGTCGCATCGCGTCGACAGCCTCGCCGCCGAGCACTCGCCGGATATCGCACGCCAGTTCGCCCGCACTCTGGTAGCGATCGCCCGGCGCCTTAGCCAGGCAACGGCTCACGATCGCCTCGATCTCGGCCTTGTGGTGCGTGCGGCTCAGCCCCAGGGGCTTGGGCGTGGCATTGAGAATGGCGTCGAGCGTCGTCCGGGCGCTCGCATACACGTTGTAGGGAAATGTCCCCGCCAGCAACTGGTAGAGCATCACGCCCAGCGCGTACACGTCCGTACGCACATCAACCTTTGAATCGTCGCCCGCGGCCTGCTCTGGACTGGCCCATGAGAGCGAGCCGGTGTGCTGCCCCGTCAGGATCAGCCGGTGTGCGGCGGCATCGCCGGTGTCGCTCCACGCGAGCTTCACCAACCCGAAATCCCCGATGAGCGGCTCGCCCTCGGCGTTCAGCCGGATGATCGCGGGTTTCAGATCACGATGCACAATCCCTCGCAGATGCGCCGCGTTCACCGCATCGCAGATCCCAGCGACAAGCCGCAGGGCCTCTTCCGGAGTCGGCCGCTCCTTGGCCTCGATCGCATCTTCGAGGCGTCGTCCCGCCGCCATGTCGAGCACATAGAAAAACTCGCCCGCTTGGGTCCAGCCAGACTCGAGCAGCCGCACAAAGCCGGGGTACTCAAACTCACTCAGGATGGCCGCCTCACGCTCGAGTCTCGCACGCCCGCGCGGCCCAATTGAGGCTCCATCCTGAAGCACACGGATCGCCACTTTGCGCGAAGATCCGGCTTGGATCGCCAGGTACCCCAGCCCCCGCCCGCCCTTGTGCAACGGACGGATCACCTCGTAGCCCGGAAACGTCTCTGTGGGTGGCAGTTCCGGCACAGATCCCGACGCCGACGTGCGGGCCTGCGCCTGGCGGAGTGCCCCCTCGATCAGGTCACGCTCGCGCGTGGTGCGCGAGGCGTTGGACGGGCGGGAGGCTTCATCGGGCTGGCTCATGAGGAAATGAATACATGTCCTGCGTGCATACGCGACCACCACCGCGATGGTCTTCATCCCGGCGCGGAGAAGTATTTACCCGCCGAGCCCATGAGCTCACGCAACCGGTCGTGGGCACGCGCACGCAGCATGTAGATCGCCCCCTCGGACCGCCCCAACTCACGCACGATCTCCTCGATCGGGCGGCACTCGAGGTCATACATCCGGATCACCCGCTCATAGTCGGGCGGCAGCGTCATCAACGCGGCCTGCAGCGCCCGCACACCCTCGCCCATCGCCGCCGCCCGGCTGGGCGTCGCGCTTGTCAGCCCCAGCACTTCGACGAGTCCGACCACCGATTCGTCGCCGCGCGGGTTCACGCCGACTCGCTTGTGCGGGTTGGGGCGCTTGGCCGCTTCGAGCGCTCGGACGGCATCGATCAGGTTGTTTTCGGCCAGGCGCGTCAGCCACGCCAGAAACCCGCTCGCGCCGCCATCCTGGAATCGATCCAGGCGCGTGATCGCCTCGATATAGGTCACCTGCATCAGGTCGTCGACATCCAGCGCCGTGCGCACGTGCCCGTTGATTTTGGGCAGCAGACGACCACGCACCTGCGGTCCCAAGGCTTCGAGCAGATCGATCAGGGCGGCACGATCGCCGGCCTTGGCCGCGGAGAGGAGTTGATCGAGGTCCGGGGTTGACATGGGGATCACCGAGCAGAGCGAGTGTAACGACTCAAATTGCAAGGCAGACCGTGAGCAACTCCCCCGAGTTGCGTTTATTCCACAGGACGAACAAGGGAGAGGCGGGACGGGGGCTGCCCAACGGGCGGCCCTCGCCCGCTTTTGACCCTCGGGCGATGGCCTTTGCTACGCTTTCGCCATGCGAATCATTACCAGTCTAGTTCTGTTCGGGTGCCTCGCCGCCACAGCCCATGGCCAGGGTACCAAGGGGTACTACCGCCAGCCCACGATCCACGGCGAAACGATCGTCTTCGTCGCCGAGGGGGACCTGTGGAAAGTCTCGGCCCGCGGCGGAGTAGCCACACGCCTGACAACCCACGCGGGCGACGAGAGCACGCCGCGTCTGTCGCCTGACGGCGCCACCATCGCCTTCACGGCGCAGTACGAGGGGCCGACCGAGGTCTACACGATGCCCGTGACGGGTGGAGTGCCGACACGCTGGACGTATGACTCCAGCCGCGTGGCGGTCGTTGGGTGGCAGGGCCATCGCGTGATCGCGAGCACGATGCGTTACTCGACGCTGCCCAACGCCCAACTCGACCTGATCGACACCAAGACGGGCGCGAGGCGGCTTGTCGAACTGGCCCAGGCCGCCGAGGGCGTCTTCGACGACGAGGGCACGGCGCTCTACTTTGCGCGCCTGGCCTTTCAGGGGAGCCACACCAAGCGGTACAAGGGTGGAACGGCCCAGCAGTTGTGGACGTTGCCCCTCGATGCGCAGGGGAACGCGTCGGGCCCCTCAACGCCGCTGACGCAGGATTACGCCGGCACCAGCGCCACGCCCATGTGGTGGAAGGGGCGGCTCTACTTTGTCAGCGATCGCGACGGTACGATGGAGATCTGGTCGATGCGCCCCGACGGGACCGGCCTGACCCAGCACACGCGTCACGAGGGCGAGCACGAACTGCTCGACGTGCGCGCCCCATCGCTGGGCGACGGGCGGATCGTTTACCAGTTGGGCGCTGACCTGTGGGTCTATGACATCGCCCGCGCCACACAGACGCGGCTTGAGATCACGCTCGACAGCGACTTTGACCAGATGCGTGAGAAGTGGGTCGAGAAACCCGCGTCGTATATCACCGCCGCCCACATCGCGCCCGATGGCTCCCGGGTTGTTCTCACCGCGCGCGGGCAGGTCTTCGTCGCCCCCCGGGGGCAGGGCCGCCTTGTCGAGGCCTCGCGGCGAGATGGCGTGCGCTACCGCGACGCCCGCTTCATGCCCGATGGTGAATCGCTCCTCACGCTCTCGGATGAATCCGGCGAGGTCGAGTTCTGGACGCTCCCGCCCAACGGCGTGGGCACGCCCACGCAACTGACCACCGGGGCCGATGTGCTTCGCTGGGAGGGCGTTCCCTCGCCCGATGGGAACCTGATCGCCCATCATGACAAGGACCTGCGCCTCTTCATCTACGACCTGCGAACCCGCGAGCACACGCCGATCGGCGAGGGAGTCTTTGACTATCCGGGCTTCCGCGATTTGGCCTGGTCGAGCGACAGCCGCTGGCTGGCCTACGCCACCGATGCGGCGAACATGAACTCGATCGTGCGTCTCTACGACACGAAGGACAAGGTCACCACCGACGTGACCACCGACCGCTATGTGAGTTACGCGCCCGCGTGGAGCGCCGATGGCAAGTGGCTGTACCTGCTCTCGGACCGGGCGATCAGCACCAAGGTGGCCTCGCCCTGGGGCGCGATGGCCCCCGAGCCCTACTTCGATAAGGTGACGCGCATCTACCAGATCCCGCTCAAGACGGGCACGCGTTCGCCCTTCGCCCCCGACGACGAACTGCAGCCCAAGAAAGACGACAAGAAGAAGGACGACGAGAAGAGGAAGGAACCGCCCAAGGAAGCCGCCGTCGGTGCTGCACCTTCTACACCCGTCGAACCCGCGACGCCCCCCGCGGAGACAACGCCTGTCCAGGACAAGCCTGCCGACCCCAAGGCCCCAGAGGACAAGGCCGCCAGCGACAAGCCCAAGGACGACAAGGCGAAGGGGCCCGACCCCGTCGAGATCGATCTCATGGGGCTCTCCGCCCGCATTCAGGAAGTCCCCGCGGGCAACGGCAACTACAACGCCCTCGCCGCCACCGAAAAGCGTTTGCTCTTCCTCTCGCGCACCGAGGGCAAGACCGACCTGATGATGCTCGAGATCACGAACAAGGAGCCCTCGCCCAAGGTGCTGGCGAGCGAGATCAGCGGCTATGAACTCTCCGCCGATCGCAAGGCCATCCTGCTTCGCAAGCGCGACGCGTTCTACGTGATCGACGCCGCGGCGTCGGCCCCGGCCTCGCTCGACAAGGCGCAGGTTGATCTCTCGGGCTGGATGTTCCCCATCCGCCCGCGCGAGGAATGGCGCCAGATGTTCGTCGAATCATGGCGCCTGATGCGTGACTATTTCTACGACAAGGGGATGCACGGCGTGGACTGGCCCGCCATGCGCGAGCGCTACCTCCCGCTGGTCGATCGTGTATCAAGCCGCGCGGAACTGTCCGACCTCATCTCGCAGATGGTGGGCGAAATCTCGGCGCTGCATCACTTCGTGAGTGGCGGCGACCTGCGCAGCGGGGACGAGAACATCCGCGTGGCGTCGCTGGGCGCGCTGCTGGTCAAGGACGAAGCCGCGGGAGGGGCCCGCGTCGAGCGGATCTACGCCAACGACCCGGACGAACCCGGGCGGGCCTCGCCGCTGCGCAAGCCCGGCGTGGATGTGCACGAGGGGGATGTGATCCTCGAGATCAACGGGATCAGCCCGCTACGCGTCGCCGACCCCGCGGTGCTGCTGCGCAACCAGGCGAACCGCCAGGTGCTGCTCAAGGTGCGCCCCAAGGGAGAAGCCATCGAGGACGGGGCGACGCGCCTGGTCATCGTCACGCCCATCACGAGCGAGGCCGAGGGTGACCTGCGCTATCACGAGTGGCAGCACACACGCCGCATGCGCGTGGAAGAGATGGGCCAGGGCGAGATCGGTTATGTCCATCTGCGGGCGATGGGCGGCGACAACTTCAACGAGTTCGCACGCGGGTTCTACCCCGTCTTCAACCGCAAGGGCCTCATCATCGACGTGCGCCACAACCGCGGCGGCAACATCGACAGTTGGATCCTCTCTCGCCTGCTGCGCCGCTCGTGGTTCTTCTGGCAGGGTCGCGCGGGACAGCCCTACTGGAACATGCAGTACGCCTTCCGCGGGCATGTCGTCGTGCTGTGCAACGAACGCACCGCCAGCGACGGCGAGGCCTTCGCCGAAGGGATCAAGCGCCTTGGCATCGGCAAGGTCATCGGCACCCGCACCTGGGGCGGCGAGATCTGGCTGTCGTCGAGCAACTTCCTCGTCGACGGCGGGATCGCCACCGCCGCCGAATATGGCGTCTACGGGCCCGAGGGCGTCTGGCTGATCGAGGGGCACGGCGTCGACCCCGACATCGTGGTCGACAACGAGCCCCACGCGACCTTCAAGGGCGAAGATACGCAACTTAACGCCGCGGTCGAGTACCTGCGGCAGCGCATCGCCGCCGAGCCGGTCGAGGTGCCGCCGCCGCCCAAAGGGCCTGACCTGTCGGTGCCGGCAAACCGGCGGAAGTAGCTCCGCGAGCAGAGGGCTGGATGCCACCATCCGCCGCGTCACCGCGGCGCGTGGTGTCTTCGTGAGCATCACGCATGCTCAGGTGGAACGCCTGAGCCACCCATTCCGATGTCAAAGAGCGGCGGGTCACCCGCGTGTCGTGGTGCCCAAGCTCGAGCATGCTCTTGACATGCAGCCCGACCGTCAGGAAGGGCTCTCTACGATTAGCTGCTGCCCGTAAGTCTTGCTCACGCTCTGGCGGCTTGCACCTGGTGCCGCACGCGCGGCGAAATCACTAGCACCCACCGTTCCACGATTCGAAGAACGCGCCCACGTCGGCGTCATCAGGGACACCCCCGCTCTGGTTGACGTCTGCGCACGGGGCGCCGTCGCTCCAGTCGTTGAAGAATGACGCCACGTCGGCGTCGTCGGGAACGCCGCCCGAGGCGTTGTAGTCGCCCGGGCAGGCGGCGCAAGCGGGCCCGCACTCGTCGGGGATGCCGTCGTTGTTGGCGTCGAGGCTGGTGCCGCGGGCGATGTCGCAGGCGTCGTCGATGCCATTGGCGTTGCAATCGGCCAGCGGGGCGCGGGGGTACCAGATGCCCTGGGCGCTCGCGCCGCCCAGCGCGGCGATTTCCGCCGGGCTCAACGCGTCGTCGGCGAAACCGATATTGGCGATGTACACCGATTCGCCCCGCCCCTGCAGGTCGGAGAAGAGACAGAGCGTCGAAGCCATGGGGGCGTTGACGCTCGTGCCCGAATAGGCCCAGGGCGAGGGGAACTGGCCCCAGGCCTGCCACGTGGCGGGGGCGACGGGCGTGCCCAGCGGGTTGGCGGTGCTGGTGTCGCCCCAGCGCGGGTCGCCTTGCTTGGTCGAGTTGTAGATCCAGTCGCCGGCGGTCGCGCCGATCAGCTGTCCGTCGATGTAGACCCGCCCGGTGCCGGCGCGGTAGCCGTCGCTCACGAACGCGACGCGCATCCAGCGGTCAGGTGCGAGCAGGGGCGTGGCGAGGTATTGATCAAAGGGCGTGCCCGCGCCGATAGTGCCCTGGGCCCCCACCTTGCGCACGAAGGCATCGGCGGAACTGTCGTTGTTGTGGTTGTCCTCGAAGATCGCGACGGGGTATTCGCTCGCCCACGAGGTAGCGGGGATGAGCATGTCGAGCACCAGCGTCCAGTGCCCGATCTTGTCGTCGGGCCATGTATCGCGGGTGTTGGGCCAGAGCGCGAGCCCAAGCCCGCGCGACAGATTGCGGTTGCCCGGGTCGGAGAGGTTGCGCGGTGGGCTGGTGCGATAGACCGTGTCGTTCACGCCGCAGACCAGCGGCAGCCCGAACGACGCGCACGAACCAAAGGCCGACTGGGCCTGCGTCACGCCCGTGGGTGTGGAGGGGTTCGGCGTGGTTTCTTGCCCGGGGCCACCGAGGATGGTGCCGAAGGCAGGGTCGTCAAGATAACGGATCATCGAGGGCCCCGAGGCGGGGGCCTGGCCGCTTTCTCGCACCGACATGAGCCCGGCGTTCATGGACCACTCACTGCGGACGAGGGACGGCAATGCGTTGTCGGTGTTGATGGTGGCCCCGCCGCTGGTGACGTTGAGCCCGAAGAAGACGGGCTTGACGATGTTGCGGATGGCGCCGGTGCCGGTGTTGTCGCCGAGGATGTCGACGGAAATGTCCATGCCGATGGCGATGCCCGAGAAGGTGCCATTCACGTTCTGGCGATAGACCGTGATCGGGTGGGTGGCGGTTGGGTTGCGCACCGCGCCGTAGACCAGGCGATATTGCCCGGGATTGAGCGTGTTGAAGATGTCGCCCAGTGGACGCGGAGCCGAGCCAAGCACCGCGATACCCAGGAACCCCGTGGGCTGCACGGTGGGGTTGAAGGTGAAGCGGTACCCCGACGCCGCGGAGATCGTCCCCGGGGCGCTCGATCGGACGATGTCGGGCGCGGTCGTGCCCGAGGAAGGGATCGAAGACCCCGCCATATTGATGGTGAGACCTGGCTGAGCCTGAGCGGCGTGGGCGAGCACGAGCAGGGCGGCGGCAGAAACAAGGCGCATGGATCCCTCCGGGTTGAAGCCCCACCAGCCTATCTGGATTCGATCCGGAGGCAAGCCCAACGCGTGGTATGCTGGGGGCATGCGGACGCCGAGGGGATTCACGCTGATCGAACTGCTGGTGGTGATCGCCGTCATCGCACTGCTGATCGGGCTGCTGCTGCCCGCGCTGGGCTCGGCCCGCGAGACGGGGCGGCGGATCCGCTGCTCGTCCAACGTCCGTCAGTTGAGCATCGCGGCCATGGCGTATTCCAACGAGAACCGCCAGGGCTACTTCATCCCCACGCTGTTCGACTGGGAGGACAACATCGGCTGGTTCTTTCCCGACTACATCAACGACTACAACGTGGCCCTCTGCCCTTCGACGCGCAACCGCATCCGACCCGATGTCCTGGCCAGCGATGTCTATGGCCCGGACATCTTCACCACCTACGGGCGCGACTTTGTTGATGACACCTTCTGGGCCGCCCGCGACCGCGCCGACGACAGCGGCGGGCACAGTTACGAGGTCCGCGGGTGGTTCGGCGCGGGCAAGTACCCCGACGGCACGGTCATCTTTGGCGTGTCGAGCGTGGGCGATCAACTCGGCTGGCGGCAGCAGGATGTCCCCGACATCTTCGGCCCGCCCACGCGCAACCTGCTCAAGACCGCGCGGAGCGTCCAGTTCCCCGACCGCGTCTTTCTCTTCATCGACAACGACAACGACGAATCGATCATCGCCCCCACGCGCGGACGCGCCGACGGCATCAACAACTGGCCCGACGCCTGGAACAACCACGCGACAGCGGGCTACAACGCCTCGTTCGCCGATGGGCATGGCGCATGGGTCCGCGCCGATTCGTCGATGATCAAGTTCTATCTCGACAGTTACGACGAGCCCCCGCGGAACTTCCGTGAGGTCTCGCCCTATCGCAGCCGCCCCTTCTCGCACCGGGGCGTGTCGCTCACGGAGTATTACCTGCCGTAGCGATCAATCCGCGGGCTCAATGTCGAGTTCGAGCACGCTGTAGCCATCGATCTCGAAGTGCTCGACGACGATGCGCACGGCTTCATCGCATGGCTGCTCAAAGACCGCCGAATCGCGCGTGGGCCCGTGCCATGTCCAGTTCTCGATGATGGGTTTCTCGTTGACGAGCACGCGCACGCCGTCGTCTGAAAGCGTGGTGAAGCGCCACCGCCCGCGGGGCAGGTGCAGCGTCGTCGCGGCGAGAACCCCGAAGCGGTCGGGGCCCGGCCCGCGGGTGCGCACATCATCATTCCAGGCCAGGTCGCGTGGCCCACGCATCCCAAATGGGAACCGCAGCGCGTCGACTTGCGAATGCACGGCGTGCGGCTCTTCGGCCAGCGCCCGCCACGCCGCGAGGTTCTCTCGCGGGTCTGTCGCGTTGGTCCACGCAAAGGTCTTCACCCGCCACGTCGCGCCGATGATCGTCCCCTCGAGCACGTGCTCGATGTCATCGATCTGCAGCGGCACGCGGTAGGCATGCACGCCCGGCTCGGCCGCGATATGGATAAGGACGCGATCGGCGCCGGGCTCTTGGGTCACGACGACATCCCCCCGTGTGATCGAAGGGGTCACCTGTGCCGCGCCGAAGACCTCGTACGTGTGCGTCGACGCCTTTCGTTCCTTCGCCCGCACCATCACCGAATCGTGATCCCATGGCCCCCACTCACCCATGATGATCTTGTCGCGCCCGCGCAATCGCGCCCGCGCCCCCACCGGCTCCTTCAAGCCCGAGTCGTCATACGCGGGGGACTCCAACGCGGGAACCACACCCTCGCGGATCACTTCGATCCCTTCGCCCGCCAGGATCTCGACGCCGCGCGGCGATGTCAGCTCGACCGTGTTCGCGGCGAAGACCGTGCCCGTCACACGCCCGCTGCCCGCGTCGCGCAGGTGCACCAGCGGCAGGGTCTCCCCGTCGCGCAGGCCCGCGAAGATCGCGCCTGCACTAATCGACATTCGGTTGCCGGCGATCACGTTGCCGGTCACGCCGCGATGGTTGGCCACCACGCCCGGCAGCAGGTTCAGCCCCGCGTCGCGATCCCACCAAAGGTGCACGCCGCAGCGGTTATCGATGAACGTGTTGCCGGTGATGACGTTGCCCGACCCATGCTCGATGTTGATCGCCCCGCGTTCGAGCCCATACGCCATGCCCCCGTTGCGCTCGAAGCGGTTGCCCGAGATCAGCGTGTCGGAGGAATACCCGCCCCACACGCCGCAGATGGCGTTCTCGACGACGCGGTTGTCCATGAAGCGGTTCCCGCGCGAGAACGTCATCTCGATGCCGTGCGCGGCGGCATAGGAAAAATCATTATGGATGAGCAGGTTGTTGTTGCATCCGAGCGGGGCGTGGCGGCGTGCGATCTCGTCGGGCACGCGGATCGCGTCGTCTACGTCGCGCTGTCCCAGTTCCTGGCGCAGCCTTGCCCGCTCGGCGTCGAGCCAGGGCTCGCCGATGGCCTCCTTGCCGGCGAAGCCGAAGAAGCCGTCCCCGCCGTGCGTGCATGAGTTCTTGGCGAAGACGTTGTCCGAGCACTGCTCGAAGACGAGGATCCCCGCCGAATCCTGCCCGCGGTTATAGACGCCCTCGATGTGCCCGCGCACGCAGAAATCAAAGGCGTTGCGGTTGACGATATTGCGCGACGAGCGCCACATCGCCAACCCCCACCCCGACAAAAACGAGCAATCGTTGTCGTAGATGCTCGAGTTGTTCACTTGATCGAGGATGATCCCGTTCTGCCCGCGCCGCACACGAATGTCGTGGATTCTGACGCGATCGGAGGATTCCACGCAGACCGCCCCGCCGTATTGGTCGCGCCATTTCACCACGTCGTTGCGATGCGGATAGAGCCAGTCGGCGCTGTCCTCCCCCGCGGGGGTGGAGCGCAGCCGCTGGCGGAAGTTGTCGGAGAAGTCGCCCCCCGCGACAAACAGCCCGTCGGCGTGCGTCGCCACCAAGGCGTTGCGATAGCCGTGGACAATCGCCCCCTCGATGCGCACATCCTTGACGCCCTCGACGCGTATGCCGATGCCCGCGAGTGTGTCCCACGCCGTGCCCGGTGCCGCCCCGCGCAGCGCTGAACCCGAGGAGAATCGCACCACCACGCCGTCCGCGACGACATGGAGCACTCCGTTGTTGTCGGTGTCTTCGATGACCAGGGCCGGGTCGCATACGACCACGCAGGAGGTCTCGATACGCGTGTTGTCGGCGTTCACGCGGACCAGCGGCAGATCGCCGGGCTGGACCGTGATGAGCGCACAGGCGCAACCAATCAATGCATGCATGCCGCCAGCGTACCACGGCGCACACTGGCCAAGGCTCCAACGCTAGGGAATGGCTCAGGCCTTGGGTGCTTCGTTCGGCTCGGCTTCGACGGGGTCGTTGCGGCCAACGCGACGTGCATCGCTGGTCGCCGTGGGGGCTTCAAACTGGGGGCGGCCGTCGTTGTACCGGGCGTGGCTTGTGGAAGACGAAGTCTGGTTCAACTCCTCTTCAACACCCTTGAGCCCCTTCTTGAACTCGATGATGCCCTTGCCCAGGCTCCGCCCCACTTCGGGCAGGCGTCGACCAAAGAGCAGCAGCGCGATCCCCAGGATGATCAGCAGTTCCCAGTGGCTGAAACCAAACATGTGAACTCCTTCGCCCAGCCGCCTCGTGCGCGGGCCATATCACCCCAAACCTTCGCAACCCAAAATCAAAGACACCCGGTATCCCGGAGTCAACGCTCCGATTCAGTCCAGAATGCAGCCCGGGCTCATTTCGCGCCCCCGAAATGGCGTTCGGCGGCTTCGACCACGTTGCGCAGCAGCATCGCCACCGTCACCGGGCCCACCCCGCCCGGCACAGGGCTGATCCACCCCGCCTGTTCGCGGACCTGCTCGAAGGCCACATCGCCGATGGTCCGCGCCTTTCCGTCAGGCCCCGTGACGCGGTTCACGCCCACGTCGATCACGATCGCGCCGGGCTTGACCATCGCGGCGGTGATCAGGTTGGGCACCCCCGCCGCCGCCACCAGCACGTCAGCCGTGCGGGCAATCTCGGACAATCCCGGGGTCCACTTGTTGCAGGAGATGACCGTGGCCTCCTGGCGCATGAGCAGCACGCCGATGGGCTTGCCCACGACGTCGCCCGCGCCCACCACCACCGCCACCTTGCCGCGCAGCAATCCAGCCTCGCCCGCGATGCCCGGCGTCTTCGCTCCCGGGGGCGGCGGAAAACCTTCACCTCGCTCGTGGGCCATCACCTGGGCGAGCATGGTCACGACGGCCAGGGCCGTGCACGGCGCCAGCGACGACCGCCCATACACCACGTTGCCGATATTCGCCGGGTTGACGCCCTCGACGTCCTTCTCGACCGCGATCAGGCGCTGGATGCGATACGGGTCCACCCCCGCGGGCAGCGGCAGGTGCACCATGATCGCCGAGACCTCGTCCTCGCTGCTGAGCAGCAGCACGCGACCGGCGATGTCGTCGTACCCGCAGCCCACCGGCAGGCGATGCAGGCGATACTCGATCCCGAGCAACTCGGCGGTGCGGGCCTGGTTCTCGGCGTAGACCCGCGAGGCGTTGTCCCCCGCATCGGCAAGCACCGCGTCGAGGCGCACGCGCCCGCCCCCGGCGCAGACCGTGGCCACACGGGCCTTGATCTGCTCGCGATAGACCTTCGCGAGTTCGACACCATCGATGATCCGCGCGGGCATGGGCGCATGATACCCACACATTTGCGTACGATGCGGGGCGTGCCGCCCGCGACCCGAAAGCCCGCACAGCGAGTGCCCGAACTGCGCGCCCTGCTGCGCCGCGCCAACCGCGCCTACTACGTCGACCACGCCCCCATCATGTCCGACCCCGAGTTCGACCGGCTCTTGGCCGAACTCGACGCGCTCGAAAAGGCCCACCCCGAACTCGACGACCCCGACAGCCCCACGCACCGCGTGGGCGGCGAGCCCATCGAAGGCTTCCGCACCATCGCCCATCGCGTGCCCATGCTCTCGATCGACAACGCCTACGACACCACCGAAGTCCGCGATTGGTACGCGCGGGTGCTCAAGGGCCTGTCGCGCGATGACGCCGGGCTCTTCGACTCTACGTCCAAGGACGTTCGCCTGGTGTGCGATCCCAAGATCGACGGCCTGGCGATCTCGCTCCGCTACGAGAAGGGTCGCCTGGTCCACGCCGTCACCCGCGGCGACGGCGTCAAGGGGGATGATGTCACCCACGCCGCCCGCGTGATCCGCGCCATCCCGCTGGTGCTCGAATCAACCACGCCACCACACGTGCTTGAAGTCCGGGGCGAGATCTATCTGCCCATCTCCGAGTTTGAGCGCATCAACAAGGAGCGAGAGGCGCAGGACGAAGACCTCTTCATGAACCCGCGCAACGCCGCCGCGGGCACGCTCAAGCAGCTCGACCCCGGGGCCATCGCGCAGCGCCGCCTGGGCTTTGTCGCCCACGGGCGGGGCGAGATCGACACGGAATTCGCCTCTTCATACACCGACTTGCTGGCCCAACTGCGTGCCCTGGGCGTGCCCACCAATCGGCACAGCATCGCCTGCGAAGGCATCGACAAGGCCATCAAGGCCATCGAGGCCTTTGACCGAGCCCGCCACGATCTCGATTACGCGACCGACGGCATGGTGGTCCGCGTCGATGACTTCGCGTCGCAGGCCGCGCTGGGCACGACCTCCAAGAGCCCGCGCTGGATCATGGCGTACAAGTACGCCCCCGAACGAACGACGACGCGTCTGCTCAAGGTTGAGCATCAGGTGGGCAAGACCGGCAAGATCACCCCCCGCGCGGTGATGGAGCCGGTGCTCCTCTCGGGCACCACCGTCCGCCACGCCACGCTGCACAACTACGGGCGCGTGCGCGACGCCGCCACCGAGCGCGAGGGTGAGCGCACCGACATCCGCATCGGCGATCTGGTGCAGGTCGAGAAGGCGGGCGAGATCATCCCCCAGGTCGTGGGTGTGGTGCTGGGCGAGCGCCCCAAAAACGCCGCGAAGGTAACCCCTCCCGAGGCCTGCCCGCGCTGCGCCGGCCCCGTCGAGATCGAGCCGCCCGAGGGCGTCGAGCAGCCCCTGCTCGAGACAGCCCGTCGATGCGTCAACCCCGAATGCCCCGCGCAGATCCGCGAGAAACTCGTCTGGTTCGCCGGGCGCAAGCAGATGGACATCGACGGACTGGGCGAGAAGACGATCGACCAGATCCTGGCCGAGCCGAGCATCCCGCTGGCGACCTTTGCCGACATCTTCCGCCTGCACGAGCACCGCGAGAAACTCCTGGCGCTCGATCGCATGGGCGAGAAGAAGGTGGACAACCTGCTGGCGGGCATCGAATCCGCCAAGGGGCGCGGCCTGGCCAAGGTGCTCAGCGGGATGGGCATCCGTTACGTCGGCGACACCACCTCGAAGTTGCTCGCCCGCCGGTTCAAGGATCTCGACGATCTGCTGAGCGTGGGCGAGGAATCGCTGCGGCCCAAGTCCCTCTCACGCGACGCCGCCCGGGCCCTTGGCTTTCCCGACGATCCCGCGGACCGCCCCGAGACGGGACTGGGCAAGGACACCGCCCCCGCGGTCCATGCCTATCTGCGCAGCAAGGCCGCCCGGCGCACGTTCGACGACCTGGCCCGTGTGGGGGTCGATCTGACCTCGCACGATTACGCCGCGGGGCGAGCCGCACCCCAGGGCCCCTTCGCGGGCAAGACCATTGTGCTGACAGGCACGCTGGCGGGGTACGACCGCGAGACGCTCAAGGCGCTGCTGGAGGGGATGGGGGCCAAGGTGACCGGCTCGGTCTCGAAGAACACGCACCTTGTGATCGCCGGGAACGAGGCGGGCTCGAAACTGACCAAGGCTCAGGATCTTGGCGTCGAGATCTGGGACGAGGCACGCCTGAACGACGAACTCGCGAAGGCAAACGGCTAGACTCGTCGGCGGAGGGCGCGGATGCACAACGTCGAGTTCAAGGCCGAGTTGCGCGACATGACCATCGCCCTGGCCGTCTGCCGCGCCATCAAGGCCACGCACATCGCCGCGCTCGAGCAGACTGATACGTACTACCAGGTCACGAACGGGCGATTGAAGAAGCGCGAGACCGTGGGCGAGCCCGTTGAGTATGTCTACTACGAACGAGCCAATCGATCGCATCCCAAGCTGAGCCACTTCACGCTCTATGACGAAGAGCAGGCCTTGGCGCGGTTTGGCACGCAGCCGCTGCCCGTCTGGCTGGTGGTGCGCAAACAGCGCGACCTGTGGATGCACGGGTCGGTGCGGATCCACCTCGACAAGGTCGAGGGGCTGGGCACGTTCATCGAGTTCGAGGCTCTGGTCTCGAAGGACAACCACGTCGCCCGCTGCCATGAGTCCATCGCCGAGTTACGGCGTGCCTTTGGCCCGGCCATGGGCGAACCCATCGACTGCGGCTATTCCGACCTGCTCGCCCGGGAATCTGAAACGGCGTGACCGGCGTTGCGCCCCGCACCGAGCCGCCTTAGCATCGTCCCATGCCAAGCGCCCCGACCGCCCAACTTCGGATCTCCAAGACGTGCGTGATCGTCGCGTGCTTCACGCTGCTGGGCGTGCTCGGCGCGTGCGCAAGTAACTCACCCACCGATCCGGGGGTGAGCATCACGCGCACGGGCGTCATCGGCGACTATTCCACGCTGCAGCCCAGCCCGCGCCATCCCGACACGCTCTACGAGCAGTCCGCCCGCCTCACCGAATACACCGCCTTCGTCATCGACGACATCCGCTTCCTGCCCACCACCACGCTTCGCGGCGTGCCCATCGACCCCGACACCGCCAACCGCCTCGCCGCCGAACTCCGCGCCGAGGTCATCGCCTCACTCACACCCCGTTACAAGGTCGTTGATCGCGGCGGGCCGGGGGTGGCACGCATCCGCGCCGCCGTCACTCAGGTCTCCCGCGGACGTACCACCACCGATGCGATCGATGTCGGCGGCGCGAGCGTCGAGGCCGAGATTGTCGATTCGGTCAGCGGCGAGCGTCTCGGGGCGGCGGTCGAGTCGGATACGCTCGACCCCATGCACGCCCGCCCGCGCGAGGATCCCTTCTACGACGCACGGATGGTCTTCCGCCACTGGGCCGCACGACTGCGCCTCTGGCTCGACGACGCTCACCGGGGCGTGCTCCCCCCCACCCGCTGACCCTACCCCGTGATCGACCACGACCCCAGCACCCCGCTGCTCGAGGTTCGCGACCTGGGGGTGACATTTCCGCGCCGCACCGGCCTGCTGTCGCGTCATGCCCAGCCCGTCCACGCCGTGCAAGAGGTGACCTTTGATCTGCTGCGCGGCACCACGCTGGGCGTCGTGGGCGAATCGGGCAGCGGCAAGTCCACGCTCGGGCGCGCGATCATCGGGCTGGTTCAACCCACCACCGGCGTTGTCCGCCTGAACGGAATCGACACCACCCACGCCCGCGGGAGCGATCGCCTGCGCCTCCGGCGGGCGATGCAGTTCGTTTTTCAAGATCCGGGCTCGTCACTCAACCCGCGCTTGCGCGTGGGCGAGATCGTCGCCGAGCCGCTGATCGTGCATCGGGTGTTCAACTCCCTGCGGAACGCCCGCGCCGACATGTGCACGCTGCTCGAACGCTGCGGGCTTCGCGCCGATGCGGCCGACCGCTACCCGCACGAGTTCTCGGGCGGGCAGCGCCAGCGCATCGCCATCGCGCGGGCGATTGCGCTCCGCCCCGAATTGGTGATCTGCGACGAGCCCACCAGCGCGCTCGATGTCTCGGTGCAGGCGCAGATCCTCAACCTGCTGGGCGATCTGCAGCGTGATCTGGGCATGGCCTATCTCTTCATCAGTCACGACATGGGCGTCATCGCCCACGTCGCGCACCGCGTGGCGGTCATGCACGCCGGGCGCATCGTCGAGCTCGACGACCGCGAGCGCGTGCTTGGCTCGCCCCGCCACGAGTACACCCGGTCGCTCCTGGCGGCGGTCCCCGTCGCCGATCCGCGAGCCGCCCCACGTCGTCCCGCCGACTCGCAAGCCGGGGCGTAGGCTTTCGCGCATGCTCACCATCCGTGATGCGACGCGCTCCGACGTGCCCACCATCCTCGCGATGATCCGCGAACTGGCACTCTATGAGCGTGCCCCGGACGCCGCTGTCGCCACGCCCCAACTCATCGATCAGCACCTTTTCGGCGACGGGCTGGGGAAGGGCCCCACCGCCGAGGGGCTCATCGCCGAGATTGACGCCTCGCCCGTGGGCTTTGCCGTCTTCTTTCACAACTTCTCGACCTGGCTGGGGCGTCCGGGGATGTACCTCGAAGACCTCTTCGTGCGTCCGCACGCGCGGGGCGCGGGCGTGGGCAAGGCGCTGCTGGCGCGTGTGGCACGCATCGCCGAATCCCGCGGCTGCCGCCGCCTCGAGTGGGCCGTGCTCGACTGGAACACCCCGGCGATCGGCTTTTACGAGCGCCTGGGCGCCGCGCCCATGTCCGAGTGGACCACGTTCCGCCTGACGCCCCCGGCGCTGGGCGATCTGGCCCGCCTCGACCGCGCCGCGGACGCCTGATCAGGCCGCGCCCGAGAGCAGCGCGTCATAGCGGGCTCTCAGCGCCGTATCGCGCAGCACCGAATAGGACTTGCTGATCCTGGCGAAGCGTTCAGGGCTGGCGGCTTCGCCACCCGAGTCGGGGTGCGCCTCGCGCGCCAGGCGGTGATACGCCGCACGGATCTCGGCCTCGCTGGCGTTGCGTGCCACGCCCAGCACCTCGTACAGGTCTTCGACCTCGACGCGTGCCGAGAGCGGCTCGCTGCATGTGGTCGCGCTCGACGCCCCGCCGGGAATCGTGTTGACAAACCCGTGCCTGGCAAACTGGATCAGCCCGGCGATGGCCCCCTCGCTCGTCCCGGCGAACCGCAGGCCGACCTCATAGGCCCCCGATCGACGGCGCACCCACGCCACCACCCCACCCACCCGGATGGATTGCGAGCCATTGGTGACGCAGATCGCGATCGACTCGCCCGGCTGAACGATGGGCTTTTTCTCGCCGCGCAGACGCAGGCCCGTCGACGAGATGTCCATCACGCGCCCCAGGTGCGTGGAGAGGTCGTGATCGCTCGTGCCCAGGCGCACGGCGCCGCGGGCCTTCTGGGGCTTTCGTGCCCCGCCGAAGACGGTGTCCCAGATCATGCGAGCGATCTATCGGCATCCCCGCGTGGCGATCACGCGTGCGAGCGCTCGCCGTGTGTCATCGCTCCTCAACTCTGACGCCTGTGCGGGCTTCGTGCGTCCGCTAACGCCCCCACCAGCGCCGCGTCCACAGGGCCAGGTTGATCAGGGGCCAGGCAAACCGCCATGTCTCGTTGGGTCGATCGATCACCCCGCGCAGCACGTCGTGGCGCACGAGATCGCGCATCGATTCCGATGACGCGAGCACGCCCACCTGCCCGATCATCCATTCCTGGAAAGGCAACGGGAAGCTCGCCTTGGGACGCGACACGATCGCCGCGGGCACATCGCGGGCGAACGCATCGCGCAGCGCGATCTTGGTCCCGGCCACGCCCCGCCCCTCGACGTATTTGTCTTGCATGGGCATCGCCGCGGCGAGCTGCGCCAGTCGCACGTCGGCCAGGGGCGTGCGGCCCTCAACGCTCTCGAGCATGGTTGCAGAATCAAGACGCTGCAGCAGCCCGGTCAGGTTGATCCGTCGCTGAAACGCCAGGTGCGCCTGCAGCGCCGAGTCATCACGCGCCTCTTCCATCGCGTCGGCGAACTCGTCCTCGTAGGAACTCGCCAGCGCCGCGTCCTGCTCGATCCCGCGCCAGATCTCGGCACGCAGCAGCGACGCCTTGACCCGCGTCGGGATCCACGCGGCGAGGTCCATCTCCAGGCGCGATGCCCCCCGCGCCAGTTCGCGCCCTGTCCGCCCAACGCTCCCCGAGTGCCAGGTTTGCGCGGCGGCGAGTGGCGCGTCGTACCCACCGAAGAGTTCATCGGCCCCTTCGCCGCTGAGCGTTACCACCATGCCGTCGGCGCGGAGGCGACGCGCCACCTCGTTGATCGCAACCTCGTTGGGGGTCGAGAGTGGAACGCCTGTCCGTTCGACCATCGACACCCATCGCTCCGCGAAGAGTTCTCGCGTCACCGGCGCCTGCGTGTGCGTGGTGCCCAGCGCGTCGGCCACGAGACGGGCGGCTTCGAAATCATCGCCTGTTCCTCCCGCCGCCCCCGAGCAATAGGTGCGGAGCGGACCCGCTTCGCGCGTCGCGATGGTCGCCACGATGGAACTGTCGAGCCCGCCGCTCAGCAGCGAGCAGACCGGCACGTCGGCCCGCAGGTGAGCCCTGACGCTTTCTTCGATCGCTCCGCGGAGGTCGGCGGCGTGCGTCTCACGTGCACCGTTCCAATAGCGATGCCGCGCGATGCGGAATGCCCCGGCATCGAGCGACACACGGATCGCCTCGCCCGGGCGCACACAGGCCAGATCGGCGAAGAGCGTGCGCGAGCCCAGCGTCGTGCGGATCGTCGTCAGGTACGCGCTCATGCAGGGCGTGTCCGCCCGGGGCACGTATTCCGGATGAGACGCCAACGCCTGCAACTCGCTCGCAAAGACGATCTCGTCCCCCGCGCGTCTTGACCGCACCCAGTAATACAGCGGCTTGATCCCCAGCGGGTCCCGCGCCAGCAGCAGCCGGTTCGCTCTGGCGTCAAAGTACGCAAAGGCGAACATGCCGCGCACGCGCGCGAGCGCCCCTTCCCCCCATGTCTCGAGCGCGCACAACAGGGTTTCGCTGTCTGACTGGGTACGGAACACCGCGCCCGCGCGGGCCAGTTCGTGGCGCAGTTCGTCGTTGTTGTACACCTCGCCGTTGTAGATGAGCCACGCATCGCCCGTCACGCTGGCCATGGGCTGGGCGGCCTCGGGGCGCGGATCGACCACCGCCAATCGCCGGTGCCCCAGGATCACGTGCCCTTGGTCAACCAGCCCCGCCCCGTCGGGCCCCCGGTGAGCCATCCGATCGCGCAGGCGGGCGATCCCCTCTGCCGAGAGGCTGGGGCGAGCCCCGGCCGACGTCGCGATGCCAACGATGCCGCACACGGCGGGATCTATCGACCGACCGCAACACCCGACGCGAAGTTCCGGGAGCGGCCTGGGCAAGGACGGGAATCAGACCCACACGTTCACGATCAGCCGCAGTTCAGAAGTCTTGCTCAGCCACGTCCCGATGGTGGTCGTGACCAGCTTGACCTCGTATTGCGGGTGTTCATCGAGCCAGTCGTTGATCTGGCTGTCCATCAGCGCCAAGGCCTCATCATTAAGCTTGCAGTGGAAACTGCGCACGTGGATGGCCCCCTGGCCAGTCTGGTTGGGCGTGCGGTTCCAGGAGTCTTCGTGGCGGCGAGACGCCGCGGAGAACTTGTTCTCAAAGGCCTGAATCTTGGGCGGGGGTGGTTCCTTCAGCGGGTCGGGCCTGGTGGAATCCCCCGGGAGCGGGTCTGGCGAACGCAGTTCTCGTCGCATCGTGGGTCTCCTTGGATCGGCGGCCCACACACGCCACACGGCGAGACTAACAGCAACACACGTCCGTGCCTAGCCGCTGGCTAGACATTGACACGCCGCACCTCCCAGAAATCCCCCCCCTCGAGGCGAGTCACCAACAGAGAAATCCGCACGCCGCCATTCGCCGGACCAAACACCTGTGTGGTGCGTATCTGGTCCGGGGTTTCGACCCATTCCAGGCAGATACCCCGTGCGACCCGCCGAACATGCCCGCGATCACCCGTTAGATCCCCCTCGTAGGTGAGGTACAGACGTCGATGTTCGGGCAGGCGGGATGCCTGTTGGCAGTCCCACCCGGATGCGTCGAGGCGATGTTCCAGGCGGAAAGCGACCAGCCCGTGCCCTTCACGTCCCGGGGGTGACGTCAGCCAGTCGTAATGACTGGTGGCATCGGGCAGGGTGTGGTGGAGGAGGACGATGTCGGCGGGCATGGGATCCGTCCAGTCTGCGGGCCATGGCGGCCGATACCATGGGACGCACGGATTATTGGGCCTGGAGGCGCCGGGCCGGCTGTGTCGGAGAACTTTTCCCATGCGATCCTACCTCGTTCGATCCCTGATCCTCGGTGCTCTTTCGGTGGCCACGCTCGCGGGCTGCTCGGGGCAACGCCCGCTCCACCGGATCAAGGCCGACGCCGAACATCACCTGAAGTACGGGCGGTTCGAAGAAGCGCAGGCCGATTACGAAATCTACCTCGCGCAGCGTCCTGATGCGGCTCAAACCCGTTATGAGCTGGCGCAGGCCTACATGGCCACAAACCAGCCGCGCAAGGCGATCCGCGAACTGCAGATCTGCACTGATGTCTACCCCCTCAACGACGACTACCTCGACCTGCAGGCCAACGCGATGTACCAGGCTGGCGATCGGGACGCCCTCGTGACCCTGCTCACCCGCCAGACGTCAGAGCGTCAGCGGCCGTCGGATTACCTTCGCCTGGGCACCTACCAGGGCTTCCTGGGCAACGCCGACGAAGCAGAGCAGGCACTCCTGACCGCGGCGAAACTCGACGGCGGACAAAGCCTCAAGTACCAGCGCGCCCTTGCAGACTTTTACAAGGGGATCGGTGACACGGCCAAGTATGCGGAACGCCTGCGTTACTGCTATTACCTGGCACCGCTGGACCCCGCAATCAACGAGGCGATCCGCGCCACCGGCGAGATACCGGGCCCCACGTTCGGGCGAGCTCCCATCGAAATGCGGGCTGGATTGGTCCGATAGGCCAGACGCCAGGGGTAGTAAGACCGGGGGGCTTGAAACCCGGGGATGTACGTTGTACCATTCATCCGGATAGACGGATGAATCAGCCTACGGCACAAAACGTATCGGACCTGCTGGCCGCCCTGAGCGAGCCGCTGCGGCTACGTGCGCTGCGCGTGCTCGAGAGCGAGGAACTCTCGGTGGGCGAGATCGGGCGCGTGCTGCAGGTGCCCCAGTCGACGGTGAGCCGTCATCTGCGCACGTTGCTGGACGGTGGGTGGGTCCTCTCGCGGACCGAGGGGACGAGCACCCTTTACCGCATGCTGATGGACGAGTTGTCGCCCCAGTTGCGCGATGTCTGGCTGGCGGTGCGATCGCAGTTGGGCGGCACGCTCGAGGCGGCGGAGGACCGGCGACGCCTCGACGCGGTGATCGCCGAGCGGCGCGAGGACACGCGGGCCTTCTTCGGAAGGATCGCGGGCGAATGGGACGGCGTGCGCAACGAGTTGTTCGGCGACCGGGCCACGCTGCGGGCGCTGCTGCCGCTGATTCCCCCCACATGGACAGTCGCGGACCTTGGGTGCGGGACGGGGAACGCGGCGGAGTTGCTGGCGCCATGCGTCGAGCGCGTCATCGCGGTAGACCAATCGCCCGAGATGCTCGACGCGGCACGGACGCGCTTGGGTGCCTACACAAACGTCGAGTTTCGCGAGGGGGATCTCGAGCACTTGCCGCTGACCGATGGCGCGGTGGACGCCGCAGTCTGCGTGCTCGTGCTGCATCACATGAATGAACCCGAGGCGGCCTGCCGCGAGATGGCACGGGTGCTTCAACCCGGCGGTGTGCTGCTAATCGTGGACATGATCGAGCATGATCGGGCGACATATCGGCACACCATGGGGCACCGGTGGCTGGGGTTCGGGGTCGCGCAGATGATCCGCATGCTCGCCTCGGCGGGGCTGGAGCGGACGCGGTTTCTGACGCTGGCGGCGGAGACCAACGCGAAGGGTCCGGGGCTGTTCGCGTGCACGGCGTACAAGCCGATGGATGTTCGACGAGCGCATGAATGAGGCGGCGCACCCCGCGCATGGGGCGTCCGCGATGGATGAATGTCTGACACAGAGGTTGACCAAGGAAGGAGTTTGCATTGAGCACTGCCGCAACGACCGTTCGCCCCTCCAAAGCCGGGGGGCTCAGCGTGGACAAGGCCGCCAACGGGCTTGAGTACAAGGTGGCGGACCTGTCGCTGGCCGAAATGGGGCGCAAGGAACTGCGTCTGGCCGAGCACGAGATGCCGGGCCTGATGGCGCTGCGTGAACGCTACAAGGGGAAGAAACCTCTGGCGGGCGCCCGCATCACCGGCTCGCTGCACATGACGGTCCAGACGGCGGTGCTGATCGAAACGCTGGTGGACCTGGGCGCACAGGTGCGCTGGGCCAGCTGCAATATCTTCAGCACACAGGACAGCGCCGCGGCGGCGACGGTCGTGGGCCCCACGGGCACGGTCGCCGACCCCAAGGGCGTGGCGGTCTTTGCCTGGAAGGGTGAGACGCTGCCCGAGTATTGGTGGTGCGCAGTGCAGACGTTCCGCTTCCCAGACGGGAAGGGCGGGACGATCGGGCCCAACCTGCTGCTGGACGACGGCGGCGACGCGACGCTGCTGGTGCACAAGGGGGCCGAATACGAGAAGGCCGGGAAGGTGCCCGCCTTTGACGCCGCCAATGATTCCGAGGAATGGGGCGTGATCCTCGATCTGCTGCGCGAGTCGGTGGCCACGAACAAGGGCTACTGGACGGGTGTACGCGACGGGATCAAGGGCGTGAGCGAAGAGACCACCACGGGCGTGAAACGCCTCTACCAGATGCAGAAGGATGGGGTGCTGGGCTTCGCGGCGATCAATGTGAATGACTCGGCGACCAAGAGCAAGTTCGACAACCTCTACGGCTGCCGTCACAGCCTGGTGGACGGGCTCAACCGCGCGACAGACGTGATGCTCAGCGCAAAGGTGGCGGTGGTGCTGGGCTATGGCGACGTGGGCAAGGGCTGCTGCCAGGCTCTGCGCGGGCAGGGCTGCCGCGTGATCGTGACCGAGATCGACCCGATCAACGCGCTTCAGGCGGCGATGGAGGGGTATCAGGTCGCGACGCTCGAGGACGTGCTGGAGACGGCGGACATCTTCATCACGGCGACGGGCAACAAGGACGTCATCACGCTCGACCACATGCGCAAGATGAAGGACAAGGCGATCGTGGCGAACATCGGGCACTTCGACAACGAGATCGACATGGCGGGCGTGTACGCCGCCGTACGCAAGGGTGAGGCCAAGCGCGTGAACATCCGCGCGCAGTACGACGAGTTTGAGTTCACGAAGACGGGGCGGTCGATTCTGGTGCTGGCCGAGGGGCGTCTGATGAACCTGGGGTGCGCAACCGGGCACCCGAGTTTCGTGATGTCGTCGAGCTTCACGAACCAGACGATCGCACAGCTGGACCTGTGGTTCAACGCGACGGGCAAGCCGACGCTGTCGGGCTTTGCGTACGAGTCGGGGCAGGTCTACACGCTGCCCAAGAAGCTCGATGAGGAGGTCGCCCGCCTGCACCTCGAGAAGATCGGGGTGAAGTTGACCAAGCTCACGCCCGCGCAGTCGGCGTATCTGTCGATCCCGGTCGACGGGCCCTACAAGCCGGATCACTACCGTTATTGAGCCATTCCGAGCGGATCACGGCGCGCCCCGGGCTGTTGGAGCCCGGGGCGCCGTGCCGATAGACGAGTGCCAACCAGGCCTGTCGCATGCACATCCGTGACCTCTTCATCCAGCACTCGACGACGTTCTCGTTCGAGTTCTTTCCTCCCAAGTCGCCGTCGGCGGCGGAGGATCTCTTTTCCAGCATCAGCGACCTGACGAGCCTCAAGCCCAGTTTCGTGAGCGTGACCTATGGGGCGGGGGGCTCGACGCGTGAACTGACGCATGACCTGGTGGTGCGCCTCCGCACGCAGACGCCGCTGGACCCGATCCCGCACCTGACCTGCGTGGGGCACGACGACGCGGAGATCGGCCAGATCCTCGAGCGGTATGCGCAGGCTGGAATCAGCACGATCATGGCGCTGCGGGGCGACCTGCCGCGCGAGGGGTGCAACGGCGGCGATCCGTGGCGCTCGTTCCGCTATGCGTCGGAACTGGTGCGTTACATCCACAAGTTCAACGAGCGCAGGATCCACCCCGACAAGCGCGGGTTTGGTGTGTGCGTGGCGGGATACCCCGAGGGGCACTCGGAAACACCCAACCGCATGCGCGAGATCGAGTTTCTCAAGGCCAAGGTCGACGCCGGGGCCGACGCGATCGTGACGCAGCTCTTCTTCAACAACCACGACTTCTACGACTTTCGCTCCCGCTGCGAACTGGCGGGGATCCGCGTGCCGATCATCGCGGGGATCATGCCCGTGACGTCGATCGCGGGGATGAAGCGGATGGCCGAACTGGCGCTGGGGGCCCGGTACCCTGCGACGATGCTGCGCGCCCTGGCCCGCGCGGGCGACGATGATGAGGGTGTCCGCCGCGTGGGCATCCACTGGGCCACCGAGCAATGCCGCGATCTGCTCGATCATGGCGTGGCGGGGATCCACTTCTACACGCTCAATCGCTCGACGGCGACGCGCGAGGTCTACGCCACGCTGGGCGTGAAGGACTCGCACCAACTGCGCCGTTAAGCGTGCGTAACGCCTGGAAGCCCGTCAGGCGTAGACTCGTGGCGTGCAGCGCAACCTCGTGATCACTGTCCTGGCGGCGGCCGTGCTGAGCGGTGGAGCGGCGATTCTGCTCCTGCGTCCCACGCCCCCGCCGCCCCCACCCCCCACCACCTGGCTGACCAGCCTTGATATCGGCGGGGTGGACGTGGTGGAACTCGCGTGGCCCGACGGGCGAGTAATGGAGATCGCTGCCAGTGACCGTGTGCCCGGGTTGTGGATCATGCGCTCGGGTGAATCGACGTGGCCGGTGGGTGCGGCCCGAGTTCGCGGTGCGCTGCGCCTCTTGATGGATTCGGCGGCCACCCCACCCGCCAGCGATCTGCGGGCGGAGGGGGGCGTTCGCGTGCGCGTCGGGCGGGGCGTGAATCAACGCACGCTGCGGATCGCTGCCACGGGGCTGGCGGGCCAGAGCGTGGTTGAGTGTGAGGAGGGAGACTCTCGCGTGTCGTTCCTGTCGCGCGGCGGGCTGGCGGGAGTGTTCGAGCACGCGAGCGTGATGGCGTGGCGCGAAGAGAACGCGTTTGTGCCGGTGGACCAGGCGGGGGCGTCGCGCGTCAGCGTCGAGACGGGGGGCATGCGGACGATGCTGGCACGCCAGGGCGGGCGTTGGGGCGTGCTGTCGCCCGTCGCGGGGGCGGGCGAGGCCGAGCGAGTCACGGCGTTGCTGGGGGCGCTGGGGGCGCTGCGGCTTCGCGCGGCGCCGGGAGCCAACCCCGAGGGCATGGGCTTTGATCGGGCGGTCTTCGCGGCGACGATCGAGGTGGACCTGCGCGTGGGACGCGAGGGGGGCGAGGTCGACCGGCGCACGTTGGTGCAGGAGATGCTGGTGGGCGACATCGCCGACGCCGCGGGGAAGACGCGGTATGCACGGGTCGTCGCGACGATGGTTGACCCGGCGACGGGTCAGCGTCAGCCGGCGTGGACCCCAACGCCGGGCACGATCGAGGTGGCCTCGCTTGGGGCAATCGTGGCAGACCCGCGGGAATACTGGGCGCGAAGGGCGACGGCGACGGCCCCCGCGGACGTAGCAAGCCTGCGCCTGGGCGGGCGCGAGTGGGCTCTCGAGACACAAGCCAGCCCGGCACCCGAGGCACGAGACCGCGATGTGATCTATACACGCACGCTCGATGGATGGTCGCGCACGCAGGGTGGGATCACGCAGGCGGCGTCGCCCACGACGAGCGCCGGCGTGGGAGCGCTGATCGCCTTGTTGTGCGATGAAAGCGCATCGAACGTGAGTCCGGACCCACCCGCGGGATTGATGCCGCTGGCGATGGTTCACCTGCACGGCGCGGGAGAGTTGACGCTCGAGATCGTCGGCGTGGGGCGGCTCGAGGGCGCGGGCGGGGCGATGCTGGTCGTCCGCACCGGGCGGCTGTTCCGGTTGTACAAAGGCCCTGCGGCGGCACGGGTTTTGGGATTCATCGGGTCCGAAACGCCCCCTGAAGGGTGAACGCCGATCAAGTGAAGCCCGGTGGCCCGTGGGTATTCGTCTTCGCATGATGGCTGAAAACCGCGGAGTGGCAATTCCGTAGAATGTCTCAGGAGGTACGGCGGTGGGTGCGCCGGGGAGTTACCGGTAGGTTCTGCATGCGAGGGGGTGGAGCGTGCTGGATTGGCTCTTTCAGGATGGGGCGTGGGTCTTTGGCCTGCCCGCCAGCGTCGGGACGCTGCTGTTCATCATCAAGTTCCTGCTGATGGCCCTGGGTGTTGATCATGTGATCGATGCCGACGTGGGCTTCTCCGATCCCGGCGATGTCGCCATGCACGTGGGCGACAAACTCGGCGGGAAAGACGTTTCGGTATCGCGCCGATGGATCTCGTTCCAGGGGTTTGTCGTGCTCTTCATGGTCGGCGGGTGGTGCGGGCTCGTGCTCTTCCGCGAGGCCCAGTGGCCCGTGTGGAGCAGCGCGGCGGTGGCGCTCGTCGTCGGCGTGGGCGCGATGTGGGCCTTTGGCCAGGTCTTCGAGCAGATGTACAAGCTGCAGGAGAGCGGCAACGTCAGCATCGACGCGGCGATTGGTGGGCCTGGACAGGTTTATGTCGGCGTGCCCGCGGCGGGAGCGGGGCTGGGCCAGGTCACGGTGGTGATCAACCAGAAGCAGCGGTTCTACGCCGCCCGCACCAAGGGCGAGGAACTCCCGCGCGGCACGCAGGTAGTAGTGGTCGGGACGGCGGAGGCCAACACGCTCATCGTCGAGCGGGCCAAATCGGTCTGATCAACCGTTTGGTAACATTTTACAACAGTAGCAGAAGCGACCGGAATGCCCCCGACGCGGGGCGGAATGCTGGAGGGGTGTCATGCTCGATCGTGGTATTACCTCAGAGGTTGTGATCCCGGGCACGCTCGGGTTTATTCCCACCTCCTACTTCGTGTACGTCGTCATCGGCCTGGTGCTGATGGCCTTCTTCTTTCTGATCTTTCTCATCAAGCAATACAAGCGCTGCCCGAGCAACCGGGTGCTGGTGGTGTATGGCAAGGTGGGCAAGCAACGGAGCAGCCGCTGCCAGCACGGCGGCGGCACGTTCATCGTGCCCATCATCCAGAGTTACTCGTACCTGTCGCTCGAGCCGATCGTGATCGAGATCCCGCTGGAAGGGGCGCTCTCGCTGAACAACATCCGCGTGAACGTGCCCTCGACGTTCACGGTGGGCATCTCGACCGACCCCGTGCTGATGAACAACGCCGCCGAGCGTCTGCTGAACATGCACACGCAGCAGGTGCGTGACCAGGCGCAGGACATCATCCTGGGGCAGCTGCGCCTGGTGATCGCGACCCTGACGATCGAAGAGATCAACAAGGACCGCGAGAAGTTCATGACGCTGATCAACGAGAACGTCGGCCAGGAGATCAACAAGATCGGGCTGGACCTGATCAACGTGAACATCCGCGACATCACCGACGAGAGCGGGTATATCCAGGCGATCGGCAAGCGGGCGGCGGCCGAGGCGGTCAACCGCGCCAAGGTCGAGGTGGCCCAGCAGGAACGCGACGGGCATACCGGCGAGGCTCAGGCCAACCGCGAGAAGGTGGTCAAGGTGTCGGCGGAGTCGGCCTCGGCGATCGAGGGGCAGAAGCTCGCCGAGCAGAAGCAGCGCGTGGCGGTGGCGGCGCTCGAGGCGCAGGCGGTCCGGGGCGAGGCCGAGTCGCAGCGCGAGCGCGAGATCACGATCGCGCAGCGCCAGGCGGAGACGATCGCGGCGAAGAAGGCCGCCGAGCAGGAGCAGCGCATCCGCGTGGCGCATGCCGAGGCCGAAGCGGTCACCGGCGAAAACACGAGTCGGGCGACGATGGCCCGGAGCAACGCGGAGCTGGCCGAGATTCAGGCCGAGGCGACCAAGCGTTCGCAGGTGGCGCTGGCCAAGGCACAGGAACTGGTGCTGCTGGCGCAGCGCGATC
This sequence comes from Phycisphaerales bacterium, assembly GCA_013360675.1. GTDB lineage: Bacteria > Planctomycetota > Phycisphaerae > Phycisphaerales > UBA1924 > JABWBB01. The sequence continues at coordinate 11,636 of JABWBB010000006.1, read as the reverse complement.
AGGAACTGGCACGCCTGGCCCGCGACGAGATCGCCCCGCAGGAGATCGAAAAGAAGCGCATCGAGATCGCCGCCGAAGCCGAGGCGGAGAAAGTCCGGCGCGAGGCCAAGGGCGAAGCGGACGCGATCTTCGCCAAGTACGAGGCCGAGGCCCGCGGCGTGCAACTGGTCCTTGAGGCCAAGGCCGAGGGGTACCGCAAACTGATCGAGGCGTGCGGCACGGACGCGGCGGTGGGCCCCACGCTGCTGCTGATCGAAAAACTCCCCGAGCTCGTCGCCGAGCAGGTCAAGGCGATCCAGAACGTCAAGATCGACAAGATCACGGTCTGGGACCAGGGCACGGGCTCGAACGGTCGCAACGCTACCAGCGATTTCCTGTCGGGCATGGTCAACGTGCTGCCCCGACTGCACGAGCTGGCCAGCCAGGCCGGGATCAAACTGCCCTCCGCGCTGGGCAAGATCGAGTCCGAAACAGCGGGTCAGTCTTCCGCAACGGCGGCGGACAAGAAGCCCGACGCCTGATGCCGCTGAACAAGTCCTGAGAATCAAGAAGCATCAACGTCGCGATGGCTGACAACGGCCATCGCGTTTATCCATGGGAAGGATGCTCAGTCTGACGCACGAAGCGCGTCGAAGCCGCGCGGTGCTTGACCTGAGCATCACGCCCGCGACGCGGCCAGCGCGATGTCCGTGCGCATCACCTTGCCCGGAAACTCGATGGCGGCGCAGGCGGCGTAGGCCCGCTCACGGGCCTGGGCGAGCGTGTCGCCCAATGCCGTTACCGAGAGCACCCGCCCACCCGCGGTGACGATCTCGCCCTTGGCGTTGAGTTTCGTGCCCGCGTGGAAGACGTGCACGCCGGGCATGGCCTGGGCCTTGTCGATGCCGGTGATGACGGCCCCGGCACGCGGCTTCTCGGGGTACCCCTCGCTGGCCAGCACCACGCAGCAGGCGGGTGATGAATCCCACGCGACATCGCACGCGTCGAGCTCGCCCTTGCATGCGGCGAGCATGATCTCGAGCAGGTCGGCCTTGAGACGCGGCAGGATCGCCTGGCACTCGGGGTCGCCGAATCGACAGTTGAACTCGAGCACCTTCGGGCCCGAGGGCGTCAGCATCAGGCCGGCGTAGAGCACGCCCTTGTAGTCGATCCCGTCGCGGCGCATGGCATCCACCGCGGGGACGAGCACGTCGCGCTCGACGCGCTCCATCTGCGCGTCGGTCAGGACATTCGCGGGGCAATAGACGCCCATGCCGCCGGTGTTGGGGCCCTTGTCGCCATCGAGCAGTCGCTTGTGATCCTGGGCCGGCGGCAGCAGCATGATGGTGCGCCCGTCCACGATGGCAAGCACCGATACCTCGGGCCCGGTGAGGCGCTCTTCGAGCAGGACCTTGCGCCCCGCCTCGCCGAACTCCTTGGCGATCATGATGCGCTTGACCGCGTCGATCGCCTCGGCGATGGTGGCCGGCACGAAGACGCCCTTGCCCTTGGCCAGGCCCGCGGCCTTGACCACCGGCGCATGCTCGCGCGATTCGAGATAAGCGATCGCCGCCTGCGCGTCGGTGAAGGTGCGCGATTCAGCAGTCGGGATCGCCGCCCCTCGCATCAGTTGCTTGGCCCAGGCCTTGTCCGATTCGATCTGCGCCCCTTCGCGGTTGGGGCCAAAGACCAGCCGCCCGGCGGCGGCGAGTTTGTCGGCGTACCCCTCGGCCAGCGGGTCTTCGGGGCCGATGACAACCAACCCGATCTGCTTGTGCTCGCAGAACTGCACCAGCCGGTAGATCTCGCGGATGTTCACGGGCACATCGACGGGCGTGCCCAGAGCGGCCAGCCCGGGATTTTCGGGGTGCGTGACGTACAGGCGGCCCAGGCGTGGCGAGCGGGAAAGAGCGCTGGCGATCGCGTGCTCGCGTCCGCCGCCGCCGATCAGCAGAACATTGACCGTGTCGGGCATAGGGGGGGATGGTATCGCCCCCGATGGCGATGGCCCTTACGCGGGGGCGGGCCAGCCCTCGCCCAGGAAACGCCCATCGCGCTGCACGACCTCGCCGTCGGCCTTGATGACTCCCCCGGGGCGGTTCTCGCCGGGGCGCATGTCACAGACCATGTCCCAGTGCAGGCCCGATTCGTTGGTGCTCCCGCTCTCGGGGTACCCCGCGCCGACGGCGGCGTGGAACGTGCCCCCGATCTTCTCATCGAAAAGCGTGTTGCGGGTGAACTCCTTGATCATGTAGTTGGTGCCGACGGCGATCTCCCCCAGCGTGCGCGCGCCCGCGTCCTGATCGAGCATCTTGATGAGGAACTCCTCGTTCTTGGTCGCGCTGGCGTCGACGACGCGCCCGCCCTTGAAGGCCAGGCGAACCCCGTGGACCTCGCGCCCCTCGTAGACCGCCGGGAAGGTGTAGTTGACGTGGCCTTCGACGCCCTGGGGACCGGCGAAGACCTCGCCGTCGGGGAAGTTCTCGTGCCCGCCGCAGTTGATCCACGTGGAACCATCGACGTTGACGGTGAGGTCGGTGCCGTCGTGCCCGGCGTGGGGCGGGACGTGGAAGTGGACGCTCTTGCGTTTCTGGAGAAACTCGCGGACGCGTTCCTGGCGTTGAAAGACCTCGGCCCAGGCGGCGGCGGGGTCGGGCAGGTGGAGCAGGCCGGCTTTGAAGACGAAGTCGGCGTACTGGTCGAGGCTCATCTCGGCGTCCTGCGCGCTGGCGAGCGTGGGGTAGAGCGTGCCCACCCAGCGGAGTTTGCCCTCGGCGGCGCGGGCGAGGAACCGCTTGAGGAAGGGGCGACGGGCGGACTGTTTCGCCGCCACGCGCGCGGGGTCGTACCGGCTGAAGGCCTTGGTGTTGACCTCGGCCCAGAGGGCGATCTGCACGTCGACCGTCTCGACGCGGTGCATGTCGAGGGGGGAGAGGAAGGCGAGCTGCTCGTCGCTGGCGTGGGCCAGAATCGATTCCTGGAGTTCCTCGGACTCGCCGATCCAGACGGGGTTGCCCCCGGCCTTGAGGACCGCCTCGAAGATCGCCCGCAGCAATGGGAAAGCCCCCGGCTCGGCCCGCACGGCGACCAGGTCGCCCTTGTTCACGCGGGTTGAGTACTTCACCAGGACATCGGCGAGACGATCCAGACGCGGGTCACGCATGGGGGCCTTTCGCGGTGACGGGCGTGCACCCACGCCCGGGGCCTACAGTGGGCCCGTTCTATTCACACGGAGCATACCCATGCGGCATTTCGAGCGTGCGATTGTCTATGTCGGGCTGGCCACGGCCATCGGTCTTTCGCTGGGCTGGAACGGGATCGGCGCCGACGCCGTTGCCCAGGGCTCGGCCCAGGCGCAGCCCGTGCGGATCGCGACGGCGGACATCCTGAATGTCGTCGAGCGACTCTTCATCTCGGATCGCTATCGCCCGGCGCGTGAGGCGTCGGTGCAGGCGGCGAACAAGAAGCTCGAGCCGATGCTCGCCACGCGGGCCGAGATCGAAAACATGGCCCGCGCGCTGCCTTCCGAATCGCCCGATCGCAAGGCACTCGAGGAGCGGTACTACGCCAACGAGCAGGCGCTGCAGCAGGCCCAGCAGACCGAGCAGAACCAGATCGAGATGGCCAACACGCAGCAACTCACCGAGGCGTACCGCCTGGTCGTCGAGAAGGCGCAGACGCTGGCCAAGAGCATGGGCTACTCGCACGTGGTGAGCACGAAACTTGACCCGACGGGCATCCGCTCGACGAGCGTGCCCGGCGCGGTGCAGGAGATGCTCGGTCGCCCCGTGGTGCTGGCCGACCCGGCGGACGACCTGACCGACCGCCTGCTCAAAGAGTTCGGGCTGGAGAACGTGGCCCTGCCGACGCCCGATACGCAGGCCCCCGCGGCAATGCCGGTCGCTGAGCCCGCCGCCGAGCAGCCTCCCGCGGCGACGCCCAAGTAAGGCGAGGGTAAGACCCGCGGCGCGGCTTACTCGCCGCGCTTGAAGAGATCGAGGAACCTGTCCTCGAACTGCTCGAAGACGCCCAGGCGGTCGAGTTCGTTCTTGAGGCGGACGGCCTTGGCGCGGTCGGCCCGCGCGTCGTCGAAGAGGCTCTCGATCCGGGCGCGCGTGGCGTTGTCCAACTTGGAGGGCGAGTCGCTCTCTTCCGCGGGGGGCTGTTCTTCACCCTCGCCGGGTTCACCGGGCAATGGCGGGACCTCGCCGCCCTGGGCCTGCTGGGCCTTGAGTTGTTCGAGCAGGTCGAGCAACGCCGCGTCCACCACCGCGCCGTGCTTGTCGAGTTCGCCCAGGTTCACGTCGATGCCCGAGAGGACGGCGAAGACGCTGAGCACCGCGCGGGCGGCCTTGGGGTTGGGCACGCCCGCGCCGAAGAAGGGGATCTCGCCCAGCAGGCACAGGCCCGGCAGCCCGCGTTCGTGCGCCGCCCCGAGCAGCGTGCCGTTGAGCCCGCCGATCTGCCCGTCCTTGAGCAGCACGACCTCGAGGCGCTTGAGTTCTTCGAGTGTTTCCTTCGTCGTGGCGGCCCCGAAGACCTTGGGAGCGGAACTGGGGTGCAACTGCGAGGCCATCGAGGCGAAGGTCACCACGCGCTCGGCCCCGAGTTCGATCGCCTTTTCGAGCAGCAGGTGCGCGAAGGCGTACCCCCCCACGCTCGGCTGCGACTCGCCCAGGAACACGATCAACTCGCGCCCGCCCGGCGGGGCCTTGCCCCGGAAGAAGACGCTGCGCGGCAGGCGGGGCGGTGCGATCCGCCCGTCGCTCACCTCGACCTGCGACACGTCAAAATGGCTCGACGCGCTGATCTCGGCCACGCCCTCGAGCCCGAGTTGCTGCACGAGATAGCCCGCCGCGATGATCGCGACGTTGCCCATGCCCGGCCAGGCGGCGATGAGCCAGGGGGCGGGGGTTGAAGATTCGGGTTCCTGTCGTGGAGTGGGTGCCGATTCCGGCATAGTTCACCTCAGCAGCAGGGCCAGCATCTGCAAAGTTCGATACGCAAAGAGTCTAGGGGAACTTGCGTGCATGCGTCAGAAGCCGCCTGACGGCATTCTCGCACACATTGGAAATCTGGCGGCGCTATCCGATGAGTATGCCTATCAGCGTAAAGAGCCCGAAAGCGGCAAGCAGCACGATCACGATCACCGCGGCCATGCAGCCAAGCCCCGCCCATGGCCGCCCGACGTAGATCTTTTCCTTGAAACTCGACGACGTCTTCGGCGCGGTCGGACACGCGGCCAGTCGTGCCGCTGCCGCGGCGGGCAGTCGATCGGGTGGCAGCGTCGTCATGCAGCGGGGCAGGCACGCGAGGACTTGCTCACGGAGTTCGCCACAGGATCGAGTGAAATCGTTGATGCACTCGAGTTCGCGGGGCTCGGAACATGGGACAAGAAACAACCAGCGACCCGCTTCGATCGGATCCTTCATGTCCATCGAAATCTTGGCGATCCGGCGGCAGACTTCCTCGTCAAACCCGCCCGCGTGAATCCGAGACAGAAGCCTTCGGCGGGCGCTCCCGAAATCTCCGGCTTGGAGATCCCGCTCCGCACGCTTGATCGCGCGATCCGAGGGCATCTGCGGTGATCCTTACGTCTGCAGCACGCCGGTCTTGAAAGCGGGCGAATAGTCCCACCCCTGGGCCGCGCTCGCGAGGGCGGCGATGAGTTCCTCGCGGGTCGCGTGCGGCTCGATGATGCGATCGACCCAGCCGCGGGCGGCGGCGTGGCGGATGTCGGCCTGCTCGGTGTACGCCGCGTGGATGGCGGCGTAGATCGCCTTGTGCGTCTCGGGGTCGATAGGCTCGCCCTTGCGTTTGCGGCTGGCCTCTTCGATCGTCGTGAGCACGCCCGTGGCCTGGTTGGCGCCCATGACGGCGCACTTGGCGTTGGGCCAGGCGAACGAGAGGTATTGGTCGAAGGCCCGGCCGCACATGGCATAGTTGCCCGCGCCGTAGGACCCGCCCATGATGACGACGATCTTGGGGACGATGCAGTTGGCCATGGCGTTGACCATCTTGGCCCCGGCGCGGATGATGCCCCCCTGCTCGCTGTCGCGCCCCACCATGAACCCGGTGGTGTCGTGCAGGAAGACCAGCGGGATCTTGCGCTGGTTGCAGTCCATGATGAAGCGGGCGGCCTTGTCGGCGCTGTCGTCGTAGATCACGCCGGGCATCTGGACGGCTTTGGTCGGGCCGGTCTTGCCGCCCGCGACGGATCGCTGCACGAGTTTCTTCTGGTTGGCGACGATGCCGCAGGCGTGCCCGCCGATGCGGGCATAGCCGCAGACGAGCGACTGGCCATAGTCGGCCTTGTACTCGTCGAAATCAGGCTGGAGCGTGTCGCCCGCGGCGCCGACATCGACGATGGTGGCGATGACGTCCTTGACGTCGTACTGCGTGCCGGGCTTGTCGGTGAAGACCGAGTAGACCTCGCGCACGTCGCGGAAGGGTGCGCCGCCGGGGGCGGCCTTCTCCGTGGTCGCCGCCGCGTGGTGATATTTCGCCACGAGCGAGCGCAGGCGATCGATGCAGGCCTCGTCGGTGGGTTCCTTGAAGTCGATGGTGCCGCTGATGCTCGCGTGCATCGTCGCGCCGCCGAGTTCTTCGTCGGTGACTTCCTGCCCGATGGCGGCCTTGACCAGCGCGGGGCCGGCGAGGTACAACCCCGAGCCCTCGGTCATGAGCAGCGTGTCGCAGAGCACGGGCAGGTAGCCCCCGCCCGCGACGCAATAGCCCATGATGGCGGCGATCTGGGGGATGCCCGCCGCGCTGATCACCGCGTTGTTGCGGAAGATGCGCCCGAAGTCGTCGGTGTCGGGGAAGACATCCTCCTGCAGCGGCAGAAAGACGCCCGCGCTGTCGACGAGATAGAGGAGCGGCAGGCGGGCCATCATGGCGATGGTCTGGGCCCGGATGATCTTCTTGCAGGTCATGGGGAAGAAGGCCCCGGCTTTGACCGTCGCGTCGTTGGCGATGATCATGCACCGCCGCCCTTGCACGCGGCCGATGCCGGTGACGACGCCCGCGGCGGGGGCCCCGCCGTGCTCTTCATACATCGCGTGGGCGCACCAGAGGCCCAGTTCCTGAAAGCCGGGGATCTCGTCGGCGTGGGGGTCGAAGGCGGTTGACGCCGCGCCGGAGGCGGGGGCAGTCGCATGGCCGGCGGACGGCTTGGCGTCGGGCGAGGGCGTGACGGCGGGCGGGTCGATCAGGCGGGCGATGCGTTCACGGGCGGTGAGGCGGCTCTTCTTGTGCTGGCGTTCGATGGCGGCCTTGCCGCCCCCCTCGCGCAGGACGCGCTGCGTGGCGCGGAACTCGGCGGCGAAGTCGGCGATCGGAGACGTGGGGGCGGCGGTGCTCATGAGGGCGGGATTGTAGAGAGGCTTAGGGGATTGGGGGTTGATTGGGCGGGGTGGAATGCGGGCCCGCGGGCTCGCCCGCGCGGGGCATGCCGCGATCCTCGCGGAGGTTTAGCCGGACGGTCGGCGCTTCATCCGCCGTTCATCCGGCGACGCGCCGCATCGTCACATCCCCCGCGTTCCATGATCGCCGGACGGGGGGTGCCGGGGGGCGGCAGCCCGGGCATTGGCAAACTCTTCGCACACATCCTCCGACTCGGCGCGTTACGATGCCGCCGAAAGCCCCCAGCAAAGACGCGGAACACCTCTATGGCGAAAAAGAAGGCGGCAGAACAGGCCAACCCCAGACTCTTCGAGCAGCACGAACGCGCGCTTGATCGCCGCATCCGCCGTCAGCGGGCGCTCTTCATCCCAAAGTACATCGTTGAAGCAGCCGCCAACCAGCAACTTTCCGGCGCCGCGCAGGACAAGGCCTACGCCATCGCCGTCCGATGGGCCGACCTTGAGACCTCCGGCCATCTCGCCAAGCACAAAGAAACCTCGATCGACACCCAGTTCCTGGACCAACTCTTCGGCGAAGGGCTGGGGTATTCCGTCAAGACGCAATCCCCAAAGGGCTGGCAACTGGAGCACAAGTTCACCGTGCCCGGGATCGGCACCGCCGACGCCGCCTTGGGCGATTTCCCCGGGGCCAAGAGCCCGACGGTCGTGGTCGAACTCAAGGACGCCAACAACGACATCGACCGTGACAAGTCCAACGGCCGCACCGCCGTCCAACAGTGCTGGGACTATCTCAACGCCCTGCCCGAATGCCCGTGGGGTATTGTCTCCAACTTCTCCACCATCCGCCTCTACCACCGCAGCAAGGGCAATCTCGCGTACGAGGAGTTCACGCTCCAGGAACTGCGCGACCGCGGCCGATTCAACGAGTTTTACGCCCTCTTCGAGCGCGGCGGGCTCTTGCGTTCGTCACTCGGGCAGGCACCCCGCGCCGCGGCGCTCCTGGAAAAGACCCAGAAGCGGCAGAAGGACGTCGGCGATGACCTGTACAAGTCGTACCAGTTCCAGCGGCTCCGCCTCATCGAGCACCTGAACAAGGTCGAGCGCAAGCCGCTCGACGAGGCCATCCGCATCGCCCAGAAACTCATGGACCGCATCATCTTCATCGCCTTCTGCGAGGACCGCGGTCTCTTGCCGGAGAAATGCCTGGAGCGAGCGGCGACCTCCCTGCCCGCGTTCAGCCGCGTCACCAATCCGCGCTGGCACAACTTCCTCGGGCTCTTCCACGCCGTGGACAAGGGCGGGAGCGTCAAGCCCTTCATCAACGCATTCAACGGCGGGCTGTTCGCCGCCGATCCGGAGATCGACGACCTCGACCTCGACGATGAGCCGTGGACCATCGGTTTCAAGGGCTTTGGAGACTTCGACTTCTCCGAGGAAGTCAACGTCGAAGTCCTCGGACACCTCTTTGAGCGCTCCATCACGGAACTGGAGAAACTCCGCGTCGGTGGGCTCTTCGCCCTGAAGGGCGCGGTCGATGGCGCGAACGGCAACGGCCACGCCGCGGCGACGGCCAAGCCCGTCAAGCGCAAGGGCACGAAGGCGGCCAGCGCCGACGACGACTCTCCCCTCTCCAAGATGCCCAAGAGCGCCCAGCGCAAGCGCTTTGGCATCTACTACACCCCCCCGGCCTTCACCGGCCTCATCGTCGAGCGCACCGTCGATGCGCTCGTCCGCGACCGTTTCGCGGCGCTCGCCACGTCACACCACGTCGATCCCGAGTCCCGCGAAGCGCAGGATCCCAAAAAACTCCGCGCCTACTGGACGGCCTGCCTCGAATGCCTGAAGTCGCTCACGATCTGCGACCCCGCCTGCGGCTCGGGGGCCTTCCTGATCCGCGCCTACGACGCGATGGACGCCCACTACAAGGCCGTCGTCCACGGCCTGGGCGGCGCGGGTGTCCCCGCCGCCGAACTCGCCGCGATCGAAGACGCCATCCCCGACCTCATCCTCTCGAACAACCTTTATGGCGTGGACCTCTCGCGCGAGGGCGTCGAGATCACGCAACTGGCCCTCTGGATCCGCTCGGCCCGCGTCGGCAAGACGCTGATGGACCTGTCCACGCACATCGTCCACGGCAACTCCTTGGTGACCGACCCCGCGGTGGACCCGCACGCCCTGGACTGGGCCAGGGCTTTTCCACGTGTGTTCGGCAAGGGGAAGCCGGGCGGCTTTGACTGCGTGATCGGCAATCCGCCGTGGGAGCGGGTGAAGGTTCAGGACCGCGAGTTCTTTTCGTTGACCGACCCCGTGACGGCGCAGGCCGTCAGCGCCGCCGATCGCAAGAAGCGGATCGCGGCCATGCCCACGGCCGCGCCCGAGTTGCACGAGTCGTACCTCGCCGCCCGCGACCGGGCACAGAAGATGCTCGACTACGCGCGGGGCACCAACCGCTACCCGCTCACCGGCAAGGGAGACCTCAATCTCTACATGCTCTTCGCCGAACTCGCCCGCTCGATCGTCGCCCCGGCGGGTATGGCGGGGTTGCTTGTGCCTTCGGGCATCGCCACCGACGACACGACCAAGGGGTTCTTCAACGACCTCATGGACCGCAAGGCCCTGGTGAGCCTTTACGACTTTGAGAACAAAGAGGGCCACTTCGAGGACGTCCATCGCTCGTTCAAGTTCACCGCGCTCGTCTTTGGCGGCGGCGACAAACAGACCGAACAAGCCGACTTTGTGTTCTTCGCTCGCGACGTGGACGAAGTCGCCGAGAGCAACAGGCAGCAGCACATCGCCCTCACCGCGGCAGACATGAAACTCCTCAACCCCAACACCAAGACCTGCCCCATCTTCCGCACCCGGCGGGACGCGAACCTGACCCGCGCCATCTACCAGCGCGTGCCGATTCTGATCGACGAGAACCGCAGGCAGGGCGGCAACCCATGGGGAATCAAGTTCCTCCGCATGTTCGACCAGACCAACGACGCCGGACACTTCCACACGGCCAAGGTCTGGGAGAAAAAGGGCTACACGCTCCGCGGCAATATCTACAGCACGGCCAAGAAGCGGGCCTTGCCCCTGTACGAGGCCAAGATGGTGCAGGCCTTCGACCACCGGGCCGCGAGCGTGGTGGTCGAGGACGACAACTGGGTGCGGCAGGGCCAGAAGGCCGAAACGTCGCTCGTACAGCACGCCAACCCCGAGTTCGCCGTCCTGCCCCGGTGGTGGGTGGCGGAGGACGTCGTAGAGAAAACGATGGCCGATCAACCCGGCAACAAGCCATGGTTCATGGGCTTCAAGGACATCACCAGCGCAACCAACGAGCGGACCATGATCTCCTCGTTCGTGCCCCGAGCCGCCATCACCAACAAGTTCGTGCTCATGCTCAGCGACGCGGAGCCGCGCCGCCAATCCTGCCTGCTCGGCAACTTCAACTCGTTTGTGTTCGACTACGTGACGCGGCAGAAGATCGGGGCCGTCACGCTCAACTTCTTCATCGTCGAGCAACTCCCCACGCTCCCCCCCGACACCTACGACGACAAGTGCCCCTGGTCGAAGAAAGAAACACTCGAACACTGGATCAGCGAGCGCGTGCTCAAACTCTCCTGCACCGCCGAGGACATGCTCCCGCTCGCCAAGGCCTGCGACTTCAAGGGCAGCCGGGGCGACGGCGTCCACGTCTGGAAGGAGCAGGAGCGGGCCGAACTCCGCGCCGAACTCGACGCGGCCTACTTCATCCTCTACGGCATCGGGCGTGCCGACGCCGAATACATGCTCAGCACCTTCACGGGCACGGGGTTCATCGCCGAGGACCAGCGCGACGACTCGGGCCGCGCGTGGGAACGCCGCGGGCAGGGCGACATGATCCTGGAGGCCTACGACCACCTGTCGGGCCTCGCGTCCGCGCGATAGTCCTCTGCCCCTCCGGGGCAGGGGCGAGGCATCGAGACGGTTTCCTCGGGTTGCGGTCGCGAAGCGTCGGCTTCACCCGAGGCGACAGTCCCGCGCCCCGTTGGGGCAAAGACGACAATCATCGGTGCCGGTCTTTCCCGCGCAGCGGGTCCAGCGGGCGGCGTGATATGGCCTTGCCCCGTCACGCGCGCCCCTTACGCCGCCACCGTCGCGCTGGCGGTTTCGCTCCACGGCCCGGGGGTGCCGCTCGTCGCGATCCAGCGCGTCAAATAGTGCGCCTGCAATCCCCCCTGCGCGGGCTCGAAGCCCAGCGTCGTCGTGCCGCCCGTCACGCTCGCCACGTAGCGGTACGCCCCGGGCGACGCGGGGGGCGGCTCGTGC
>JABWBB010000079.1 GCA_013360675.1 Phycisphaerales bacterium | reverse complement strand
CGAGCGTCGACGCGGGCGTGCTGCGCCGCCTGCGCTACCGCGACGTCGAGGGCGTGGTGCTGCTGCAGGTGATGCCCGGCGGGGCGGCCCAGAACGCGGGGCTTCGCGCCAACGACGTGATCGTCGGCGTGGGCAACTCGCGCACACGCAGCATCGACCAGGCCACGATCGTGCGTTCGCCCGCCGAACTCGACACGGCCCTGTCCATGGGCAACGGCGTGCGGCGGCTCTTTGTCATCCGCGATGGCGAGGGGGCCTACGCCGACGTGGCGATCGAGTGATGCTTCAGACCCGTCCCAGGCACCAGGCCAGGGCGGCCATGCGCACCGGCACGCCGTTGGCCACCTGCGCCAGCACGCGCGAGCGGGCGGCGTCGGCCACCTCGGCGTCGATCTCGATCCCGCGGTTCATGGGCCCGGGGTGCAGCACGATCGCGTGGTCCTTCATGCGGGCGGCCCGCTCGGTCGTCAGCGCGTAGAACGCGCGGTACTCGCGCACCGAGGCCAGCGTCGGGGCCTTGCCCGGCTCGCCCGCCGCGTGGCGCTCGAACTGGATGCGGAGCATCATCACCGCGTCGGCCTGGTCCACCACCGCATCGAGGCGCGGCGACACCTCGACCCCCAGGCTCGCCAGCGACGCGGGCGCCATCGACGCCGGGCCCACGCACGTCACGCGCGCGCCCAGCGTGGTGAAGGCGGCGATCGCCGACCGGGCCACGCGCGACGAGACGATGTCGCCCACGATCGCCACGTGCACGCCGCGAAAGTCGAAGGTATCGAGGCGATCAAAGGCCTTGGCGAGCGTCATCGCGTCGAGCAGGCCCTGCGTGGGGTGCTCGTGGCGTCCGTCGCCGGCGTTGAGCACGGGGATGCGCACGCGCTGGGCGATGAGGGCGGCGGCGCCGCTCTGGCGGGCGCGCACGATCAAGGCCTGCACACCCATGGCCTCGACGGTCAACGCCGTGTCGATCAGCGTCTCGCCCTTGTTGACACTCGAGGTGACCGCCGACAGGTCGACGCAATGCAGCCCGCAGCGCTGCGCCGCCAGCGTGAAACTCGTGCGCGTCCGCGTCGAATCCTCGAAGAAGAGCGTGGCGATGGTCAGGCCGCCCGGCACCACTGGAGGAGTGTCGGCGGCGTCACGCGCGCTGGCGAGCAGCGATCGCAGATCCTTCGCCGGCAATCCGCGCAGCGCCAGCAGATGACGCGACGACGATCGCCCGGGGGCGGTCGTCGTGGGCGTCATGGCGGCGGCGGTCATGGTCATTCCTCGTCGGGAGTCGCGGTCGCGGGGGTCAACGCGCCGATCGCACGCTCATACTCATCGTGGCGATCGACGTCGGGGATCGGGAAGAGCATCGGGACCTCGTCGCCCGTGGGGGGCCAGGCCCGCGTGTGCACCACGCGCCAGGGCCTGAAACTCCCCTCCAGGCGCACGGTCAGACGCTGGTAGACGGGCGAGCCGTCGGCCTTGCGCGGCAGTTCGAGCATCGGGCGCAGCACGTCGACCGTCGCCGTGCGCTCGCGCACCCACACGCGCTCGACCGTGTAGATCGGCAGCGTGACGCCCGTGTCGTAGGGGACGACCTGCGCGCCAAGGCGAATCGCCACGCGCTCGTAGACGCCCCGGCGCGTGCCCAGCGGCATGTTCACGGCGAGAGGGAAATCCGCCGTCAGCGACGAGGCCTCGCGCGAGGTGGCGGCTTCGGTGCGCGGCCCGCCGGGGGGATAGCGCGTCACCGCGAACTGCAGGGCGGCCAAAGCGGCGGACTCGGCCCGCGGGGCGTTGGGCCCCTCGGCCGCAAAGTGCGCATCGATGCCCGGCGCACTGGTGTACGACGAACACCCGCCCAGCAGAGCCAGCGGCAGGATCAAGGTCAGCAGGATTCGCGCGTTCATATGGAAGTGGCCCCAGGGTTGCACAGGACTGTACCCGCGAGGCCCCGCGTCGTCGTGCGGGCGGGGCGTGGATCGGGGGTGATCAGGCGGGTTTCACGAGGATCGTGCTATTGAAGCCGCGCCCCTCCGCGCGATACTTGCGCTCGTAGTTCGTCCCGATCAGTTCCCCCGGGCTGACCCAGTCGGGGGGGGTGTAGGGGCGCTCGTCGAAGGGCGGGCGCGATCGGTCGGCGTTGGGGGCGCAGCGTTCGGGCACCTTGGCCCAGGCTTCTGTGGTGGTCCAGCGGGCGATGTGGGCTCGGTACCAGGTCCAGAGGTCCGGGTGGTCGGTGACCAGGCGCAGTTCGCCCCCGGGCGCGAGCACCCGCAGGCACTGGGCCAGGAAGGCGTCTTGCACCACGCGGTTCTTGTGGTGGCGCGACTTGGGCCACGGGTCTGAGAAGTAGAGGTGGATCACCCGCGCGATCCCCGGCGGGCAGCGCCACCGGAGAAACTCGGTCGCGTCGGCGTTGAGCATGCGGACATTGGCGACGCCTGCGCGACGCAGGCGGTCGGCGGCGTAGAGGTAGAACTCGCGGGCCCACTCGATGCCGAGGTAGTTGACGCCCGGGCTCGCCGCAGCCTGTGCCAGCAGGAAGGCCCCCTTGCCCGAACCGATCTCGATCTCGAAGGGTCTTTGGGGGTCGGCGAACCAGGCGCGGGGGTCGAGCAGCCCGGCATCAGGGTTGGTGATCGCCTCGTCGGGGAGCGGGGGGATCTCGTCGCGCGCGACGCCGATGACGCCCGGGGCGTCGTCGAGTTCGCGGCCATGACCAAGGCCAAAGGACATGCGGCGAGTTTAGGTGGGCCGGATCAGAATGCCCTAGGCCGGGTGTGCAAACTCCGTCATGGAAGGGATTTGCTGGAGCGGCGCTCGGTGGAGCAAGGTTCCCGGTGGATTGACGACGGAATCGTGATCCACCCGGCGTGGTGGTACGTATAAAGAGGCCGGTAGGCTCGAATGTCCAAGGTCGGTCTGGGCGAGGGCCCCGCACTGGCCGATAGCCATTCGGACCCCCGCGCCACGAGGGCGCGGCATCGGCACGGACGCGTCGCCCGGGAACGGGCGGGGCCCGCATCCACGCGGGAGGCATGAGCCATGAGCGAAGGACGCCCGAACCACGCAACCGCCCAGGACCTGGCCGCGCTTGTTGATGCGCGCCTCGACCGCCAACGCTTCCAGGACCAGCACTGGACGGGGACGTTCTGGGAATACCTCGACATCTGCCTGGGCAACCCGGGCGTGGTGCGCAACGCCTACCAGCGTCTGCACGACGCGGTGATGGCGCACGGCTGCGAGAAGTACAAACTCTTCAAGAAGGACTGCGTCCGCTATCACTTCTTCTCCGACCCCTTCGACCACGGGGCCGACGGGATCTTCGGGCTTGATTTCGCGCTGATGCAACTGGTCGATTTCCTACGCTCCGCCGCCGAGGGCTACGGCACCGACAAGCGCGTGCTGCTGCTGCACGGCCCGGTGGGGAGCAGCAAGAGCACGATCGCACGCCTGCTCAAGAAAGGGATCGAGCACTACAGCCGCACGCCCGAGGGGGCGCTCTACTCGTTCTCGTGGCTGCTGGATGAATCGTGCGAGGTGTCGGCCGTGGGGCCGGGCAGCGCCGAGGCCGCCCGCACGCACGAGTTCAAGTGCCCCATGCATGAAGAGCCGCTGGTGCTCATCCCGCGCGAGGCCCGCGCGGACGTGATGGCCCGGCTCAACGCGGCGTACAAGCCCCGGCACCACGGCGGGAAACTGCGTCTGCAGGGCGAGCCCGATCCATTCTGCCGCAAGGTGCTCGAAGACCTCATGACCTTCTACCAGGGCGACTGGCGCAGGGTGATGAACCACGTGAAGGTGCGGCGCATCGTGCTGAGCGAGAAGGACCGCGTGGGCATCGGCACCTTCCAGCCCAAGGACGAGAAGAACCAGGACTCGACCGAGCTCACGGGCGACATCAACTACCGCAAGATCGCCCAGTACGGCAGCGACAGCGACCCGCGCGCGTTCAACTTCGACGGCGAACTCAACATCGCCAACCGCGGCATCTGCGAGTTCATCGAGATCCTGAAGCTCGACGTGGCGTTCCTCTACGACCTGCTGGGCGCGACGCAGGAACACACGATCAAGCCCAAGAAGTTTGCGCAGACCTACATCGACGAGGTGATCGTCGGGCACACCAACGAGCCCGAGTACAAGCGCCTCCAGAGCAACGAGATGATGGAGGCCTTCCGCGACCGCACGATCAAGATCGACGTGCCGTACAACATCCGCCTGGGCGACGAGGTCAAGATCTATCTCAAGGACTTCGGCCCCGAGCGGATCCGCGCGATCCACATCGCGCCGCACACGCTCGAGGTGGCGGCGATGTGGGCGGTGCTCACCCGCCTCGAAGACCCCAAGAAGGCCGGGCTGTCGCTGCTGCAGAAGATGAAGCTCTACGACGGGAAGAGCATCCCCGGGTTCACCGAGGACAGCGTGCGCGAGCTCAAGGAAGAGGCCCCGCGCGAGGGGATGTCGGGCATCAGCCCGCGCTACATCCAGGACAAGATCAGCAACACGCTGGTGGGGCACCAGGCCGTCGAGGAGCGGGGCATCAACCCCTTCATGGTGATCAACGAGCTCGAGTCGGGCCTGTCGCACCACAGCCTGATCAGCGACGAGAACACGCGCAAGCGCTACCGCGAACTGCTGGCGGTGGTGAAGGAAGAGTACGAGGACATCATCAAGGGCGAGGTGCAGCGGGCGATCAGCGCCGACGAGGACGCGATCCGACGCCTGTGCGCGAACTACATCGAGAACGTGCGGGCCTACACGCAGAAGGAGCGGGTGAAGAACCGCTACACCGGGCGCGATGACGAGCCCGACGACCGCCTGATGCGGGCGATCGAGGAGAAGATCGACATCCCCGAGAGCCGCAAGGACGATTTCCGCCAGGAGATCATGAACTACATCGGCGCGCTGTCGCTCGATGGGAAGAAGTTCGAGTACAACACCAACGCGCGGCTGTATCGCGCGCTGGAACTCAAGCTGTTCGAGGACCAGCGCGACACGATCAAACTCAAGAACCTCGTTTCGAGCGTGGTCGACGACGAGACGCAGGCCAAGATCGACGTGGTGAAGCAGCGCCTCATCAAGAACTTCGGCTACAACGACGCGAGCGCGACCGACGTGCTCAACTACGTGGCGAGCATCTTCGCGCGCGGCGACACGAAGAAGCGCGAGTAGATCGCCGGCGACTCGCTACCGCCCGCGCCCGGCGAAGACCAGGCCCACCAGCGCGTCGGCGTCTTCGGGCATCGCGCCAGCGCGCCGTGCCGTGTCGAGCGCCAGCGCCACCTGGCGCTGCGCGTCGGCCCGCGTC
>JABWBB010000042.1 GCA_013360675.1 Phycisphaerales bacterium | reverse complement strand
CTCGAAGCGACGCCTGGGCGAGTCGTACCAGGGGCTCGCCGCCCTGCTCCACGCGGGCGTGCCGATGATGCGGGGCTTGCGCCTGCTGGCCAACCGCAAGGGCGATCCGCGCGTCGCCGCACTCTTTCGCGAACTGGCCGACGCCGTCGAGAAGGGGGCCGACGTCGCGACGGCGATGAGCGAACGACCCGAATCCTTCCCGCAGGTCCACGTCGCGATGGTCCGCGCGGGCGAGCGCGGCGGGTTCCTCGAGGACGTGCTCGCCCGTCTGGGCCGGCTCGTGCTGGCGCAGGCCGAACTGCGCTCGAAGATCGTGGGGAGCCTGGTCTATCCGGGGGTGCTCGCGTGCGTCTTCGTGCTGGTCTTTGGCGTGCTGTTCGGCGTCTTCGTGCCCAAGTTCAAGGAGATGTTCGCCGAGATGCCCGGCTCGCTCCCGTTCATCACCACGCTGGTCTTTGGCGTGGGCGACGCCGTGGGCAAGCACGGGCTGTGGACGCTGATCGCGGCGGTCGTGCTGGGGTGGGGCGTGCGTCGCCTGGCGCGACGCGAGGACGTCTCGCTCGCGATGGCGGCGTGGAGTCTGAAGGTTCCCATCCTCGGCCCCTTGCTGCGTTCGATGGCGACGGCCCGCCTGTGCCAGTTGCTGGGGGCGATGCTGGGCAATGGCGTGCCGATGCTCGCCGCCCTCCAGATCGCCGTCGACGGCGCGGGGCACCCGCTTTATGCGAAGGCGGTCGAGCGTGCGGCCGAGGCGGTGCGGGCGGGGGCGCAGCTCGCCGTTCCGCTGGGGCAGAGCGGCTTGTTTGAAGACGACGTGATCGAGATGATCGGCGTGGGCGAGGCGGCGAACAACCTCGACCAGGTGCTGGTGCGCGTGGGCGAGACGATCGAGGCGAGGATGGACCGGCAGTTGACCATCGCCGTCCGGCTGATCGAACCGCTGATGATCCTGGCCCTGGGGGCGCTGGTGGGGGTGACGGCGGCGGGGCTGCTGCTGCCCATGACCCGGCTGGGCGGGGGGATGTGAGCGGGGACTATCATCGGGGGCCCCGGCAAGGGCCGCCGCATCACGCGTGCGGGGAGTAATGCTCACGGATGACAGGCCCCGAGGGAAATCTCCCGCGGGTTCTTAAGAAAGGATGCACCGCCCATGATCGCAGTTCGACGCGTCGCGCGAGGGTTCACGCTCATCGAGGTTCTGATCGCGATCCTGATCGTGGTCGCCATCGGCGGGCTGGTCGCCTGGAACGTGCTGGGCAAGCGCAAGGAGGCCAACGTGGGCCTCGTGCAGATCCAGATGAACCAGATCAAGGACGCCCTGCGCGACTTCCACCTGGTCTATGACCGCTACCCCAGCGACGAAGAGGGGCTCAAGGCCCTCTGGGACAAGGCCTCGATGCAGGACGAGGGCGACATCGCCAAGTGGCGCAAGTTCATCGAGAAGCCCATCGCCAACGATCTCTGGGGCAACGAGTGGGGCTATCGCCAGAAGAGCGAGCACGGCGACGAGGAGACCTTCGACCTCTGGTCCTACGGGCCCGACAAGCAGGAGGGCACCGAGGACGACCTCGTCAGTTGGGATAAGTCCGCCGACGAGACGGGCGGCGGCATGGGCAGCGGCTCAGGCAGCGGCGGGTAAGCCATCGCATGCACGCCCCCCGGTGCACCAACCCGGGACGCCGCGCAGGAGCGCGCGGCCTTGCGCTGATCGACATCGTCATCGCGCTGGGCATCGTGCTGGTGCTGGGCGGGCTGGCGATCCCGACGCTGATCGGGCTGGTGACCAAGTCGGCGATGCAGGACGGGGCGGGGCGGATCGAATCGATCGCGTCGATCTGCCGCGCCGAGGCGATGCGCCGCGGGTGCCTGGTCGAACTCGCCTTCAGGATGGATGAGAACGGCGGCGTGGTGCTGCTCGGGCGTCGACGCGATGCGTTGCCCGCGGCCGGTGACGACGCGGATCTCTTGACTAGCGGCGCGGAGGACGAGGCGGGCAGTTGGCCTGCTTTTCTCGTCGAGCCCTTGCCCGCGAAGGTCGAACTCGTGCTCGATACGCCGGGCGAAACGCCGCCCGACGAAGACGAGGGGTTCCTCGCGGGCGAACTCATCGAGAAGCCCGCGGCCCGCGCGGGCGTCATCGCGGTCTTCCTTCCCAGCGGGGCGGCGAGCAGCGGTGCGCGCAGGTGGATCGTCCGTGTCCGCGGCTCGGGCGAGGCGACGCTCGTGGTCAACGCATGGACGGGAAGTGTGCGCGTCGTTGTACAAGAAACACCCACAACACCCACGCCCTCAAGCAGGACAAGCGAGGGCGGCCCCGACGATCTGAATGGTTCGATCATGCCGTCGGGTGAAGGCGGTGCGCCATGATCACACGCCGGGGCCAACCCGTGCGAGGGGCGGTGCTCCTCGAGGTGATCGTCGCGCTGGCGATCTTTGTGGGCGCGGGGGCGCTGATCCTGGGGTCGCTCTCGCGGGCGACGCAGGGGCTCGCGCACACGCGCGATCTGGAGCAGGCCGCCGACCTGGCGCGCTCGACGATGGCCCGCGTGGAATCGGGCATCGCCCGCCCCGAGACGCTCATCGGGCAGGTGCAGGAGGACGCCAACGAGCGCGGCAGTTTCAGCGGGGCGGCGACCTTATCGCCCTGGTGGATCGAGATCGAAACGCAGCCGGCGGCGTTCGAGGGGCTCACGCACGTCACGGTGCGCGCCGTCAAGAAATCAACCGACGACCGCGAGATCGCCTCGTACACGCTGCACCAGCTCGTGCGGCTGTTCGGCGAGCAGGCCGAGGGGGCGGGCGAGGAAGACCCGCTGGCCGAGCGCGTGCGCAGGCCTGATTCGCAGCGCCCGGGCGAGCGGACGCCGCCGTCGAGTGCGCCGGGGGCATCGCCCCGCGAACCGCGTTCGGCGCCACGATCACCAGGGGCAGCACCGCGCGAACGCGCACCACGCGGCGGGGGTGGGCGATGAGGCGCGCGTTCTCGCTGATCGAGGTGCTCGTCGCCGTCGCGCTCGTGGCGGGGCTGGCCATGGCGATGTCGGGCTTCATCTGGGGCGTGCGCATGCGGCGCGACAGCATCGCCACCGATGCGGCCCGGTTGCAGGGGATCGCCACGCTCTTTGCGCACATCGAGACCGACGTGCTGACCTGTGTCGCGGGAGACGCCGGGAAGGCGGGCATCCAGGGCGGGCCCGATTCCCTGCGATTGCTCACGCGAGGCGTCGGGCTGGTCTGGGGCGGCCAAGGGCCGGATGTGGGAGACCTGCAGGGGGCCGAGTATGTGTTCAAGGGCGATCGCGTCAGCGGCACGCGCTGGCGCGGGGCATCACGCGAGGGCGACCTGGGCGACGACACGATCATCGAGGGCGTGGGTCTGGTCCGATTCCGCTATTTCGACCAGGGGCAATGGGTCACACGGTTTGACAGCGCGCAGGCCGGGCGATTGCCCGCGGCGATCGAGGTCAGCGTCTGGTTCGTCTCGCCGCCAGACCTCGATACTGACACGCTTGATGAATCGGAATGGTCAATCCCGGCGGAAGAGTCGGGGTTTGGTGCCGCGTTGCTTTCGGACGAGCCCACACGGGTAGCCGCGGGCGCTGATGCGAACGAGATGCTGACCGGCCGCCCGGCCAATCCTGATCGCGTACGAGTGATCGCCATCCCGGATGGGCCCGATGCGTGGGGGGCGCGATGAACCAGCGTCCCAGCATCGCCGCCCGCGGCTCGGTGCTCTTCGCGGTCCTCGTGGTCGTCGCGATCGGCGCGATGATCGGCACATCGGTGATGCTGCGGGCCCAGTCGCACCGCGCGCTGGCGGGCGTGGGCGTACGCAAGACGCAGACCAACGCGCTGGCCTGGTCGGGGGTCAACGCGGCGATGGCCGAGATGGCCGCTCAGCGCGAATCGATCCTCGACGGGGGCGAGCCCACGCTCACCAGCGAATGGGAACTCTTCCGCGAAGGCGCGTGGCGGGGTGTGGTGCGGCTGGTGCCGCTGGGCGAGAGCGGCCAGGTCTGCATCCCCGAGAACGCCCGCCTCGACGCGAACCTCGCCAGCAAAGAGATGCTCGCCAAGTTGCCCGGGGTTGGGGACGCGATCGCCGACAAGATCATCGCGGCCCGGGGTCAGGGGCTGTCGAGCATCGAGCCGCTGCGGGGGCTCGCGGGCGCACCAGTAGCGGATGAACTCCGCGGCGCTATCCCCGCGCAGCCAAGCACCCACGACGGCACGACAGGCAACCATGCGTGGATCGATCATCTGACGGTCTTCAGTTTCGATCCTGATCTTCAGGCGGGCGTTGCGGGCAACGAGGCCGGCAAGGGTTTGCAGCGCGTGGGGCTGTCGAACGGATGGACCGACGGCGCGCGATCCGCGGTGGCCGATCGCTTCGGCGAGGACATCGCGCGCGTGGCCGAGGCGGTGTTCAAGGATGCGCCGCCGCTGACGAAGGATTCGCAGCTCGTGGCGTTGCTGCGCCGGGTGGGGTCCAAGCCCAAGGATTGGGCCGCCGCGCTGGATTTCTTCGCGACCTCGCCCGACGAGTATCGCGTGGGAAGGGTGGACCTCAACCGCGCAAGCGAGGCGGTGCTGTCGTGCATCCCCGGGATCGACGCGGCGGCGGCGTCAAAGATCGTCGGCACGCGCGAGTCTCTCTCCGCCGCGACACGGTTGAATGTCGCCTGGCCCGCGGCGGAGGGGATCCTCACCGAAGAACAGTTCGAGCAAGCCGTCGATTGGCTCTGTGTGCGCTCGACGCAATGGCGCGTGCGCATCGAGGCCGGGCTGCGCCCCGTGGACGAGGGCGTGGATTCAGCGTGGCCCGTGCAACCACCCGGTGGCGATCGGGTTTCGGGGCGGGCAACGGACACGCTTGATGACGCACCGCCCCCGATGACCCACGCGATGATCCTGGAAGCCGTGATCGATGTCTCGGGGCGTCGCCCGCGGCTGGCCTATCTGCGCGACGTGACGTACCTGGACCAGGCCAACGAGTTGCGCGCGCACCTCGTGGCCACGCAAGCAGAGGCCGCCCTGCGCCAGCCCTCGCCCGAACCGGCGTCCGAGGTGCCACCTCCGCCCCCGGCTCGACCTGATACGCTCAGTGAGCGTCCGGAGCGATCCGTCACGCCGCCGCCCGCGGAGGAACCGGGCGAGCGCCCCGGGGCCGGCAACGAACAGCAAACACCCGTCGATCGACGCATCGGGCGATGGACGCCCGGAAGAAGGGGATAGATGGGATTTGGCGGCGAGTTCAGCGTGCTCGAACTGGACGGCACACGCCTGACCGCGGTGACGGCCTTGGTTTCAAACGGTCGCGTCGAGGTGACGCGTTGGCTCAGCGCGGTCCTGCCCGAGACCGTCGCGGTGGACGACGCGATGGCGGTGGGGCACTGGATCGGCTCGGAGTTCCGCCGGGCGGGTCTGCCGCGCGGACGTGTGCTGCTCGCCGTAGCCCGCGGCGACATCGTGCTCAAGCAACTGAGCATCCCGGCGGGGGCCGATGCGTCGGATGCCGACATCGCCGGCGTGGTGCGCCTGCAACTCGTCCGCCAACTGACAATGCCCCTGGACGGGGCGGTGATCGACTACGCCGCGGGCGGCGAAGAGGGTGCGGCCCGCCTGGTGCTTGCCGGGGCGATGCCCGCCGAACGCGTGGCCTGGTGCCGCGATGTGGCGAAGGCGGCGGGGATGAAACTCCGCCGCATCGGGCTGCGCTGCTTCGGTGCCGCGGCGTTGCTGGCGGATCTCTCGCAGCGGCGTGCGGGGCCCGTGCTGGGCGTCTCGATCGGCGCGGGCTCCACCGAGTTCGTCGTGGTCGATGACGGGCAGATGGTGCTGGCGCGGGCGGCGGACCTGGCGCGCCCGGGCTCACGGGCCGAGATCGATTCGTTCGCTGAGCGCGTCGCCGTCGAGGCCAAGCGCACGTGGATGAGTTTCCGCGCGATGCGGGCCGGGGTCGAAGGGCCGGTGGCGGTGGCGCTGGGCGAGGGAGACCTGGCCAAGCGCGTTGCCGAGCGGTGCGCCGCGGCGCTCGAAGCGCGGGGCGAGACGCTGGCGATCCCCGCGAGCGTGACGTGCCCCTCGCACATGCCAGAATCGGACAGGGCCGCCGCTGCCCCGCTCGTGGGGCTGTTGCTCGAGCAGGTCGTGGGTCGTCCGACGCTTGACTTTGCCAACCCACGGAAACTGCCCGATACGGCGGCCCGCCGTCGCCAGTTGGCCATGGCTGGCGTGCTGGGTCTGATCCTGCTCGGGGGCGGCGCGTATGTGGGCGCGTCGCAAAAGCTGGCCTCGATCGAGCATGAGATCACGATGCTGCGCGAGCGTGAATCGAAGTTGCGCGGGCAGCGCGATCGCATGGCGATCGACCACGCTCGCGTGACGCACGCCGAACTCTGGTCCGGGGCGC
Organism: Phycisphaerales bacterium; assembly: GCA_013360675.1. Taxonomy (GTDB): domain Bacteria; phylum Planctomycetota; class Phycisphaerae; order Phycisphaerales; family UBA1924; genus JABWBB01. The sequence continues at coordinate 18,088 of JABWBB010000042.1, read as the reverse complement.
GTATCGATTGGATGGCCCATCTCAAGGCGCTGGGCGATCAGCTCCCCGAACCCAGCGTGGCACGCCTCGAAGAGATCCGCGGGCGCATGGCGGGCGATGGGGTCTTTGCTCCATCGGGCAGCGCTTACCTCTCGGGCAAGTGGACCTCGCGTCAGGTGGGCGTCTTTGATCTGACGGGTGTGATGGACGATCGACGAGCCGCGGAACAGCTGCGAGACCGCCTCCTTTCGGGCGGCGTCTACGCCGTGGAGGTGCGCGGGGCCGACGTCGAAAACCGCTTCAGTCTCGAACTCTCGACCGACCTTGCCGCGCCGCCGTCGATCGAACCCCCGGGCGAGCCCCCGCCCGCGAATGGCGAGGCGAAGCCCGCCGCGTCGGAATCATCCGAGGGCGGTAAGGCACCCAAGGCCAAGCCCGCGCCGAAGAAGGCGGGTGCCTCGTGAACATGAAAGATCCCAGGCTGCTGCGAGTGTTGGCGGGCGTGGGCCTGCTGGCGGGGTGCGTGTGGGCGTATCAATCGATGTACGCCACACCGCGCGATGCGTTGTTGGCCGATGCCCAGAGCCTGCGCTCGTCGATCGCCTCGATCGAGCGCGATCTCGAGGGCGAGGCCGAAGTACGCAAGCGCCAGAAGGCGCTGGGCGAGCGCACGCTGGGCGCACGCCAGGACCTGGTGACCAACCGCTTCCGCATCGCGCTGGCGAGGCTCGCCGAGCGTGCCGGTCTGAGCGAGGTCGTCGTCGAAACGGGCGACCCCAAGGACACACGCAACCCCGTCGTCGATGCCAAGGGCATCGCCAGCGCCCTTAAGCGCGATCTCCGCGCGTCGCCCGGGTTTGGCGTGATGCGCGGACGCGTGCAGGGAAACGGCACGTATGAGCAGGCCGTCGCCGCGGTGGCTTGGGCGCAGTCACAGCCATGGATCCACCGGGTCGAGGGTCTGACGATCAAGCCGCTCGATCGCGAGCGCAAGCGGTTCCAGGTGACGCTGGATGTGGGGACGATCCACGCGCCCGCATGGGCGAAGGACGAGGGGACCGACCCCGCGCTGGCCGAGTTGATCCCCGAGACCGACGCCGCGTACCGCGTGATGGCCTCGCGTAACCCCTTCGTGAAGCCCGCCCCCGCGGGCCCGGCGCCGGTGCGTGTGGCCAACCCGGGCAAGCCGGGCCCCGCGAACGTTGCTCCCGTCATGCCCGCGTACGACGATTGGAAACTCACGGGCGTGGTGGTCGGGCGGGGTGGGCTCGAGGCGATGCTTCACAACACACGCAGCGGCGAACGCCTGACCGTCACCAAGGGGGCCCAGGTGCTCGACGCGGTCCTCGTGGATGGTGGTGGCGACCAGGCGGTCTTCGAGATCCGCGGAGCCCGGTTCGAGGTCAAGAATGGTGAGACGCTGGCCTCACGCCGTCCGCTGGGTTAGGTACACTGCCCCCAGTTGGGTGGGGGCGTCTCACGAACAGCGTGGGGCGATGTCGCAGTAACATCTTGATGTCGCGTCACTTGCGTGACATTGGCGCGGTCGGAGCAAGGAGGTTGGAATGCCACGACCCACGCGTACGAGCCTGATGGTGTCCGCCGCATTGGCGGCGGCGGCCGGCTTGCCGATTTCGATCTTCGCCCAGGATGCCGCCCCTGCTGAGCAGGCACCCGCGTCTCCGACCAGCCAACCAGCGGCTGTGGCAGAGCCGGTTGCCACCCCCGCGGCAGCGCCGGCACCTGCTCCAGCGCCGGTCGTCGCGCCCGCCGCCCCGGCCCAGCCCGAGGGGACGCTGCGATTCAACTTCAAAGACGCACCGATCGATCAGGTGCTGGATTTCTTCGCCCGTGAAGCGGGGCTGCCAATTATCTTCGAGGCTCCGGCTCCCCAGGGAACCATCACCTTCGTCAGCGCCTCGGCCTATGCCTTTGAGGACGCGCTGAGCATCCTGAACCTGAACCTGGCCCGGTTCAGCGTGCACCTGCGCAAGCAGGACAAGTACCTCTATCTCGCCTCGCTGCAGGACGCGATGCGCCGCCCCAGCCCCGTCGCCAGCGGCCCCGGGCTTGATGCGATGACCCCCGATCAGATCGTCACGCTGGCCATCCCGCTCGACAACGCGATGGCCCCGGTGGTGGTCGAGCAGATCAAGCCGCTGGTCAGCCCGCTGGGCGGCATCATGGCCGTGCCAGCGCAGAACCTGGTGATCGTGGTTGAGGCGGCGGCGCAGGCCAAGCGCCTGCGAGAGATCATCGTCTCGATCGACGCGGTCCGTCCCATCGATCAATCGTTCCGCCTCTTTCCCATGAAGCACGCGCAGGCCGAGACGGTAGCCAACGCGCTCAAGGGCCTGATGGGCGAGCGCGTCGTCACGACCTTCATCGACAAGGACGGGCGCAAGACCACCGCGCAGGAGGTCAATGTCGCCGGGCTGAATCTGCAGGCCGACACGCGCACCAACGCGGTGATCGCCGTCGGCTCCGAAGCCCGCATCCGCACGGCGGAGGAACTCATCGCGCTGCTCGACGTGCCCGAATCGGACGCGTCGCAACAGATGAGCACGTACACCCTCGCCGCGGTCTCGGCGCAGGAAGCCTCGCGCCGCATCGAGCAGTTGTTTTCCAAGGCCGAAGCGCCCAAGCGCCCCACGGTGCTCGCGCTGCCCGAGGCCTCGAAGGTCGCGGTCGTGGGCTCGCCCGCGCAGTTGGCGCAGGTGGTTTCGCTGCTGGCGGCGATGGACCCCGAGGGTGGCGAGGCCCGCGACGCAGGGCCCGAACGCCGCGCCGTGACGATCCGCCTCAGGCACGCCTCGCCCCAGGCCATCGAGGCCATGGCGCAGCGGCTGATGCCCCAGCGACAGACACCCGGCGTGCGCTTCGCCGCGGGGCCCGACGGGAAGAGCATCGTGGCCATCGGGCTCGCGGGCGAGGTCGCCGCGTTCGAGGCGCTCGTCGAGGGCCTCGACGTGGCCCCGGCGGTCGATAAGGACGTGCGCCTGGTGCGCATCGCGCAGGGCGACCCGGCCGAGATGCTCGCGCGGGCGATCGATCTCTATGCACGCACGGGCAAGCAGGAGACCGACCCCGTTGCGACCAGCCTCGACGCCGAGACCCGCACGCTGACGCTGATCGGCTCGCGCGAGGCGATGAGCGCGTTCGAGCTGATCCTGACCTCGGCCCAGAACGCCGCCGTGATCGACCTGGGCACGCGCACGTTCCGTGTCGAGAAGGTCTCGCCGGGCGTGGTGGGGGCGAAACTGACCCGCCTGGCCCGGGCGATGCTCACGCCCAGCGACGGCACGGCGTACGTCGAGCCGCAGATCGAAGCGATCGAAGAACTGGGCACGCTGGTCGTGCGCGCACAGCCGGCGCAGTTCCAGGTGATCGAGGGGCTCATCCGCCAACTCGACGCGCCCGATCCCTCGCAGCGCGAGATACGCGTGGTGCGGCTGACCACGCCCGATGCGCCCGCGATGCTGGCCCGGGCGGCGAAGTTGTACGAGGAACGCGCCGCGGGTCTCGCGCCCGACCAGGCCGGGCCGGTGAGCGCGGAGTTTGACGAGCGGAGCATGAGCGTGCTGCTCACGGGGCATGCATCGGGCCTTCGCCTCTATACCGACATCATCGGGCAGTTGCAGCAACTCGCCCCGACCAGCCGCACGCTGCGACTGATCGAACTCAAAAACGCCAAGGCCGGGGCGACGATCGCGTTCCTGCGCGACCTGGTCGAATCAAGCCAGGCCCTGCGCTCGTGGGGCGGCCCAAAGCCCGAGTTTGAGGCGGTCGAGGCGACCAACGCGATCATGGTGGCCGCCGAGCCGGCGCAGATGGCCGTGGTCGAATCGCTGATCCGCGGGGCCGACAGCCAGCAATCGGCCGAGCGTCCGCCCATGCGGATCTTCAAGCTGAAGGCGACCGACGCGAGCAACCTCGCCGGGCTGCTGCAGCAGAACTTCGACGCCCGCCCCGCCGAGCAGCGCACCAGCCGCCCCGTCTCGGTCGAGTCGGACGCGGCGACCAACACGCTGATCGTCTCGGCGCACGCCGACGTGCTCCCCGAGATCGAGCGGATCATCAAGGAACTCAACGAGCAGCAGGCCCTCGACGCCGAGGGGCGCGAGATCCGCATCTTCCCTCTGCGCGTGGCCCGGGCCGAGGACCTGGCCCAGACCATCGACCAGATGTACCCCGAGCCGCCGATGCCGATCGATCCGCGGACGCGCCAGCCCCGCCCGGACCTGCGCCCGCCGCGAGAGATCATCGTTCGCGCCGATCGCGCGACGAACGCGCTCATCGTCGACGCCCCGGCCAAGCGACTGGCCGCATTTGAAGAGATCGTCCGCTCGCTCGATGCGGCGATGCTCGCCGACAACCTCGAACTGCGCACCTACCGCATCGAACGGGCCGATCTCAACGCCGTGGCACAGACGCTGCGCACGCTCGCCTCGAGCGGCACGCTGGGGGCCGCCGCCGGCGCCACGCCCGTCAGCGTCAGCGTCGAGCCCGTCTCGCGGACGCTGATCGTCAGCGGCTCGCCCGCGATCTTCACCAAGGTCGAGAGCGTGCTCAAAGAGCTCGACGCGGCCCCCGCGCGCCCCGCGACGGGGATGAAGATGTACGCGCTGCGCCACGCCAAGGCCGAGCGACTGTCGGCGCTGGTGCAGCGTCTGCTCGCCACGCGCCTGCGCGATGAACAGGCCAAGGGCCGCTTCGTGGGCGACGCCACGGGCCTGCTCGAGATCGCCAGCGACAACGCCTCGAACGTGCTGATCGTGTCGGCCCCCGAAGAGATCCAGGTCCTGGCGGACGAACTGATCAAGGCCCTCGATACCGAGGCCGCCGCCACGGGGCGATCGGTCGTGCGCGTGCTGCCGCTGGCTTTCGCCGACGCGGGCCAGACCGCCACAACGCTGTCGCAGACGCTCGCGGGGATCGAACTGCCCAGCGGCGGTCGGGTGACAGTGATCGCCGCTCCCGGCTCCAACGCGCTGATCCTGACGGGCGCGCAGGCCGACCTCGACAAGGCCGAGGAACTCATCAAGCCCCTGGACGTGCGTCCGGTCGGGGCCGAGACCCCGACGATCGAGACCTTCGCGCTCAAGCACGCCGACGCCGTGGTGGTCGCCCGCCTGGTCGAAAGTGTGCTGGTGCAGCAGCAGGAGACCGACCCGCGACTGATCCAGATGCAGTTGCAACTGGCGAGGCAGGGGCGTGCGGACCTCTTCCGCCGCCCGGTGATCAAGGTCGAGGCCTCGCAGCGGACCAACTCGCTCATCGTCTCGGCGCCCAAGGCCACGACCGAACTGGCCAAGAGCGTCATCGAGCAACTCGACGTCCCCGCGCAGAGCAGCGGCAAGTCCGTGGCCGCATTCACGCCCGCCAAGGGGCGTGCCCCCGAACTCGCCGCGGGCGCCCTTCGCATCGTCAACGCCACCCTGCCCCAGGACCGCGGGCCCGTCGAGATCACGCCCGAAGCGGGTAGCGGCAGCCTGCTGGTCATCGGCACGCCCGAGCAGGTCGCCGAGGCGATGCGCGTGCTGGCCGAACTCGACGACCGCTCCGTCGCGCTGCCGGGGGTCGATGTCCAGGTTGTGGGCGTCACGCACGTTGATGTTGGGGCGATCGCGGGCACCCTGCAATCGATGCTGGGCGATCGCACGCGTTGGCCCGAGGAACTCCGCCGCGCCGAGCGCGCGGGGCTGAGCGTGCCCGCGCCGTCGGTCGCGCCCGATGCCAAGGCTAACCGGCTGGTCATCAGTACGCCCAGCGTGCTCTCGCCCATGGCGCGCCAACTGGTGGCGACGCTCGATCAGCCCGCCGCCCGTTCGAATGTCAGCGTTGAGGTCTTCCGCCTCGAGAAGGGCAAGGCCGACGGCGCCGCCACCGCACTGCGCCAAGCCCTGGCCGCCGCCGCCAAGCCCGGCGAGCCCACGCCCAGCGTCACCGCCGATGCGGCGAGCAACACGCTGGTGGTCAGTGGGTCGGGCGAGCAGATCATCCGCGCGGGCGAACTCGTCCGCAAACTCGACGAAGGCGTGACGCCCGATGGGGTGGGCGTGCGCACGATCTATCTGAAGCACGCCCGGGCCGAGAGCGTGGCCCCCGTGCTCACGACCGTGCTCCAGCGAGAGTCCGCCGCCGACCGTCTGCCCGTGTGGATGCGTTCCGAGGCGATGATCCGGGGCGAAGCGCCCCCGGTGCGCGTGGCGGCGGAGCGTCGGCTCAACGCGGTGATCGTCAGCGGCCCCGCCGCCGTCATCGAGATCGCCGAACAACTCGCCTCGCAACTGGATGTCGCCCCCGGCGGGCCCGACGGCGATGGCCGACGTGCCGTGCGCATCATCACCCTGCAGAACGCCGACGCGAGCGAACTGGCGCGCACGATCGAGGGCGTGCTGGCCGAAGACGAAGGCGGCGAAATCGCGCCGGTGATCCAGGTCGACAAAGCCAGCAACTCGCTCATCGTCCGCGCCAGCGACCGCCAGATGAAGACGATCGACGAGATCGCCGGACGCCTCGACGCGGCGACGCTCTCGACCAGCCGCCAGATGCGGCTTGTTCCCCTCGACCGCTCACGCGGCGACGCCGAGGCCATGGCCCGCACGCTCCAGCGATTCCTCGAGCAGCAGGGCGGCGTCAAGGTCGAGGTGCTCACCACCGAGGAACTGCTGCGCAAGGCCCAGCCCGCGCCCAGCGAGCAGCGCAAGAGCGGCATGATCACGCCATCCGGTGGTCTCATGCACGCGGGCCCGATGCACGCCGCGTGGATGGCCGTCGCCGTGGCGTGTGTGCTGCCCGACTCCGACATGGCCCAGCCCGGTGTGGCGACTACCAGCCCGGCGGGTGCGCCGCCCGAGGAAGAAGCAGGCGTGACGATCGCGGTGGATCGCGCGACCAACTCGTTGGTGTTGTTGGGTTCGCCGCGGATGACCGACCGCCTGGCCACGCTCGCGCTCGAGATGCAGCGCCAGATGCCCGCCGAGCCGGCGAACATCCGCGTCATCGCCCTCCCGGGCAGTGTGGATGCGCAGCCCGTGGCCGACGTGGTGCGGGCCGCGATCGATCGCATCGGGCGTTCATCGCCCCAGAACCCGGGCGGATTCACCGGGCCCATGACGGTCATGCCCGATCCCGCCGGGGCGGCCCTCATCGTAATGGGCAATGACACCGACTTTGACGTTGTTGGGCGCCTGATCGCGTCGGTGGCGCAACTCGACAGCGCGTCGAGCGTCACCGTCAAGGTGTATCCGCTGACTTCGGCCACCGCGGCGCGGACCATCGCCGCCGTGCGCGATCTCTTCACGCCCGAGCCGCGCGGGGCGCAGGCCCGTCGCATGCGACAGATCGACCTGTCGCTGGCGGGGGCCGATGGGGGCGTGAGCGCCCGCATTGATCCGTCGAGCATCCGCATGACGCCCGATCCGGGCGGCACCAGCGTCATCGTCGCCGCCCCCAGCGAGGCCATCGCGATCATCGACCGTCTGATCGAGACCATCGACCAGAGCCCGGTGAAGGACCGCCTGGCCATCCGGCGATATGCACTCACCAACGCCCGGGCCGACGAACTCTCGCGCACCCTGCAATCGCTCTTCGACGCGCAGCGCCAGGGCCCGGGCGCGCAGGAACTGCCCCAGGCCAGATTTGTCGCCGACCCCCGCACCAACTCGCTCTTGGTGACGGCGGGCGAGCCGCAGCACACCGACGTCGCCCGTCTGCTCGAATCCGCCGACGCGAGCCTCGAGGAGCAGGGGCTCGAGATGGCGATCATCCCGCTGCAGCAGGCCGCCCCCAGCGCGGTGCAGAGAATCGTCGAAGAAGTACTCATCGGGCGCGACCCGGGCAAGCGCGAAAAGATCCGCGTCTCGGCACAGGACGGCTCGAGCCTGTTCGTGGTGCGTGCACCCAAGGAAGAGATCGAGCAGGTCCGGCGCATCGTCGCCGAGATCGACACGACCGAGCCCAGCGGCCTGCCCGTGCGATCGATCAAGCTCGAGCGGGCCGATGCGCAGCAGGTCGCCGGCGCCATGCAGAAGTTCTTCCAGGACCGCGCGGGGGCCTCGTCGCGCACGGGCCAGCGCACCACCAACCGCGTGGCGGTGGTGGGGGACAAGCGCACGGGCACGCTGGTGATCGCCGCGAGCGACGAGGATTACGCCCAGGTCGAGTCGATCGTGAAGACGTTCGATCTGCCCACGCCCTCGCAGGACCTGCAGTTCAAGGTCATCCCGCTGCGCCACGCGCGCGTGACCGACATCGGCACGACGATCAAGGATGTCGTCGACGAGATGCGCTGGGACTCGCAGCCCTGGTGGGGCGGCCAGAACAACCAGAACGACAGCCTGAAGGTCTACCTCGAACCCAACGAACGCACCAACTCGCTGGTGGTCGTGGGGCGCGGCGATGTCATGCCGCTGGTCGAACGCGTCGTCACCGCGCTCGACATCCCCGAGGGTGAACGCGCCGCGACGGTCGTGCGCTCGGTGCAGGTGAAGAACGCCGACGTCAACGCCGTGCGCACGGCGATTCAGCGTGCCTACCAGACTCCCGGCTGGCGTTCGTGGCGCGGGCCCGACCCCGAGGCCGTTGTCGCCGAGGTTGATCGCGCCCGTCGCGCGGTGATCCTCGTGGGGCGGCCCGAGCGCGTCGAACAGGCCATCGCGTCAATCACCGAACTCGACGGGACTGGCCCCGCCGCGGGCGCGATCGAGGCCATCGCCCTCTCGCACGCCAAGGCTGACCGCGCCGCCCAGAGCCTGCGCCAGTTCTTCATCGATCGTGCCCGGGCCCAGGGGCTCGATCAGCCGGGCGTCTCGGTGATCGGTTCGCCCGAAGGGAACGTGCTGATCGTCTCGGCCGACGAGGCGAATCTGGCGGTGCTCAAGGACCTGGTGGCCCAGATCGATCAGCCCGCCGCGGGCCAGGACCGCCGCATCGAGGTCTACGTGCTGCGCAATGCCCTGCCGACGGATGTCTCGGGCGTGCTGCGCCAGATGTTCGTCCAGCCCGGGCGATCGGAAGAACAGGTCGTCATCACGCCCCAGCCCAGCACGTCGTCGCTGATCGTCTCGGCGCCCGCCGGGGCCTTCGAGCAGATCGAGGCGCTGCTCAAGCAACTCGACGCGGCCCCCAGCGCCGAAGAGGCGAACATCATGACGCTCGCGCTCAACGCCGCCCGGGCCCGAGAAGTGGCCACGGCCCTCAAGAGCGCGCTCCCGCCCAGCATCAAGGTCACCATCACCCCCGTCGAGCGGAGCAACTCACTGCTGCTCACCGGTTCGCCCGAAGCGATCGATCTGGTCATCGAACAGGTCCGCAAGATCGACACCGAGCCCGTCCGCTCGGGGCTGGTCTACCGGCGCATCAAACTGCACAACGCCGAATCGCCCGAGGTCGCCTACACCTTGCAGGAGATGCTCCGCGCCCGCCCGCGCATCGCCGGCGAATCGCCCGCGGCGGTCGACTATTCGCGCGTCGACAACACCATCTCCGTCAACGCCCCCGCCGATCAGGTCGAAGACATCGAAAAGATCGTGCGCGAGCTTGATACGCCCAGCGGCGAGATCCGCCTGACCGAGTTCGTGAAACTCCAGTTCGCCAAGGCCGAGACCGCCGCCGCCGCCCTCAAGGTCTTCTACGGGCGCCTCGCGACCGAGGCCGCCTCGCCCGCCGCCCGCAACGTCACGATCCTGCCCGACCCGGCGAGCAACTCGCTGGTGATCGCCGCCGACGAGCAGCAGTGGGAGGGCATCCGTGCGCTCCTGACGAAACTCGACACGAAGGAATACGACACCAGCCGCCAACTCGCGGTCATCCCGCTCATCCACGCCGAGGCCACGGGCGTGGCCAAGGCTCTCAACGATGGCCTGCGTGCCCCGCTTGAAGAACGCTTCCGCCAGGAACAGTTGCGGGCCGCCCGCGCCGCCCGCCCCGGCGAGCAGCGCCGCCCGGGCGATTCACTCCCCGAGCCCACCGTGCTCGTCGATGCCGAGGGGGTGCCCACGGTCTCGCCCGAGATCCAGACCAACTCGCTCGTGGTCTTCGCCGCCCCGCGCGACCTCGAACGCATCCGCGAAATCGTCAAGCAACTCGATGTCAGCGGCTTTGCCGACATGCCGACCGCCCGGGTCATCGCCCTGCACACGGGCAAGCCCAGCGCGGTGGCGCAGACCATCCGCGAACTCTACCTCGGGCGGACCAACGGCGTGGCGAGCGGGCCGCGATCGGTGATGATCATCGGCGACGATGCCGCTGGCGCACTGATCGTCCGCGCCGACGACGAACGCTTCGCGCAGATCAAGGCTCTGGCCGAAACCCTGCAGCAGCAGGGCGAGATCGGGCGAGTCATCCCGCATGTCGTCCGCCTCAAGCACGTCCCAGCGGGCCGCCTCAAGCCCACGCTCCTGGCGACCTTCACCGAGAGCGCCAAGCAGATGGGCGAGACCCTCGCCATCGAGGTCGATCGGGGCGGCAACGCACTGGTCATCGCCTGCACGCCGCGCCTGCTCGAAGAGATTAAGCGCGTCATCGATGAACTCGACCAGGCCGAGATGGGTGCGAACGCCGGCCCCGATGCCCCCGCGGGCATCGCCCATTCGGTCGCCATCGTCGACATCGTCAACAACGACCCCGCCGAGGTGAAGCGGATCCTTGAAGAGATGGGCGTGACGCGTCCGCAGCCGGTGGATCGTGCCGCGCTCGTCTCCGAGCCCGTGTCGATCTCGCTCCTGTCGAGCCGTCGCGCCCTGGCGGTGCTGGGCTCGCCCATTGATGCGCGGATCATCGAGGGCGTGGTCAAGGCGATCGACGCCGCCCCCGCCGATGCCTCGCAGCAGATCGCATACATCCCACTCAAAAAGGCCTCGGCCGACGCGCTGGTCAAGACGCTTACCTCGATGCTCAATCCCGCCGACCAGGCGGTCAAATCCGGCCCGGCCAAGGCGCTGGCCGAGCACGTGCGCCGCCTGCAACTCTCGCGCACCGGTGCCGACCAGTCCGCACCCGTCGACCTCACCAAGCCCATCCGCCTCATCGCCGACACCGAGGCCAACGCCCTGATCGTGGCCTCGTCGCAGGCCAACATCGATGCCCTTCGTGACGTGGTGCGATCGATGGACACGCTCCCCGTGGGCGATGCCGTCATCGTGCGCATCTTCGTGCTCGAGAACGCCTCCGCCACGCGGGCGCAGCAGGTGATCGAGAACCTCTTCCGCGAAGGTGAATCACTCCGCCGCCTCCCCGGGACGCGCCGCCAGGGGCTGCCCCCCACGGCGACGGGCCAGGCCCTCGCGGGCGAGATCGCCGTCGTCGTCGATGACCGCACCAACTCGCTCATCGTCGCAGGGCGAGATGAGGCCGTCGCGCTGGTCGAGGTCCTGATGAAAGACATCGACGGCGCAGCGGCAAGCAACTGGATCGAGCCGAGCATCATCGCGCTCAAGCACGCCGACGCGGTGACCCTCGCCGCCAAACTGCGCGAGGTCCTGGTCCAGGGGCTCGCCGCCACGCCCGAGGCCATCGGCCTCCAGAAGCAGTTCGGGCGCCTGCGCATCCTGCAGGACGGCAAGCGGGCCGACGAACCGGGGGCGATGCTCCAGGCCGACCTCTTCGCCCCGGTCAATGGGCTGGTGATCACCCCCGAAGAAAGCCTTAATGCGCTGATCGTCGTGGGCACGCCCAAGAACACCGAGGTCGTCCGCCAGTTGACGGCGATGCTCGACGTTGAATCCGCCTCCGCCGCCAACACCGTCCGCGTCTACCCGCTGCGGTTCGCCGCCGCTGAGCGCGTGGCGGGCGTGGTGCGTGATCTCTTCACCCAGCGCCAACGTTCCCAGACCGACGACCGCCCTGAGGACGCCCTGTCGCTCACCACCGACGTGCGCACCAACTCGCTCGTCGTGTCGAGCAGCGCCAAGAGCCTGGCGATCCTCGAGGGTCTGCTCAAGACGCTCGACGGCGAGAAGGCCAACTTCTCCGTCGGCATGCATGTTCTGCCCGTCACAGGCGCGGATGTACGCCAGCTCGCCCCGCGCGTCGAACGCCTGATGCGCGAGCGCATCACCGCGGCGGCTCAGTCCGGCTCGGTCCGCAACCCGCTCGACGCCTTCTCGATCGAGCCCGAGCCCACGAGCAACCTGCTCATCCTTGCCTGCAGCGATGAGAACCTGCTGGTCGTCAAGGAACTGGTCGCGGCCCTCACGGCCGATGCCTCGCGCCTCGCCGCCGGCGAACGCGTCGAACTGATCCAGTTGCGCAAGGCCCGCGCGCCCGAGGTGGCCCAGTCCCTCGCCACGCTCTACGTCCAGAAGGAGAACGAGCGGCGCGGGGCCAACAGCGTCACGGTCAATCCCAACGAGCGGCTCAACGCCCTGATCGTCAGCGGCAACGAGCAGGACATGATCGAGATCCGCTCGATCGCCGCCCGCCTCGACGGGGCCGAAGTCGCGGCCACGCAGCAGGTGCGCTGGATCGAACTCAAGAGCGCCAACGCCGTCGAGGTGGTCAACCTGCTCGAGAACGTTCTGGCCGGGCGCCCGCTGGGCGGTAACCGTGCGCTGGGCGGTCGTGCGGCGACACGTCTGCAGTTCATCCGCGATGTGCTCGCGGGCGAGATCGGCCAGCAGGCGGGGCGTCGCCCCACCGAGGCCGACATCGACGGCGCGATCAAGGACCAGGTCACCCTGACCCCCGACGCCCGCACCAACTCGCTGTGGATCACCGCCCCCGAGCCGGTGATGATCCTGATCGCCGAGATGGTCGAAGACATCGAGCGCTCATCCGCGGGTGCGCGCAAGATCGAGTACTTCCGCCTCAAGAACTCCGACGCCCGACAGATGTCCGCTCTCCTTCGCGACACCTTCAACCTCCGCCAGCAGGGCGACGCGCTGGTGCTCGTCCCCTCCGCCCGCCCGCGCGAGGACAACACGCTCCCCGGGGCCGACGGCGCCGGTGTCATCGAAGGCGCAAGCGTCACGCCCGTGCCCGATGAGCGCATGGCTCTCTCGGTCGCGGTCGACGCCCGCACCAATACGCTGGTCGTCTCGGGCACCGAGGAATACCTCTCGCTCGTGCGCAAGCTTGTCACCGAACTCGACAACATCGAGGCCAACGAACGCGAACGCCGCGTCTACCACCTGCGCAACGCCAAGGCCAAGGAGATCCAGGACACGCTCCAGTCCTACTTCCGCGGCGATTCCGACATGTCGCGGCGCACCCTCGGGCCAAACCTCCAGGGCTCGCTCATCCGTCAGCTCGAAGAGGAAGTCACCGTCATCGGCGACGAGAAGAGCAACAAGCTCGTGATCTCGACCTCGCCGCGCTACATGGAGACGGTCCTCAACATCGTCAAGGAACTCGATTCGGCCCCGCCCCAGGTCCAGATCCAGGTGTTGCTCGCCGAGGTCACACTCGACAGCTCCGACACCTGGGGCATGGACGTGAGCGTGGGCCCCTTCGGCGGCGAGGCGTACAAGATCGGCTCGCTCGCCGGGCAGGCGGGCGTGGCCACCTCGCTGGGCGTGCCCAACCTCTCGGTCTCGTCGGCGGACTTCAGCCTGCTTGTCCGCGCCCTCCAGGCGCAGGGCAAACTCGAGGTGCTCAGCAACCCGCAGGTCATGGTCAACAACAACCAGATCGCCACCATCAACGTGGGCGAAAACGTCGCCATCGTCGACGGCGTCGAACGCTACTCCCAGGGCAACTCCAGCGCGGTCGTCAAGCGCGAAAACGTGGGCATCATCCTCAAGGTCACCCCCTCGATCAGCGCCGACGGCTTTGTTCGCATGGAGGTCGCGCCCGAGATCTCGCAGTTGAGCCAGAAGACCACCCAGATCGACGCCAACGTCGCCGCGCCGGTGATCACGCAACGCAAGGTCGAGACGGTCGTCACCGTGCGCGACGGACAGAGCGTGGTCATCGGCGGGCTGATCCAGACCACGCAAGAACAGCGACGCACCAAGGTCCCCATCGTGGGTGATATCCCCATCATCGGCCTGCCCTTCCGCTCGTGGAAGACCAGCAACGTGAAGACCGAGCTGCTGGTCATCCTCACGCCGCGCGTCATCCCCGGGCAGAGCGGCTACGCCGAGCAGCTCGTCACCGATGTCACCGAGACCTCGGTCGAGAAGCTCGAAGACCCCACGCGCATCCAGGATTACCTCGAACAGATCCGCCAGGAGATCCGCAATCGCAAGGCCGACGAGCCCGTGCCCCAGTCCAGCATCCCGGTGGGGGGGCCTCGATGAGAATTGCACGTTCGACTCATCTTGCCGCGGCCCTCTTCTCGTTGATTGCACTGAGCGGCTGCGTCTCTGACGAGCCCACCCGCCGCCCGCCCCCCGCGCAGCCAGAGCAGATCGCCCCCAGCGCCGTGCAGATCTTCCTCAGCCTCCCCGAAGACACCAACGCCAACAGCTACGTCGATACCGTGATGGTGACGGTCTACCTCTTCGCCGACGGGTACGCCCCATCGGTCTTTGTCCAGGGCGAGTTTCAGTTCCGTCTCCTCAACAAGGACGGCACCGAGGTGGCCCAGTGGACCATTACCCGTGAAGCCTCACAGGCCAGCGTGCGCCGCCTTCCCCCCGGCCCGGGGTACATGATCCAGCTCAATCTTCTCGATCGAGGCACCGACCAGATCCCGTCCAACCCCCTCGATCTCTACTGTTCCTTCACACCGACGGGTGGGAAAACCGTCCATGCCCGCCCGCACACGTTGCGCTACGGGCGCATCGGGACGTAACCGCAGCGCGCAAGCCCCCGCCCCGCGAATGAATGGGTCGATTCATCGCGTTGGTCCGACAATCGCCGTCGTGCCCATGTCGAATGGCCGATACGTGGGCATACCATCTTCTGTGGCCCACAGGGTCGGTTCCTGTAAGGCACACGACGTGACGCGTCAGCACGAGATCGGCCATGAACCCAGCCTCGAATCAAAGCGGTCCTCGGGCGCAGGTGCCTGGGGTGAATGCATGGAATCCTCAATACCTTGAAGCCGAGTACGCCCGCTTCAAGCAGGATCCGGAATCCATGCCGGCCGACCTGCGCGCCTTCTTCCAGGGCTTCGACCTCGGCGTCGATCAGCCCGGCGGCGCCTCGACCGTGTCGCCCTTCCAGAGCGCGGTCGATGATCTCATCTGGGCCTATCGCGAGCAGGGCCACCTCGCCGCGCAGCTCGATCCCTTCGGTCGCGAGCGCGAACGCCCCGCGGCGCTGAAGCTCGCGTCCTACGGCCTGTCCAACGCGGACCTCGACAAGCGTGTCTCGGCGTCGCTCACCGGCGTCACCGGCGAACCCACCCTCCGCACGATCGTCGATCACCTCGAGCACACCTACTGCCGCTCCATCGGCATCGAGTACATGCACATCCAGGACGCGGAAGAGCGTGCCTGGTTCCTCGAACGCTTCGAGCAGACCCGCGGCATGGTCCCCATGACCAAGGAAGAAAAGATCGAGGTGCTCGATCACCTCGCCCGCGCCGAAGCCTTCGAGGGCTTCCTCCACAAGCGATACGCCTCGGAAAAACGCTTCAGCCTCGAGGGCGGCATCAGCCTCGTCCCGCTGCTCGACAGCGCGCTCGATACCGCCGCCAACAACGGTGTGGAAGAGATCGTGCTTGGCATGGCCCACCGCGGTCGACTCGCGGTCCTCAACACCATCCTGGGCAAGACCTACGAGCAGATCTTCACCGAGTTCGAGGACAACTGGGAAGCGGGCTTTGCCGACGGCGGCGGCGACGTGAAGTATCACGCGGGCTACTCGGGCGAACGCCAGCTCTCCAACGGCAAAAAAATCCACATCGCGATGGCCAGCAACCCGAGCCATCTCGAAGCCGTCGATCCCGTGGTCCTGGGACGTTGCCGCGCCAAGCAGCGACTCCGCGGCGATCGCGAACGCCGACGTGTCGTGCCGATCCTGATGCACGGCGACGGCGCCATCGCCGGCCAGGGCATCGTCGCCGAGTGCGTGAACATGAGCCGCCTCGATGGCTACACGGTCGGCGGCTGCGTGCACGTGGTGGTGAACAACCTGATCGCCTTCACGACGATCCCCGCCGACAGCCGAAGCTCGACCTATTGCACCGACATCGCCAAGTCGGTGGGCTCGCCCGTCTTCCACGTCAACGCGGAAGACCCCGAGGCGTGCGTCCGCATGGCCGCGCTGGCCATTGAATATCGCCAGAAGTTCCGCAAGGACGTCTTCATCGACATGTGGTGCTACCGCAAGTACGGGCACAACGAGGGCGACGAGCCCAGCTTCACCCAGCCGATGCTCGCGAAGCTGATCAAGGAACGCAAGAGCACGCTGAGCAACTACGCCGACCGCCTGCTCAAGGAAGGCGTCATCACCCCCGACGATGCCAAGAGCGTGGGCGAGCGGCTCGACGCCGCTCTGGACAAGGCCCAGAGCGTGGCCAAGTCCAAGCCCTTCGTCCCCGCGATCGATCCCGGCAGCGCGCGCTGGGCGGGTGTCAGCGGCGAGTTCTCCTTCGCGCCAACACCCACGGGCGTCAAGGCCGAGGTGCTCCGCGAAGTGTGCGCCGCCCTGGGGCGCGTGCCCGATGGGTTCAACCTGAACCCCAAGCTCGCGTCGCTGCTGAAGTCCCGCTCCGAACTCACCGAGCACGGGCAGGTCTCGCACGCCGATGCCGAGCTGCTGGCCATCGGCTCGCTGCTGCTCGAGGGGCTCCCCGTCCGCCTCAGCGGGCAGGATTGCCGCCGCGGCACATTCACGCACCGACACGCCGTGCTGCGCGACTTCGCCAGCGGCGAGGCCTACACCTCGCTCAACAACATGCGCGAGATGGCCGACCCCACGCTGCCCCGCGACCAGAAGGGCGCGGACGGACGCACGCGTCAGGCCCGTTTCTGCGTCTACGACTCGCCCCTCTCCGAATACGCGGTCATGGGCTTCGATTACGGCTACAGCCTCGCCGACCCCGGCATGCTGGTGATGTGGGAAGCCCAGTTCGGCGATTTCGCCAACGGGGCGCAGGTCGTCATCGATCAGTTCATCGCTTCGGCCGAGATCAAGTGGCGCCGCTGGTCGGGCCTGGTGCTGCTCCTGCCCCACGGGCACGAGGGCGCGGGCTCTGAGCACTCCTCCGCCCGCCCCGAGCGATTCCTCACGCTCTGCGCCGACAACAACATCCAGGTCTGCTCGCCCACGACCGCGGCTCAGACCTTCCACATGCTCCGCCGCCAGGTCGCCCGCGGTTTCCGCAAGCCCCTGATCGTGATGACGCCCAAGGGCCTGCTCCGCACCCCCACCTCGAACATCGAGGAACTGACCACCGGCTCCTTCCAGGAACTGCTCGACGACACCGCGTTCGTCGGCAAGGGTGCGTGGGACCGCAAGAATGTCAAGCGCGTGCTCTACTGCAGCGGCAAGATGTACCACGAACTCGTCGAGCGGCGCAACGTGCTCGATCGTCGCGATGTCGCGATTCTCCGCGTCGAACAGTTCTACCCCTTCCACGCCGAGTTGGCCAAGATGCTCGACGGGCTCTATCCCAAGGCCGCCTCACGGGCCTGGGTGCAGGAAGAGCCCCGCAACAACGGCGCGTGGCACTTCCTTTCCGATGCCTTCCGCACCGAAACCGGCATCGATCTGACCTACATCGGGCGCGAAGCCAGCGCTTCGACCGCCGCCGGAAGCAAGCGCGCCGACAAAGCCCTTCAGGAAGAAGTTCTCACCGCCGCGATCGGCCCCAAGCCCAAGGAAAGCTCCGCCAAGGGCGCCGCCGCCCCCGTGGGCGCCCGCCCCAAGGCCACGGCCTAGTCCCTTCGTTCGCCTCACCAGGAAGGAAACGGTTCCACCATGGTCGTTGATATCGTGATCCCCAGCGTCGGAGAATCCGTCACCAGCGGCGTGGTCACGCGCTGGGTCAAGAACGACGGCGACGCCGTCAAGAAGGACGACATCGTCCTCGAACTCGAGACCGACAAGGTCACGCTCGAAGTCCGCGCCCCCGAGTCGGGCCAACTCAAGCACGTGGCCAAGGCCGGCGACACCGTCGACATCGGCGCGATCGTGGCCAAGGTCGATACCGCCGCCGCAGGAGTTCCGGCTTCGGCGCCGGCCCCTCAGCCCGTGGCCGCCGCCGCCGCGT
>JABWBB010000041.1 GCA_013360675.1 Phycisphaerales bacterium | reverse complement strand
ATTCCGCCCGCCGCGACACAGGCGTGCCAGGCGAGCAGCGGACGGACGCGCTTGCCTCCGCCCAGCGAGGCGTAGCGCATGGCTTCGATCAGGTTGGGGGGGCAGGCCTCGCCCGGGGTGCAGAACCGCTCGAGCGCCGCCTCGATGGTGCTCAGCGGGGCGATCGGATCGGGCGTGGGGGGGCTGGCGTGCATGAGGCCCGGCCTGGCGTCGTGATGCCTACTGCTGGCTCTGCAGGACTTCGTAGATCTCGGCGGCGTTGGTCGCGCCGTAGATCCGCTCACGGAAGGCGTCCATCGTCATCAGGCGGCTGATCCGCGCCAGGGCTTGGATATGGTCGCTGGTGCGGTCGGGGGGGCTGGCCAGCAGCACGACCAGCCGAACCGGCTGTCCGTCGATGGCCTCAAAATCCATCGGCGCCGATGGCTTGCCGATGGCCATGGCCAGACTGGGCATGCCGGCGCATTTCCCGTGGGGGATGGCCAGGCCGTGCCCGATGCCGGTGGTGCGGGTCTGCTCGCGAGTCCAGACCGCGTCCTTGAGGGCTCGCGCGTCGTGCACGCGACCGGCGACGTTGAGCACGTCGACGAGTTCGTCGATGACGCCCTTCTTGTCGCTGGCGACAAGCGGGGCCCGGATGCAGTCGATGGTGAGAATATCAAGCAGGTTCATCGAGACCCTCGGCTCCGCCTTCGTCGCCAATGCCATGCGACTCCGCTTTCTCCGACGACGCGCGTGCCGCCGGGTCGTGAGTGTACCCCGCTAAAGCCTGCTCGGAACAGGCGTGGGTCTCAACTTCGGCGCAGCACCGCGCTGAACGCCCCATCCCGGTAGCGCGTCGGGGGCTCCCCGGGCTGCCCCGTGGGAGCGCAGAAGCACTCGGTTTCGATGCGCCAGCCATAGGCGCACATGGTCGCCACCTGATCGGTGTTCTCCTCGGGTTCGAGGCTGCACGTCGAATAGAGGATCCGCCCGTCGGGGGCGCACCAGCGTTCGCCCAGCGCCAAAATATCGCGCTGGATCGCGGTCAGTCGCTCCAACTGCGCCCGATCGAAGCGATACCTCGCCTCGAGTCGTCGGGCCATGACGCCGCTGTTCGAGCATGGCACATCGAGAAGCACGAGGTCGGCCTTGCCGGCGCACAGCCCGTCGAGGGCCTCGGGGCGGACGACCTGGACGTTCTTGCCCACGCTCGCGCGAAGGGTGATCAATCGCTGCTCGTCGACATCCGTGGCGAGGATGCGGGCGTTTGGGAAGGTGAGGGCAAGCTGGCGCGTCTTGGTCCCCTGGCCGGCGCAGGCATCGACGATAAGCCGTGGGGAGAGTTTCATGACACTGTCGACCGCGCGGGCCGCCGCGGCGTCTTGAACGAACAAATCCTGCCGACGCGACAGGAGTTCACTCAACTGGGCGCGGGTGCCCGTGAAGACGCGATGGAACGGATCCTCGTGGCGGATGAGCAATGGCTCGTCGAGGTCACTGGCGTGGCGGGCGTTGATCAGCGTGGGTGCGGCGACCAGCCCGTGGTGGGCCCACAGGCGGGCTTTGCGCGGCTCGAAGCGCTCGGCCCAGCGGCGCACGAGCGCGGTGCGATGGCTCGTCGCCGCCGCCACCCGCTCGGCGGGATCGAACGGGAGGATGGGCTCGGCCAGGCGCAGGGCTTCGCCGCTGGAGAGTGGAATCTCGTCCTGCCGGTTGGACCACTCGGGCACGCGCTCGAGCATGAGCCGCCCCACGCCGCGGAGGACGGCGTTGACCAGGGCCCCGGCCTTGGGGTTGGCGTTCTGCTTGGCCCAGTTCACCGAGGTATCGACCGCCGCGTGCACCGGGACCTTGTCGAGCAGGAGCATCTGGGCCGCCCCGGCCAGGAGCGCCGCCTGCACCGGGGGGTCGAGCGATTCGAAGGGCTGGCGGAGGCGCGAGCCCACGACGCAGCGCAGCGTGAGCCAGCGGCGCAGTACGCTCTCGTAGATGGCGTGCGCGAATGCGGCGTCGAGCGCGTCGAGGTGATCGGTCTGAGGACGGCTGGGCGGTAGTTCCGGGAAATGGGGCACGAGTTCGACGATCGCCCGCATCGCGGCGTCGCGGGCGGCGTCGTGTGCAGGGTGGGGCGGGCCCGGGGTTGTCCGAGCCTCCTCGATGGGCTTCGATTCGTGTGGCGAGGGCACGCGGGCACAGTAGTCTCGCGGCATTGCGGAGGTCATGGTGTCGGTTCCTGCGAGACAAGATCCGATCGAAACGCGCGAGGCCCCAGAGCCCCAGCCGTTCTTCGATCGTCGCCCCCTGCGGATGCTGGGCGCGGGTGAACGCCGCGGCTGGCTGGCGGGTCTGCGCATCCGCAAGAAACTCATCCTGCTCCACACATTGTTCTCGGTCACGCTCGCGATCGTGCTGGTGCTGACGATCCGATCGGCGATCGAACAGTTGGTCGAGGCCGCGGAGATTTCGCGTGCCCGCACCCTGCTCAAGCAGGTCGCCCCAGCGATCGTCGGGGGGCAGGCGTCGCCGGTGAAACTGCCCACCGATCAGGATCACGGCACGCTCACGTCCGGGTCGTCGGCGCAGCTGGGGCTCGATGCGGTGTCCGCCGCCCGGGCCGCCGCGTCGCCCGGGCTGGTCGTGGTGGGTGAGTCGTCGACACTGGGCGCGTGCGCGCTGCTGTATGTGCCCGCACGCGGGAACACGCCCGAGCAGTATCACGCGGTTGTGTCGCGCATCCCCGAAGCCCGCGAGGCGGTCTGGCGGCTGTACATGATCGTGGCGGCGGCGTTGATCGGCGTGTACGCGCTGGTGGCTTTCGCGCTCGAGATCTTCGTGCTGCCCCAGGCGGTGTGGCGCCCGATCCGGCGAACGCTCGCCGCCGACCGCGCGGTGCAGGAAGGGCGCCGCGAGGGCGAGTTGATCGACGAAGCGATCATCCCCGACGACGAACTGGGCGAGATCATGCGCTCACGCAACCGCACGGTGGTGGAACTGCGCCGGCGCGAGAGTGAACTCAACGATGCCATGGCCCGTCTCGAGTCGCTCGCCAACGACCTGGCCCGCAAGAACCACCTGCTCGAAGCGGCTCGGCGCACGATCGCCGACACCGACCGCCTGGCGAGCCTGGGCATGATGTCGGCGGGGATCGCTCACGAACTCAACACCCCTCTGGCCGTGCTCAAGGGACTGGTCGAAAAACTCAACCTGGACCCCGTGTCGATCGACTCGGCCCAGGCCCGCCTGATGCTGCGGGTGGTCGGGCGGCTGGAACGCCTGGGCGACGGGCTGCTCGACTTTGCCCGCGTGCGCCCGCCGCAGTCGCGCGTGGTGCGGATCCACACCGTGGTGCGTGACGCGGCGGACTTGGTGCGTCTCGACCGCGAGGCCGCGGGTGTCGCGATCATCAACCGTGTGCCCGAGGGGGCGCAGGTCGAGTGCGACGCCGACCGCATGGTGCAGGTCTTTGTGAACCTGCTGCGCAACGCCGTGGACGCGGTATCGAGCATGCGACCTGCACGCGAATACCGCGAGCCGCCGGGCCTGTTTGCCGGCCCGGACCCGACCGGGCAGGGACGCGTCGAGGTGAGCGTGGAGCCCCGCTCGCGTGACGGGCGCGACTGGATCTCGATCGGCGTCGTCGATGATGGGCCGGGCATCGACCCTGCGGTGCTTGAGCGGCTGTTCGAGCCCTTCACGAGCACGCGCCTGGATGCACGGGGCACGGGTCTGGGGCTCGCCGTCGCCGAGGGTATCGTGCGCGAGCACGGCGGGTTGCTGCTGGCCCGCAACCGCACGGATCAGACGGGGGCGGTCTTTGAGGTCCTCCTCCCGGTGCGCCAAGGATCAGGCACGACAGCCGCGGCAACGCAGGAGACTCGGCGATGAATCAGGACGAGATCAGTCACCCCCCGGTGCCCCCGCTGCGTATCGCTACGCTCGACGATGATGAAGATTTCCGCCAGTATCTCTCGGGCGTGCTCGCGCAGGACGGGCACGAGGTTCAGGCGTGCGAATCAGGGGCCGCACTGATCGCGGCGATCCAGGAACAGATGCCCGATCTCGTGCTGCTCGACATGAAGATGGGTCGCGAGCGGGGCGAGCAGGTGCTGGCGGATCTTCGCCAGCGTTGGCCGCGCTTGTGCGTGATCGTGGTGACGGGGTACCCATCGATGGATTCGATGCGTCAGACGTTCAAGCAGGATGTCTTCGACTACCTGGCCAAGCCGTTCTCCATCAGCGAGTTGCGGGCAAGCCTGGGGCAGGCGGTGGCGACGCTGGGCATCGGGCGTCGACCGGAGGATCGCCTGCGGGCGGAACTGGGGCGGCAGATTCGGCTGGCGAGGGCTGAGCGCGGCTGGACGCTCAAGGATCTGTCTGAATCATCGGGAGTCTCGGTGAGCCAGCTCAGTTCAATCGAGCGAGGGGCGCACCTGCCCAGCCTTGAATCGATGGTTGCGGTCGCCACGGCGCTGGGGCGTCGTCCCTCGTCGTGGCTCGAGGCGGCGGGGCTGTAGCGGAAATCGTGATTGACATCCCCCGACGCGCTCCCTTCAGTTTCGGGTGCCCAGCGAGCGAACCAAGGCCCTGTTGTTTACGGCGTTTGAGCCCAGCGGGGACGAGCACGCCGCCGCGGTCATCGCCGAACTTCGCGCACGCCACCCCGACCTGGTGATGTATGCCTGGGGCGGGCGGGCGATGCAGGCCGCCGGGGCGACGATCATCGAGCAGACGGGCGACGACGCCGTGATGGGCATGCCCGGGCTGGCCAAGATCCGCGAGCACCAGCGGATCAACACCCGCATCGACACCTTCCTTGGCGAGCATCCTGAAGTAGTGATGCACATCCCCGTCGACAGCCCCGCGGCGAACGGGCCCATCTGCGATATCGCCAAAGGCCGTGGGTTGAAGGTGGTGCACCTGGTCGCGCCGCAGATCTGGGCGTGGGGGCGATGGCGGATTCACACGCTGCGCAAGCGCACCGATCTGCTGCTCTGCCTCCTCCCGTTCGAGGAGGAGTTCTTCCGCAAGCGCAACGTCCCCGCGCGGTTCATCGGGCATTTCCTCTTTGACCAGCCGGTCGTCACCAGCAGCGACGAGGCCTTGGCGAACGCTTTTCCCGAGGGCGAGCCGCGGCTTGCTCTCATGCCCGGCTCACGCCCCGATGAGCTGCGGCGCCACTTCCCCGTGCTGCTCGAGGCATTCCGCGAGCTGCGCCAGCGCCACCAGCGGCTGGTGGGCGTGGTCGCCGCCACCACTCCGGGCGTCGCCCAGTGGCTGCGATCGATGGCCGACGAGCACGGGGGATGGCCTGACGGGCTGGGCCTGGTCGTGGGCCAGACCGATGACGTGATCCGCTGGTGTGATCTGGCGCTGGTCAAGAGCGGCACGGTCACGCTGCAGGTCGCACGCCAGGCCCGCCCCATGGTGGTCTTCTATCAAAAGGCCAACGCGCTGGTCTACCTCATGGCCCGGGTCATACTTTCGACACGCTTGTTCAGCCTGCCCAATTTGCTGGCGCGGCGGCGGATCGTGCCCGAACTCGTGCCGCACTATGGCGGCGCGGGGCCGATCGTCCGCGAGGCCGATCGGCTGCTGACCCAGGCCGATCGCCTGAACCTGCAGGTGGCCGATCTCAAGAGCGTGGCGGGGGCATTCACCGGACGTCACGCGGCGCGGGCGGCGGCGGACGAGATCGAGCGCATGGCCTGCCTTGATTCGCCCCAGCCCGCCGCGTGTGCGTGCTGAACACGGTCGTGTGCGGGTGGATGGCGACGCCGATACGCTTGGCAGCGCGGCCCTGTAGCTCAGCGGTTAGAGCAGGCGACTCATAATCGCTTGGTCCCCGGTTCGAATCCGGGCGGGGCCATTGTTCCGCGGGTGTCGGCGTTTACGCCGCGGCACGCTCCGTGCCGAAGGTCTCCCCGTTGATCACGCGATCGACGAGGCGCACCATCTCCTGCAGTTCGGGCTTGGGCAACTGGATCGTCGCGCCGACCTGCTCGCCCTTTTTCATGTTGTCCGAGCTGACGAGCGAACTGAAGAGGATCACGGGCACCTTGGCCAGCGCGGGGGTCTCGCGGATGCGCCGCGTCAGGTGCAGCCCGTCCATGCGGGGCAACTCAATGTCGCTGACGATCGCGTCCACGGTCGCCCCCTCGGCGTTGAGCGCCTCCCATGCCTGCTGGCCGTCGGAGTACACCTCGGCCTTGGCGTAGCCGCTGCGCCGGAAGGTCTCGGCGATCAGGTTGCGCATGAAGGGCGAATCCTCGGCGATGACGACACGCTTGCTCGGGCGGTCGATGTTCAGCGGATTGTCCACCACGCCCACCTGCAGGCGCTTGTCGTTCAGGTTGGCGTCGGCCACCGATTCAAAGTCGATCATCAGGACGATGCGGTCGCCCAGTTCCACCAGCCACGTGATCGCGCTGGGCGCGATCTCGCCCGTGCGATCGATCGTGACGTCGGGGGACGGCTTCACCAAGCTCCACCCGATGCGGTGGCTCTGCTCCACCCCGTCCACAAGGAAGCCTGTCTTGAGCCCGTTGAACTCGGTGATGATCACCCGCTGCGTCGAGGCCTCGGGCGCGGGCATGTTGAGCGGTAGGTGCTTGGCCAGGTCCACCACCGGCAGCACACTCCCGCGGATGTTGAACTTCCCCAGCACCGAGGGGTGCTGGTGAGAGGCGGCGACCATCGCCATGGGCTTGATCACCTCGCGCACCTTGGCCACGTTCAAGCCTTACGAGCCCCCGCGGAGCGTGAAGACCAAGACCTTAAGCTCGATGGTCCCCGCGTCCAGCAGGATCGCGCTCGAGTTGCCGGGCATGTCGTGGGCTTTCCCCCACGCTCGGGGGGGTAGGCATCACGCCTGCGGGGCCTGCTCGTGACGCAGTTGCCCGCAGGCGGCGGCGATATCCCTGCCGCGGCTGGCGCGGATGTGCGCGTTGATCCCGCCTTCGCGCAGCACATCCTGAAAGGTGCGCACGTCCGCGTCGCGCGGGCGCTCGAACTCCACTCCACTCACCTCGTTGTATCGGATCAGGTTTACGTTTGCCCGCAGCGTTCTGGCCAGGCGTGCCAGTTCTCGGGCGTGCGCGGGCTGGTCGTTCACGCCGCGCAAGAGCGTGTATTCCAGCGTTACCTCGCGCCCCGTCCGCTCGAACCAGCGGCGGCAGGCGTCGAGCAACTCTCGGATCGTCGTGTATTCGGCCCAGGGGATCAACTCTCGGCGGATCTCATCGGTCGGGGCGTGCAGCGACAACGCCAGCGTCACCGGCAGGTCGAGTTGCTCGGCGAGCTTGTCGATCGCCTTAGGCAGCCCAACCGTTGAGACGGTGATCTTCCTCGCCGAGATGCCAAGCCCCCAGGGCGCCGCCAGCGTGCGGATCGCCGGCACCACGCTTCCCAGGTTGGCCAGCGGCTCGCCCATGCCCATGAACACGACGTTGCTGATGCGGCGCACACCCTCGAGGCGTGACAAGCGCCACACCTGCTCGACGATCCGACCCGCCGACAGGTTCGCATCGAGCCCGCCGATGCCCGAGGCGCAGAAGCGGCAGCCCACCGGGCAGCCCACCTGGCTCGAGATGCACGCCGTGAAGCGTGCTGGGGCGTGCCGTTCGTCGGCGTCGAGGGAGGGGATCATCACGCACTCGGTCTGTCGCGACGTGTCCGACCCGGGCATCAACGAGACTCGGCGCTCCGCGTCTGCGGCTTTCGCGCCAAAGTCGTCCCATTCCACGAGGAGTTTCTGGGTGCCGTCGGTCGCCCGCTGGTGGCGCACCACCGCGCCCGAGAGGAACGTGATCTGGTTGCGCAGCAGGTCTCGGTCGGCCTTGCCCAGGTTCGACATGGCATCCGGGTCCGCCACCCCCTTGGCGTAGACCCACTCGAGGATCTGCGTCGCGCGGAAGGGGGGCATCCCCACGTCGCGGCACCAGGCGTTGAGCGATTCGGGCGTGTGCGAGAAAATGTGATTGGGGGGGTGTTTCACGGGGCGTTAACGCGCGGGGCGCTCCACGCTCACCGTGAGAGGCACCGCGCCGTACGCCGCCTGCGTCACCACGGGTGTCGAGACGCGGATCGTGCGCTCACCCGCGTCGAGCCCGCGCTGCCTCATCTCGCGGCGGAGCGCGCCCGGCAGGGCGAACTCGACATCCTCTTCGCTCACGCTGCGCTGCTCGATCGTCCCGCCATGCCGCGCCAACAGCGAGCGGCAGATCGTCGCGACGAGATCCTCGGGGGCCGAGGCTCCGGCGGTCACCAGCACGCGCTCGTTCCCCGTGGGAAACCAGGCGTCGTCGAGCTCGGTGGCGTCGTCGACGAGCACGCCGCGGGTGCCGGCGGTCTGCGCGATCTCGGTGAGACGCACCGAGTTGCTCGAGTTCTTCGAGCCCACGACGATGACCAGGTCGCACTCGGGGGCGAGTTCACGCACGGCTTGCTGGCGGTTGGTCGTCGCGTAGCAGATGTCGCTGCTGGGCGGCTCCTTAATCCGCGGGAAGGCCTGACGCAGCGCGCGGATGATCACCTCCGCGTCGTCGGTCGAGAGCGTCGTCTGCGTCAGGTAGACCAGGCGGGCGGGGTCGGCGATCGACAAGCCCGGAATGTCGGCGGGGGATTCAACCACCTGGGTCACCTGCGGGGCCTCACCGAACGTGCCGACGACTTCCTGATGGTTGCGATGCCCCACCAGCAGGATCTGGTACCCCTGCTTGGCGTACCGAACGGCCTCCGAGTGCACCTTGGTCACCAGCGGACACGTGGCGTCGATGGCGTTCAGGCGACGGGCGGCGGCATGGGCACGGACCGCGGGGCTGACCCCGTGCGCCGAGAAGACCACGATGCTCCCTTCGGGCACGTCGTCGAGGGTCTCGACGAAGCGCACGCCGCGGCTGCGGAAGCGGTCCACCACGTGCTTGTTGTGCACAATCTCGTGATAGACATAAATCGTCTGGCCCGGGAAGAGATCGAGCACGTGATCGACCACGTCGATCGCCATGCGCACACCGGCGCAAAAACCCCTGGGATTGGCCAGAACGATGTGCACGTGTCAGGACTCCGTGAAGATCGTACGCCTTCTCTGGGGCGGCACCCCCCCGCCAGCCCGCGTTTTGAAGCGTTGGCGGGGATGCGGGGGCGCATGCGCGGTTCGGCGCGACTTGCTGCCACCTGTGTGCGCGGGTACAACAGGTGCAACGGCTCCTATGATTCTGCCCTGTGGCCGCGAGTTTGGTGGGCGATCGGGCCCCGCTGGAACTACTCATGGACGATCTCAAGCCTTGGCACATCGCGATTCTGGTGATCGGTCTGTGCGTGCTGACCGGGGGGGTGTATTTCAGCATCCGCTCGTCGGGGACGACGGTGGACCTCGCCGAGTCGATGGTGATGGCCGACGTGGTGTCAGGCGAACTTTTTGAGGTGACCTTGCCCGAGCGCGGGATTACGATCCCATTCAAGCATCCGACCACCGGGTCGTACACCCTCTACCCGGTCGCGAAGGATGAGTCGGGGCGATGGGTGATCCCCTCGCGCTATCTCGGTTCGGCGGTTGCCTCGAAGGATCCCAAGCCCCTCGCCCTCAAGGACGCGAAGTCCGGCGAGGTCACGCTCAAGTCAGAGACGCCCACGAAGATCAAAGCCACGAAGTGAGTTTGGCCAGAACCCGCGCGTTCGGCCCGGAGTCGAGACGACATGGCACACCGCAGCACCTCCCATCGCAAGGCCGCCTTCACGCTGATCGAACTGCTGGTGGTCGTCGCGATCATCGCGCTGCTGATCGGCATCCTGCTGCCCGGTCTTGGCCAGGCGCGCCGTGTCGCACGCTCGATGGTCTGCTCGGCCAACCAGCGTTCGCTGACGCAGGCCCAGCTCGCCTACGCCGGCTCGAACAAGGACTACTACGCGGGCGTGAACACCTCGGGCGCCGACGCCCAGTTCTACGCCGGGGCCAACATCCTCAACGACACTTCCTCGACGATGCCCACCACGGCGTATGACTGGATCAGCCCCACGCTGGGCGATGCGCTGGGCTTCTCACCCAACCGGGCCCGGCGCACACAGGACATCCTCAACCGCTTCCGCTGCCCCGAAGCGCTCCAGTTCAACACCACCACCTTCGGCGCGGCCCCCGATCTGCAGGCCTTCCGCGACATCCAGAGCGCTGAGGGATACCGCCAGGTCAGTTACCTTTCCCCCGCGGCGTTCCACTACCTCTCGCCCGCGCTGCCCGGCGTGCAGCGGCGCTACACCCCCCGCGGGCTCAGCAGCACCGCGTTTGTCGAGTTGCTCGCGCCCTCGAACCAGGCGACCCCCGCGACGGTTCTCCCGAACTTCCAACCGCGTCTTGATCTGGTTGGCACCCAGCTCAGCAACAAGGTCATCGTTCTTGATGGCACGCGTTACCTCGATCTTCAGGGCGGCGGATACGTCCTCGACTTTGATGTCGCGCCCGTCCCCGGCTTCTTCAGTTCGTTCCTGACCTCGAGCCCTGTGTTCGACGCCTCGCGCGAATATGGGCGCTCGGGTTCGGTCGCGGGCCTGAACGGGGCAAACTGGAAACTCTCGATCCGCCACCCGGGCCCGACCGTCAACGCGGGTTACTTCGACGGGCACGTGGCGACCCTCCGCAGCAGCGACCTCTGGAAGGACGCCAGCCGCTGGTATCCCTCCGGGGCGATCTGGAACGGCAGCAACGGCACGCCCGAGTCCCGCGCCTTCCACCAGGTCGGCAAGCCGCTGGATTAATGCCAAGCCTGAGGCGGCAAGCTGCGCAAGCAGCCCGAGCGTGAGCGAGGGCTTTCTTCGATTCCAGCCGAGACTCAAGAGGGCCCTCCCTGACGGTCGGGCTGCATGTTCGGACATCGAAGTCGTGCACAATCACGATGTCGATGGCATAAAAGGTGGACACCACGCGCCACGAAGACGCGGCGTGTGGTGGCACCCAGAAACGGCGTGTGGTGGCACCTGGAAATGACGTGTCGTATCACCCAGAAAACGCGAGTGGCGGCACCCAAGACCGGTGGGCACGCTGACGAGCCCTGAACGTCGGTACACTCCCGCTCCGCCCTTTGACAGGAGTTTCCCATGTCGGCGACAAGCGCGATGAACTGGTTGTCTTCGAACGAGAACGAATCGATCAGCCGCTGGATGGACTGGCTGCGGATCAAGAGCATCTCGACCGATCCGACGTATACGAAAGACTGCGCCGCCGCCGCCGAGTGGTGCGCATCGCAACTGCGCGATCTGGGCTTTGATGCCAAGGTGCTCCCCACGGGCAAGCCGTCGGGCTCGGGGCATCCGATCGTGCTGGCGACGATCGAGCCGGCGAAGGACTACAAGGGCCCGCACGTGCTCTTCTACGGGCACTATGACGTGCAGCCGGTCGACCCGATTGGCCTGTGGGAGTCGGACCCCTTCGAGCCGGTGCTGCGCGACGCCCGCCCGGGCGAGGGCGGCGGCAGGCGTGTCGTGGCGCGCGGCGCGGTCGATGACAAGGGCCAGGTGATGACCTTCCTCGAGGCCTGCCGCGCGTGGAAGAACGCCTGCGGCCACCCCACGGGCGGGGCGGCATACACCGTGCTGATCGAGGGCGAGGAAGAGAACGGCTCGGTCAATCTCGAACCGTTCGTGCAGCAGCACCAGAAGCAACTGGCGGCGTGCGACGTCTGCCTCATCAGCGACACGGGCATGCTCGGGCGCGGGCGCCCGGCGATCACCTACGGCGTGCGCGGGTTGGCCTACACCGAGGTCGTGCTGCACGCCTCGAACCAGGATCTGCACAGCGGGCTCTGGGGCGGACGCTGCCCCAACCCCATCACCGAACTGACGCACGTGCTGGCGCAACTGCACGACAAAAAGCGGCGCGTCGCCATCCCCGGGTTCTATGACGCGGTTATTCCCCTCGCCAAGAAAGAGCGTGAGAACTGGAAGAAACTCAAGTTCAGCACCAAGGCCGCGCTCAAGGCCATCGGCCTGCCCCCGGCGGCGGACGTGGGCGAGGCGGGCTACACCGCGCTCGAACGCGAGTGGGGCCGCCCGACTGCGGAGATCAACGGGATCGTCGGCGGCTATACGGGCAAGGGGGCCAAGACGGTCATCCCCAGCCACGCCAGCGCGAAGGTTTCGTTCCGACTTGTGGCGAACCAGGACCCGGTCAAGATCACCAAGATGTTCTTCAAGTGGTGCAAGGACCGCACTCCCCCCGGCTGCCGCTGGGAGTTGATCGACCACCATGGCGGGCACGGCGTGACGGTGCCGATCGATTCGCCTTACCTGGCGGCGGCGGCGAAGGCGATGAAGCGAGCCGCGGGCAAGCCCGCCGATTTGATCAAGAGCGGCGGGTCGATCCCGGTGGGTGGGATGCTCAAGCGCGTGCTGGGGATCGACACGATCTTCATGGGCTTTGGGCTTCCCGACGACCGCGTGCACAGCCCCAACGAGAAGTTCGAGGTGGACTGCTTCACCCTGGGGTGCAAGTGCCACGCGCACTTCATCGGCGAAATCACCGGAGTGAAGTAGGCGTCTGAGGCGTCGGATCCCGCAGACGAGGCAACGCCTAGGCCGCCTTGGCGGATGCCTGGGGGCTGTCCTGCGCGGGGGCTTCAATGACGTCGGCCTCGCCGACCTCGATCACATCGGCCTCGCCCATCTCGACGAGGCGCCGGAGCTTCTCGTTGCGAAGGCTGTTCACCTTGACGCGCAGATCATGCACATAGGTCTCGTTGTGGACCAGCATGCCCAGGATGTGCAGCACTCCCAGCAGCCCCGCGCCGCCGATGACCAGCATGACCAGGGTGAGGGAATCGCCCATCGACTGCATGCCCCTGCATCGACCGCGAAACCCTCCGGCTTGATGCCCTGTAGAATCAACGCGTGAGGATCCCGCCGAGTTATCGCGCACTTGTCTGGTTGATGCCGGTGCGCTGGCTCGTGCTGGGCGTTGTGCTGCTGGGATTGCTCTTGCCCCGGGCCGCGGGTCAGGGCCTGGGCTCGACACCATCCGAAGTTCGCATCGATCTCGATCGCTTTGGCGTAGGCAACCTCGCCCGCCCGGGCGATTGGGCGGGTATCCGTGTGCGCGTGCAGGACGCCGCACTTAAAAGCCGCGATGTCATCGTGCGGCTGACCACCCGTGATATCGACGGGGACTCGCCCTGGTACGAGCGTGCGATCACCACCAACCCCGGCGTGCAGCAAGGGGTCTGGCTGTACGCGCGTCTGCCCTTCGCCGACCTGGCGCGGATGTCGATGACCGTCAGCGTGCACGAGGCGATCCCCTCGCCCGATGACCCGGGCGCGCCCACGGGCTTTCGCGCCGGGCGTCTGCTGGGGCGCTCGACCCTGACGCCTCGGGGCACTTCTGTGCTTGCACCGACCGAAGGCCTGATCGGGATCCTGGGGCCGCAGCCCTACGGCTTGCAGCCTTACACACAGCCCGCGCCCAACACCAACCTGCCAATCCTCACGCTCGGGCACGAAGTTTCGACCCTCGCGGGTGGGCTGACGCCCGCCGACATGCCCGACCAGTGGCAGGGGCTGGCCGCCTTTCCGGTGCTGATCTGGGGGCAGGGCGAGGTGAGCGAACTGCGCGGCGACCGCGCCCGCGCCGTGCGTGACTGGGTGAACCGGGGCGGGCACCTTGTCGTGATCCTCCCGCCGGTAGGGCAGACCTGGACGAATCCGACCAGCAACGACTTGTACGACATCATGCCCGTGGTCAGCGTGACGCGGCGCGAAGGGGTGGACCTGACGCCGCTGCGTCCGATTCTGACGAGCGACGCGGGTGCGGTGATGCCCGGCTCGGCGGTGGTGCACCACTTTGTCCCCGTGACCGGGGCCACACCTGCCGAGGCGACGCGGATCCTGTCGTCGCCCGATGGCGATTGCGTGGTGGTGCGTCGGCTGGTGGGGGCGGGAGCGGTGACGCTCGTGGGGCTGGACCTGAACCTGGGGCGGTTGTCGCAGTTTCAACTGATCGATGCCGACGTCTTCTGGCACCGGGTGCTGGGCAGACGCGCCGCGACTAACGTGTCGTTCGATGCGCTGCGCAGCGCGCCCGGCGGGCTGGGGCTGGCGAACACACGAACATACTGGTCGTTCGACCAGGACATCCCCGAACTGATCGCGCAGAAGGGCAAGGCCGCCGCGGGCGTGGCGCTGGGGTTTGTCGTGTTCGTGCTGTATTGGCTGATCGCCGGGCCGGTGGGGTTCGGGCTGCTGAAGATGAAGAAACTGACACACCATGCGTGGGTGTCGTTCGTGGCGGCGGCCGCGGCGTTCACCGCCGCCGCCTGGGGCGGGGCAACGCTGCTGCGTCCTTCGCGCGTGGCGGCGACACACGTAACGATCGTGGATCACATCTACGGTCAGCCGGTGCAGCGGGCTCGCGGGTGGTTCAGCATCCTCATCCCGCACTACGGCGAACGATCGATCAGCGTGGGAGAGCCGGGCCTGGAGGCCACGCATGGGAGCAACCTCATCGCGGCGTGGGAACCGTTCTCGGCGGAGTTCACCAGTGATCCATTGTCGTTCCCCGATGCGCGGGGTTACGCGGTGGATGTCCGTGCCCCCAGCCGCGTGGTGGTGCCGACCCGCGCGACGTCGAAGCAGATCCAGGCGGAATGGGCGGGCGGCCCCCGGTGGCGCGGGCCGCGCCCGGTCGATCCCTCGGGGGGCGGAACCGACGTCGTGCTGACGCTCAACGCCGAGGCGACAACGGTGCAGCCACTGATCACCGGGACGCTGGTGCACGAACTCCCGGGCGAGCTGAACAACATATTCATCATCGTGGTGCGCGGGCAGACCCCGCTGTCGGATCGCCGCGTTAGGCCTGGGGTCATCCCGCCGGCCTTCCCGCCGGTTGTGGCCGATGTCTTCACGGGCCCGGCGAGCGGGTGGCCCGCGGGGACGCCTCTCCCGCTCGATCGGTTCACGATTCGCGCGGGCAACGCCCTGGCCACGAGCTACGACCTTTCGCGCTTCGTGGAGCGCTTCCGCCCCGTGATCCCCGGGGGGTTCATCTCGGGACCCGTTCGGCCGGACATTGCCAAGGCCCCCGAACGCTTCGCCGCCCTGGCGCTCTATCACCACCTCTCGCCGCCCGATTTCGAGGGCAGCCGTGTGTCGAACGACGCGGGGCTGCTCTACGCGGCGTATCGCACCTCGACGCACGGGTACGACCTGTCGCGCTGGCTGACGCAGCCGTGCATCATCATTTTGGGCACGGTGGGGGACGCCGGGCAGGACGTGGAATCGCCGATTCCGATCAGCGTCGATGGCGAGGCGGCTCCGACGAAGGGCATCACGGCCTATCGGTGGGTGTACCCTCTGCCCGATCGCCCGCCGCGCTATCCCGATGCCCTTGTGCCTACCGAAGATTCGCCTGCGCCCGGCGCGCCCTGACGCGAGGACACTCCCCCGTGCCGATGATCGAGACGATCAACCTGACGAAGCGCTACGGCGATCTTGTCGCGCTCAACAGCCTCAACCTGTCGATCGCCGAGGGTGACTGCTTCGGCTTCATCGGCCCCAACGGCGCGGGCAAGACGACGACGATCAAGATCCTCGCCACACTGCTCAAGCCCAGTTCGGGCCAGGCGAACATCGCCGGGTTCACCATCGGGTATCAGAACCGCCAGATCCGCCCGCTCATCGGCTATGTCGCCGACGAACTGGGCCAGTACGAAGACATGGTGGTCACGGAATACCTCGAGTTCTTTGCCGCCGCGTACAACATCCACGGCGACCAGCGGCGCAAGGTCGTGGGCGACGTGCTCGAACTGACGGACCTTGGCTACAAGGCGACGGCGGAGGTGAACAGCCTGTCGCGCGGCATGCGCCAGCGCTTGGCCGTGGCGCGCGTGCTGCTTCATGATCCCAAGGTGCTGCTGATGGACGAGCCGGCCAGCGGGCTTGATCCGCGGGCCCGCATCGAGATGCGCGAGCTGCTCAAGGAACTTCGACGGATGGGCAAGACCATCCTGATCTCGAGCCACATCCTTCCCGAATTGGCCGAACTGTGCAACGTGATCGGGATCATCGAGCGTGGCCAGTTGCTCTTCTCAGGCACGGTGGACGACATCGTGCGCCGTGCGCGCATGGGGCACGTCATCCACGTGGGGGTGACCGATCGGCACGAGGAAGCCGCCAAGGTGCTCGGTGCGTTCAAGGGCGTCACCAAGGTGACCGTGGCGCCAGACCCCGACATGGCCAAGGCGGGCAAGGTCATCCACCTCGCCTTCGAAGATGCTCCGGGGGCCAGTTACACCGACATCCCCAACATGCTCATCAACGCCGGGTTCCGGCTCACCAAGTTCACCGAAGAGCCGGTCAACCTTGAGACCGCCTTCATGCGCCTCACCAAGGGGCTGGTGCAGTAGGACGCGTGTCGTTCGGCGAATCACGCGACGCGATGGGCGATGTTCTGATGGCGATGGGCGAGTCAGTCGCCGGCGATGATCGTGACCTTGCCTTCGCCCGTCTTCAGGGTCATGGGGCTTGAGCCATGGTTGAGCACGCCCGACCAGCGCCATCCCTGATGCTGCACACGTGAGGCGCCGGCGATCTTCGAATGGAAGGTGACGCCACGGGGGGCCTGGGCGCTGATGTCCCCCGCCGAGTAGGCGCCCATGGTGAGCGCGATGTCACCCGAGGTTGTCTCGAGAGCAAGGTGGTCGACCAGGTTGTGGGCGGTCGTCACGACGACGCGACCGCCGGGGGCATCGGGCCCACCGTTTTCGACCTGAACGGCCCCGCTGACATTGGTGAGAATGACTTCCCCCCCCGCATTGCGGACACGCACACCCGAGCACCCGGGCAGGACGATCGAGAGGTAGACGGCGTCCGATGCGCCCGACGAGGGCACGCTCAGCACGCGGAGCACGGGGCGACCCTGGTCCTGCACAAGGTCCGCCGCGACCCAGTCGGGGGAATTCGCGTGTTGAGAGGCATTGATGGCACGGGCCTGGACGATGGGCTGTGTGACACCGGACTCCACCCGAACGTGAACCACGCCACGGAAGTTCTGCACATCCAGGGCGGGAGACTGGGCGAGGGCGGCCATGCCGTGCGAATCTCGGATCGGGACCGAGAGGTCTCGCTGGGAAACACTGCAGCCGGCGGCGAACAGGGCGAGGGAGGCCGTAAGGGCGATGGGGAGCGGGTTGGGCATGGGGTGGGTCCGGGTCGGGCTCAAATGTGCGAAGTCGGGTGAGTCAGGGACGATGAGAGTGGTAACATAGATCGTCGGTCGGGACCCGTCCCACGCTCCATGAACTGTATGGAGGGGGTTGGACCAGGCCGCCGTTACGGTTTCTGCACGGCTCGGGATTCATTCGGTTCGACCCCGCCGATATGCCGCTTGATTTTGAGTGATTGGGGCCGGGACCATCGGATTCCGTGCTTGGTCGAGGGCGTGCTCGCCGGTGAAAGCCGGCGGAAACACGCGGACAAGGGCTCCCTGGAGCGCCTCGCAAGGGGCGTGTTGGACGCATGATTGGCATAACCCGCAACTGGCGTGATGATGCGGACCCGCGAGCGGGCCGTGATCTGGGCGCGAGCGGAGGCTGATCGGGAGTTCGTGCGGCGATCACGGCGTGCTTTGGTGAACGGGGCCGACCGCTCAAGGAAGGAGCGGCTGGCCATGATGCCACTTGGACTCGGACAGATCGACGCGGGAACCCTGATCGCCGGAGCCGGGGGCGTGGTGGTGGGGGTCGGCGCGGGCGTGCTGCTCGCGCGGACGCTCGCGCGTCAGGCGATCGGCAAAGCGGGCGCCGAAGCCAAGGCGACACTGGCGCGGGCCGAGGCCGAGGCCAAGACCGCCGCCGAGCGGATCCGGGTCGAGGCCGAGAAGGCCGCCCTGGAACGCAAAGCCAAGTCAGACGAGGAAATCGAAAAAGCGAGGGGCGAGGTCCGTGAGACCGAGCGACGCCTGGCCAAGCGGGAGGACGGCATCGACCGCAAGGAGGAGACGCTGGCGCAGCGTGAGCAGTCACTGACGCGTCAGGTCGACGCGATCGCGGCCAGAGAAGCCCAGATCGAAAAAACGCACGCCGAGGCGCAGGCGCTGGTCGAGAAGCAGAAAGAGACGCTGCAGAAGGTGGCGGGGATGGATGCCGACCAGGCCCGCGAGATGCTGCTGGCCAAGGTGGAGGAAGAGAGCCGCCACGAGGTCGGCAAGGTCGTGCGCAAGATCGTGGAGGACGCCGAGCGTGACGCCAAAGGCAAGGCCCGCGAGATCACGCTGATGGCGGTGCAGCGCTACGCGAGCGAGCACACCAGCGAGAGCACGGTGCGGACGGTCGCGTTGCCCAGCGACGACATCAAGGGGCGGATCATCGGCCGCGAGGGGCGGAACATCCGCGCCATCGAGAAGGCCACGGGCACGGACATCATCGTCGACGACACCCCCGGGGTGATCATCGTGAGCTGCTTCGACAAGATCCGCCAGGCGGTGGCGGTCGAGTCGCTCGAGCGGCTGATCGCCGACGGGCGGATGCACCCCACGCGCATCGAGGAAGTGGTGGAGAAGGTGCGGTCGGAGATCAGCGAGAAGGTGCTCAAGGCCGGTCGCGACGCGGTGCTCGAGGTGAACTTGCGCGGGCTGCACCCCAAAGTGGTCGAGGCGATGGGCAAGCTGCACTACCGCACCAGTTACGGGCAGAACGTGCTGCGTCACTCGATCGAGGTGGCGTATCTCTGCCAGATCATCGCCGACCAGTTGGGGCTCGACGGAACGATCGCGCGGCGCTGCGGATTCCTGCACGACATCGGCAAGGCGATGGACCACGAGATGGAGGGCGGGCACCCCAAGATCGGCATGGACTTCGCCAAGCAGCACGGCGAAAAGGAGCCGGTGCTCAACGCCATCGGCGGGCACCACGCGGACATCCCCTCGACGAGCTTCTACACGCCCATCGTGATGGCCGCCGA
The DNA here is from genome assembly GCA_013360675.1 of Phycisphaerales bacterium. Classification (GTDB taxonomy): domain Bacteria; phylum Planctomycetota; class Phycisphaerae; order Phycisphaerales; family UBA1924; genus JABWBB01. The sequence goes on along the minus strand of JABWBB010000041.1, from coordinate 5,691 downwards.
CGCGGTCTCGTCGGCCCGGCCCGGGGCGCGGCGCGAGTCAATGGAGAAATACATCCAGCGCCTCAACGAACTGCAGGACATCGCCTCGGGGTTCAAGGGCGTGACCGAGGCCTACGCGATCCAGGCCGGACGCGAGGTGCGCGTGATGGTCGACGCCGCGAAGGTGGACGACGATGAGGCCTTCCTCATCGCCCACCAGATCGCCAAGCGCGTCAGCGACGAACTGACCTTCCCGGGCGAGATCCGCGTGACGGTGTTGCGCGAGACGCGGGCGATCGAGTTCGCCCGCTAGATTTGGCGAGTCAATGACTCAGCGCGACGGTCGCGTCTCCCACGACCAGCGCAGCGCGTCGTCGAAGACCGTGACCTGCGCCTTGGCCAGCAGCGATCGCGCCACGCGGTCCATCTCCTGCCGCTCCAGCCGTCGACGCAGTCGCTCGCGGGCGGCGTTCCGCTCGGCCTCGCCGGGCGTGCCCGTCGGTGCGACATGAGCTTCGAGAAGCATGATGGCGTAGCCGCCCGTGAGTGTCAGCACCGGCGAGAGGCCGCCGGGTTCGAGTGTTCGCGCAGCGTCTCGAAGCGCAGGCGGAAACTCGGGATCGCTCAGGTGAAACTCGGGCAAGAGCCCGCCGCGGCTGCCCGTCGCGTCGGTCGAGGCGCGGAAGGCTTCCGCCGCGAAGACCACGCTGAGGGTCTCGGATTGCGCGGCAAGGCGTGCACGAATCTCGGCGGCGTGGCGTTCGTCGTCCACGACGATCAGGCGAGCTCGCACCTTAGAGCCAAAGGCCAGGTCAAGCGCGAGCGCGACGTCCTTGTCGTCGACGTGCACTTCCGAAGCCGCAAGGGTGCGAAGGGCGGCGTTGCGCCACAGCAGGGCGGCGTACCGCTTGGGCCCAAGGCCGCGGGTTCGGCGCATGTCCTCGAGCAGCCGCTGGGCCTGGGCGCCTTCGACCCGCGCCTCGTCGGCGATAGCACGCTCGAGGAGCGTTCGCTCGGCGTCGACGAGTTCGCGTGAAAGCGTGAGAGAACGGGTGGCGAGTTCGGCCGCGAGTGCTCGGTCGAGGATGACCTCCTCAAGGGCGCGGGCGCCGGCGAGTTCGGCGAGGGTGGAGGCGAGGTCTGCGGTATGGATGGGCTGAGAATCGACGATCGCCGCCGGAGTGGTTACGGGGGAGCCCGCGGGCGTTCCAGGTTGTGCCAAGAACAAGGCGAGGAATGCGGCATGGGGCAAGTTCATGCGAGATTCGTAGGGTCGATCAGTACGATGAGCAGCAGCTGGTCGGAACAGTTAGGTATATGGAAGGGTGAAGGATTGGGGGATTGTGCTGTGGAAAACCGATCGGATAGGGATCGACGAAGGGCCAGTGTTCTGGTATTGTGTAGGTAACGCGTGGGGCGCGTTCAGCCCGTTCGGGCAACGCCGTGTTCTCGGAGGTCGTGTTCTGCGCGGGATGAAATCAATTTTGACGGAGGCCAAACTATGGTCGGACACAAGAGGAATGCGTTTACACTGATTGAGTTGCTGGTGGTCATCGCGATCATCGCGCTGCTCATCGGGCTGTTGCTCCCCGCGTTGAGCGAAGCCAGGAAGTCGGGTCGTCTGACGATCTGCCAGGCGAACTCGAAGCAGTTGGCCACGGCGACGCACAGCTACGCCGCCGACTTCCAGGACAAGCTCTTCTCATTCACGATCACGCCGGCGACGGCGGACCGGATCGAGGACCCGGCGCTCCGCGCGTATGCCGCGGGCGGCGACGACCTGCAAGCGGCCTCGGCACAGGCGACGGACATTGTCCGCCGTCGCGCCGGCCGCACCGACGTTCAGGTTCCGCAGAACTGGATCCCGCACGTGCTGTACAACCACCTCGTGCTTCAGGATTACCTGGCCTCGCGCCTGCCCGAGAAGCTGGTGGTCTGCCCCGAGGACGTGCACCGTCTTCGCTGGCAGTTGAACCCGCCGCTCTTCGGCACCGCGGGCGCGACGGCGGTTTCGCCGATCCCCAGCAACGGCACCCAGGCCGACGGCTGGCGCTGGCCCTACAGCTCGTCGTACGAGACCGTGCCAGCCTCCTACAGCCCGGACCGCGGCGATGCCCCCAACCACGGCAGCATCCGCCAGGCCACCACGCACCGCACGTACCAGTTCACCAACGCGGCGATGTCCACCAACATCCTGGGCAAGCGCAAGCTCTCGGATGCGACCTTCCCCTCGCAGAAGGTCCACATGATGGACAGCAACTCGCGTCACGCCGGCAAGAAGTGGGTGTACTACGCCTACGCCGACGCGACCGTCCCGCTCACGTTCTTTGACGCTTCAGTCCGCGTGATGCGCACCGGCCCCACGGGTACGAACGGCCAGAACGCCGCCAATCCGCCCGTCGACGCGAACGACGGGTACGACCCCAGCCAGCCTTCGCGCACCTTCGCCTCGACCTACGACTACACCCCCGAGGATTGGGAAGCCCCCCTCCGCGGCACCTCGTTCCGCGCGACGGGCTTCTACCGCTGGACCCGCGGTGGCCTCCAGGGCATCGACTACGGCGGCGCCGAGTTGAACACCACCGGCTGGCGGTAAATCTCGACAGGTTCTAGTTTGGCTTTCTCGGCGGGCCCCGCACATCGCGGGGCCCGCTGTGTTTATGCTTCCCTGTCGCCGCCCATGCGGCCAAGGAGAATCCACGTGAAGGTGCTTATCGCCGACAAGTTCGAGAAAGCCGGGATCGAGGGGCTGACGGCCTTGGGCTGCGAAGTGATCAACCAGCCGGGGATCGGCACCGACAAACTCGGCCCGGCCCTGGCGCAGGTCCGCCCCGATGTGCTGGTGGTGCGTTCGACCAAGGTGCCCGCGAGCGTCCTGGGCCAGAGCGATGGGCTGAAGGTGATCATCCGTGCCGGCGCGGGCGTGGACAACATCGACGTGGGGGCGGCGAGCGCCAAGGGCGTGAAGGTCTGCAACTGCCCGGGCATGAATGCCGTCGCGGTCGCCGAGCTGGCCATGGGATTGCTCCTCTGCTGCGACCGGCGCATCCCCGAGCAGACGGCGGTGCTGCGCGCGGGGGCCTGGAACAAGAAGGAGTTCAGCAAGACGGGGAGCGGCGGGGCGCGTGGGCTCAAGGGGATGACGCTGGGCGTGGTCGGCGTGGGGGCGATCGGGCAGGAGTTGATCCGGCGTGCGGTGGCCTTTGGCATGCATGTCGTGGCGTGGAGCCGCAGCATCACGCCGCAGCACGCCGATGCGCTCGGCTGCGAGTTTGGCGGCGTGGATACGCCCGCGCTGATGGCGCTGGCTGCGCGGGCGGATGCGATCAGCGTACACCTGCCGCTGGGCGACACCACCCGCAAACTCTTCGGCAAGGCCTTCTTCGACGCGATGAAGCCCGGGGCGTATTTCATCAACACCTCGCGCGGCGGGATCGTCGACGAGGCGGCCCTGCGCGACGCGATGAAGGCCAAGGGTCTGCGGGCGGGGCTGGATGTCTTCGAGGGTCAGCCCGCCGAGGCCGAGGCCCCGTGGGCGTGCGAGACAGCGCTGCTGCCCGGGGCGATCTGCACGCATCACTGCGGGGCGAGCACGGATCAGGCGCAGAACGCCGTGGCCGATGAGACCGTGCGCATCGTCAAGGTGCTCAAGGAGAGCGGTCGGGTGATCAACTGCGTGAATGGGTAGGGAACGGTGTCGTACTCGCGCGGTCGATGGGCTGTCGCGTGCCTGAACCCCAGCGAAAATGCCCTTCGGCCCTGATGGCGGGCGGCGGCAGGGTTGGGCTACGATCCCCGCATGAGCACCGCAACATCGCCGATGTCGTCGAGCGTGAAGCCCAGCGCGAGCGGGCGGATCTTCAACTTCTCCGCCGGGCCGGGCGTGCTGCCCGAAGAGGTCATCCGCCAGGCGCAGGAGGACATCTGGAACATCGGGGGCAGCGGCATCGGGATCATGGAGCACAGCCACCGGGGCAAGCTCTTTGACAAAGTGCTCGCCGAGGCCGAGGAGGCCTGCCGCCAGGTCGGCAACATCCCCGCCAACTACAAGGTGCTCTTCCTGACGGGCGGGGCGACGAGCCAGAACTTCATGGTGCCGGCGAACCTGCTGCCCGACAACGCGGCGGCGGCGTTCCTCACCACCGGGCACTGGGCCGAGAAGACGTGGGACGAGATCAAGATCTTCCCGACCGCCAGTTACGAGGCGTGGGACGGGCGCGCGAGCAAGCACACCTATTGCCCGAGCGACAGCGAGATCGTCTATCAGGACAAGCCCGTCTATGTCCACATGTGCTCGAACAACACGATCTACGGCACGCAGTGGCGCACGAGCGACGGCGCGATGCGCTACCCCAAGGTGCCCGAGGGCTCGGCCCTGGTGTGCGATGCGAGCAGCGACATCTACAGCCGCCCGATGGACGTGACGAAGTTCGGCATGATCTACGCAGGCGCGCAGAAGAACATCGGCATCGCGGGGACGACGCTGGCGATCATCCGCGAGGATCTGCTCAAGCCCGTGCGCACGCTGCCCACGATGCTGCGCTACGAGGTGCACGCCAAGGACCAGAGCCGCCACAACACGCCCCCGGCGTTTGCGATCTATCTGAGCGGGCTGGTGTTCAAGTGGATCAAGGCCCAGGGCGGGCTGGCGGCGATGCACCAGAAGAACCTGGACAAGGCCAAGTTGATCTACGACGTGCTGGACGCGTCGAAGTTTTATCAGGGACACGCCCGCAAGGACAGCCGCAGCCTGATGAACATCACCTTCCGCGTGAACCCGAGCGTGGCCAAGGCCGAGGAACTCGACGAGTTGTTCGTGAAGGAGGCGCTCAAGCAGGGCATGGACCAGCTCAAGGGCCACCGCTCGACGGGCGGGGTGCGGGCGAGCACGTACAACGCGATGCCCGTCGCCGGGTGCAAGGCCCTGGCCGACTTCATGCGCGAGTTCGAGAAGAAGCACGGCTGAACGAGGCGCGGATTACGCCGCACGCGAAACGAGTCGCCATCCGACGCCCCCTTCATCGGGGGCGTTTTTTATTGCTTGAGTCGATGAATCGCCGCCCGGATGACCTCGTCGGCGCTGATGCGCTGCATCATCGCAACGCTCGCGGGCGACTTGTGATCAAAGACGTCGCCGGGGCTCACGCGCTGGATGACGTCGCGCTCGCGCCGGTAGGGCCCGACGCGCTGCACACGTGTGGGGCCGTAGAGAGCGACCAGCGGGCGGTTGAAGCCGACGGCGATGTGCAGGGCGGCCGAGTCGTTGGCGACGACCAGGGCGGCGCGTTCGATCACGCCCATCAGGTGCGCGAGCGAGGTCTTCCCGATCAGATCGAGCACACGATCGTTCGATTGAGCAAGGTCGAGCAGCGGGGCCACCTGTGCGCGCTCGGAAGCGGCCCCGACGAGCACCACGCGCACGCCCTGGTCGAGCAGCGCCTTGGCCAGTTGGGCAAAGCGGTCGGCGGGCCATTGCTTGGCGGGCCAGCGGCTGGTGGGGGCGAGCAGCGCGTATCGCTCCATGAGCATGGGGTGCCCGCCGGCCCATTGTGCCCCCTCGGCGGGCGTGTAGAGGCGCATCGCCCGTTCGCCGGCGTGGGCGACCACGCCCAGCGGCGTGAGGAGCGAGAGCATGCGATCGACGCTGTGCGCCTCGATCGAGCCGGGCACGCGCACGTTGACGCCCAGCCAGCCCAGTTCGCGCGCGTTGGC
>JABWBB010000040.1 GCA_013360675.1 Phycisphaerales bacterium | reverse complement strand
AGGCCCCCGCGTGCGCGCCCAAAGCCGCGCCGACGACCGCCCAGGCGGCACGGTCGCCGCTGCCCCCGGCGGGTTCGTCGCTGACGGGACGCGAGGTGACGCTGTCGAACATGCGCCGCGTGATCGCCAAGCGCCTGGTCGAGAGCAAGCAGACGATTCCGCACTATCAGGTGAGCGTCGACGTGGACATGGACGCGCTCATGGCGCTGCGCGGGCAGCTCAATGAGCAGCTGGCCTCGCAGGGCGTCAAGCTGTCGGTGAATGATTTCCTGGTGCGGGCGTGCGCCCTGGCGATGCACGAGAACCCGGGCATCAACAGCCGCTGGGTGCCCACGCCCGGCGAAGAGTCGATCGAGATCCTGTCAGACGTGAACATCGGCATCGCCATCGCGCTCCCCGAGGACAAGGGCGGCGGGCTGGTGGTGGGCAGCGTGCGCAGCGCCGACCAGATCGGCCTGCGCCAGATCAGCCAGCAGAGCACGCAACTGGCCGAGAAGGCCCGCGGGAAGGGCCTCTCGCCGCAGGAGATGTCCGACACGACCTTCACCATCTCCAACCTGGGCATGTTCGGCGTGGCGCACTTCACCGCGATCATCAACCCACCCAACGCGGCGATCCTCGCGGTGGGGGCGGCGATCCAGCGCCCGGTCGTGAAGAATGGCCAGGTCGTCCCGGGGTACGTCATGACCATGACCATGTCGAGCGATCACCGCATCATCGACGGGGCCATGGCGGCGAAGTACCTCTCCAGCGTCCGGTCGCTGCTCGAGAAACCCGCCACGCTGCTGGTGTGAGTGAATGCCCCGCCGAGGCTCAGTGATTCGTCTTCGGCGGACGCGATGCCATTAATCGGATCAGGGCGTACACGACGATCACCAGCCCGATCACAGCAAGCAGGCCGGGGATCTGCTTCGCCCCCGTGGCGAGGTGGACCCACAAGCCCGTCCCCGCCAGGCCCAGCCCGCCCGCGATCCCTTCGAATCGCAGCGGCGCCAGGTTCGCGGCGATGATGGTGATTCCAAGCCCGAGGATCAGGCTCGGCTCGCGCACGACGAAGTAGTACACCGCGCCCAGGATCGCCAGCTCGACGATCATGACTCCGATCCGTTCGCCGAATCGCCGACGTTGGTGCATGTCTATTTCCCGGTGACGGGCAGGGATGGCTTGGGCGGCAGCGCGTGCATTCCGCCCGTCAGGCGGGTGAGGTAGGCATCCCAGAGTTTCTCGCCCGTGACGGCGTCGTAGTGCAGCAGCGCGTGGGCGGCCATGTCCGGCGAGTGGTACATATCGTGCAGGATGACAGCGATGCGGAGCAGTTGCTCGGGGGCGAGCTCGTGGAATCGCATGAAATCGCGGATGTAGACCACCGTGCCCCAGATCCACTGGTTGTAGGGCATGACTCCCTCGCGGTCCTTGAGCATGGGCTTGACGCTGCGCCCCGCCGCCCCCAGCAGCGTGTGGAAGCAGAACCCGCGCGACCGCAGGAACTGGTCCACGTCGGCGAACATCGGCTGGCCCTTGTACATCTCGAGGAACTCGACCTCGGTGTGTACCGCGACGACGTTCGCGAGGGTCTTCTCGCCCCCGCGGAGGATGTCGAGCTCGGCCCCCTGCACGTCCATCTTAAGCAGGTGCGTGCCGGCGACCTCGGGGATGTCGTCGAGCCGGTGGGTCTGAACCTCTTCGGTCTTGACCACCGTGGTGAGCTCGGCGAGCACCTGGAACCGCGAGAGCAGCGGCGTGTTGGGCTCGTAGATCGACGAGGTCATCGGCTGGTTGCACGTGTGGAAGGTGCGCTTCGACCCATCACCCACGCAATAGGGCAGGAAGACGCGGTTGCGGGCCCCCTGCGCGTTGAGCTTGTCGCACTCGGCTTGGACGGGCTCGAACCCGATGACACGCCCCACGCGCTCGCGGAGCAACGCGTTGTATTCGACCCCCTCGCCGGCGATCGCCATCGCCCCGGCGTCGATGATCGTGATCTGCGGGCAGCGGGCGCCGAGCATCCGCGCGAGGCTGAAGGGCTGGAGCGTGGCCTGGTCCTTCATGGCGGCGGTTCCCCGGGCGCGGGCGATCAGCGCTTGACGAGTTTCTCTTTTTCGGAACGCCGACGCTTGAGCTCGGAATCGATGAAATCTTCGATCTCGCCCCGGAGCACGGCCTCGTAATCGCGGCTTTCGTGGTTGGTGCGGTGATCCTTCACCCGGTTGTCGTAGAAGACGTAGGAGCGGATCTGCGTGCCCCAGCCCCGGTCGAGGATCCCGCCCTGGGCCGCGGCGATCTCGGCGTCGCGCTTCTCGTCGGCGAGTTGCTGGAGTTTGGCCTGGAGGATCGAGAGGGCCTGCTTCTTGTTCTGGGGCTGATCGCGGTAGGTGCTGGCGACGACCATGATCCCGGTGGGCTTGTGGACGACGCGGATCGCGCTGGCGACCTTGTTGACGTTCTGCCCGCCCGGGCCGCTGGCGCGGACGAAGGGCGTGACCTCGAGGTCGTTCTCGGGGATCTCGACGTCGGCCTCTTCAAACTCGGGGACGACATCGACGGTGCAGAACGACGTTTGGCGCTTGCCCTGGGCGTTGAAGGGGCTGACGCGGGCCAGGCGGTGCGAGCCGCGCTCGCACTTGAGATAGCCAAAGGCGTAGGGCCCCTTGATGTGCAGGGTGACGCTGTCGATGCCGACCTCGACGCCGAAGCCCTTGTCGACTTCTTCCATCTCAAAGCCCATCTTCTCGCAGTAGAAGATGTACATGCGCAGGAGCATCTCGGCCCAGTCGTTGGCCTCGGTCCCGCCCACGCCCGCGCTGATCGTGAGGAAGCAGTTGCGAAGGTCATGCCGGTCGGAGAGCAGTGACTGGAGCTCGACCTTGTCCATCCGCGAGGTGAGCCGGAAGAGGGACTCGTCGACTTCCTTGAGCAGATCGGCGTCGCCGGCCTCGCGGGCCATCTCGTAGCCGACCGTGGCGTCTTCGAAGTCCTTCATGACCCCGGTCAGCGGTTCGGTCTGGGCCTTGAGGCGCTTGATCTCGCCGACGACCTTGCGCGCCCGATCCTGGCTGTTCCAGAAATCGGCCGCGTTCATCTCTGCTTCGAGCAGCTTGATCTGTTCACGCTTGGCGTGGTAGTCAAAGAGAGTCGCGGATGGTTGTGATCCGCGCCTCAAGATCATCGATCACGGGCTGATGTGCGTCGTAGTGCATGAGGATCCACTGTAGGCGCCCGCCCCGGTTGCGTGCCCCGCCCCATATAGTGCCGCGAGATGCAGGACGTGGTCCAGAATGCCGGCTCGCTGCCTCCCGAGAAAGTCGGCCAGGCCGCGCTGCTGACGATGATCGTCGCCATCGTCGCTCTGCTGCTGGTGATCGGCCTGATCTCGGTCGCGCTCAAGCGACGGCGTGCCCGCATGAAGGCCAATCGCGTGCAGCGCCACGGGCGTCAACTGGACCCCTGGGTCGTGGCCGGCCAGCGCACGCCAACACCCAGCGCGGACGAACTCGACAAACAGGCGGGGGATGGGCCATGAGCGACCGCTACGGCTTTGAAGGCGTGCGCCCGCTGGCGATCGTCACGGGCGGGGCGAAGCGCGTGGGGCGGGCGATCGTCGGCGCGCTGGCGCAGGGCGGGTGCGACGTGCTGCTGACCTATCGCACGTCTGGGGAAGAAGCCAACGCGCTGTGCGAGGAGTTGAGCCGCGAGGGTGGTCGTGTGCGGGCGTGTGCCCTGGATCTATCCAATCCCGACAAAGCCGTGGCCGAGGCTACCCGCTGGTCCACATCCCTTCCCCGCATCGACGTGCTGGTGCACAACGCCTCGATCTATCCGCCATCGCCGATGGATCAGCCGCTGGGCGAGGTGGCGGCGGAGGCATGGCGCGTGAACGCGCTCGCGCCGCTGTTCATCAGCCGCGAGTTGGCCCCACGCTTGGCCGAGTCCGCGTTGCCCGGCGGTGGATCGATCGTCGCGATGCTCGACATTCACGCGATGGGGCGTCCACGCCGCGGATTCATCGCGTATTCCATGGCGAAGGCGGCTTTGCACGAGATGGTGCGGTCGCTCGCGATCGAGCTCGCGCCGAAAGTGCGGGTGAACGCGGTGGCGCCGGGCGTCGTGGCTTGGCCCGAGACGGGGTATGAATCTGACCCCGCGGCGCAGCAGAAGTATCTGCGGCGCGTGCCGCTGACCCGCGCGGGGACTCCCGACGAAGCCGCCGAGGTGGTCCGCTGGCTGGCGCTCGAAGCGACGTATGTCACCGGGCAGACAATCCGCGTCGATGGGGGTCGCTGGCTGACCTGAATCGAGCGTGAGATCGCTGTGATTCTCGGGCCTGTCGTTCTTTCGCCCATGATTTCACTTGCGGGTTTGCCCCGGTGTCTGGTAACATGGATGCATCGTGGGGGTGCGCGATGCAAGGACAGGGCCAACGCCCGGGGATGCCAGACGCGGCTGCGCTGATGCAGGCGATCGGGCGTCTGCAAAGTGAGACCATGATGTTGCGTCGTCGCCTGGCGCGGATGGAGGCGTACGAGCAACTGCGCGAGGCGGGGCGTGAGCCCACGCTCCCGGTCGATCTGCGCTCGCAGACCGGCGAGGACATCGTGCTCTGGGACCTCTTCCGCGGGCAGCACGACGGTTTCTTCATCGAAGCGGGCGCCTATGACGGGACGACGCTGAGTGTCTCGTACCTCTTCGAGGCGATCGGGTGGAAGGGGCTGCTGGTCGAGGCGATCCCCGAGGCCTGCACGAAGTGCGTCGCCAGCCGTCCGGGCAGCCGCGTCGTCAACGCTGCGCTGTCCAAGCGTGGGAGCAGCGGCGAGGCTGCTTTCACTGTGGTCGAAGGATCGGAGTGGAAGCAACTCTTTTCGTATCTGCACGCGACGCCCGAGCACGCGGCACGCACGCAAGGGTGTGATCGACGCAGCGTGCGCGTGCCGCTGACCACGCTGGGGGCCTTGCTCGAGACGCATACGGGCCCGATCGACTTCCTGGTGCTCGATGTCGAAGGGACCGAGGCCGACGTGCTCGACGGGCTGGATCTGAGCCGGCATCGCCCACGCGTGATGATGATCGAGGACAACACGATCGGTAACAATCCCGCGCTCGATCGCGCGGTCGGCGCGGGGTACACGATGGCGGGGCTGGCGGGGCCCAACCGGGTCTACATCCGGTCGGATGAGCCCACGCTGCTGGGGCGTCTTGGGATTGGCCCTGGCGTGCAGGCACCGCCGCCCGCGGCTCGTCCCGAGCCGCCCGTGGTGCACGTTCCGCGCATTACGCCGAGTTCGCTGCCCAAGCGTTGATCGCAAGATCAACGCGGACGCATGGGTGTCCGGGCGGGGGGCGCGGGCGGGGCCACGGCCGACCAGGCCCAGATCGCGCCGATCAGCACCACGCCGATCAGTCCCGACATGCGTGTGGGCTGGAAGGCCACCATCAGCATTGAGGTGAAGAGCAGCATGAACCCCAGCATGCGTAGGCGACGCTTGCGCAGCACCGAGCCGCTCGCGAACATCCGCGGCCCGGGCAGAACCGACCCCGGCTCGGGGCTGCCCACGTCCACGTCGGCCCAGTCGATATCGACCGAATCGGCGCGCACATCGCGCAGAGCCGCACGGGCCTTCTCCACATCCTGGCGTCGCACCATCACCTTGATCGGGTCGGTCGAGGTGACATGCCACTGGAGCATATTCGCCGCTCCGGCGAAGACCTCGGCGGGGATGCCCTGCGCCTTGAGCGATTCGGCCATGGTCGCCGCCTCGAACTCGGTGCGGGCCGTGGTCAGTTCGACCAGGATGTTCGGATCCTCGCCCACGGGTGCTACTCCCCTGTCATGCTGTATCGGTAACGCACGCCGCGGGCTTCGAGTTCGCGCATCAGATCGTCGACCAGCGTGTCGTCGGCGGCGAGGTATTCGGGCGGGTGGATCCCCGGCACATGAAACCGCCCCGACGCGAGGAATCGGGCCATGATCGACGCGGGGAAGGCGGTCGTGCGGGCCATGCTGGTGAACCCTGTCGCGGGGTCGAAATCGTCGTGCAGGTCCCATTGCAGGCGCACGTGCGTACCGTCGTGCGTGCCGCGGGCGATGACGCGCATCACCGTCAGGTCGGCCTCGCCGGGCTTGTAGGTCCAATGGGGGAAGAGCAGGGCGCTGGTGACGTCGAGGGGGACGACATCCTGCCCGTTCACGCGCACGGGCTGCTTGGAGAACAGCCCCGCCGCCCGGAAGGCCCGCATGAGGTCGATGTGCCCCGGGTAGCGCAGGGTTTTTTCCTTCATGTCGGGGACGGTCAGCGTGTCGGCGAGCGTGCGCAGGCCGTCGGTGTTGAAGGCCTCGAGCGTGCCGACGCCGTTGAACGCGACGGGCTCGGGCTCGGAGAGGGCCTCGCGCACGACAATTTTCGAGCCCTCCACCAGGCGGGCCGGGCGGGTGTATTCCTCGATCACGTCGGCGGGCGAGAAGGCCGCCTTGTACAGGAATGGGGGCTCGGGACGCGCGGGAAGGCCCCCGACATAGATCGCGATCGACTTACACGGCGACAGGCGGCGGGTCGCCACACCCGCCAGCAGGTTGCTCATGCCCGGTGCAACGCCCATGTCCGTCACCACGCAGGCGCCGCTGGCGAGCGCCCGCGCGTGCAGTTCGCGAGGATCTTCCGCCATGAACGAGATATCGACGCACTTCTTGCCCGCGTCAACCACCGCCCCCAGCGCCCCCAGCGCGATGCGGCTCGACAGCGCCCCCAGCACAATGTCATAGGACTCGACGAGTTCACGCACCCGCCGCGGGTCGGAGAGATCCGCCTCGACCGTTTCGATCGCGCCCTTGGCGCGTTCACGCGCCAGCGCCAGAGCCCCTGCGCGGGCGTCGGCGCTGGTGACGCGGAAGGCCTTATCGCGCGCCAGGTCCGCCGCCATGACCGACCCGACCATCCCCGCACCCAGCACGATCGCACGCGGCATCGAACGCTCCTTACCAGGCCTCGGGCAGCCACAGGTAGTAAAAGCCCGAGGCTTCCATCCCAAACCGACCGCCCAGCCCCGCCTCGCCCAACTGCACCTGCACGAGATTGATCTGGGTTTGCGCGGGGGCCACCGAATAGGGCGTGGTCGCCGCCCGCGCGTCCTCGTCGACGTATTTCACCAGCCGAGCCGGCCCAATGCCGGCGCTGGTCTTCGCCGCGGCGTAGGCCTCGCGCACACCCCCCTCGGCATCGGCCAGCCCGAGACCCACGGCGGCGTTCCCGGTCACGACCCGCCCGTCGGTGGCGGCGTCGATATCCGCGGGCTTGAGCCCCGGGCGTCGCGCGATCACCAGCCCGCGGAACCTCGCGTACAACTCGTCGACCTGCGTCTGCAGCAGCGCATAGTGCGCTTCGCGCGCGGGCTCGAGGGGGTTGGCCAGATCCTTGTTGGGCCCAGACTTCACCGCGCGAGATTCGATCCCGATCATGCCCAGGCCCTTGCTGGCGTTGATCGTCGGAAAGATCACTCCGATCGAGCCGGTGATGCTCGTGGGCTGCACGTAGATCTCGTCGGCGGCGAGGGCGAGGTAGTACCCCCCGCTCGCGCCCACCTCGCCGATCGAGGCGATCACGGGCTTCCCCGTCTCTTCGCGGAAGCGTCGCAGCTCGTCGTGCATGATGTCGCTGGCGGTGACGGTGCCCCCGGGCGAGGTGATGCGGACGACCACGCCGCGCACGCTCCCGTCGTTGCGGGCCTTGTCGAGGGCTTTGACGAACTGGTCGACGGGGTTGGGGCCATAGCCGAGCAGGCCCGGGCGTCGGGCGTCGATCAGCATGCCGCGAACGTCGATGAGGGCGATCTTCTCGCTCGCGCGCGAGCGATCATCGATGACGGTGTGTTCGACGAGGCGTCCGCCCCCGTCGCCGAAGTTGATGTTCACCTTGGGCGAGCAGGCCAGGGGGAGCAGGCAGAGCACCAGCAAGAACATGAATCGCATCGGGGCAGTGTACGGGCCGAGGGTGCATAGCCTCGGGGGCATGGGCGAGATGCGCCACATCCCGGTGCTCCTGGAAGAGGTCATGCGCTGGCTCGCCCCGCATCCGGGGCAGGTCTATGCCGACTGCACGACGGGTCTGGGCGGGCACGCCGCCCGGGTCCGCGACGCGGTATCGCCCGGGGGCACGCTGGTGCTCAACGACGTCGACCCGGGTAACTTGGCCCACGCGAAAGCGAGCCTCGGGGATAGGGGCGATGTTCGGGTGGTGGTCATCCGGAGCAACTTCGCCTCGCTCCCGCGCGAGATGGCCCGTGCGGGGATCAAGGCCGACATGGTGCTGGCTGACCTGGGCTTCGCCTCGTCGCAGATGGACGACGCGGCCCGGGGGCTGTCGTTCATGCGGGAGGGCCCCCTGGACATGCGTCTGGACCCCTCGCTGCCCATCACCGCCGGGGATCTGATCGCCTCGGCGAGCGAGGCCGAACTCGAGCGCATCATCCGCGAGTTTGGCGAGGACCCGATGGCCCGGCGCATCGCCCGAAAGATTGTCCGCGAACGGGACGCAGGACCGATATCAACCACTGCACGCCTCGCCGAGGTCGTGCGATCGGCCTGCGCTTCCCCCAACCGGGGCGCGGGGTCCGGCGGGATCCACCCGGCCACCCGGACCTTCCAGGCACTTCGGATTGCGGTCAACGACGAGTTGGGTTGCCTCGATGCCCTGCTCCACGCCGTCACAGTCGATGCCAAATCGATCGCGGCGGGTCAGAGCGGCATGTGGCTTGCGGAGGGCGCACGCGTGGGCTTCATCACCTTCCACTCGCTCGAGGATCGCCCCGTCAAGCGGGCCTTCCGCGGGCTGGTGGATGCGGGGGCGGCCAGAGATGTGACTGACGGAGCGCTCGTCCCGACGCAGGCGGAGATCGAAGCGAACCCCAGGGCCCGTTCGGCCAAGCTCCGGGTGATCGCGCTGGGTGGCAGGGGCGGCTGAGTGGGTCGTACGATGCGGGCCATGCCGAAGGGCAGGGCTGCGTGTCTTTCGGGGTGAGGCACGGAACGTCTCGCCGGGATGGAAGCGGCTTTTTTCAGGGCTAGGGGTGACCCCGAGGCCCGCAGGGATGCACACGCCGTGAATCGAGAACTCAAGTTTGCACTGATCGTCGGCTTCGCTCTTGTGCTGGTCGTCACCGTCCTGATCAGCGATCACCTGTCGCGGGCCCGCGGGAGCAAGCTTTCGTCGGACGTTCCTCAGCGCCCCGCGCTGGTCTCGGCCCCGCCCGCCGAAGATCGCGAACCCGCGCTCATCGCTGCACTTCCTCAGGCCCAGCCCGAGGAAGTGACGCCTCTCGCGCCGGAGCTTCAGGCCCCGTCCACGGTCGCGGGCGTCACGCCCGGGCAGGAACCCGTGCTGATCGCCCAGGGCTCGGGCGCCTCCGGGGTGTCGGGCACCCCAGTTCCGGGCGATGACATCCGCTCGGCCATTGAGCGGATGGGCGGTCGCATCGTGAATGGCACGATCTACCTGAACCCCGCCGCGGCGTCGGAAGAGCGCCCGAGCATGCCCTCACTTCCTTCCAAGACCACGCCCGTGTTTGAAACGATCGCCAACGCTCCGGTCACACCCGCGCCGATCTCGCCTGTCGCGCCCGCGCCGGCTGGGGGCGGCCGTGATTCGACGCTGGTCCCCCCCGCGGCCGCGCCGTCCGAACGCTGGCACACCATCGCCGCCGGCGAGAGCGCATTCAAGATCGCCAAGCAGTACTACGGCAACGGAAACCTCTGGCGTCGTCTCGTCGAGGCCAATCCAGGCCGCATCGGCGCGGATGGCACGGTCCGCTCGGGCGTCAAGATCCTGATCCCCGGGGTGAACGGCACGATCGCCCCGAAGGCGGTCGCGGTGAAGCCCGAGGCGCCCGTTGTCAAGCCCGCACCCAAGGGTGAGGCCAAGGCCGCGGATTCAGGCAAGGCGCGGACCTATGTCATCAAGAAGGGTGATTCGCTCGGGCTCATCGCCCAGCGTGAGCTGGGCACGATGCACCGGGCCGATGAGATCATCGCGCTCAACAAGAGCGTCCTGAGCAATCCGGACGTAGTGCCCGTGGGTGTGACGATCAAGCTGCCGGCGAAGTAGTCGACGCGCAGATGCGGGAAACCGGGGGACTGCGGCGTGTTCTCGAAGTTGGCGTTCGTCATTCTCTCGCTGGGGGTCGTGGGCTGCTCGCTGCTGGCGCTGCGCCAGAGCCGCCTGCAGGTCGCCAGCGAACTGACGCAGGCACAACTGCGGATCAACGCCGCCGACGAGCGTCTATGGCTGTTGCGGGCAAAGATCGCGCAGGGAGTGACCCCCGAGCAGATCGAGCTCATGGCCCAGTCGATTGGTCCGTTGCGCCCGGTGGTCGAGGCCCCGACACCCCAGGACCTGCTGCGGCTGGCCGAGGAAGCCCGTCTGCGTGAAGAGGCGATCTCGAAGGCCGCCGAAGAGGCGGCTCGGCGTCGCGAGGGCACTCGACGCGAGGCACGCCGATGAATCACGACCATAACGGCGAATCACGGTTTCAGCAGGTGTCGTGGATGCTCCTTGCGGGGGTCTGCGTCGGGCTGCTGGCCATGCTGGTGCGCGTCGCGCAGTTGCAGGCTGTTCCCTCGGCCGACCTGAGCAACCACATCGACACCCGCACAACCGCACGCACCGAACTGCCCGTGCGTGGCGACCTGCTCGATCGGCGTGGCCGGCTCCTCTCCACCACGCGATTTGGCGAGCGACTCGTGCTCGATCCGGTCGTCTTTCCCGCGCAGGTCGACGAGCATGTGCTGAAGTTGGCCCAGGCCGCGGGCGTGGATCCCGCCGACATCGGGGTTCCCCTGATCAAGGCCCTCGAGTACAACGCGCGCCTCGCCGCGGGTATTCCCGAACCCACGCCGTCGCCCGAGGTCGATCCTGGCGTTGAGGAAGGCGCCGAGCCAACTCCTGCCGACGCCGAGTCGAACGCCCAGACAGCCAGGGTGCGCGGCCCGCGCCGCTACGTTCCGGTGACCCAGGTGCTCAGCCCCGAGCGGATCGCCGCGGTTCGAGCGCTCAAGATTCCGGGCGTCATCATCGAGAAGCGGCAAGTCCGCGAATATCCGGGCGGGGCCGAGGCGGCGTCGATCGTGGGCAAGGTGGGCGTCGAGCACCAGGGCCTGCTGGGCGCCGAACTGCTGCTCGATGAATCGCTGACGGGCGAGAAAGGCCGCATCACCTTCGTGCGCGACGCCAAGGGCCGCCCGCTCTGGATCAACCCCGGAGCGGTGCAGCCGGCGACCCCGGGCGAGGACGTGCGTCTGTCGATCGATGTCGAACTGCAGCGCATCGCGGGCGAGGAGCTGCTCAAGGGGATCGAAGAGGCCGACGCCGTGGGCGGGCGGCTCGTGATGATGGACCCCGCCACGGGCGAGATCCTGGCGATGGTGGACATCGTCCGCGACCTGCCCGGGCTGGTGCCCTATCCGTGGGTCGATGCCCCCAAGCCCCGCAAACGCGGCGATCCGCCCCCGCCCCCGGAACCCAATGTGCTCCGTCCGGGCCAGCGTTATGTCACGCTGCGGGCCGATCCGGGGCGCATGGTGCACCCCGCGCTCGCCCGCAACCGCTGCGTCGAGGACATCTACGAGCCGGGCTCGACCTTCAAGCCCTTCATCTGGTCGGTGATCTCGGAACTGCGCCTGGCACGCCCCGAAGAGGTGTTCGATACCGAGGGCGGGCGCTGGAGGACGTTCTACGGGCGCTACATCGAGGACGTGACTAAGCGGGCGACGATGACCTGGACCGAGGTGCTGGTCAACTCGTCCAACATCGGCATGATCAAGGCGGCCGAGCGCATGAAGCCCGCCCAACTGCACGAGGCGGTGACACGATTTGGCTTTGGGAAATCGACCAACGTCGGCCTCTCGGGCGAGGCGTCGGGCATCGTGACGAGCCTGAAGAACTGGTCGAAATACTCACACACGTCGGTAGCGTACGGGCATGAAGTCTCGGTGACGCCCGTGCAGATGGTGCGGGCGTTTGCCGCGTTTGCCCGTGATGGAGAGCAGGCGGGGACCATGCCCACGCTGCGTTTGCTCGCGGCGGGAAGCGACACCGCACCCAGCGTGGCGTACCGCGTGATTCCGCCAGACGTTGCGATGCTCACGCGTGCGGCGATGCGCGGCGTGACGCATAACGTCGAGAGCCGCTGGATCAAGCCCCCCGAGGGCGGGTGGCGCTACGAACTCTTCGGAAAATCAGGCACCGCCGAGATCCCGCTGGGCGCGGCCCCGCCCGGCAAGAAGCGTCCACGCGGGGCCGGCGGCTATTTCGACGACCAGTACAACTCGTCCTTCATCGCCGGCGGGCCCCTTGAGCGCCCGCGACTGGTCTGCATCGTGGTCATCGATGATCCTGGCCCGGCACGCATCCGCGCGCGTTCTCACTACGGCTCGGCCGTTGCGGGGCCGGTGGTACGGCGTGTCATGGAGCGGGGACTGACGTATCTCGGCGTGCCCCCGTCGCCCGTGCAACCCACAACGCCCGCGGCACCTCTGGCCACGCCTACGGCGAGCGCGGCTCCACGGGGCTGATCCCCTGCACGATCTGCTGCTTGGCGCCGATCCGCACGATGTGCGTGATGAAGGCGTTGTAATCGGGGTTGAGCGCCGCGGCATCCTTGCCCAGGTACGCCCGCAGGAGCATGTCCCCGCGTCGGCGGCTCATCGCCGCCGACGATGCCCGCCCGCCCAGCGCTTGCGTGAGCGTGGCGCTCATGCGTCCGGCCTGAGCATCGGTAAGCATGCGTTGCAGGCCCTGGGCGTATGCGCCGTCATTGCCTTCGTTGAGGAAATGGACCAGGGCCCAGACCTGGGCGTAATAGCCCAGGGCGGCGTCCTGGCCGCGCTCCATCAGTTCCTGGGGGCTGGTGTTGAGCAGTTCGTCGAGCGGGCGGATGCGTGAGTAGCGATCGAGGCGGCGCAGGGTGTCGTAGCGCTCCTCGTTGGACCATGGCAGAAACTTCGCGTTGACCAGGTCGCGTGATTCCCAGCGGAACCCCTCCATGTAGCAGGCCAGACCCTCCTCGAGCCAGATCGGGAGCGGCTGCCTGAAGGCCCGCTGCGTGTACTGGTGCCAACCCTCGTGGGCGGCGATGGCGAGCGTGTCGCGCGGGCCGATGTCGTAGAGGACGGCTCGCCCGTCCGACGAGAACCCGCCACGTTGGATTCGGAGATACACCTCGGCCTCGTTGCCCATGACGCGCTGGGTGATGCGCGTCCATTCGGGGCGGTTGGCCATCACGTAGGTTTCAAGGCGTGAAGTCGGCAAGGGCAGAGGCGTGATCGCGCTGGTGTAGTGGGTGAGGGCCGTTTCCATGAAGCGGGGCATGCGCTTGGCGACAAGCGAGGACTCGCCCAGCGTGGTGTAGATGCGATACCCGGGCGTGGTGAGGAGCAGCCCGTCGCGGTCCTCGAACTTCCACCCCTCGCGCTGGATCGACAACGGCGCGGGGGCGGAATCGACCTTGGCGGGGGCCTCGGGGGCGGTGGGGGTGATGACCGACGGAGAACCACCGGTGGAGGAGGGGGCGCACGACGCGCCAAGGGCCAAGGCGCACGCGCCCGCCAGCCACGCCACACGCACGCCTTCGAACAGCGCAAGGTGCGATCTGTGCATCACCAAAGACTATGCGTCGCGAGGCCGCGGCGTTACTTCGACGGCGCAAGCCTTCCCAGGGCGGCGGCGGCGGCCTCACGCTCGGCCATCGCCTTGGCCAATTGGTCTTTGGTCTCCTGCACCAGTTTGGGCGGGGCCTTGGCCACGTACGACTCGTTCGACAGCCGCCCGCCCAGCGTCTTGATCGCCTTGTCGAGATCTTCGATCTGGCGGGTGAGGCGCTCGACCTCGGCCCCCGCGTCGACCGCGTCGGCAAGGTTGCTGAGGCCAAACTCCGCCGCCTCGAAGGTGAACGTCGCGCTCACGCCGTCGGCACGCTGGGTCGTCACCTGCCCCAACTGGCACAGGCCCGCGACCAGCGACTCGTGGGCGAGCAGCGCATCCATCCGGGCGGCGGGCACGTGCAGCGTCACCAGCCGCTTGGCGTGCACGTTCTGCGTGGCGCGCACCTCGCGGATCGCCGTCACGAGCCCGCGCACACGCTCAAACTCGGCGGCGGCGTCGGCATTTGCCAGCGAGGCGTCGCACAGGGGCCACCCCGCCGTGCAGAGCAGCCCGTCGCGCCCCGGCTCGCGCAGCGTCAGCCCGCGGATCTGGGCCCGGGGCAGCGAGCGCACCTGCTCATAGATCGATTCGGTGACGAAGGGCATGATGGGGTGGAGCAGGCGCAGGATCGCGTCGAGCACCGCCGCAAGGACGCGCTGCTGGCGCGGGTCGGCGGCAACGCTGGGCTTGATCGCCTCGAGATACCAATCGCAGAAATCACGCCACAGGATGTCATAGACGACCTGCGCATAGACGCTGAACTCGAAACTCTTGAGGGCCTGGTCCGCGCTCGTGACGGCGTCGTGCAGGCGCGAGAGCATCCAGCGATCGGGGAGCGAGAGTTCGCGCGGGTCGATCACCGCGGGGGCGTCGCCCGCGGCGTTGGCGAGGATGCCCATGGCAAAGCGGGCCGCGTTCCAGAGTTTGTTAGCGAAGTTGCGCCCAAGATCGAACTTGGCGCTGGTGTTCTTGGCCAGGGGCATGTCGGGCGTGGCCTTGGTCTCGCCGCTGGCCACGCCATAGACCGTGACCATCTTCTTGGATTTGTCGCGCGGCGATTCCTGGATGGGGGCCTGGACGACGTAGCCGTCCTTGGTGGTGATGTACTTGGGGGTGAAGGTGTCGTCCGTGTGGGGGCAGACGAGATCGACGGGCATGCGGACGTCCTGCGTCTGCGTGGTCATGTGGCAGAGCGTGAAGCGCATGGCGTCGGCGCCGTGGCTGGCGATGATGTCGAGCGGATCGACGCCGTTGCCCAGCGACTTGGACATCTTCTGGCCCTGCCCGTCCTGGATGACGGCGTGGATGAAGACATCGCGGAAGGGGACGGGGCCATGGCCTTGGCCCTCGCCGTGGAGATAGCGGTTGAACATGACCATGCGCGAAACCCAGAGCGTGATGATCTCGCGCGCGGTGCAGAGGGTGGAGGTAGGGTTGAAGGCCGCAAGTTCGGGCGTATCGCCGGGCCAGCCGAGTGTGGAGAGGGGCCAGAGGGCGCTGGAGAACCAGGTGTCGAGGACGTCGGGATCTTGAGTGAAACCCATCTCCACGAGTCTTTTCTCGACGTCATCGTTTCCTGGTCGAACACACACCGACGTTGTCGCGCTCATGTGTGTCGCGAACTGGCCGCCAAGCCGATCCACAATGCCAAAGTCAATTTTGCTTTCGCTTTTCCATTGATCGAGTTGAAGTTCAAGACTCTCAGAAAAGAATGCCGAGCTACTCCACACCGGGATCCTGTGCCCCCACCAGAGTTGGCGGCTGATGCACCAGTCGCGGATGTTCTCGTGCCACTGCTCGAAGGTCTTGGCGTAGCGGTCAGGATGGAATGCCAGATCCTTGTCGTGCAGCGCCCGGTTCGCCGCCTGCGCCAGGCGGGGGTCGGTCACCCTCACGTACCACTGGTCGCTCAGGTACGGCTCAACCACCGCCTTGGTCCGGTCGCTGTGCTTGATGCTGTGGCGATACGGGCGCTGGGCCTCGAGCCAGCCGCGTGATTTAAACTCGGCGACGACCTTGGCCCGCGCATCTTCGCGCGTCAACCCCACGAAGATCTTCGCGTCGTTAACGTCGGTCCAGCCGTGGTTGTCGCTGATCGACGCGTCGGGGGCCATGACGTTGATGAGCACCGCATGCCCCGCCCCCTCGATCTCGGCCTTGTGGCGCTGGCCGATCTCGTAATCGTTCTGATCGTGCGCGGGCGTGACCTTGAGGAACCCCGTGGCGAACTTGGCCTTGGGGTCGTTCTTTTCCTCGTCGGTGCGGGCCATCGCCTCGGGGAGCACGACGTAACTGTCCTCGAGGATCGGGATGACGCGCCCCACCAGCGGCAGTTCGACGTGCAAGCCGCGCAGCGCCGCCGCCCGCGGGTCGTGCGGGTTGATCGCCACAGCGACGTCGCCCAGGTATGTCTCGGGGCGGGTTGTCGCGACGGTCACCCACGCCTGCGTCTCGCCCGGCTGATGCTCGGCCCCCGGATAGCCACGACGGGCCAGTTCGTTCCACGTGACGGGCACGGCGTCGTCGACGCTCTGGGGCTTCTCGCCGCCCTTGTGCACCAGCGGATAGCGCAGGTAGTAAAAGAACGAATCGACCTCTTCGTCGAAGCACTCATCATCGGCGACGGCGGTCTGCAGGGCCGGGTCCCAGTTCACCAGGCGCTTGCCCCGATAGATCAGCCCGTCGCGGAACAGGCGAAAGAACGCCTCGCGCACGGCCTTGGCGCACTGGTCGTCCATCGTAAAACGCTGACGCTCCCAGTCGCACGAGCAGCCCATCTTCTGCAACTGCCCGGTGATGACCGCCTCGTACTCGTCCTTGAAGGCCTGGATGCGGGCGACGAACGCGTCACGCGTGAAATCGCCCCGGCGCTTCTTCTCCTCGGCGTACACCCGCTTCTCGACCACCGCCTGCGTGGCGATCCCGGCGTGGTCGGTCCCGGGCATCCACAGCGTCTCGAACCCCTGCATGCGGGCCCGGCGCGCCAGGATGTCCTGCAGCGTGTTATTGAGCGCGTGCCCCAGGTGCAGCCGATCGGTGACGTTGGGCGGCGGGATCAGGATCGCATACGGGGCGGCCTGACCCCCGAGCACGCGCGATGGATCCGCGTGAAAGGCGCCGGACGCGAGCCATCGCTCCCAGATCCGAGATTCATGCTCGCCGGGGCGGTACTGTTTCGGGAGTTCCTGCGTGGGCATATCTGGCCCACTGTAGGGGGCGAGAAGGCCCATCCCAGCGGAGTCGAACCCATGCCCGACCCATTCAACACACCCGAAGACCTGGGCAGCGGCGGCACCGGGCGTGGCCCCGCGCGCCGATCCATGCTCATCGCCTTTCTCGTCGTGCTCGCCGCGATGGTCGTCATGATCGCCCTGCGTGAACTCTCACGCCCGCCCGCGGCGACCCAGGGCGCCGCATCATCGGCGAGCGTTGCCGAGCGGGTTGACGCCGTGCTCAACAGCGCGCTGCAACTGCGTCAGGCGGGCGAGAACGCCAAGGCCCAGGCCGTGCTCGAGGCGGGCGTGCGCGAGTTTCCCGCGGAACAACAGATCCACCTGTCCTTCGCCGAACTGCTGCTGACCCAGGGCAGGACGCAGGAGGCCTACGACCATCACCTCACGGCGCTGGCCATCGGCCCGCGCACGCCCGAGGTCGAGCTCACCGCCGGCACGCTCGCCAGCATGCTGGGCAAGCCCGAGCGGGCGATCGAACACTACGGCGCGGTCCTGGCGGCCCAGCCCTCCAACGCGCGTGCCGCGCTGCTGCTGGCCCAGGTGCAGATCAAGGTTGGCCAGATCGACGAGGCGAAGAAGAACCTGCTGATCGCGGGCAATCTCCAGCCCGACACGGCCATCGTCTGGGGCACGCTCGCCGACCTGGCCCTGCGCGAGAACAAGACGGGCATGGCCAAGCAGCACATCGCCAGGGCGCGCCAACTCGAGCCCCGCGTCACGCTGTGGCGATTGATCGAGGCCCGCGCCCTGCGCCGCGAGAACCGCCCCGAGGAGGCCCTGCACCTGCTCATCGGGCTCGACGAGGCCGAGAAACGCGAGCCGGGCGTGCTGCAACTCATGAGCGAGTGCTACGGCTTGCTCGAACGCCCGGGCGACGCCGCCGATCTGTATGTCGCCGCGGCCAAGAGCGACCCGATGCGAGGCGACTGGGCCTACGAGGCGGCGTTGTGGCTCAGCCGCGCGGGACGACGCGACGAGGCCCTGCCCTTCGCCGAGCGTGCGTCGATGATGGGCGTGCAGGGTGCCGCGGCGCTCTTCGAAAGTCTCAAAGCCCCCGAGTGATCGGGCGTCAGACCCGGCGTGCGGGCACCGGGCTGCTCGCACCCGCGGCGTCGTGGATAGCCCGAAGGATGCCCGGCGCGTCGTACCCCGCCTGCGCGACCTGGCGCGAGCGAGGATCCTGGTGAATCCACGCGTCGGGCAGGCCCAGGCGCGTGACGCGCGAAGCGTCGAGCCCCATGGCCGCGGCGGCCTCGAGCACCGCGCTCCCGAACCCGCCGATCACGCCGTGGTCCTCGATCGTGATGATCGGGATTTGGCGCTCGAGCAGCGCGCGAACAAGATCGGCGTCGATGGGCTTGGCGAAGCGGGCGTCGTAGACGCTGACGGCGCACGAGGCCTGGCGGGCGGCTTCCAGGGCCGTGATTGCGGGGGTGCCAAAGGCCAGCACGCAAACGTCGGGTGCGCGTGCGTGGGCGTCCATCACGTCGAAGTCGGGCGTAAGGCAGCGGGCCTTGCCCAGCACGAAGGGGGGGCAGGCGTCGGCGGCGAGGCGGTCGCTCACGCTGTCGCGCGGGTAACGCACGCACGAGAGCCCCGCGTCGTAGGTACGCATGAACTCGAGCGCGCCGCGCAGGCTCGGCTCGTCGATCGCCGCCATGATCGCGGCATCGGGCAGCACCCGCAGCAACGCGATATCGCAGAAGCCGTGGTGCACCGCGCCGTCGCCGCCCACCAGCCCGGCCCGGTCGAGGCACAGGCGCACGGGCAGCCCCTGCAGCGAGACTTCCTGGAAGGCCTGGTCAAAGGCCCGCTGGAGGAAGGTGCTGTAGACGGCGAAGAAAGGGCGGTAGCCGGTCTTGGCCAGGCCCGCCATCATGTCCATGCCGTGGCTCTCGCAGATGCCCACGTCCCACGCGCGTTCGGGGAACTGCTGCATGATGCGCGTCAGCCCCGTGCCGTCGGGCATGGCGGCGGTGCAGGTCACCACCTTGGGGTCGCGGGTCATCAAGTCGATCATCGCGTCGCCAAAGGCGCTGGTGAAACTCCGCCCGTCGCTCTTGAGTTCCACGCGGCACGAGGCGGTGGGGGCGGCCTTGGTCTCGTCGTCCGCCACGCGGAAGGGGCTGGGCGAGTGGAAGCGGCTCGAATCTTCTTCGCTGAAGCGATACCCCTTGCCCTTGACGGTCTTGACGTGCAGGACCATCGGGCGGTCGATCTCGCGGGCCTCGCGCAGGAACTGGATCAGCGTGGGCAGGTCGTGCCCGTCGATGGGACCGACGGTGAGCAGGCCGAAGTGCTCGAACCAGCCGCCCTCGCCCGTCCACGCTTTGGTCGCCTCGGTGGCGCGGTGGTACGCCTCGCGGATCAGCGAGCCTCCGGGCAGGTCCTTGAGCATCTCACGGGCCGAGCGCTTGAACTCGGTATATGTGTGGCTCAGGCGCAGGCGGTCAAAGTAGTGGGCCATCGCCCCCTGCGGGCGGCTGATGGACATGCCGTTGTCGTTGAGCACGACCAGGAACTGGCGGTTGAGGGTGCCCGCGTTGTTGAGGCCCTCCATGGCGACGCCGTTGACGATCGAGGCATCGCCAATGAGCGTGACCACGCGTCGCCCATCGGGGTTGGTGCGGGGGTCGAAGCCCTCGGCGTTGAGCGTGTCGCCCCGGGCCATGCCCACGCCCGTCGAGATGCCGGTGCCCGCGTGCCCCACGCTGAACAGGTCGTAGTCGCTTTCACGCGGGTCGGGGAAGCCCGCCATCCCCTCGCTCGTGCGCAGCCCCGCGAGCAGCGGCAGGCGTCCGGTGAGAAGTTTGTGCGGATAGCACTGGTGCCCCACGTCGAAGAGCAAACGATCCCACGCAAAATCAAACACCACGTGCATGGCGATCGAGAGTTCGACCACGCCCAGGTTCGGGGCCAGGTGCCCGCCCGAGAGGGCGATTTGCCCGCAGATGGCCTCGCGGATCTCCTGGGCGATCTGGCCCAGTTCATCCATCGTCTTGGTGCGAAGGTCTTTGGGCGAGCGGATGGTCTCGAGCAGCGTCATTGCGGTGGGGGTGTCCTGTGGGGGTAATGTCGGCGTTGCGACGTGTCGAGACCGTGAATCGTACACGCGTGGTGGGGGGCACGAAGCGTGGCTGGTACGAACGGGGTCGCTACCGCGTTCGTTCGTGGAGCAACGCAAAAACACTTCGAAGACCCTCGGCCTGGGCGCCCAGGTCCGAGATCTCGGCCTGGGCCTGATCAAGCAGTCGCCGGGCCTGTTCACGCGAGGCCTCGAGCCCCAGCACCCCGGGGTAGGTGAGTTTTCCCGCCTGGGCGTCTTTGCCGGTGCGTTTGCCGGCGGATTCGGTCGTCTGCGTCACGTCGAGCAGGTCGTCGACGATCTGAAAGGCCAGCCCCACGCAGGCCCCGGCCCGGTCGAGCCGGGCCAGAACCGCCGCGTCGTCGGGCGAATCGGGCTCGGGCTGTGCGCACAGCCCGCCCATGACAACGCTGGCGCGGATGAGCGCACCTGTCTTGAGTTCGTGCGTCTGGCGGACCCGGTCGGCGGGGGGCATCGACGCCTCGAACCCGCCCAGCGTGTCGTAGACCTGGCCGCGCACCATCGCCCAGGTGGCATCGACCAGGATCGTGAGCAGACGCGGGCCGATCGCGGCGGGGGTGTGCCCCAGCAGCACGCGGAAGGCGTGCAGCAGCAAAGCGTCGCCGGCGAGGATGGCCATGGCATCGCCGTAGACCTTGTGGCAGGTGGGCCGGCCGCGGCGCAGGTCGTCGTCGTCCATGGCGGGCAGGTCGTCGTGGATCAGCGAGTAGGTGTGGATCATCTCGACGGCACAGGCGACGGGCGCGGCGTCGTCGAAGTTGCCGCCCACGGCTTCGCTGGCGGCCAGCGCCAGGGCCGGGCGCAGGCGCTTGCCGCCGGCAAAGAGCGAGTAGCGCATGGCCTTGTGGAGCGTCTGCGGCGAGGTCACTTCGGGGGGCAGGATCTGCTCGAGTTTCGCGTCGACGTAGCTGCGCGAGCGCTCGACGAACGTGGCGCCGGTGGCCTGCTGATTGGGATTGGTGGACGTCCGGGCAGCGCCCGATCCTGCGCTCATGGGTGCGACTCCTGGATGTACCGACGGAAAATACCCCGCCGCGCCCCGCACCTGGGGGTACTGAATGCCATAATAATGGTGCTGGCGCCGCAAAAATCGAATCTTACCGGATTTTTACCCCTTTGGAAACGGCGATTGCGGTTCAAGTCTTGAGGTGCCGGTGAACCGCGCACCCTCTTCTGCGTTTGTCGATTGCAAAAGTGCCGCGAGAACTGAGAATCCGACCGGAACGCCACGTTGTGCTTTTTCGGAATTTCCACCCGCTCAGAATGGGGAAAAAGAATGGTCCGAAAGAGACGGTGGAACGTCCCTTAAGATAGCCTACGTCCGTGCCAAGACACGGATTGGTTGCGCCGCCCCTATTTCAGTCCGGGAGAGATCGCCGATGCTCGTTTGCCGGCCGCTCAGCACCGTTTTATTCGCTGCTCTCCTTATTTCCGCCAGTGCCGTCCTTGAGCGTTCCGCTTCCGCCGGCGAAGAGGGAGAAGAGAAACCCAAAGCCCCAGAGCACAATGTGACGTTGAACGAGGAGGACGAAGTCGGCCGCCTCCTTAAGAAAGCCGCTGCGGCGCGCGAGAAAGCCAAGGACGATCCCGAAGCCTGGCCCGACTGCATTAAGGCGTACTCCACGATCCTCGAGAAGTACCCCGGCACCGTCTTCTTGTACCGCTGGGAAGGCGACGGCGGGGAGAAAGCCTCGTCTTGGGGCAAGGGCGGCGTGTATCGTTCGACCGCCGAGAAGGTCGCCACCGAACTGGCCAGCCTGCCGCCCGAAGCGCTGAAGATCTACCGAGCCGTCAACGACTCCACGGCGCGCTCGCTGTACCGGCAGGCCGAGCAGGACCTCGACGAGCGCAAGATGGAACTGGTCGCGCAGACGTACTTCTCCACCTCGCTGGGCGATTCGGCCCTGGCCTGGCTGGGCGAGCGCGCCTACGACTTGGGCAGCTACCGGCAGGCCATCACGCAACTGCGCCGCATCGAGACCCTTCCCGACGCCGACATCCCCAAGATGGCCGCCTGGGGCCGCCGCTTCCTGGCCGAACTGAAGGCCGGCATGCACGACCAGGCCGCCGAGACCCTGAAGCAGATCGAGGACGGGCTCAAGGACCCGGCCAACGGCACGCTGCGCATCGCCCACGCCGAAGGCGCCGAGGCGCTGGCCGACCTCAAGGCGAGACTGGGCGCGGCGCCCAAGGTTGAGGACCACCAGCAGGCCGCCGGCGGCGCGTGGGAGACCTTCTACGGCAACGCCTCGCACGACCAGGCCGTCGTGCACAGCGGCGACGTGGGCGTGCGCAAGTGGAGCTACACGATCGAGGAACTGCTGACGGGCCGCACGAGCGATGCGCCCGGCGGCCAGCAGGTCCGCGACACCTCCGGGCGCATGCAGACCGTGCAGGCCATGGACCATTTCCTGACCGCGCGCGGCGGGTGGTTCTTCCTTGCCGGGCAGGCCTCCATCGCCTGCCAGTCGGTCAGCAACCCCAAGCCGACGCGCCCACAGTTCTGGTACCCCTCGCGCCCGCCTGCGATGCAGCCGGCAAACCCGAACGCCAACGCCAACTACGGTCGCGGCATGGGCATGGTGGCGCAGCCGCTGTTCGCCACGCTGGGCGAGGACCACCTCTACGCGATGCTCGGGCCCCCGCCGCAAGCGATCATCAACCGCAACTGGGGAGGCAACCAGGAGCAGGCGCACAACTGGCTGGTGGCCGTGGGCAAGAAGAAGGGCGGCCGGCTGGGCGTCGAATCCGGCAGCCTGCTGTGGTCGCTGGAAGGCGATGAGAAAGGCGGCACGGAAGCCTTCCGCCGCAACACCAAGAAGGACCAGGAGTGGATGAGCCAGGTCTATTTCTGCTCGGCGCCGACCTATGCCGACGGCGCGCTCTACGTGCTGGCGGTGGTGGACTCGGGCACCACCCGCGAGTCCTGGGCGGTCTGCCTGGACGCCAGCAACGGCCTGATCCTGTGGCGCACCATGATCTGCGCGGCCTCGCCGGCCTTCTTCTCCAGCTCGCTGCAGCCCGCGCTGGGCCTGCCAGTGGCGGTGCAGGGCGGCTTGGTCTTCTGCGTGACGAACTTGGGAACGGTGGCGGCGCTGGAAGCGGCCACCGGCCGCGTGCGCTGGATCCGCGTGTACGACCGCGTCGAGCAGAACAACCAGGGCGGTTGGGGCGTGTCCACGGCCGCCCAGCGGGACTTCTGGAGCTACAACCCGCCGATCCTGGCCGAAGACCGCCTGATCGTCACCCCGCAGGACAGCAACTACCTCTACGGCCTGGACCCCGCGACCGGCCAGCTGAAGTGGCTGACCGAACGCGTCAGCAGCGCCGGCCATATCGCGCCCGGCGACGTCGAGAGCCTGCAGTACGTGCTGGGCATCGCGCACGGGCGCCTGATCGTATCCGGGCGCAACGTCTACTTCATTGAGCTCAAGGGCGGGCGCCGCGAGGCCCGCGCGCCGATCATCGACGACAGCCGCATCGTCGGGCGCGGCGTGGTCACCAAAGACGTGATCCTGGTGCCCACGGAGAAGGCGCTGGTGCGCATCAACGCGACACTGACCAGCAAGGGCCGCCCCAACGCGAAGCTGATGAGCGAGCACGCCTGGGAGAATCCCGAGGCCGAGGCCGGCAACCTGGTCATCGCCGGCGATGTGCTCTTCAGCGTCTCCCCCACCCACGTCAACGCGTACTTTGTGGCGGAGGAAGTCGAGCGCAAACTCGTGGCGCGTATCAAGGAGAACCCCGCCGACCTGCCCGCGTACCTGGAACTGGGCGACATCTACCACCGCATCGAGAAGTTCGACGCGGCGGTGAAGACCTTCGACGACGCGCTGGCCGTGGTGAAGAAGCAGGGCGACACGCCCGACGCCGCGAACGCCGCCAAGGACCTGCACGCGCGCAAGTTCGAGGCCTTCTTCGCGGCCGGCGAGAAGGCCATGGCCGCCGACAAGCCGCTCGATGCCTACGCGCAGTACGAGAAGGCCCTGGGCACCGCCGAGAAGGAAGACCAGCCCGTCCGCGCGCTGTGGAAAATGGCCGAGTCGGCCCTGGCCCAGAAAAAGGCTGCCGAGGCCGTGATGCTCTACCACCGCATGCTCACCGAGCACGGCAAGGTCAGCTACGGCTTCTCCGACCGCAGCGCCTCGCTGGCCTCCATCTTCGCGCAGAAGCGCATCGAGACCATCCAGAAGGAAAGCCCAGACGCGGTAAAGCAACTCGAAGGCCTCGCCGACGCCGACTTCGCCAAGGCTGCCGGCGCCAACGAGCCCGCCGCGCTGGAAGCGGTGCTGGAGCGCTATCCCACCACCGCCGTCTACGGCAAGGCGCTGCTCGCGCTGGGCAAGCTCTACCTCGCCAAGGGCCAGGGCGACGCCTCGCGCCGCAGCCTGCAGCGCTACCTAGTCAAGTTCGGCGCCAGCCCGCAGACGCCCGAGGTCCTGGCGCATCTCGCGCTGGCCTACGAGAAGTCCGGCATGATCGGCGCCGCGCGCGGCGTGCTGAAGAAGCTCACGAAGAAGGATGACCTCGCAAAGGCCACCGTCACCTTGCCCGGCGAAGGCGCCAAGGCGTTGGGCCCCTGGGCCGCGGCGCGCCTGGCCTTGCCCCTGTACGAGAAGCCGCCCAGCGGCGCGCGCCTGGACGTGGGCAACGGCCACGACCTGAAGGAAGTCTGGAAGCGGACGGTGCGCCAAGCCTGGCCGATCCTTCCCGAAGGCCGCCAGCCCGACAACATGCTGCGCAATACGCTGATGCTTGAGGAAAATGAGATCGCGGTCTGCTCGGGCGTCAGCGGCGAGGAACTCTGGAAGCCTCGCCCCCGCGTCCCCGAAGGCTACTCGATCCGCCACACCCGCACCTTCGATCCGAACATGGGTGGTGGCCAGGGCAACAGCGCCTGCTGGATCGACCAGATGCTGGTGCTGGCCGGGCGCAATCGCGTCGAGGCCTTCGATACGGGCAAGAAGGGCGCGCAGGCCTGGGCCTACGAACTCAATCCCAGCACCACCGCCGGCGGCGGCGCGGTGATCAACGTGCTGCCCATCGACGGGCGCGTGGTGCTGACGCAGGCCGCCGGGCGCTTGACGGTGCTCGACGGCGCGACGGGCAAGGAAGTCTGGTTCACGCAGGTCGAAGGCGGTCAGATGCTGCAGCCGACCGCCGGCGACGGTTTCCTGTCCGTGGG
>JABWBB010000005.1 GCA_013360675.1 Phycisphaerales bacterium | reverse complement strand
CACAGGTCCGCGCCGGGGGCGAGGCGGGCGTGAGGGCCATGCAGCGCCTGCGTCGCCTCGGGCTCGTGCCCCATGCGCAGGACGTGCTCGTCGAGACCATCCGGCGCGATCAGGAAGCCCGCTGCGTGGCGACAGCCACGGCGGCGCTGGGCGAGATGCGCCTCGCCGGTGCCGCCGGAGTCATCACCGCCTGCGTCTCGCACACTGACGCCCGCGTCAGGGCCAATGCGATCGAGGCGATAGGGCGTCTGTCGCGATCACCGGGCACGGGTCGCCTGCTCGATCTCAAACCTCTGCGCGATGATCCGCACCATCGCGTGCGGGCCAATGCGCTGCGGGCCATGCTGGCGGGGATCGAGCCCGCCGGCGGAGCGGCCTCGCTCAGCGCGATGCTCGGCGACGAGCGTCCCATGCACCGCCTGGCGGGGGTGTGGGTGGCGCAGCGCACGCTTACCGGCCCCGGGCGGGCGCGCGCGGGCGAACGCTACCCCGAACTCGTCGCGCGCGTGGGTGAGTTGGCCACGAGCGACCCGGACGTCAAGGTCCGCCGCCGGGCCAAGGCTTGCGGGGTGCGCCTCGACGCGGACATGCGCATCGCCTGGAAGGCCAGCGTTCCTTGGCAGACACTCTCGAAGGCCGCTCAGGAACAGTCGACATGATGCTTTTCTTCGCCCAGCACCAGCCGGTGACGATCGTGACCGGGGATGAAGCCGCGGCGGTCTGGGCGATGCCCGTCTGGTTCCCTTGGGCGGGGGGCGTCATTATCGTGGCGTTGCTGGGCGTGCTGCTGATGCGTTGGCGTGCGCGGGCGATTGCGCGCGACCCACTGGCGTGTGCGTTTCATGGGCTGGCCTCGTCGCTGAAACTGACGCGGGGCGAGCGGGCCCTGGTGCGCGAGATGGCGCGGGTGGGCGGGCTCTCCGCCGCCGGGGTGATGCTCTCGCGCACGGCGTTTGAGCGATCGCTGACGCTGCTGACGGGTGCGGGAGTAGAGACGTCGGTCGCACGCGCGCTGCGCGACAAGTTGGCGGGGCATGCCTAAGGCCAACGAAGACACCACGCGCCGCGAAGACGCGTCGGGTGGTGGCACCCGGACCCGCACCCGGACCCGGCTTAGTTGATAGGCGGCTGGCTGGGCTCGACCGCCAGCGGGGGCAAGCCGCGCAGCCGCAGCGCGATATCGGTGTGAATCGCCGCGTTGGCGTTGATGGCGAAATGGCTGAAGAGCCGCCCGAGAATCGTCGTGGGATCGACCCAGTAGGGGTGCAATCCCGGCGGGCTGGTGTTGCGGGCATGCACCCACCAATCGCGCAGGGCGGCGTAGCAGGTCAGCGTGTAGGTGGCCTGGGGCAATGCCGCGTCGAGTTCGCGCAGCAGGGGTGAGCCCTCGCGCATCGCGCGGGCGGCCTTGTCGGGGGCGATGAAGCGGGCCAGGTGCGCCCCGCGGTGGGGCGTGGCGAGGGTGAAGAGGCGGGCGATTGACAACTCGCCGCGCAGGGCCAGCCAGCGGGCGAGCAGGCCGCCCATCGAGATTGCGACGATGTCGATGGGCGTGTCGAGCAGGTTGGCGCGGGCGAGACGATCGCGCACCACGCGCCCCGCGTGCTCGAACGAGCCGGAGAATGGATACGCGATGACGGGAACCGTCGGCGTCCCGGCGGGCAAAAGCGGCGCGAGCACGCGGCGGGCCGACAGGGGTGAGATGCTCCACGCCCGCCACCCGCCCAGGATGACGAGGGGTCGCGGCAGGGGCGTGGTGTCGGCGTTGAGCGCCGCGCGGCATTGGGCGAGCCGCGCGGGCGAAGCGTCGAAGTTGGGGTTGGTGATGATCGCCATGGCTTAGTTGCGCGGCGGGGGTTGGTCGGAATGAAGCAGCGGGGGCTCGCCCCGGATGCGTCGCGCGAGATCGGCGATGATGACGACGTCTTGAGCCGTGGAGCCGTGGCTGAAGATCAGCGTGCCGCCGGTCCAGATGGGGACCGAGTCGGGCGGCGCGGTGTGCGTGGCGCCGACGGTGATGTCGCGCAGGTGGGCGTAGGCGACGATCTCGTAGGTGGCCTGCGGGAGGGCCGCGTCGAGTCGCGCGAGGAACGCCGAGCCCTCGCGCATATCGCGGGCGGGTTCGTCGATGGCGATCCACCGGGCGATCGACGCACCCCGGTGGGGCGTGGCCAGCGTGAAGAGTCGCTTGAGGTTCAGCACGGGTCGGCGGGGGCGCGTCGCGTCGGTCTCGCCCGCGGGCGCGTCTGCATCGGGCACGTGCGG
Organism: Phycisphaerales bacterium; assembly: GCA_013360675.1. Taxonomy (GTDB): domain Bacteria; phylum Planctomycetota; class Phycisphaerae; order Phycisphaerales; family UBA1924; genus JABWBB01. The sequence goes on along the minus strand of JABWBB010000005.1, from coordinate 85,064 downwards.
GATAGCGGCGTATCGGGCCACCAGGCCGCCCATCGATACGCCCACCACGTCGACCTCCACGCTGGCGTGCGGGTCGGCGCTGGGCCACCGGGCGTTGACCTCGCGCAGGGTGCGGTCGGCCATCTGGTCGAAGGTGGAGTCGGTGAAGAAGTTGATCACCAGCACGTCGCGGGTGTTGCCGCTGGTGGCGTGCCCCAGGCGCGACCGCAGCGCCCCGAGCAGGAACTCGGGCGAGCGATAGCCGTTGAGGATCACCAGCGGGCGCTGGTGAGGCACGGGGTGCTGCTCCATCTGCTTGAGCGCGGCCAGCGCATCACGGGCCGAGAGCGTCGCGCCCCCGCGGGGTGTTCCCATCGCGATGCACCCGGGCAGCAGCGCCAGCAGAAGCAAGAGGGCAAAGGGTCGCATCGTGGTGGCGCGGGGGCTAGGGTCGGCTGATCGTGAGGGGTGTCTGGACCTGGCCCTTGGCGATCTTCTCGAAGCCCGAGCCCAGTTCGCCGATGGGGTCGGGCGGGATGATCTCGACCTTCTTCTCGCCGAGTTTCGCCTCGCCCTTGAGCACACGATCCTGGAAGGCCAGGCACTCGGCGAGCAGGCGATCGAGGATCTCGGGCTCGGGGACGCTGGCGACGCGCTCGCCCTGCACGTAGATGATGCCGCGCCGGTCGCCCGCGAAGACGGCGACATCGGCCCCCTCGGCCTCGCCGGGCCCGTTGACGATGCAGCCCATGACGGCGACCTTCATGGGAACGCTGATGCGCGTGCTGAGGTGCTTGCGGACATCCTGCACCAGCGTGAAGAGATCGACCTGGATGCGTCCGCACGTGGGACAGGCGATGAGGTCGATGCCTTTGCGCTCGCGCAGGCCCAGGGCGTAGAGAAGTTCGAGGGCGTCCTCAACCTCGTAGACCGGGTCGGAGGCGTAGGAGATGCGGACGGTGTCGCCCACGCCCTGCGTGAGGAGGGCGCTCAGCGCGGCGACCGAGCGGATGCAGCCGGTCTCGCGCGGGCCCGCGTGCGTCACGCCCAGGTGCAGCGGGTGGTCGAAACGCTCCGAGATGGCGGTGTAGGCGTCGATCACCAGCGAGGCATCCATGCTCTTGGCGCTGATGGTGATGTCGTGGAAATCCTGCTCGCGGAAGATGTCGAGGTATTCCTCGAGCTTGGTGATGATGATGGCCAGGAGATAGCCGTGCTTGTGCGTGCTGAAGACCTGGCCCAGTTCCTTCATGCGCTTCTGCTTGTCGCGGCGCTCGATGATCGAGCCCTCGTTGACGCCCACGCGGATGGGCAGCCCGCGGGCCTTGCAGGCCTGGATCACATCGATCACCTGGGCCCGGTCGCTGATATTCCCGGGGTTGAGGCGGATTTTGTGTACACCCGCGTCGATGGCCTCGAGCGCCCGCTGGAAGTGGAAATGCACGTCGGCCACGATGGGCACCCGCACTCGCGGCAGGATCTCGCGCAGTGCGTGTGTGTCCTTCTTCTCGGGCACCGCCACACGCACGATGTCGGCCCCGGCGGCGGCGAGCTTGTTGATCTCGGCCACGCAGGCGTCCACGTCGTGCGTGTAGCCGGCGGTCATCGATTGCACGCTGACCGGGGCGGGGGTGGTGGGGGTGCCGTCGGCGCGGGGGAGCCCGCCGCCGATGCGGATAATGCCCACGCGTGCGTCGCCGACGCTGACCTGACGTGTTGCCCTGCGAGCCTTCATCGCCGGATCGTACGGGCCCGGGCGGGGCGGGGTTCTAGTGGCGGTCGTTGTCGCCCTTGGGGGCATTGCCCCAGGGCGGGGCGCAGACGCTGTTGATGGTCTGCCCGCCGTGGATCACCGTGGGGATCATCTGGAGGAAATCGTGGGGGAAGGGGAGCGTGGGCTTGGTGACCTCGTCGAGGCGGGCGATCGATGCGGGGGAGAGGGTAACCTCGAGCCCCTTGAGGTTTTCCTCGAGCTGGGTCAGCGTCTTGGCCCCGATGATGGTGCTGGTGACGCCCGGGCGACGGCTCAGCCAAGCCAGGGCGGCCTGCGCGGGGGTGCAGCCTTGCTCCTTGGCCGTCTCATGGAGCGTCTCGATCACGCGGAAGGCATGATCGGTGAGGTGGCGGGTGACCCACTCGCTGGCGCCGCGGCCGTCTTTGGGGCGGGTGTCGCGCGTGTACTTGCCGCTGAGGATGCCGTATTTGAGCGGCGACCAGGGGGTGACGCCCAGGCCCATCTCGCGGGCCATAGGGATCAGGTCGGCCTCGACGCTGCGTTCGAGCAGGGAGTACTCGATCTGGAGCGCGGCCAGGGGCGTCCACGAGCGGAAGATCGCCTCGTACTGCGCCTGCACGACCTTCCACGCGGGCACGTCGGAGAAGCCCAAGTAACGCACCTTGCCCTGCGTGACGAGCATGTCGAGCGTGCGCATCGTTTCATCGATGGGCGTGTGCGCATCGAGGAAGTGCATCCAGTACAAGTCGATGTAGTCGGTCTTGAGGCGGCGCAGCGATTGCTCGCAGGCGGCCATGATCGCCTTGCGCCCCGCGCCCCCGCTGTTGGGGTCGGTGGTGTCCATACCGCCGCAGAACTTCGTGGCCAGCACCACGCGCCCGCGCTTGCCGTTGGCCGAGAGGTGATCACCCAGGATCTTCTCGGAGTGCCCCTTGTTGTAGATGTTGGCGGTGTCAACGAAGTTGCCGCCGCGTTCGAGATAGGCGTCGAGGACGCGTGCGGATTCGTCGGCCCCCACGCCGATGCTCCATTCCTGGCCGAATGTCATGGTGCCCAGGCAGAAAGGGGAAACCCGCAAACCCGACCGTCCCAGCGTGACATAATGGTTGAGGGGCATGCGGGCAGTGTATCGTGAGGGGCCCCCGTGCGGGGTGGAAGTGGAGCACCCGGTGCGCAGCGGCTCGCTGAAAATCGGAACCTTCTTTGGCATCGGCGTCTACGTCCACTGGACGTTTCTACTGCTGCTCGCGTATGTCGCGGGGTCGGCGATATTGCGCGACCGGGGCGTGGCTGGAGCCGCCCACAGCATCGTGCTCATCCTGGCAGTCTTTTTCTGCGTACTTCTCCACGAGTACGGGCACGCGCTGACAGCCCGGCGGTTCGGGGTGGCGACGCGTGACATCACGCTGTTGCCCATCGGCGGGGTGGCGCGCCTCGAGCGCATGCCGCGCGAGCCGGTGCAGGAACTGCTCGTCGCCCTCGCGGGCCCCGCGGTCAACGTCGTCATCGCGCTGTTGCTGCTGCCCATCGTGCTGGTGATGGGCGCGCTCGGGGCGGCGACGCAGCTGCCTGAACCGGGCGCGATGCCCGGCTTCGGGATGTTGCTGGGCCAGTTGCTCGTCATCAATGTCGTACTGGTGGTGTTCAACATGATCCCCGCCTTCCCGATGGACGGCGGGCGCGTGCTGCGTTCGATCCTGGCGATGACGATGCCCTTCGCCAAGGCGACGGCCATCGCCGCGGGCGTGGGGCAGGTGTTGGCGGGGGGCTTTGTCATCCTGGGCATCCTGACGGGGAACTTGCTGCTGGTGCTGATCGCGCTGTTCGTGTGGATCGGCGGGTCCGCGGAATCGAGGCACGCGCAGGAGCAGGCGGGGATCGGCGCGATGCCCGTGCACCGCGCGATGCTCACGCGCTTCCGGGCGCTCTCGGCCCAGGACACGCTCGACGATGCGCTGCGTGCCCTGCTCGCCGGTTCACAGCCCGATTTCCCGGTGGTCGACGAGGGAAAGACCGTGGGTGTGCTCTCGCGGGCGGATCTGCTGCAGGGGTTGGCCGCTCGGGGCCCTGCGGCGCATATCGCTGATGCCATGCGCCGCGACGTGGTCATCGTGGGCGAGCACGACCCGCTGATCGGGGCGATGGACAAGATGCGAGAGACCAACTCGCCTCTGCTGGTCGTCGAACGCAACGGCGTGGTGGTGGGCCTGGTCACGCACGAGAACGTGGGCGAGTTGCTGCTGGCGCGCGAGGCCATCGCCCGGCACGGCGTGGTCGCCTAGCGATCGTCGAGCAGCGATTTGAGCCGTCTCAACACGTCGAATGCATCGAGCGGCGAGAGGGCCTCGAGTTTCACCTCGCGCAGCGCGTCGACCGCCGGGTGCGGTGCGGCGGAACCAAAGAGCCCCAGTTGCGACGGGTTGGCCTTCCCATCCGACTTGGCCGGGCGTGCAGGGCGCGGCGGGGTGACCCCGTGCTGGACGGCGAGGCTCGCGAGCACTTCGCGCCCGCGCGCGACGACCTGGGCGGGGATGCCCGCGAGGCTCGCCACGTGCAAGCCGTAGGACTGGTCCGCCCGCCCGGGCAGGATGCGATGGAGGAAGACGATCTGGGCCTGCCCATCGCCCGCGGGCCACTCGCGCACGGCGACCTGCAGGTTGCGCACGCGCCCGGGGAAGGTCTCTTCCAGGCTGGTGAGTTCGTGGTAATGCGTGGCGAAGAGCGTGCGCGGCCCGCCCGCGTCCCTCGGCGGTTTCTTGGCGTTGCCAGGCGAGGCCAGGTGCTCGACGATGGCCCAGGCGAGGGCGAGCCCGTCGAGGGTGCTGGTGCCGCGGCCCACTTCATCGAGCACGACGAGCGAGCGGGGCGTGCAGTGGTGGAGGATGTTGGCCGTCTCGACCATTTCGACCATGAAGGTCGAGAGCCCCGCGTGCAGGGCGTCGTCGGCGCCGATGCGCGTGAAGATGCGATCGATCAGCCCGATGGTGGCGCGGTCGGCGGGGACGAAACTACCCGTGTGCGCGAGCAGGCCGATCAGCGCGACCTGGCGAATGTAGGTCGACTTGCCCGCCATGTTGGGCCCGGTGATAAGCGCCAGGCGGGCCGAGCGGGCCTCGCGCCCCTCGGGGTCGGCGGCGCCCAGGTCGGTGTCGTTGGGGACGAAGTCCGCGCCGAGCATCTCGTCGAGCACCGGGTGCCGCCCCGCGTCGATCCGCAGTTCGGGCTCATCGGTGACGATCGGGCGGACCCAGCGCCGACGCACGGCCTTGTCGGCGTAGGCCAGCAGCACATCCAGTTGTGCGATGGCATCGGCGACGATCGCCAGGGTCGGGAGAGCGGCGTTCACGCGCGCACACAGAGCGTCGAATATCGCCTTCTCGCGCTCAAGCCCGCGGGCCTCGGCGGTGCTCACCTTCGCCTCGAACTGGCGCAGCTCGGGGGTGGTGTAGCGCTCGGCGTTTTTGAGGGTCTGGGTGCGGGTGAGCAGCGCGGGGGCCTGGCGCGCCTGGGCCGCGGGCAGCTCGATGTAATAGCCAAAGACGCGGTTGAAGCCGACCTTGAGCCCGGGCAGCGCGTGCTCACTGCTAAGCCGCGCCTGATACTCGGCCAGCCACGTCGTCGCGTCGCGGGCCAGCGTGCGGGCCTCATCGAGTTCGGCATCGACCCCGTCGCGGATCGCGCCCCCATCGCGGATGTGCGCGGGGGCGTCATCCACGATCGCGGCGTTGATCTCGTCCGCCAACGCACGGCAAGCCTCCTTCGCCTGCGCCAGCACCCGCGCGAGATCGCCCAGCGACGACGCCCCTTCGAGTTCCACCGCCAGCGCGGGGGCCTCGCTCACCGAGCGCCCCAGGGCGGCGAGATCACGCGGGCCCGCACGCCCCAGCGCCACACGCCCGCCCAGGCGGGCGACATCCTGCACGCGGTCGAGGATCGTCCCCACGCGGGCGGCGAGGGTGCGGTCTTCGACGAGCGTCGACACGCCGTCCTGACGTTTGGTAATCGCGGCGACGTCGCGCAGCGGACGCACCAGCCAATCGCGGAGCAACCGCCGCCCCATCTGCGTGCGGCAGAAACTCTTGCCGTTCTTGGGCGCGAGGAAGATCCCCAGCAGCGACGCGTCGTGGCCCGCCCCGTTCCCGCCGACGCCGCGCATGGTCGATTCGACCTCGAGCGCGCGCAGGCTGACGGCGTCGATGACGAGGGCGGCCTGGTCGGTCTCACGCCGCGGCGGGCGCAGGTGCGAGAGTGAGCCGCGGGCCGATTCACCCGCGGGCAGATCGTCGGGCGAGAGGCTCTGGGTCTCTTGCAGATATCGCACCAGCACGCCCGCGGGGGCGATGCAGGTGTCGTCATCGCGCAGGCCAAAGCCCGCCAGCGTCGAGACGCCGAACTGGCGCGACACGGCCTGGAAGGCCTCGTCCGAGCGGAAGTGCCACGAGGGGCGCGGCGTGCCCGAGATGCCCAGCCCATGCAGCACGCGAGCCACGCGCGGCGCGGGCTCGGTTTCGCCCGCGCTGGCGTACAGCAGTTCGCGCACGTTGCGCCGGGCCAGTTCGTCCACCAGCGTGCCGGCGGGGATCGACAGCACGCAGAACTCGCCCGTCGAGACATCGACCACGCCCACGCTGGCGGGGGAATCATCACCCGATTGCGTGAAGGCGACGGCAGCGAGCGTGCCCGCCCGATCGCTCTCGACCAGCGATTCGTCCACCAGCGTGCCGGGCGTGATGACGCGCGTCACCCCGCGCCGCACGATCCCCTTGGCCTGTGAAGCATCTTCGAGTTGCTCGCAGACCGCGACACGGAACCCGTGCGCGACGAGTTTCTTGAGATAGGTTTCGAGCTGGTGATAGGGCACACCGGCCATGGGGATGCCGGCGGTGCGCTGCGTCAGCGTGAGCCCGATGGCCTTGGAGACGACGACGGCATCGTCGTCGAACAACTCGTAGAAATCGCCCACGCGAAAGAGCAGTACGCAATCGGGGTGGCGCGCCTTGAAGCGGGCGTGCTGCTGCATGGCGGGAGTGTCGCGGGGGTCGGGCATGATCGGGTTGGGGGGAGGGTAGTGCGGCCGGGGGCCGTGCATCAGCGGGCCATTCCGGCCTTGGCGCGGTATGCTTAGGGCATGAAGAAGTTGCCCATCGTCCCGCCGCTGAACCTGCAGAAGTGGATCCGCCAGAACGAGAAGCACCTCAAGCCGCCGGTGAGCAACAAGCAGTTGTTCACGGGCAGCCCCGACGTGATTTTGTTCGTGTCGGGCGGGCCCAACACGCGCAACGACTATCACGTGAACCCCACCGAAGAACTCTTCTATCAACTCAAGGGCGACGTCGCGGTGCGGGTGCGCCCGCTCGATGGGTCCAAACCCTACGACGTGGTCATCAAGGAGGGGGACCTCTTCCTGCTGCCGCGCTGGGTGCCGCACCGCCCGCAGCGTCCGGCGGGGACGATCGGGCTGATCGCCGAGTTCCCGCGCGGGTTCGACACCAAGGGCAACCCGCAGAAGGACGGCTTGCAGTGGTACTGCCCCGACTGCGACCACCTGGTGTATGACGCCCGCTTCGTGCTCAAGAAGATCGACAAGGACCTCGCCGTCGTGATGAACGACTTCTGGAACGGGCCCGTGGGCCGGCGCACCTGCAAGAAGTGCGGCTGCGTGATTCAGCGCGCCGGGACGATCGAGATCAAGAAGGGCAAGGTCAGGGCCGCGGCCAAGACGGGGGCGACGGCGCCCCCGGGACGCAAGAAGGCGAAGAAGAGGGCGGCGGGCAAGGCAGGGCGCTAAGGCAAGCCCCCGATGCACGCTTCACGACGCCTGCTCCGATGGATGACGATCCTCGCTGTCGTTGCGGGGGGGTTCTGGATCGCGTTTGCGTCATCGTGGATCAGGCCCATGTCGTTCAGCGCGGATCAGATGGGGATGGGATTCACGCGGGGGTTCGTCTTTGTTGGCTTCGCCGACTCGCAGGTTACCGTCGAGTCGGGTTCCGACTCCATGAAGCCCGAGTGGCCCGTATGGACGTTCGGCATTCAGGGTGGACCGCGGATAATCCTCGGTCCGAGTACGTCGTGGCGCCCCAGCATTTCCGATGGGACGATGATGCTTTCGACGCGCACACCACCAAAGCTGACAATGTACAACCTGCACGTTGCGTTCGTGCCTTTGTGGTGGCCGGGTGTGTTCTTTCTGCTGCTCGGGCTCTTGTGCTGGTGGCGGCTGAGCCGCCTGGCTCGCCCCGGATGTTGTCCCTCGTGTCGCTATGACCTCAAGGGCCTTGCGGTGCCGGTCTGCCCCGAATGCGGAAACAGCGTTGACATGCCCCTCATCGCGCCCCACGATGCAGCAGCCCATGCTCAGCATTGACCTCCACACCCACATCCTGCCCCAGCGCTGGCCCGATTGGACGCAGCGCAGCGGCTATCCGGGCTGGATTTATCTCGACCATCTCGCCTCGGGCAACGCCGGCATGTGCCGCAGCGAGCCGGGCGGCGGAAGCACCAACTTCCGCGAGATCGAGCCCAACTGCTGGGACCCGTCCGCGCGCCTGGCGCAGATGGACCAAGCCGGCGTCGATGTGCAGGTCCTCTCGACCGTGCCCGTCATGTTCTCGTACTGGGCCAAGGCGCAGGACGCCTATGACCTGGCGCGGCTGCTGAACGATCACATCGCCCAGATCTGCCGCGACGCCCCCGCCTCACGCGACCCGGCGATCAAGCGGTTCCGCGGGCTGGGGACGATCCCCATGCAGGACCCCGCGCTGGCCTGCCGCGAACTCGAACGCTGCGTGAACGAACTGGGGCTGAGCGGCGTGCAGATCGGCACCCACGTCGAGGGCAAGAACCTCGACGAGCCCGAGGTCTATGCGGTGTTCGAGGCGGCCCAGCGCCTGGGGGCGGCTGTCTTCGTACACCCGTGGGACATGATGGCCAAGGAACGCATGCCGCGCTATTGGATGCCCTGGCTCGTGGGGATGACCGCCGAATCAGCCCTGGCGATCTCGTCGATGATCTTCGGGGGAGTGTTCGATCGTCTGCCCGATCTTCGGGTTTGCTTTGCGCACGGCGGGGGCGCATTCCCCGGCACGGTGGGGCGGATTGCGCGCGGCAGGGCCTGCCGCCCGGATCTCTTCCCGCCCGATTCACAAGACCCGCGGGCCTATCTGGCGCAGGACCAGCAGCCGGCACGGTTCTGGATCGATTCGCTGGTGCACGACGAAGACGCGCTGCGCCTGATCGTGAAGTTGTTCTCGGCGCGGCGGGTGGCGCTGGGCAGCGATTACCCCTTCCCGCTGGGCGAGGACGCCGCGGGCACGCTCATCCGCTCGATGGCCCGCGAACTGGGCGAAGACACCACGCACGCCCTACTGGGCGGCGCGGCGAAAGAGTTCCTCGGGATCGAGGGATAGCCGTCGCAGCGCTGTCGATCGATCAGCCGATGGTGGCGATCATGAGCAGCGTCGCGCTGGCGGCGGTGGACGGCACGTTCCGCGGGACCGACACGATGGCCAGGCGGGTGCCATTGGTGAAGGTGCCCGGCACGTCGCAGCGGGTCATCGACCCGTCGGAGGTGAACGAGGCGACCTCGCGGACGACATTGTCCTTCTCATCGACCACGCAGACGCGGAGCGTGGCGCCCTGAGCCGAGGGGAGCCCCTCGACAAAGAGCTTGCTCGTGGTCCAGTCCTTCGAGACATAGACCGACGCTCGGGCGGTGGAGGTTTCATCCACCGGGCGGAAGTATGAGTGGACCACGCCGGGATCGAAGATCGAATCGCGCAGATGATCGCTGGTACCCCACGTGGCCAGACGACGCGTCTCGTCGGCGCCGTGGTCGATCGCCGTGCGCATCGAATCGTTGATCGAGTAGACGTAGGCGAATGCGCCCACGAAGAAGACCAGGCAGGTCAGCAGCGCGACCGCGCCCGTCCGCCAGTGCGACGAGACGCGGTTGGTCGGGAAGATGTCGTCGCCCACGCCGCCGCCCAGGGCCTCGTCGCGGATCATGGCCTGCTCGACCGCCGCCAGCACGCGATCGCGGAGGTCCGCCGGGGGCTCCACGCGGGGGAGCATGGGGTCCATGTCGGCCCAGCGGGCCTGCTCGGCGCGGACCTGATCCTTGATGGCGGGCGGGGCGGCCATGAAGGCACGCTCGTACCGACGCTGGTCGTCCTCATCGAGGAGCCCGAGCGCATCAAGATGGGCAAGTTCGAGAAGATCCTTCAAACTCATGTGGCCAACTCCTCGCCTGTCCGTTCACGCAGCCTCACGAGCGCGCGTGACAATGCCGATTTGATCGTTCCCAGCGGGATCTTCATCTCTTCACCGATCTGCCGCAGGGTCTGCCCGCCCAGGTAAGCGCGCTTGACCACCGTCTGCTGCAGCTCGGGGAGCGCGTCGATCCGCTTCATGAGCGTCTCGAGACGCTCGTTGCGTTCCATCCCCGTGTCCTTCGATTCGATCGTCGGTGCCGCGTGCGACTGCGCGACATCCAGCCCGACCGCACGCACCCGCGCCCGCGTCCGGCGGAGCTTGTCCACCAGGTGCCGACGCGAGATCAGCATCACCCACGTCACCAACGCGGCCCGCTCCTGGTCGTAGCGGCCCGCCGTCCGCCACAGGCGCACAAAGACCTCCTGCACGGCGTCTTCGGCTTCGGCTCGGGATGGAAGAACTTGATACGCCATTCTGAAGACCAGTGATCCGAACCGTTCATACAACTCGGCGACAGCGCCTTCCTCGTTGGCGGCGACCCGACTCATCAGAGCCGCGTCCTCGCGCCCATCCGCCCGGACTGTCCGCCTTGCTCCGGTCATCCCAGGCCCCCCAAGGCCACAACGCTTGACGCCTCAGCGAGATACTCAGACGTGGAAGGCAGCCGAGCCACCGGCTCGCTCACTTCCCACTCCCTGATACGGGCTCATGCGTCGGCCTGTTGCGGAAAACACGCGATCCCACCGATTCCCGAACGCCCGGGAACCCATCGGGTCAAGCGCGCATCCTAACGAAGTAGCGAGCGCATCATGAACACCCGACCAAAACACGAGCGCAAATTTGATCGGATCTCGACGTCAAGGGATCTCTTTAGGCTTGCAGTGAGGAACCCGGGGTGGTATCGTCCGATTGACGGTGAGGGACCTTCCGCGATTGGAGGGTATGTGCGGGGGCAGGCGAAGAACCAATCACAGAGCCTGGGCGGCCCGCGCTGCGACGCGGTGCGCCCTTGTCGTGCACCTAGCCGCGTGCGTGGCGGGTTCACGCTGGTCGACGTCGTTGTTTCGATGGGTGTGATCGCGGTCCTGATCGGGCTGCTGATCCCCACGATCGGCAGCGTGGCCGAAACCGCTCGACGCGTGGCCTGCCAATCGAATGTACGCCAGATCGGCCTTGGCTTGGTGATGTACGCCGATCAGAACCAAGGGTATCTGCCCGCGAGCGTCTATCTCCCGCTCGACCCGCGCTCACGCGCTTCGGATCGCCCCGAAGACATGGTGACCCTGCGGATCGCTAAAACCGAATCTCCCACCGGCCAGTCGCTGTGGGATGGTCTGGGTCTGCTCTTCGCGCAGGATTTCCTGCCCGCGGGCAAGGTCTTCTTTTGCCCCTCGCACCGCGGCGAGAGCCCCTACGCCCGCTTCGCCTCCGATTTCAACGAGTCTGATTTCGAGATCATCGGCAACTACCACTTCCGCGGCGCGGGACCGACCGGCGGCTGGGGCTGGCAGACGGCCGATCCCCTCCTCCGCCCGCTGACCCGCAACCTCTACATGATCGATCCGTCGCAGTCCTCGCTGGTCGCCGACGGCATGCGCGTCCGTTCTGATGTCAGCCACAAGATCGGCGCCAACTTCTTCCGCGCCGACATGACCGTCACCTGGTACAACGACCCTGCGGGCAATCTCGCCACCTCGCTCCCCGAGGACAAGGCCGAGGCGACCGCCAGCCTGGTGATGGAACGCTGGACCTGGTTCGATCAGCAGGCTTCGGGCGAGGACGAATAATTCCGCGCCGTGCGGTCGCCGCGTAGAATCGCGGCATGAATCAGACACGGAATCACGCCGGCGCCATGCTCCTCGGGGCGGGCCTTTCGTTCGTCGCCGTTCTCCCCGCGCAGGGACAACTCACGCCCGATCGCACCTACTACGGGATCTCACGCCCCGCGCCCATGCGCGTCGCGGTGCCCAGCGGCAAGGATGAAGCCGCAGCACGCGTCGAACTGTTCCTGCCCAACGCCGACAAGCCCCACGCCTCCGCCGCGGTGGTGCCCGGGGGCGTTGACATCGCCGCACTCTTTCCTGATCTGTGGACCAATGCCGAGCCCCGCCTCGTCTATGCCCAGCTCGTGGTGGGGGAGGAACGCATCGGCGCCCCCGTGGTGCTCCAGCCGCTGACCCCGCCCGCAACAGCGCTCAACACATTCGAACCCAACAAGCCGCCCCAGCCCATCAAGTGGAACGCCGGGCAGGGGCGCTACTCGGGCATTCGAGCCTATGTTGATCAGCAGGTGGTCTTCGAGACCGACCTTGGCGCAATCACTTTCCAGCTTCGCCCCGATGAGGCCCCCAACACGGCGTGGAACTTCCGCTCGCTGGTCGCGGGGGGGTTCTATACCGACATCGAGTTCCACCGCATCATCGGGCCGAGCGGCCAGCGCCCCGGCTTCATGGCCCAGGTGGGCGACCCGACCGGGACAGGCTCGGGCGGGCCAGGCTACGTGATCGACCTCGAGCCCAGCAAGTTGCCCCACGCGATGGGCGTGCTCTCGATGGCGCGGACGGGTGACCCGAATACCAACGGGTCGCAGGTCTTCATCTGCTTCAGCCGCGAGGGGACCCAGTTCCTCGATGGAAAGTACTGCGCCTTTGCGCAGGCGGTCGACGGCGTCGAGACCCTGACCAAGCTGCAGGCGGTGCCGGTGGCGGACAACGGCCAGGGCGAAATCAGCCGTCCGACGTCGAGCGTGAAACTGAAATCCGCGCGGCTTGTGGACGCCCCTGCCTTCGGTGCGGCCCAGCGTCAGGCGATCACGCCGCCCGCGACGGGCGCTGCCCCGCGCTGAACCCGGCGTCGAGCCGCACGAGAACATGCCCGTGACCTTGGCACACTCGCGCACTAGCGGGTGTGTGCCTTTTCGAGGTTCTTGAAATCGATCGGCGAGCGGTCGAACGTCACGTCGTCGCCCGCGGGGACGATGAACGCGATGCCGTTGCGCTCGAGCGTGGTGCCCATCGCCGCGAACAGATCGGCCAGCGCGCTGTTGTATTCGGTCAGCGCCTGGACCTCGTCGCGTTCGGCGGCGGCCAGTCGCTCCTGCTGTTGGAACTCGACGTTGAGCCGCTCGATCGTGTACCCCTGCGTGATCTCCTTTTCAATCAGGAGCACCCGCAGCGATTCCGAGGCGGCCAGCCGCCCGACCTGGCTCTGGGCGATCAGCGCGTGGTTGAGGGTCACGCGGTTGAGCGCGCCCATCACCTCGCCCAGCGTCTGCTGGATGGTGTTCCGATACGAGATGACCGACTGCATGCGCTCGAGGCGACGCCGCCGGTACTCGGCCTCGGCCCGGCGGTTGCCGATGGGCATCTCGAAGGCGAGGGCGACGACATAGTCGACAAACTCGCGCCCGAAGATCGAGCCGTAGGCCTGGGCCGTGTTGTCGTCCATGTCGGCAAAGCGGGCCTGGAGGCGGACGTTGAGGTCTGGCAGGCGGCTGTTGCGTGCGACCGTCTGGCGGATCGAGGCGTCGTCGATCGAGAGGATCGCCTGCTGCACCTCGGGGCGCTGCTGGATTGCGCTGCGCAGCGAATCGAGCAGGCTGAACTTGATCGGGGCGTCGATCGCGTCGTCCGAGGGCACCAGCACGATGTCCGAGCCGATGGGCCACTCGGGGTCATTGATGAGGATCTTGAGGCGGTCCGAGACGATCTTGAGCTGCGTCTGCGCCCGGGCCAGGTCGGCCTTGCGACCCTCCACGCGGGCGATGGCGTCGGCGATCTGCGCCTGGTTGGCGTCGATGCGCTCGCGCTGCTTCAACTGGTCGCGGACGCGCTCGCCCCGCTCGAGCAGCCGGCGCAGAATCTGAACGTCGCGGTGCGCCTGCACCAGCTGCCAGTAGTTGCGCTCGGTCTCGGTGACGGTGCGGATCAGTTCGCGCTTCAGCTGCTGCACGTCACGCCGTTCGGCGTTGCGCGCCAGGCGTATCTCCGACTGCGTCACGTCGCTGCCAAAGCCCTTGAGCAGCGGCTGGTCCCACTGCAGGGTAAAAGCCACCTGGTTGGCGGGATTGGGATCGCTCGTCAGGCCCGGGGTCGAGTTGTCGGTGTACGAATAATCATGCTGAATCGTGAGGCGACCTCCCGAAACCAGCGGTCGCCGGACACCTACCTGCGTGCCCACACTCTGGCTCTGGTCGACGCGGTTGCTCGTCGCCGAACCGCCAAAGCCAGTCGCCACGCGGGGCGAATCCAGGTTGTTGTAGTTGACGTTGGAGAAGACCGTCCAGTCGAAGGCCGCCTCCGCCGCCGCCACCTGCGATTCGGTGATCGCCGGAGCGATGCGGGCGAACTGCACCTGGAGGTTCTTGGCAGTGGCCGAGCGGACGGCGTGCTTGAGGCTCACGGGCGCGACGCGCTGGGGCTGCCCCATCAGATCCTGACCCAGGCTCAGCGGCGTGGCGCGATTGGCCACCGGTCCAGCCATGGTTTCGAGCTCGGCCAGCGTGGCCGGGTCGAGCCCGAGCCGGGCGATGCTCTCTTCGCGTGTGGTCACGATCGGCGCGGGGTTCTTCTGGGCGTCGGCCAACTCGCGGCGTGCCGATTCGATCACGCTCCGACGCAGGTCGCGTTCGGCGTCAGCGCCAAAGGGTGATTGAGAGCAACCCGCAAACAGGGCCAGCGCCAGGGCGCACGTGGCGCCCAGGGGCCCGGTCACGGCTGGCCGGGGGGTCATGGGGACCACAACGTAGCCGTCGTGCCCGCGTTCGTCAAAGGGTGAGGCCCTTCCCCGGGGCCTTCGCCCAGATTGACAGGGGCTGAGCGGGCGGTGTTCGGTGCGTATTATCGAGCGTCTTGCAGGCACATGCCGATTTTCTGGTTCTCCGCCACCACGCGCCGGCACGAGGCCGGTCAGGCGGGTTCTGCCCGACCCGACGCAAGGAGTATTGAGTCCATGGTCCGCCGCCTCATCACGAACACCATCCTTGCCCTTTCCCCCGCTCTTGTTGGCGCTGTCGCGGCCCCCGCGGCATCGTGCCTGCTCGCCGGAGTGGCCAGCGCCCAGGTCGCCGACGTCGCCCCCTACGTGGTCATCGCCGACAGCGCCACCCCCATGCGTGGCGGCGCCAGCGAGCACTACTACACCATCACCACGCTGACCCCGGGCACATTCCTGCGGGTCGACGCCGACAGCCCTACCTGGTCGCGGGTGACCTATCCCCAGGGCACTGGGGTCTTCATTCGCGTGGAGGACGTCAGCGTCAGCGGGACCACGGCCAAGACTGTCAAGGCCGCTCGCATCAAGGCTCCTCAGCAGACCCGCGGCTATGCCTTCAGCTGGACCGACGCCTCACCGGCCCCGATCCCCGAGGGCACTACGCTCGAGATCATCGAGCCGGTGCGTGAAACCGAGGGCGGCCCGATCGTCGCGTACCTCGTCAAGGCCCCCGATCAGGCCCGCGGCTATGTTGAAACGCGGCTGCTCCGCCGCGCGACCGACACCGAAGCCGCCAGCTTCCTCGAGAAGCTCGGCCTGGCCAAGCCCAAGCCTCCTGAAGAGCCCGCGCCCGAGGTCAAGCCCAGCGTCCCCGAGGTCAAGCCCGTGGTCGACCTGACCCAGCCCGTGCAGCCCACGGAGGTGGCCCCAGTCGCGCCCGCCCCGGGCCAAGAGGCCGCGAACCCGATGGGCCCCGCCGAGCGTCCGGTGGGCACGGTCGAGGGGCTTGAATCGGCCTTCCAGCGGATCTGGAAGGAACCGGCCGAGACGGCGGAGATCGACGAGCTCATCGCCGAGTACCAGCGTGCGATCGAGGCCAGCGGTTCGGGCGATGCCCGCCGACGCACGCAACTCGAGCAGCGCGTCGCCGCGTTGCAGATCCGCAAGGATGTGCGCGAGCGCATCCGCAAGGCCGAGGAGGCCAAGGCCGCCCTCGACGCGGATCGAATCCGCCTGCAGGAGCAGCTCGCCGCGTGGGAGCGCACCCGCGTCTACACGCTGATCGGGCAACTCCAGCCCAGCACGGTCTACGACGGCAAGCGCCTGCCGCAGATGTACCGCGTGGTCAGCGTCGGCGGTGCCGCCGGTCGTACGCTGGGGTACATCCGCAAGACAGACGAGTTCGACCTCGATAAGTATCTCGGCCAGGTGGTGGGGGTGGTGGGGCAGGCCCAGCTCGACCGCTCCCTGCAGCTCAACCTCATCACGCCCTTCCGGGTCGATCGCCTCAAGGCGGCCGACGGCGGCGGGCTGGCGCCCGTGGGCGAGACGCCCCAGACGCTCGGCTCACCCAGCGCCGCACCGGCCAATCCGGGTGATGCGACGCGGGGCACGCCGGGCATGGGACGCCGTCCCGACAGCCCTCAGCCGGCCAGCGAGCCCGAGGAACTGCCCGACGGCGGTCAGTGAGCCGCGCCGGCAGGACGCTTGTAAATCATCTCGATCCGGTTGCCCCGCTCATTGTGCATGACGCTGGTCATGTACGCGCGGATCAGGGCCAGGCCGCGCCCGTGCGGTTCTTCGAGGTTCTCCTCGAGCGTGGGATCGGGCACGGCGTCTGGGCGGTAGCCGGGGCCCTGGTCCTCGACGACCAGATGCACCTGGTCAGGACCCACATCGTATTCGAGCGCGACGGTAGTCGCGGCGGGCAGCGTCTCGTGCCCGTGCACGAAGGCGTTGGTGATGGCCTCGTGCAGGGAGAGGCGCAGGGCGAAGACCGAGGCCTTGGGGTAGGCGTGGCGTTCGAGGGCCGCCATGACCGCCTGCTGGGCGCGCTCGATGGATGCGGGATCGTTGGGGATATCAACGCGGGCGGCGTCGGGAGTTGGCGCGGGGCCTTCGCTCATGAAGCGGCGTACGGGCTCAGGCGAAACTCTTGGCGGCCTCGTCGACGTTTTCGTGGATCTGGAAGAGCTTGTTCAGGCGGGTGATCACGAAGACCTCGTAAATCTGCGGATCGATGGTCGCCAGGCGAAGCTGCCCGTTGTTGCGCTGGATGCGCTTGTCGAGCGTGATCAGCGTGCCGAGGGCCGCCGACGAAAGGTGCTCGACCCCGCCGAACGAGATGATCATCTTGGGCGAGGGGGCCGCGTCGATCAGCTGGGCGATCTCTTCGCCGATGAGCTGGATCATCGCCTCGTCGAGGATGTTGCGGTCGATGAACTCGACGAGCGTGATGTCGCTGAGTTTCTTGACGCGGATTCGTGATTCGCGGGTGTTCATGCGCTGGCTTTCCGTGATGGCGGCACGCCGGGCCGCGGCGGTTCGATGATAGCGGCTTTGCGCCCGCACCGAGGCAAGAAAAAGGCCCGGGGGTGATCCCCGGGCTTCTGGTCAACCTTGCCTTGTTGAAGCTGGCATCAGCCGCCGAAGGGCGACTTGATCGACTCGGAGACGCCCGGGTGGGCCCGCTCTTCCTGCTCGTTCTGGATCAGGATGGTGGGCTTGATGAGGATCAGCAGCGTCTGCTCCTCGCGGGTGGTCGTGCGGTTGGTGAAGAAGCGGTTGATGATCGGGATCTTCGACAGGACCGGCACGCCCGTCTCGACCTCGCTCTCCGACACCACGCGCTGGCCGCCCAGCAGCACCGTGCCCTGGTCGGGCACCGTCACCGTCGTGCGGACGATCGTCGTGGTGACGGTCGGCAGCTGGATGAACGACTGGGTGGCGGCGGAGTTGACCAGCTGACCGCCCGCGATCGCCGTCACCGGCGAGTTCGCGAACCCGTCGATGCGGGCCACGTCGGCCTCGACGTTCAGGGTCACGTAGCGGCGGTCGGCCGTGATCGTGCCCTGCGTCAGCAGCACCACGCCCTCGTTCACCACAGCCACGTCGGGGTCGAAGCCGACGGCCGACTCGGACACGACCGGCTGCAGGTCGGAGATGAACGCGACCTGCGTGGCGACGGCGATGTGCGCCCACTGCCCGTTGGTGAAGGTCAGACGCGGGGCCGTCAGGTTGACCGTGCGACGGTCGGCCTGCGTGGCCTTGATCAGGAAGTCGACCTGGATGTCATCGAGGAACTGCCCGCCGATGCCCAGGGCTGGGGCGCGCTGGAGGATGCCGCCGGCGAACTCGCCGGGCGTGAGGCTTTCGGTGAGCGAGATCGAGTTCTGCGCCGAGCCGACGACCGACAGGGGCGAGGGGAGCGGGGTGGGGTTGGTGGTGTTGTTGGCCCCGCGGACGTTGCGCTGGATCCCGCCGCGGCTGAAGTCGAAGAAGTCCGAGGGCTGGATGTTGCCGCCGGGGTTGGCGGCGCGGGCCGCACGAACCTGGTTGTTGTCGCCGTTCCAGTAGATGTCGAGGTCGAAGCCGACCTGCTCGAAGAAGTCCTGCGAGACGAGCAGGAAGCGGTTCTCGACGTTGATCTGCATGGCGCGGACCTGGCGGAGCTTGCTGAGCAGGCCCTCGATCTCGCGGTGGTTGGCGGGGGTGTTGGTGATGATGAGGTTGCCCTGGAACTGCTGGATGAAGCCGACGCTGCCGCCGTTTTCCTGCCAGCCGGGCTGATCGACGTTGGTGGTGATGAGGGTGATGATGTCCTGGGTGCGTTCCTCGATGGTGCGCAGGTCGCGTTCCTGGTTCTGCTCGGTCTGGAAGGGGCTCTGCCCGCCGCCGCCGCCGCCCTGCTGCGCACCCTGGAGCACGGCCTGGAGGTCGAACTCGGGGGCGTCGATGTAGTCGGGGACGGTGATGAGCAGGTCGCGGATGTCGTAGATCACCAGCGCCTTGTTGCGGGCGATGACGCTCTTGGAAGCGATGGTGAGCACGCCGTCCTGCACGGCCCAGGCCGCCGCCGCTTCGGTGTCCTTGCTGACGCGCTCGAGGGCGCGGTCAAGGGCGGTGCGGAGCGAGACGTTGGTGAGGTTGAGCGTGACGGTGTCATCGCGCGAGATGCTCACCTCTTCGAGGCTGGCCCAGTCGACGTCGACGTTGAGCTGCGTCACCCCGCGGATGAAATCGACGACGTTGCCCAGCGGGACATCGTTGAAGCTCACCGGGATGCGGCGTGAATCAAGCACGCTCAGCACGCGGCGGTTCTCCGCCGAGTCCGTGAAGGCCTCGTTGGTGCCGCGCTGATACGAGATCTTGGGCCAGTCGGCCGGGTAGTCGATGATGTTGGGCGGGGCGATGGTCGCCTCGGCGTTGTCCACGCTCTGCAGCGAGATGTTCTTGTACTTCGTGTCCTGGATCCGCAGGTAGCGGCGATAGATGATGATGTCGTCGATCACCGTCTTGAGCAGCAGGCCCGTGGGGTTGATCGGGTCGAGGAACAGGATGTTGTCGACGACCTGCAGGGCCTCCTCGTACTTCTGCTCCTGCTGCAGGGCCCGCACGCGGCTGATCGCCTCGCTGATCTGGCGGGCGCGGTTTTCCGATGCCGCACGTGCGGCGTCCGACCGCGCGACCTCCGCCTGCTGCTCCTTGGTCCGCAGCTCGTTCACGCGGATCCGCTCGGATTCGCCCTCGATCCGGGAGAAGAGATCGCTGACCTTGGTGCGATAGCCGTCGACCTGAGGCTGCGAGAAGAGACGCTGGTTCTGGCTGATGCGAAGGTTTGCGGTCGCCGTCAGGTTGCGGGCCGTCTCGACATCGCCCCCGGCCAGGGCCTTGGTGGCCTGCTCGAGGTCGTTGTTGAACTCGGCGTTGATCTGCTGGCGACGGATCTCGTCGGCGCGGATCTGCGTCTCGAGCACATCACCAGGCCCGCCGCCCAGGCGTACCTGGGCCTCGGCCCGGCGCTCGGTGGCGCGGGTGGTCTGCTCGGGCGTCAACTGCGCCCCGAAGAGCCGCAGCAGGCGGTCGTACTTCGACAGCGCGTCATTCAGGCGGTTCTGCTCGAAGGCCTGATCGGCATCGGCGAGCAGCGACTGGGCTTCCCACTCCTTCGCACGCTCGATCGGATCCGCCGCCAGGGGCTGGGGCTTGGGAGCCTCCTGGGCCTTGGGGGCTTCGGCCGGCTTGGCGGGCTGTTCGGCCTTGGGGGCCTCGACAGGCTTGGCCGGAGCCGCGGGCTTGGGGGCCTCCTGAGCCTTGGGGGCTTCAACCGGCTTGGCGGGCTGGTCGGCTTTGGGAGCCTCGACGGGCTTGGCCGGAGCCGCGGGCTTGGGGGCCTCCTGAGCCTTGGGGGCTTCAACCGGCTTGGCGGGCTGCTCGGCCTTGGGGGCCTCGGCGGGCTGATCCGCGGGCTTGGCCGGCGCGGGCTTATCTTCACGACGTTTGATCACACCCGGCTGCATCATGCCCGCCGATGCGGTCTGGGCCTCCACCACCTGCATCTGGGCGGCGGCGACGAGCTGCTCCTGCGCGGGGGTCAGGGTCACGCCGCTGCGACGCAGCGTTGTCAGCGTATCACGGGCCTGGGAGAAGTTGCCGTTCTCCAACTGCGTGCGGGCGCTGCCGATCAACGTCTCGACGCGCGGGGCGATGGCTTCGCGGGCGGCCTGAGCCTTGGCCAGGACCGAGCGGGCCATCTGCGACTGCTCATTCGTGGCCTTGGGCGAATCGATCACGGCCTGAGCGTGCCGCGTGGCCAGGGCCAACTCGCCCGTTTCGAGGCTCAACGCCGCGGTCTGGAGGCTGACCTCCATCGCGTTCATCGCGTTCATGCGACGCGTGGCATTGCCCAGCATGGCCGAGAGGCGAGATTGCTGCGCCCCGGTCATCGACACCAGGCGGGCCCCGCTCCCCAGTTCAACGAGGATCGCACGGGCCTTCACCACGCTCCCCTGGGCGAGCAGGTCGGCGGCCTGATCAAGGCTGGCCGACACATCCCCCTGCAGCAGGCCCGCGTCGGCCGCGATCTGCGCGTGAGCGGGATTGGCGCCGATCCCCACAAGGAGGCCGGCGGCGGCGAACAGGGTCAGGGCACGACGCGTCTGATACTGCATGTTCAACTCCATCGACAACTCGGCGGCCGCCGCGATCCAACGCGGTTGCCGACGCATTCAGCGTCCACGTACCGGAACTTCCTGTGTGCCATGGCTTCCGATCGCAAGTCGCGATCGAGCGCCGCGTTGCTCCAAGCAACACGGCTTGCACCGTGGTCACGTCCGCGCACGCCCATCGCTGGCCACACGCGCGGTCCCGGGAGGGTCTACAGCACCCGCCCAGGAAGGTTCCGGCAGAGCGGCAAAGATAATGACCCTGACGCCCGGATGCAAACCGCCCCACCCGCTCGGATTTCCCCGGGTTCTTGTCCCGTCACTCTTTCGATAGGGTTCGGTTCGGTTCACAGCGTCGGTGTGCCGCTGAATGGGATCGGCTTGCCCTGCTCATCCACTGCCACCGCCGTCAGCGAGGCCTGCGTCACACGCACCGTTTCGCCCGTGCTGTATCGCTCGGCCTCTACTTCGATGCACACCGTCACGGATGTGCGACCAAGCCGCGTCGTATGTGTATAAAAGTTGACCACATCACCCACCCGCACCGGGGAGTGGAACTCGACGCGGTCGATCGCGGCGGTCACCCAGCGGTGCGTCCCATGCCGCCGAGCCTCGACGATGCCCGCCTGGTCGACGTAACTCATGATCACCCCGCCGAAGATCGTGCCGTACTGGTTCGTATCGCGGGGCAGGGGCATGACACGCAGGGCCAGGCGACGCTCGGGCGCGGGGGTCGTACCGGGGGTGGCGGGGGTGGTCATGGCCTGACGGTACGCCATGGCGTGGAGGGATTGCACCCTAGACTCTGGGCGAAAGCGAGGCTCCATGTCCTGCCACGATCACGATCAACACGAAGGCCAAACCAAGTCCGGGTGCTGCGGCGGCGGGGGCATGAAAGCCCCGCTTGCCACGATGCCCCGGGAGCAGATCGCCGAACTGCCCATCTTGGCGCTGGTTTCGCGGTATCGCCGGGGGATCGAGAACATTGATCGGCGCGTGTTCGATTTGGATGAACGCAAGATCGACCAGGCCTTCCTGCCCGACGCGGGCGTGGGCCAGTGGCCCGTCCGCGTGCTGGTGGGCCACCTCGCCGACGCCGAACTGGCGTATGTGCATCGGTTCCGCCGGGCGGCGGCGGAAGAATCGCCCGTCCTGGCGGTCTGGGACGAGAACGCATTCATCGACTCCAACCTCTACGGGCACGTGCACGAGGGGTACGCCGACGACCCCGAGGCCGACGAGGGGCGCGTGATGCACGCCCTGGGCGGGCATCTGGCTGTCATCCACACGCTGCGTCAGTGGACCGGGCACTGGCTCATGACGCTCAGCGAAGACCAGTGGGAGCGCAAGGCCATGCACCCCGAGCGCGGCCCGCAGACCATCCGCACGATGGTCGCCGGGGCGGCGTGGCATCTCGAGCATCATGCCCGTTTCCTCACCCTCAAACTCGACCGCATGCTCGGGCCCGCCGCCGAGTGCGACGAGGAAGACTCGGGCGGGTGCTGCGGCGGCACCAAGAGCAAGGGCCAGAGCCAGGGTCAAGGCAAGGGCGGCTGCTGCGGCGGGTAATCACCGCTGAGCCTGCACGTGTTGGCCCGCGCGCTGCTCGCGTCGGGCATTGGCCGCACGAGGAGCATTCGTACGGATGGACGGGCAACTCGACCAACGTCGGTACCTGATCCCATTCCGGTCGTCGCTGCTGCCGCAGATTTTCACGGGAACGCTGGTGATCGGTGCGGGCGTGGCGGGGCTCCGGGCGGCGATCGCCGCGGGCGAGCAGGGCGACGCCATCGTCCTGGCCAAAGGGACGCTCGACACGAGCAACACGGCGTGGGCCCAGGGGGGCATCGCGGTCACGCTCGATCCCACCGACACGCCCGACGCCCACATCGCCGACACGCTCAGCGCGGGGGCGGGGCTGTGCGATGAACCCGTCGTGCGGAGCGTGGTTCAAGGCGGGCCCGAGGCGATCGCGCAACTCATCGCGTGGGGCATGAGGCTGGATCAATCGGGCGACAAGCCCGCCCTGGGTCGCGAGGGGGGCCACTCGGCCCCGCGCATCGTGCACAGCGACGGCGACGCTACGGGGGCCGAACTGCAGCGCGTGCTCATCGAGCGGGCAAGGCGAGCGGGAAACATCCGCCTCTTTGATCGCTGCTTCGCGCTCGATCTCATCACCGTCAGCGGCGAACCCGGCTCGCCCGTGCTGGGCGCGATCACGCATCACCCGCGCTACGGCCTGCAGGTGATCTGGGCCGGGGCCACGATCCTGGCCACCGGCGGCGCGGGCGTGCTCTACCGCGAGACGAGCAACCCGACCATCGCCACGGGCGATGGGCTGGCGATGGCCTATCGCGCGGGGGCGACGCTGAGTGACATGGCCTTTGTGCAGTTCCATCCGACGACGCTTTACCTCGCGGGCGCAAGCCGTGCGCTGATCACCGAGGCCATCCGCGGCGCGGGGGCGCACCTGCTCGACGCGGGTGAACGTCGATTCATGCCCGAGGTTCACCCGCTGGCGGAACTGGCCCCGCGCGACGTGGTCAGCCGTGCGATCGTGCGCCAGATCGCCAACCAGGGCGGCGCGCACGTCTGGCTTGATTGCCGCCATGTCGCCGATTTCGAGTCGCGTTTCCCGGGAATCGCGTCGCTCCTGCGCCGCTTCGACCTCAACGCGGGCAAGGACCTCATCCCCGTTCATCCGGCGGCCCACTACATGGGCGGTGGCGTGCGGGCGGGGGTCGACGGCGAGACCGACGTCCCCGGGCTCTACGCCGTGGGCGAGGCGGCCTCGACGGGGCTGCACGGCGCCAACCGCCTGGCGAGCAACTCGCTGCTCGAGGGGCTGGTGCTGGGCGAACGCGTGGGGAATGTCGCGGGGCGAGCGGCGCGTGCAGGCAACGGCACGGCCCGTCACGGTCCCGTGGGCGTGGTCAGCGATATCCGCCCCAGCGACCGTGGCGAACTCGACCTGGCCGACGTGCGCTCGAGCCTGCGCTCGGCGATGTGGCGCAACGTGGGCATCGAGCGCACCGCCTCGCGCCTCGAGGGCGTCGCCGACATGATCGACTTCTGGGCTCGCTACACCCTCGACAAGATCTTCGACGATCCCGCCGGGTGGGAGACGCAGAACATGCTGCTGGCCGCATCGCTGGTGGTGAGGTCGGCGGCGTGGCGTACCGAGAGCCGCGGGTGCCACACGCGGAGCGACTTCCCCGATGTGAACCCCGCGCTCCGCGTGCACGATCTGTGGCGTCGCGGCGATGAAACGCCCCGTACCGCGCCCGTGCAGGAGGTCAAGGCGTGATCCGTCTCCCCACGAGCACGGCGCTTGGGTTCGCGGCGATCGCTTGCGTATCCCTGTTGGTTGGGTGCCAGCAGGAGCGCAAGGTCGTCAAGTGGAACCCGATGCTCGGCAATGTCGCCGGGGCGCAGTCGGGCATGCCCGTCGTGCGCGATTACGGCGAGTACAGCGACCCCACCAAGGTGCCCGACAACAAGATCCGCGTCGAGGATGAGCAGGGCAAGCCGCTGCTGCTGGCCAAGTCCGGGCGGCACCTCATGTCGCACATCTACATCACGCTGCGCGATGACGAGAAAGAGCTCTTCACCCAGCAGGTCCTGAGCGAGTGCACGCGCGACGAGTTCCGCGCCAACGGGCTCGACGAGGGCGAGGCCTTCGACCGCCTGAAGGCCCGCTTCGAGGACATCCGCATGCTCTTCGACCTGATGCCCTACGCCGAATACACCCCGGGTGTGCGCAGCACGCGGATCGACACGCGGGTGCAACGCGTCGAGATCAAGGGCATCGCCGCCCAGGGCCTCTACTGGGGCGGGTTCGACATGGTGCTCGAGAAGGGCAACTGGAAACTGCGCTGGTTCGTGCCTGGGTCGAACTGACGCCAACTGGCGTGTTACTGGTTCTGCTGCTGGCGACCCGTCAGCGTCGCCTCAAGCGTGACGTCCCTCCCGTCGCGCTTCACGATGATCGTCACCTTGTCGCCGGGCTTATGCGCACGCAGCAGGGGCATCCAGTCCTCCACGCGCTCGAGTTTCGTCCCGTTCCACGAGACCATCAGGTCGCCCTTGAGCAGGCCGGCCTTGGCCGCGGGCAGGTTCTCCAGCACCTCGCCCACCAGCACGCCCGGTTCTTCGCCGCTGTAATCACCCGGCGAGATCCCAAAGCGCACACTCACGCCGCCCAGGGGCGAGGGGCCGGGCTGATCCTGCGGGGCCTGCGCGGTGGGTGCTTCGGCGGGTGCTGTCTCGGCGGGCTCGCGCTCACGGCGTGCGCCGCTGGTCCACACCAAGGCTTCGGGACGCATCGCCGCGCCCAGGGCCACGCGGTAGACCAGGTCGCAGACCTTCGCCGCCCCCTCGACGTTGATGAGCGAGGCGACGTCCGTCGGCATGTGGTACTCGTCGTGCAGGCCGGTGAAGAAGAAGAGCGCGGGCACCTTGACGGCGGTGAAACTCGCGTGATCCGACGGGCCAAAGCCCGAGTTCTTCTGCGCGATCTTGAACCCCGCGTTATCGACGTAGGGGGCCAGCCATTCCTTGAGCCCCTCGGCCGTGCCCACGCCGCCCAGCTCCATCGGGGGCTTGTCGCGCAGGCGGCCGATCATGTCCATGTTGATCATGAGGTAGTGCTTGGCGAGGGGGAAGGGGGGGTTCTCGCAATAGAAGCGCGACCCGTTGAGGCCCGATTCTTCGGCCGAGAAGCCCAGGAAGAGGATCGAACGCACGTTGGCATCGGCGGGGAGATCGGCGTACGCCGCGGCGAGCTTGCCCACCAGCGTGAGCATGCCCGACGTGCCCGAGCCGTTGTCGTCAGCGCCCGGGTGGAGCACGCCGCGACCCCTGGAATCGCGCGAGCCGAAGTACCCGTAGCCGACGTGGTCGTAGTGCGATCCGATGACGATGTACTCGTCGGCCAGGGTGCCGCGTCCGCGCAGGATCCCGCCCATGTTATCGCTCATCAGTTTCACGCGGTCGAGCGTGACATCCACGCTGACGCTCACGTTGCCGAAGGTCGCGGTGCTGGTCCCCTCGTCGGCGGTCTGGCGGAGCTTCAGCAGCGTGGTATCGCCCGAGGTGGCGCCCGCGAGGAGCGCGTCGATGCTCTCGGGCGAGGCCATCACCACGGGGACGTCGATCGGGCGACGCCCGCGCAGTTCCAGCCCTTCGAGTTTGCCCACGCGGGCGTCGGCTACGCCGGGCGGGTTCACCAGGATGATCGCCGCGGGCTTGCGCGAGGCGACGGCCTTGAGCTTCTCCTCGAGCGTGGACGAGGGCGACCAGCCCCGGTTGGCCCAGCGGCTCTTGCCCTCGTCGTTCATGGGCTCGAAGCGCATGAGCAGCGCGATCGAGCCGCTCAGGTCAAGGTCCTTGGGGAAGCTGGTGTAGTCCTCGCGTCCCTTCTCGATGCCGTAGCCCACGAAGACCAGCGGCCCGCTGACCGTCGCGCTGCCCGAATACCCGATGACGCTGAAATCACGCTCGGGCTTGAGGGCGGGCCCGGGTGCCCCGGCGATGGTGTACGAGAGGGCCTGCATGCGAACTTTGAGCGTGTCGCCCGGGCGGAGCGAATCGGGTGCCTGGAAGGGCTGGCGATAGGTCCTGGGGGCGTCGTCGCCGCTACCCGTGAAGGCCGGCTCAAGATTGTGGCGTTTGAAATGAAACTCGATGTAGTCCGCGGCGCGCTGGATCCCGTCCGTGCCGGGGGCACGCCCCTCGAAGAACGGGTTGGCCAGCGTGTTGATGTGCTGGCGATAGGTATTGATATCCGCCGCCAGCTCGTCGAGCGTGGCGGGGGTGGTCTTGGGATCGACAAGGGCGGACGGCGCCGCGGCCATGGCGACACCATGCCCCAAACCCAGCGTCATCGCGCCAAGGACCAGGATCCATGCCGAGCGAACGATTCGACGAGTGCGCATCAGGAGTCTCCGGGGCAAGGCCCAGGGCCGGGAACGCGTACACCCATGTCAACGCGTCAGCACGAGGGTACGCGCCGCCAAGCGGGGACGTACGCCCCCTAGAGTTACGCCCGCTGCCGGTGGGTGTTCCCCGCGGCGTCCCCACGAAGAGAGATCGCGAACCCGCCATGCCGATCGCACCCCCCGCCGCCCCCAAGATCGACATCCCCACACTCATGAACCACGCCACCCCCGCCCTGGGCCCCTCCGATACCTTCGTCGCGCGCCACATCGGGCCCAGCGAGGCCGAGATCGCCCGCATGCTCGAGGCCATCGGCTGCCCGTCGCTTGACGCGCTCGCCGACGAGACCGTGCCCGCGCCGATCCGCCTGGCCAGGCCTCTGGCCCTGACCGGGCTGGGCAACGAGCCGCGCGGCGAGTTTGAAACGCTCACGCACCTGAGCGGGTACGCCGCCCAGAATGTCGTGGCCCGCTCATGCATCGGCATGGGCTACTACGACACGATCACCCCGCCGGTCATCCTGCGCAACATCCTCGAGAACCCGGGGTGGTACACGCAGTACACGCCCTACCAGGCCGAGATCTCGCAGGGGCGTCTTGAGGCGCTGCTCAACTTTCAGACGATGGTGAGCGACCTGACGGGCCTGCCCGTCGCCGGCGCTTCGCTGCTCGACGAGGGCACCGCCGCCGCCGAGGCCATGGCCCTCTGCTACAGCGCGGCGGGCGGGGCCGAGGGAACGCGCAAGACCTTTGTCGTCGCCGCCGACTGCCACCCGCAGACCATCGGCGTCGTCAAGACGCGGGCGGCGTCGATCGGCGTGACGGTCGTCGTCGCTACGACCGACGCGCTGCCGATCAACGACACGGTGTGCGGCGTGCTGCTGCAGAACCCCGCGACCGACGGGCGCGTTTACGACGCCGCCCCGATCCTCAGCCGCGTGCACGAGGCGGGCGCGCTGGGCGTGGTCGCGACCGACCTGCTGGCGCTGACGCTGATCCCCTCGCCCGGCGAGCAGGGAGCCGACATCGCCGTGGGCAGCGCACAGCGCTTCGGCGTGCCGATGGGCTTTGGCGGGCCGCACGCCGGGTTCATCGCGGCCAAGGAGCAGTTCACGCGTCGCCTGCCCGGGCGGATCATCGGCGTATCGCGCGACGCGACGGGTCGCCCCGCGCTGCGCATGGCCATCCAGACCCGCGAGCAGCACATCAAGCGCGAACGCGCCACCAGCAACATCTGCACGGCCCAGGCGCTGCTGGCGATCATCGCCGGCATGTACGCCGCCTACCACGGGCCCGCGGGGCTCAAGACCATCGCCACGCGTACGCACCGCCTCGCCAGCCTGCTCGCTTTCGCCCTGGGCGAGACGGGTATCGAGGTGCGTCATGCCGCGTTCTTCGACACCATCCGCGTGCGCCCCGCCAACGCGGGCGAGGCCTTTGCCCGCGCCGCCAGCGCCGGTTACAACCTGCGCGACTTTGGCGACGGCACCCTGGGCATCGCCTTCGACGAGACCACCACCCTGCGCGACGTCATCACCATCGTCGAGGCCTTCACCCCCGGGCGCGGGCCCGCGGTGGAGGCCGCGGCCAAGGCCGGTCGCGTCGACGATCGCCTGGGCACGCCCCGCACCAGCGCCTACCTCACACACGATGTCTTCGACTCGCACCACAGCGAGACCGAGATGCTCCGCTACATCTTCCGCCTGCAGGGGCGCGACCTCTCGCTGGCCCACAGCATGATCCCCCTGGGCTCGTGCACCATGAAACTCAACGCCACCAGCGAGATGATCCCCGTCACGTGGCCCGGGTTCGGACGCATCCACCCCTTCGCGCCCGAGGCCCAGACCCGCGGCTATCAGCGTCTTTTCGCCGACCTCGAGGCCTGGCTCGCCGAGATCACCGGCTTCAGCGCCGTCAGCCTCCAGCCCAACGCCGGCTCGCAGGGCGAATACGCCGGCCTGCTCGCCATCCGCGCCTATCACGAATCGCGCGGCGACACCCAGCGCGACATCTGCCTCATCCCCGAATCGGCGCACGGCACTAACCCCGCCAGCGCCGCCGTCGCCGGCATGCGCGTTGTCAGCGTCGCCAACACGCCCAACGGCGACGTGGATCTTGAGGATCTCAAGGCTCAACTCGCCGAGCACGGCCCGCGTGTCGCCGCCCTGATGATCACCTATCCCTCGACCTACGGCGTGTTCGAGGATCACGTGAAAGAGGTCTGCGACCTGGTCCACGCCGCCGGCGGGCAGGTCTATATGGACGGCGCGAACATGAACGCGCAGGTGGGCCTCTGCCGCCCGGGTGACATCGGCGCCGACGTCTGCCACCTCAACTTGCACAAGACCTTCTGCATCCCGCACGGCGGGGGCGGGCCGGGCATGGGCCCCATCGGCGTCGCCGCCCACCTTGCTCCCTTCCTGCCCGGGCACGATGTGACCAAGCCCTATTCGCTGCAGGGCCAGGGGACTGGGGCCGTCTGCTCGGCGCCCTACGGCTCGGCGTCGATCCTGCCCATCTCGTGGGTCTATATCGCCCTCATGGGCGCGGCGGGCCTGCGCAAGGCCACGCAGGTGGCCATCCTCAGCGCCAACTACATGGCGAAGAAACTCGAGGGGCATTACAAGGTGCTCTACAAGGGCACGCGCGGACGCGTGGCGCACGAGTTCATCATCGATGCACGCCCCTTTGAAAAGACCGCTGGCGTCAAGGTCGAGGACATCGCCAAGCGACTCATGGACTACGGCTTCCACGCGCCGACGATGTCCTTCCCCGTGCCCGGCACGCTCATGATCGAGCCCACCGAGAGCGAGCCCATGCCCGAACTCGACCGCTTCTGCGATGCGATGATCGGCATCCGCGCCGAGATCCGCGCGATCGAAGAGGGCAAACTCCCCCGCGACGACAACCCCCTGCGCCACGCCCCGCACACCGTGGGCATGGTGACGAGCGACGCCTGGACCCACCCCTACACCCGCGAGCAGGCCGCCTTCCCCGCCCCCTGGCTGCGCGACGCCAAGTTCTGGCCCAGCGTGGCGCGCATCGACAACCCCTACGGTGACCGCAACCTCGTCTGTGTCTGCCCGCCCATGAGCGAGTACGCGAACTAGGTTCGCTTCAGCGCCCCGCCGCGGGGGCTGGTGCTTTCGTCACGCCACACGTTCGAGGGGCGGGCGGATCATCCGCTTCTGCCTCTGCCTCTTCCCCTTCACTCCCTCGTGGGGCAGGCGGCCCGCCTGCCCCTACCCCTTCTTCTCGGGCACTCTGCGAGAGGTACGGGGTCTGAATGAAGGGTATGAAATGGAGGGGACAGGCGGGCCGCCTGCCCCACGAGATTGGGTAGTGGAAGAAGAAGCGGCAGAGAAGCCGCCCGCCTAACCCCCGCTCCGAGTTGATACGAAAAAAAAAGAGAGGCCATCGCCTCTCTTTCGCATATCACTCTTGGTGACGCGTTCGCGTATTGTTCAAGCGGCCTGATCAACCAGGCCCGAGCGGATCGGGCGGGTTGTTGCCGCCACCGCCACCGCCCTGTCCGGGCACGGCACCGGTGACGGGGACATTGATCATCCCGTCGACCTTGCCGAGGGTCGCGTCGCCGCTGAGGGTGACGTAGCGCCGCCCTTTGGCCATGGCGATGCGGGTGCGGCTCTTGGGCCACCAGGGATATCCGGCGAGTTCGCGGTGCATGTAATCGGCGGCGTTGACGAGCAGGCTGCCCTGGAAGAAGGTGATGGTGCCGCCGTCGCCCCCGCCGTCGGCCCACTGCTCGGGTTCGACGAGGCGGGTGAGAATGCTGATGAGATCGCGGGCCTTTTCTTCCTGGGTGCGGGTGTCGCGGTCCTGGTTCTGCTCGGTCTGGAAGGGGCTCTGGCCGCCGCCGCCGCCGCCCTGCTGCGCACCCTGGAGCACGGCCTGCAGGTCAAACTCGGGCGCGTCGTTATAGACGGGCAGATCGAGCAGCAGATCGCCGATGGGGTAGACCTCGACGCGCTTCCAGCGGTTGAGGCGGGCCTTGGGCCCGACCTGCAGCGTGCCCGACGGCGTCAACTGCCACGTGTTGCCGCCCGTGCCCGCCGAATCCGTCGCGGCCTTTTCGAGCACCTTCTCGAGCACGGCCAGGGCGCTGGCCCCGCGCGAGGTCAGCGTGATCTCGGTGTCCTTGTCGAGGCCTGTCACGTTCTGGTTGTCGGTCCACATCACCTCGATGTCGGCGGTGGTCACGTCGGCGAGGAACTTCATCACGTCCTCGAGGCGAGTCTGGCTGAACTCGATGGTGATGGGACGCATCATCCGGTTCGCCGTGTCGCGCTTGGGGTGCGTGCTGGTGAGCGTCGCGCCGGTGCCCATCGATGCGGCCTGCTGCGCCTGCACGCCCGTCGTGGCGCCGGCCAGGGCAAGGACAAAGGCCGTCGTGATGCTTGTGCCGCTCGTGATGCGATTCATAATGCTGACTCCGACGCCCGGCGGGCCTGCCCGGTTCCGTAAAGGGTGGGAGCGAGGCGCGCGGCGTATCCGTGCGAGGGGCCGGAGCATCTTCACACAGACGCACCCGTTCCGCCCCTCATGCTACCGGAAGATGTCGGCCAGAGTTCCTCCAAGCGAGTGGAATTCGCGCAAAAAGCAGGGTTCTGGTCGGGTTGGGGCGATAAACCCCGCGTTACACGCACTGGAATCGCAGGGACGGTTTACTCGTCCATGCGCAGGCGTGCAACAACCCGCACCAGCGCGGGGCTGTCGAGGGGGGCGGGTTCGAGGGTGATGAGCTCACCCGTGCGGATATGAGGGTCGCCCTGCTCTTCATTGGTCGCCAGGGCCAGGGCGTCCTCGAGGGTGGGGTTGTGTCCCACGATCAGCGCGGGGGCTTTGTCGAGCATCAACGCGGCGATCAGGTCGGTCACGGCCTGCGCGGGGGCGTTGGGTGCGAGTTGCGGCTTGTGTTCAACGCTCAGCCCCAGCGAGACGCCGAGGATTCCCGCCGTCTGGGCCGCCCGGAGTGCGGGGCTGGCGACGAGTCGAGCCGGTGGCATGGGGCAGGCCCCGGCGCGACGCCCCAGCGCAAAGGCGATAAATCGGGCCTGTTCGATACCCCGCGGCGCCAGGGCGCGGTCGATGTCTCGCCCCGTGGGCGAGTCGCGCATGGCCTTGGCATGTCGGAGGAGGTAGAGCACGCCGAGCGCTCCCTGGGGGCGAGAATCCCCGCGGCTGACCTTTGCAGTCTACACGGGGCGGTCCGGAATGAAAGGCGTTCCTGGCCCGGGCGATCCGCTACGCTTGGCCCATCGCATGACGGGCCTGAACACAGAGCGGGCGTTGTACCGGATCCTCCGCGAGCTGGCCGCCGAACACGGCGCGCGGTTCGACGACCTGGGCCAGGGGTGGATCCTCCGCCTCGAGCTGGGCTCCAAAGCCCGCTACGTCTATGGCTATGCGTTCGACCTCTCCAGCGCGGCGACGCACGCGATCGTCACCGACAAGGCGGCGTCGTCTGAAGTGCTCGCGGCGCGGGGGGTTCCCTGTGTGCCGCACCGCGTCTTTCTGCATCCCAAGATGGGCGCGTACGTGCCCCACGAAGGCAACTGGGCGAAGATGCTCGAGTTCGCCGCGGAGCATCAGTACCGCCTGGTGGTGAAGGAAAACATGGGCACGGGGGGGCAGGGGGTCTTGCGCGTGTCGAACGCGCGGGAACTCGAACTCGCGGTTGAGCACCTGTTTCAGCGCACCCACGCCATCGCGCTGAGCCCGTTTGTCGAGATCGGCGCCGAGCACCGGTTCGTGGTTCTGCGCGGGCGGGTGGAACTGGCGTATTCAAAGGTCCGCCCGCGCGTGGTGGGGGATGGAACCAGTTCCGTGCTCGACCTGCTGGCCCGGGCCGCCAAGGACCCGGGCGAGCGCACGCGCATCGACCGGGCGCTGGCCTCGATGGACCCGCCGGCGCTGGCGCTGCTCACGAGCGTCCCGGCCAAGGGTGTCGAGCACCTGCTCAACTGGCGGCACAACCTGGGCCAGGGCGCCGCCCCGCGACTGCTCGAGCCCGGCAGCGCCACGCACGCGGCGCTCACCCCGCTGGCGCTCAAAGCCGCGTCGTGCGTCGAACTCGAGTTTGGCAGTGTTGATATCGTGGAGACCGCCTCGGGGCCCCTGGTGCTCGAGGCCAACAGCGGCGTCATGATGGAGTTTCTCGCCCGCGACCACGCCCGCGGCTACGACGCGGCCAAGGCGATCTACCGGCGCGCCTTCCGCGCCATGTTCGACCTCAGCGATTGACCTCACCCGGAGTGTGCCTCATGCAATTTGGTTTCTTTGGTGCGGTGGCGTGTGTACTGGCATGTGCCGCGGCCCATGCCCAGGACACGCCCCTGGCCTTCACGCATGCGCGGGTGATCACCGCCAGCGGCCCCGAGATCGCCGACGGGACGCTGGTGGTCCATAAGGGCACGATTCTCGCGGTGGGGGACGCGGGCCAGGTTGCCATCCCCGCGGGGGCCGAGATCATCGACGCCCGCGGCAAGGTCATCATGCCGGGCCTGGTCGACACGCACAGCCACATCGGTGGCGCGGGCGGGGCCGACGGAAGCGCCCCCATCCAGCCCGACGTGCGCGTGCTCGATGCCATCAACCCGCTCGATTCGGGCTTTCGCAGGGCCGTCGCGGGGGGGATTACCACCGTCAATGTCATGCCCGGTTCGGGGCACCTGCTCAGCGGACAGACGGTCTATCTCAAGCTGCGCCGAAAGGCGGGCAAGCCCTTCGCTCGCATCGACGACCTCTTCATCCGCGACGACAAGGGCAACCCCACCCGCGGCATCAAGATGGCTAACGGCACCAACTCGCAGCGAGAGGCCCCCTTCCCGGGCACCCGTGCCAAGAGCGCCGCGCTCGTGCGCGAGCGTTTCATCAAGGCCCAGGAATACGCCGCCAAGGTCGAGGCCGCCCGCAACCCCGACGGCACGTTCGACCCGGCCAAGCGGCCGCCCCGCGATCTTGGCCTCGAAGCGCTGGGCGACGTGCTCAGCGGCGCGACCGTGGTGCATCATCACACGCACCGGGCCGATGACATCATGACGGTGCTGCGCCTGCAGCGCGAGTTTGGATTTCGCGTGGTGCTGCACCACGTGAGCGAGGCGTGGAAGGTGGCCGACGAGATCGCCGCCGCCGGCGCGGGCTGCTCGATCATCGTGATCGATTCGCCCGGCGGGAAACTCGAGGCCGCCGAACTCTCGCTGGGCACGGGCGGCGCGCTCGAGCGGGCCGGGGCCGCGGTCTGCATCCACACCGACGACTGGATCACCGACAGCCGCCGCTTCCTGCGCAGCGCGGCGCTGGCGGTGCGCGGCGGGATGTCCCGCGAGGGCGCCCTCCGCGCCGTCACGCTCGCCGGGGCGAAGATGCTCGACCTGGGAGAACGAGTCGGCTCGCTCGAACCGGGCAAAGACGCCGACTTCCTCGTGCTCAGCGGCGATCCCTTCAGCGTCTATACCAAGATTGAAAAGACCTACGTCGAGGGGCAGCTCGTCTTTGATCTCGCCAACCCCGAGGACCACCTCTTCGCGGTGGGCGGGTTCGGCGCCGGGCGCGATCAAGAGCCCTATCTGTGCTGCGCCAAGCAGGCCTTGCAAGACGCCGGGATCGGGGGTGGCGAGTGATACACGTTTCTGCGCATCGTGCGCTTCGTCGTTCCATTCTTGCCAGCCTCGCGGCGATGACGGCCTTGGCCGCATCGGCGAGCGCGCAGGTCGCCATCCGCGCCGACGTGGTGCACACCATGGCGGGCGAGCCGATCCGCGACGGCGTGGTGCTGATGCGCGACGGCAAGATCGAGGCGGTCGGCCCCGCGACGCAGGTGAAGATCCCCGAGGGGTACACGCTGCTGCGCGCCGCGATCGCCACGCCGGGTCTGATCGACGCGCGCGGCACGGTGGGGGTGTCGGGCCTGCTGAACCAGAAGCAGGACCAGGACCAACTCGACCGCTCGAGCCCCATCCAGCCCGAACTGCGCGCGATCGATGCCTACAACCCTAACGATCCGCTGGTGCAATGGGTGCGTTCGTTCGGCATCACCGCCGTGCACACCGGGCACGCCCCGGGCGAACTCATCTCGGGCCAGACGATGGTGGTCAAGACCAGCGGGCGGACCGTCGAGGCCGCGCTCGTGAAGGACGGCGTCACGGTCGCCGCCACACTCTCGCCCTGGGCGCAGAAGAGTGGCGATCGTTCGACGGGCACGCGGGGCAAGATGGTCGCGATGCTGCGCGAGCAGTTGATCAAGGCGCGCGAGTACCGCGAGAAGCGAGAATCCAAAGCCGCCTCGGCCCTCAAGGACTCGCCCACCGATACTTCCGGCGATTCCAAGCCCGAAACGACCAAGGAAGAGCCCGCGCGTGATCTGCGCCTGGAGATGCTGGGGCGGGTGATCGCGGGCGAAGTCCCGCTGCTGGTCAGCGCCAACCGCGCGCAGGACATTCAGAACGTGCTGCGTCTCGCCGACGAATTTGGAATCAGGGTGATCCTCGATTCGGGGGCGGAGGCATACCAACTGATCGACGAGATCGCCGCCCGAAAAATCCCCGTCATCATCCATCCCAGCATGGCGCGGGCGTACGGCGAGCTCGAGAACATGAGCGTCGAAACCCCGGCGAAACTCGTTGCCGCGGGCGTGCGCGTCGCGATGCAGAGCGGCTACGAGAGTTACGTGCCCAAGACGCGCGTGGTGCTCTTCGAGGCGGGCATCACCGCCGCCCATGGCCTCTCGTTCGAGCAGGCCCTGGCCCTGGTGACGCGCGATGCGGCGATGATCCTTGGCGTGCAGAGCCGTCTGGGCACCCTTGAGCCGGGCAAGGACGCCGACGTGGCCCTGTTCGATGGCGACCCCTTTGAGTTCACCAGCAAGTGCGTGGGCGTGATCATCAATGGCGAAGTTGTCAGCTCGACGCCGCGTTGATGCGGGTCAGGCCGTGGGCAAGCCTGATCACTCCGGGGCCGCGGCCTGTTCCGCCTTGGACGGAGCCGAGTAGACATCCGGGGCGGCCAGTTCGTTGGTGATGATCAGTTCCACACGCTGGTTCGAGCGGTCTTCCATCCGGTCAAAGGTGCGACCGACCACTCGATCCGCTGCCCCGCACGACACGATCCGCAGCAGTTCCCACTCGATCCCGGCCTCGGCCAGGAGCGTCGCGGCGGCCATGGCCCGTTCGTACGACAACTGACGCGCGGTCTGTTCCTGACGCATCGATTCGAACGGGCTGACGTGCCCACGCACCTCGATCACGTAACGCTGCCCGCCGAACTTGGCGGCGGCCTCGTTGAGGGTCTGCCGGGCGGCGGACGTGAGCAGGGCCGAGCGATCGTCGAATGTGATCACCGCCGTCGGCTTAGCGCTGTCCCCGCGATTGAGCGATTGCACGGACGGGGCTTTGCCCGAGGGGGCGTCGTCGCGCGCGGGCCCGCCCATCCGCTCCTTGATGCGGCGAAGGAAGGGCTGGTCCTCGGGCCGGGTCGAGTTGATGTCGAACTTGTTGTTGAAACCCTCGCGCAGTGCGATGACCAGATCCATCATGTCGGGCGCCGCGGGAGAGACATTGCTTTCCCCCGGCTCGCCTCCCTGAACCGCGGTCGTCTTGGGCCCCATGTTCATCGCGAGCATGATGACGAAGAAACCCATGATGAGCATGACCATGTCGGCGAAGGAGATGAGCCACTCGGGGGCGCCTTCATGCTCGCCCTCGGCATGTCCGCCGCCGCCGTGCCCACCGCCGTGGCTCCCGCCATGCGAGCCGCCGCCCTCGCCGTGTTCTTCACCATGATCCGACATGCGATGCTCCCGAAGATCAGGCGGCCTTGAGGTACTTGCCCTTGGCCGGGCCGGGGAGGAAGGCGATCATCTTGTCCATGGTGACGCGCGGGTTGTCGCCCCCCTGGATCGACAGCACTCCCTGGATCATCATCTCGCGCCCGAGGATCTCCTCGCTGCTGCGCAGCGCGAGCTTGTCACCGATGGGGCCGGCGACGGCGTTGGCCAGCACCGTGCCATACATCGTCGCCACGACGGCGATGGCGAGCATCTTGCCCAGGTGTCCGATGTCCGCGGTGGCCAGGCCGCCGAACATGCCGACCTGTCCGATCAGCGTGGCGACCAGGCCGTAGCCCGGGCCGTAGAGCTTGATGAGGTCAAAGAACTTTTTGCCGGCCTTGTGCCGGTCCTGCATGGCGAGCACCTCGATGCGCAGCGTCGCGTCGATGTTCGAAGGCTCCACGCCGTCGATGGCCATCTTCAGCCCGCCCCGCAGGAAGTTGTCCTTGATCTCGCCCACCTCGCTCTCGAGGGCGAGGATGCCGTCACGCCGGGCCTTCTCGCTCAGGCGGTTCATCAGCTCGATGACCTGGATGGGCTTGAGACCCTTGTCGAAATAGAAGCGCTTGAAATAGCCGGGTACGCAGAGCAGCTTGTCCATGGGCATGGCCATGAACAGCACACTCGCCGTGCCGCCGAACACCATGATCACACCCTTGGGCGACCAGAACATGGCCCAGTCGCCGCCGCTGGCCATGTAACCCACGATGACGCACGCGGCGACCCCGATGATCGTGCCGATGACGCTGGCGATGTCCATGTCTTGCGATCTCCGGCTGGCTGCGATCCAGCAGACGCGTCGACTCGGACGCGTACTGGCTCTTCACCATCGGGTCAGGCGCACCCAGGCTCCACTCCCGTCATGGCCCCTACGCGCCCGACGCCGCTTCCAGCCCGCACAGACCGCGCAGCCGGTCCCGTCAGCCGCGCACCGGTACGGGACCGAGAACCAAGTTTGGTTGCACTGAATCAACAAGAAGGATGTGGGCCGCCCCGCGGGTCAGTACGCCAGCACGGCGTGGAGCTCGCCAAACTCATCCACCTTCGCCCGCCCGTTGAGCCCGCGCAGCTCGATCAGCACCGTGACCCCGGCCACGATCCCCTGGCATTGGGTGATCAGCGAGCAGCAGGCCCGCAGCGTCCCCCCCGTGGCCAGCAGGTCGTCGACCATCAGCACGCGCGATCCGGGCTTGATCGAATCGGCGTGGATCTCCAGCCGGTCGGTGCCATATTCGAGTTCATAGTCCACCCCGCGCGTGCCCCGGGGCAGCTTCCCCTTTTTGCGGATGGGGATGAACCCCGCCGAGAGCGTCTGCGCCACCGCCGTCCCGAAGATGAACCCGCGCGACTCGGCCCCGGCGACAAGATCGATCCCCATCCCCCGATAGGGATTGGCCATGAGCTCCACGGCGAGCGACAGCCCGCGCGGGTCGGCGAGCATCGGGGTGAAATCACGAAACACGATCCCCGGCTTGGGGAAATCGGGCACGTCCAGGATCAGGCGTCGGAGCTGGTCCATAAGGTCCTCGTCGGGTGTCTCAGGATAGCGTGAAACGCCTGCCAAGCCCCGACGCGTACCATTGCCTGAGATGCCAAGCGACCGCAACAGCAAGCCCCGCCCCGCCCCGGCCCTTGAAGTGATCGAGCCCATGGGCAAGCGTGTCCTGATCCGCAAGGACGAAGACAAGAAGCGCACCCGGTCGGGGATCCACCTCCCCGACAAGATCGAGATCCCGACCATCACGGGTCGCGTTGTCGCCGTCTCGGCCCAGGTCGCCTCCGACGACGACTATCCCATCAAGCGCTACGACCGGGTCCTCTTCAATCCCAAGCACAGCATCCCCGTCGATCTCGAGGGCGATAACCGGCTCTTCGTGATCCCCGTCGAAGACGTCGTTGCGGTCTTCCGGCGTGAGGGTGCAAACGAGTCTGGTGCTTCGCACGCCGACGAGTAGAATCGACGTTGGCCGCGTGTCCGCCCACGCGATCATTGGAGGGGGGTCGGGTCTGTCTCGTACGTTGCTCCAACAGCCCATCAACGCCCTGCCGGCGTTGCTCCCGGCCCCCACGCTGGCCCCGGGTCGCCACTTTGACCTCCGCGTCACACCCCCGGGAAGCAAGAGCCTGGCCAACCGGGCCATCCTGCTCGCCGCCCTCGCCCGTGGAACCTCGCGCCTGGGGGGCGTGCCCGAGGGGGCCGACGATGTCGAACGCATGCTCGCCGCCGTCGAAGCGCTCGGTGCACGCACCCGCCGCCTCGACGGGGTCATCGAGATCGACGGTGTGACAGGTCGCTGGCCCGCGAAGGGCGAGGTCACGCTCGACCTGGGCGACTCGGGCACGTGCGCGAGATTTCTCGCCGCCGCCGCCATGTTCGCGGGTGTCCCCATCGTGCTCGACGGGAGTGCACGCCTGCGCGAGCGTCCTATCGGCCCGCTCGCCGGCGCGCTCGAGCAGATCGGCTGTCGGCTCGAATCGCTGGGAGCGTCGGGTGGGCTTCCGCTGCGCGTGCATCCTCGCCCTGCGGGTAAGCCGCTCGACGGCGTTCTCGAGTTTTCCTCGGCACAGTCGAGCCAGTTCATCACGGCGCTGCTGTTGTGCGGGGCGTTCATCCCCGGCGGCATGACGATCCGGCTGTCGGGCGAGGTGACCAGCGCCAGTTATGTGGCCATGACGCTGGGGCTGCTGGGTAATCTCGGCGCGACGGTCAAGACCTCGGACAACCTCCGCGTGCTGCGCGTGGCGCCGACGGAATCGGTTCAAGGTGTCGGGATTCCGGCCTTTGAGTCCACGATCGAGCCCGATGCCTCGGGGGCCACCTACTTCTGGGCCGCCGCCGCCGTCACGCCCGGGGCGACCTGCGAGATCGAGGGCCTCGACGATCACTCGCTCCAGGGCGATGCGGCGTTCCCGGGCGTGCTCGGGCGCATGGGCGCCGTCCTGGGACGCGCAGCCGACGGTGCGATCAGCGTCAAGGGGCCGCCGCACCTGCGCCCGATCCTCGCCGACATGTCCGACATGCCCGACGCCGCCGTCACCCTGGCCTGCGTCGCCTGCTTCGCGCAGGGCACATCGATCATCCGGGGTTTGCGCACGCTGCGCGTCAAGGAATGCGACCGCATCGCCGCCCTGGTCGCGGAACTCACGAAGATCGGTGTGCGGGTCGAGAATCCGGTCAACGGCGATCCCGACACCATCACCATCACCCCGCCTCATGCCGGGCCCGATTGCACGCCGCAGGCCCCGCCCGTGACGTTCGAAACCTACAACGACCATCGCATGGCGATGGCCCTGGCCCTGATCGGGCTTCGTCGCCCTCACGTGACGATCCGGAATCCGGCGTGCGTTGCCAAGACCTATCCGGCCTTCTGGACGCACTGGGCACGGCTCTTCGAGTAGCCCGGTTCCGCCCCCGCGTGCTGATCGGACCTTGCGT
This sequence comes from Phycisphaerales bacterium, assembly GCA_013360675.1. Taxonomy (GTDB): domain Bacteria; phylum Planctomycetota; class Phycisphaerae; order Phycisphaerales; family UBA1924; genus JABWBB01. The sequence continues at coordinate 45,040 of JABWBB010000005.1, read as the reverse complement.
CCACGCCCCAGAAGTCGAAAGCCGCACGAACCGCACAACACGATCAAGCCCCCGAAACGCTGTGCCGATCGGAGGAGCGTGAAGTGGCCGCCGACGGGGGTGGCACAGCCGCACCTTTGTGTGTATTCGAGGTGAGACCATGCCCATCGAAAAAGACGTGCTGACCACCGGTGAAGTGGCCAAGATCTGCAACGTGGCGCCGCGCACCGTTTCGAAATGGTTCGACTCCGGCTCGCTCAAGGGTTATCGGATCCCCGGGTCCCGCGATCGCCGAATCCCCGCCAACGAGCTGATGCGCTTCATGCGGGCCCACGGCATCCCCCTCGAGGGGCTCTCCTCGGGGCGCACCCGCGTGCTCATCGCCGACCCCGAGAAGGACGTCGTCGACACCCTTGCCCGCATCCTCACCGAGCAGACCAGCTACGAAGTCCGCACCGCGACCGCGAGCTTCAGCGCGGGCATGGAATGCGAGCGGTTCAAGCCCCATGTGCTCCTCCTCGACATGCACATGGGCGACGCCGACGCCCGCCTCCTGGTCGAGCAGGTCCGCCGCAGCGAAAACCTCCAGATCACCAAGATCGTCGGCATGTCCGGCAAGCTCACCGACGGACAGATCCAGGGCATGAAGACCTCGGGCTTCGACGGTTTCCTCAAGAAACCCTTCCAGGTCCGCCAGCTCGTCGACGCCATCGAGGCCGCCACCAACCTCGTCGCCTGATCCACACGCCATTAACCTTCAACGCCGCCCCGGGGAGTCTCACGCTCTCCGGGGCGGTTGTGTTCCGGCGGGGCGTTGACCCCTACGCTCATCTCCGCCATGCGCCATGTTGTTCTGCTGACCACCGGCGGCACGATCGAAAAGACCTACGACGAGCGCGAGGGAGTGCTCGAGAACCGCCGCTCGATCGTGCGGCTCATGCTGCGCCACCTGCGCCTCGAAGACACGCGCATCCACACCCGCCAGCTCATGAGCAAGGACAGCCTGGTCATGACCGACCAGGATCGGGCGCACATTGTCGACGCGGTCCGAGAAACACTTCATGCCGAGCCAGCCCCCGCGGGCATCGTCATCCTGCACGGAACCGACACCCTCAGCGTGACGGGGGAGCGGATCTTGGCGGAGCTGGGCAGCCCCCCGGTCCCCATCATCCTGACGGGCGCGATGCGTCCCTATGAAATGACCCGGACCGATGCACTGCAAAACCTGACCGAAGCGATATTTGCGACCGGGGTGCTCACCCCGGGGGTCTACTGCGTCGCGCACGGCAGGGCCCTGGCCTTCCCGGGCGTCGTGAAAGACCGCGAAAAGGGCACCTTTACTCGCCCCGTGTCCTGAGCCATTCGCCGGTTCGCCGGGTGACGATGTCGGCGATTCCTCGCAGTGGTATGACGACCCGCGCAGGGAACTGTCAATGCGAGGGTATTCAAAAAGACGAACCCCTCGCCGGGGTCTCCGGCGAGGGGTCGGGTATCACACTTGTTGTCACCTAGCCCCTGTGAAGAGGCAGGCTGCCGTGCTTAGCGGCGGCGACGGCCGACGACCAGGCCGCCGAGACCCAGCAGGGCCAGCGACGCGGGGGTCGGGACGACGCGGATGCGGGCCTGACCGACCTGCACCGCAGCGTAGTTGTTGAGGGGCGAGCCGCTGGCCTGGAAGCCGGCGTGCCAGTTGACGGCGCGAACCTGGTTGCCCGTGGGGCCGTAGAGCGAGAGGCCGCCGATGGGGGCATCGACGCCGATTTCACGGCTGCCGGCGGGGACGTCGTCGCTCACGCGAACGCCGATCTTGAAGACCACGATGTTCTCGGTGCCCGCGGCGTAGCCGGGGGGCGGAGCGAAGAAGCCCGTGGACTGGCTGATCGGGACGCCGCCCGAGCCGTTCACGTTGTTCGAGGACGAGCCAGCGCCGATGGCGTTGGTCGTGGGGGTCTGGGCGATACGCATCGTGCTGCCGCTCAGGTGCCCGCGGAGACGGTTGGTCGTCGTCACGTTCGGGGCAGCGAAGGGCAGGATGCGGCCGTACTGACCGGGGGCGTCGATCACGCCGCCGGGAGGCGTCGTGGTGTTCGAGCCGGTGTCAGCGAAGGCGAGCAGGGTATCCGCAGCGTTGCCGCCGCCAACCCCGTCCCAGCCGCTCATCACGGGCTGCATGTTGAGGCCCGAGAGACCCATCGCCGTGGCGCCCAGGAGGCTCACGCGAGCGCGGATCTGAACGGTCTGGCCGGGCTGCGCATCAACGGTGCTTGACCAGGTCGTGCCATCCGTCGACACCTGGAACTCCAGGAAAGACGTGCCTTCCTGAGCGTTGGCGAAGGTGGCGAGGCCGGCGAGAGCAACGAGTGATCCAATCATCTTCTTCATGGCAGTCTCCTCACAGGTCTTTGTCGGGTAGACCAGAACCCGGTGGACAACAGGTGCTACCGAAAAGCGTGTCCACGTGGAAACTACACCACCCCTGTGCGGATGCCAGAAAACGGCGCAAAAACCTGTGCGGTAAAGGGAATGCGGTCCGAGTCCACACCCAAAAGACGCGCGATAATGCGCGCAAATACGAACAAATAGCAAACAAATAGGCGGTCTTGATCGTCTACTCGGCATCTTCTGGACGACGCCAGGACAATCAAGCCCATGGAATGGGTACCGGCAGGCCGAACTGAACCTTCAATCGCAATGGAATGCGCTCAATGGAATGCGGCGAGCTCGCTCCAAAAAGAAGACCCCCCGTTCGGGTTGCCGAACGGGGGGCGAAGTAGGACGAATCAGGCTTCGTTCAACCGCGTGCCGGTTTAGCGGCGACGACGGCCGATGACCAGGCCACCCAGGCCCAGGAGGGCCAGCGAGGCGGGGGTCGGGACGATGCGGATACGGCCGCCGATGACTTCGACGGGGGCGTAGTTGGTCGTGGGCGAACCGGAGGCGGCGTAGCCGGTGATCCAGTTGGCCGCGCGGACCTGGCTGCCCGTGGGGCCGTAGAGCGAGAAGCCGCCCGTCGGGGCGCCGGCGTCAATGAAGCGCTCGGTCGCGGGGACGTCTTCGCTCACGCGAACGCCCAGCTTCAGGAAGAGAACGTTCTCAGTACCCGCGGCGAAGCCGGGGGGCGGAGCAAAGAAGCCGCCGGACTGGCTGACGGGCACGCCGCCCGAGCCGTTGACGTTGTTCGACGACGAGCCGCTGCCGATGGCGTTGGTCGTGCCGTTCTGGGCGACGCGCATCGTGCTGCCGCTGAGGTGCCCGCGGAGACGGTTGGTCGTCGTCACGTTGGGAGCAGCGAAGGGCAGGATGCGGCCGTAGTTGCCCGAGGCATCGGTCACGCCGCCCGCGGGGGTCGTCGTGTTCGAGCCGGTGTCGGCGAAGGCCATGAGGCTATCGACGAACGCGCCAGCGCCCGTGTTGTCCCAGCCCGAGAACGTGGGCTGCATGTTCAGACCCGACAGGCCCATGGCCTGAGCGCCAGCGAGGCTGATCCGGTAACGCACGTGAGCAACCGCGCCCGGCTGGACGTCGGCCTGGGCGCCCCAGCTGATGCCGTCGGCGGAGACCTGAATCTCCAGGACGGAAACACCCACCTGAGCGTTCGCGGCCGCGGCCATACCCGCGAGCACAACCATCGATGCAAGAACCTTCTTCATGACTCTCATCTCCTCATTAGGCTGCAAAGATGGGGCAGCCCAACCCCGTGGACGACTGGACGAAGCGGATCTCGTCCCTACACAGGCAAGGGTACAGCGCACTCCGGGGTAATGCAATAGGAAACAGGCCCCAAGGACCGGCCTTTTTTGCCGAAATCCATGAGCCTCGCCAAAAACCAAGGGATCCTATGGATTCCAAGGCCTTAGCTTAGGATGTTCCGCGCCTTGTACTTACGCAGTTTTGCCCGGAGATCCCCTGGCTTTGGCACGGGTGTGCCTCAGTTTCGGGTCGCCCGGGCCGTCTGCGGCGCGGAGAGGCGTGAACCTCACCCTCACCATGCACCCGAAATGGACCCCGTGCCAGCAAAGTCGCGCCACAAGGTGCAGATTGTGCAATCGGCAGATGCTGCGCATCTAGATGTCGTGTCAGGCCTCCGCAGGACCCAGCCCCAAGGCGGCGCGCTTCGCCCCCCACTCGGCCTGCTCGCGCTTGTTCTCGCAAACAAGATCGGGCGCCTGACCCTTGGTGTGTGCACGGATCGCTTCGATCTCCAGGCGCGTCAGCCGCACCGATTCGAGTTCGTAATCGCGCCACGCCTCGACGGTCATGGGCACGATGGGCTCGATCAGCGCCAGCATCGCCGCGGCGTAGGCCCGGATCTCGAGCTGCGCGTGCGGATCAATCCGCAGCGACAAGAATCGCAGCAGGTTGTGCAGGTCGCACTTCCAGTACCACTCGGTGTAGATGTTCTGCGGCAGGCCAATCCGCGCCAGTTCGCGCGACACGCCCTGCTCGGTCAGTTTCATGTACCTCGGGTGCAACGCCTCGACGTCGCGTAGAAACTCCAGAAACTGCTCGGGCGTGCGGGCTTGGTCGGGGTCGCTCAGCGGAAAGGTGGCCTCGCCCCCCTGGCGGTTCGAGGCCGACTGCTTGCGCACGCTGTCGAGGGTCGGGGTGTAGAAGCGGTCGGGCATGATCGAGTAGCGCCCGCTGTATTCGTTCACGTTCGCGGTGCGATGACGGATCCACTGGCGGGCTACGAAAATGGGCATCGCCACATGGAACTTGAACTCGATCATCTCGAAGGGCGTGGTGTGCCGATGCCGCAGCAGGTAACGGATCAGCCCCCGGTCTTCGCTGACCTGCTTGGTGCCCTGCCCGTACGACACGCGGGCGGCCTGGACGATCGCCGAATCGGCGGTCAGGCCCTGCGGCACCAGACGCGGCATGGCATCGATCAGGGCCAGGAAACCGTGATCGAGCACGGGGAGTTCACGCCGCGCGGCCCCGCCCATCACGTCGATCAGCGGGGTCTGCGGGGCGGTGTCCTTCGGGGTCGTGGTGGGGGCCTGGGGCATGCGCGGAGGATAACGGCCTTGGGCGCGTCTGTCCGCGCACACACCGAGTCTGCCCTTGAGATTCGGTGACGCCCCGGGCGATCCCACGTGGCGACGGGAATCGAGACCTAAGGCCGCGGAATCAGCGTGACCGATGTGGTCCGGTGCAGTTGCCCGCGCCGGTAGGCCACCTCGACCTCCTGCCCGGGGGTGCAGGTGCCCAGCACGCGCACGAGTTCGGCCAGGTCCCGCGTCGGTCGCCCGTCGATCGACTGGATGACATCGCCCATACGCAGGTCGCCCGGGCGCACTCCACGCGGGACGACGGCGACGACGGGGCCGTCGCCCGTCCCCGCGTCGACCTCGATGCCCAGGCTGGCCATGCCGCGGGCGATCTGCTCGGGCACCTCGGGCAAGGCCTTGAGCCAGGATCGGTACTGGGCGTTGATGTCCTTGATGGGTGTGCCGAAGACGGCTTCGAGCGAGGCGACGCCGCTGGGGTCGGCCTCAAAGTTCGCGGTGTAGTGGGCGTACCAGTCCTTGAGGCGACCCGACTGGTGGAGGAAGAGGAAGATGGCGCGGGCCTGGGCATAGTGGGCAAGCGGGCGTGAGCCGCTGAACCGCAGCTGGGGCATGGTCGCGATCGTCTCGATGGGCAGGAGCGAGTTGATCCGCAGGATCCGCTTGGCCATGTTGGTGCGCCAGCTCGTCGCGGGGACGACGCGTCCGGCGTCGTCGAGGTCGTAATCCTCCACGAGCGAGCAGAGCCCTTCCATGATCCAGATCGGGTGCGGCTGGCCCAGACGCGTGCACGAACGCCAGTGCAGCACGTGGAAGAACTCGTGGCGGAAAGTCGACCCGATGTCGATCGACACCAGCCGCTTGAAATCGTGCTCGTACGAGCCGCCGATCATGCTCGTGGTCGAGACTGCCGCCTCGCCATAGACCGATACAGCCCATCGCTTGAAATCCTGCGTGGTGGGCAGGACCACCATCACCCATGGATCGTCGCGCAGGGCCTCGGGGTCGAGAATCCCCGGCATCACCGATTCCTCGGCGAAGCGGGCCAGGCGGGGCAACTCCTCGCGGGCGGCGTCGAGGCTCTTCTCGTTGAGGGCCGAGCGGTACACCAGGCGCAGGCTCTCGTCGCGCACGGTCGTGTACCGGCCCTTGAACAGGGACTCGATCTTTTCGACCCGGGCGTCGCGCTGGGCCTCGATGATCGACGCCCAGGCGTTGATGATCTGGAGATACCGAGGATGCGTGCGCAGCGGGGCGAGTGTGGTGTCGCGCCGCAGGTGGTGGATGTCGGAGAAACCCGTCTCGACCGCCCGCTCGAGCGAGACGGCGGCCTCGTCCGCCTGCCCCTGCATCGCCAGTGCGCACGCCAGGTTGTAATGCACCACGAAGTTGTCGGGCTGCAGATCGCGCTGGCGACGCAGCAAATCGGCGGCCTGGGCGTACTCACCCCGGGCGAAGGCCTTGACCGATTCGCCGGCGAGGCGTGCGGCTTCGCGACGCAAGGTGTTGGGGTCGCTCGCCTTGGCGGGTGCGGGCACGGGCTCGATCGGATCATCGACCTGCGCACGGGCGGGGACCGGCCCCAGCAGCGCGAGCAGGAGTAAAGCCGAAATCCAGCGAGTGGACCGTGGCTGGGTCATGGTGTGAGCCGCCGCAGGTAGTCTGCAATCGCCCGCGGGTAGGCCTCCTTTTCCAGTTCAAAGACACGGGCGGCGAGGGTCTGGGGCGTGTCGCTTGCCAGCACCGGGCAGGTTCGCTGCAGCAGGATCTGGCCCGTGTCGAAGGCCTCGTCGCACAGGTGTACCGTGCAGCCGCTGACGGGTTCACCTGCGGCGAGGACCGCGGCGTGGACGCGTTCGCCGTACATCCCCGCCCCGCCAAACTTGGGCAGCAACGCGGGATGGATGTTCAGAATGCGGCCCTGGTAACCCTTGGGGATTCGCACGAGTTTGAGGTACCCCGCGAGGATGACCAGATCGATCGAGTGTTGTTCCAGCAGCGATCCCAGCGTCGTCGCGGGGATGGTGCCGGGGATGATCTCGACCTGCAGGCCGCGGGCTCTGGCACGTTCCACGCCCGCGCACGGGCCCGAGGCGATCACCAGCGGGATGACGGCGTGGAGCGTTGCATCGTCGATGCGGTCCTGCAGGTTGAGCAGGGTGCGCCCGCCTCCCGAGATCAGCACGCACAGCCGTGCGGGGCGATTCACCGGCAGGCCTCGACGGCGGCGTTGCGCGACTTGTGCGGCGACAGGACCGAGATCAACCCCGTCTTCTTGAGCATCCCCAGCAGGTCGCCCGACAGTCCGAAGATGGCAACCTTGCCCCCGGCGGCGGCGGCCTCCTTGCGCAGCAGCAGCAGCAGGCTGATGCCGCACGAGCCCAGCAGCAGCACCTGTGAAAAATCGATGGCCAGGCGGAAGGCGTGCGGGCGGGCCGCCGCGGTGAGGTCGGTCTGCAGCGCGGTGATATCGGCGTCGGTCACCTTCTCGAGGCGGATGGTGGCGACGACCACGCCGTCGGCAAACTCGGTGTGCACGCGGCTGTTGTCGATCATGCTCATGCGAGTGCTTCCTTGTCAGTCGAGCCAGCGGGCCTGTCGGATCAGGTCCGAGGGCTCGCGCTTGCGCCGCTGCCGCTTCTCGATCTTGGCCAGTTGCTCGGGGGTGAGTCGGTCGGCGATGACAAAGCTGACGTCGTCGAAAGTTTCCTCTTCGTTCTCGCTCAAGCCCTGGGCCGCCTCGATGGCACGGAGTTCGGCCTGGGTCAGGCAGTCGGCCATCACGATCAGCTCGGCGTAACGGACGGTCGAGGTGGCGTCGGGGTTCTCCCACTCGCAGCGGGCCACGCAGCGCCAGGGGGTGACGCCCAGCTCGTTGCCCTCGTCGTCGAGGTTGCGGTCGGGGTCGACGTTGAGCACCAGCCGCCACCCCGCGCGGAGGTCCTCGATGATCTCCTCGGGGCTCAGCAGTTCGGGGCGGTCGTCGGGGGTGACCAGCACTCCCCGGTGCTCGTGGGCGGCGGCGTCGGCGCCGGCGGGGTCTTCGCAGGGTTCGAGATCAAAGGCCGCCAGCAGGCGATCGACGCGGTCCTTCATCGAGGGCTCGACGCGGACGGTGAGGATTTTGTGTTCGTCGAGGAAGGCGTAGATGAAGGGCTCTTCGCACATTGCCCCCACGCCGCACAGCCCGTCTTCGTAGAAGAAATCGCTCCACTGGCGCAGGGCGTCGAGCAGGCGGTCGAGGCCGACGAGTTCGTAGGAGATGTACGGGTCCACCTCGCGGAAGGCGTCGTTGCCCAGAATGTCGAGAATGGGATACACCCGCGGGGGCAGGAGCATGAGGATCTGGCGGAAGAGCGCGGGCATCCGGTCGGCCGACAGCACGATGTCATAGACATAACGGTCGGGCCATTCCTCCCAGTCTCCCTCGCTGTCGCTCCCGTCGGCGGGCTCGAAGGCCACGGTGTATCCGGCCTTGGGGGCCAGGGGCTCGACGGGGTAGACCCCCAACGGGAATGAGAACCCGTCGACGACGCGCCGCTCGATGGTGGGATCGGCCTGACAACCCGGCATGCGCGCAGTGTAGCGGGGTTGCTCGCGCACTACGCTTGCGCCATGAGCATCGAGTCGTCGCAACTCATCGGCGTGGCGGTCGGCAACACCCGGACCATGATCGGCCACGTGCGGGGCATGGAGGTGGGCGAGACCTCCAGCCACCCCAGCGATGATCCCGCCGCGGTCGCGAAAGGCGTGGGCGACATCGTCGCCTCGACGGGCCCGCTGCCGGTCGTGGTGGCGTCGGTGAACGAGCCCGCCGCCCGCGCGATCGCCAAGGCCCTGCGCGAGGACTCTGGCGATCGGGTCTTTCGCCTCGGGGCCGACCTGCCCATCCCGATCCTGCACGCGCTCGACGACGACTCGTCCGTAGGACAGGACCGCCTACTCAACGCGATGGCCGCCCATCGCATCGCGGGACAGGCGTGCGTCGTGGTCGACGCGGGCACCTGCGTCACCGTCGATTTCGTCGACGGCGAGGGCACCTTCCACGGCGGGGTGATCGCGCCGGGCCTGCAGATGATGCTCGACGCCATGCACCATGGAACGGCGAGCCTGCCGCGCATCGTGCTGCGCGACTCGCCCGCGCCCGCCGGGCCCTTCGGCAAGGAGACTCGGGGGGCGATGCTGCTGGGCGTTCGAGGGGCGGTCCTGGGGCTCGTGCGCCTCACCCTCGAGCGCTACGCCGAGCACTATGGCGCGTACCCCCAGGTCATCGCGACCGGGGGCGATGCGCTCACGCTCTTCGAGGGTGATGAGATCATCGAGAGCATCGTGCCGAATCTGCAGTTGGCGGGGATCGCCGCGGCGTGCTTGAAGGGAGCCGAGCAGGAGTCGCAGGGCGAGCCCGAATAAGGCTCCGAAGCGCCGCGATGTACAGCCCAACCGCGACCTTCCGAGAGGTAACCCCCGCCGGAACGCCCGGAGCCGTGGGCGTGATCGAGATCACGGGGGATGTGGACGCCGCTCTGTCCCGGGCGGGGATCAAACCCGTGGGTGTGGGCGAGGTTCGCCTGCGTGACCTGTGCACGATCGACACAGGCGTCGTGGCGCGATGGAGCCATTCGGCGTGCACCCTCATGCCCCACGGCGGTCGGGGAGTCGTGCGGGCCTTGTGCGAAGCACTACGCGCCAGAGGGATCCGCGAACACGCACTTTCGGCGACGGCCCCGCCGAACAACAGCCACGCGATCGAAGCGGCGATGCTCGAAACTCTTGCGCGGGCGGCCAGCCCCGCCGCGATTGATCTGCTGCTCGATCAGCCTCGTCGTCACGCGGCAGGCTGGCCAATCGACCCCGCGATTGACCATGTATTGCACCGCCTGATCGAGCCCGCCTGCGTGGTTGCCTGGGGCGGGGCCAACATCGGGAAATCAACCCTGATCAATGCCCTGGCCGGGCGTGGGGTCTCGATCGTCGCCGACGAGCCGGGAACGACCCTTGATCATGTCGGCGTGCTGTTCAACCTGGGCGGCACGGGCGGGGGCGTGGTCGCGCGGTACGTCGATACCCCCGGCGTGCGCACGCACGCGGGCGATGCCGAGCATGAGGGGGTCGCCATGGCGGCGGAGGTGCTGCGACGGGCGGACCTGGTGTTGAGGCTGGGCGACGCCACCACGCCGCCCGTGGCGCTCCCGGCGGGTGTGGATCCCGGGGCAACCCTGACCATCGCGTTGCGGACCGATCTTGGGCAAGCGGCGTTTGGGTTCGATCTGGGCGTGTGCGCGAAGAGCGGCGAGGGACTCGATGCCCTGCGGGCGTTGATCCGTGAGCGGCTGGTCCCGAAGGCGGCGCTGGAGGCGGATGTGGCGTGGCGGTTCTGGGAGGCGGGGCGTGGCTAGCATTGGGGCTCATCCGAGCCATTTCACCGGAAGGCGGGCCATGGACGACAGGCAAAGGCAGATTCGCGAGCGGGCGGGCCTTGAGGAATCGAGGGTCAACGTCGAGTTCGTCGAGTTCCTGAAGAAGTGGGGTTCGACGATCCTAATGGTCGCCGCCTTGGGCGCGGGCTCGATGGCCGGGTATCGCTGGTACCACCAGCGTGTGGCCGAGAATGTGGCTCAGGCCTTTGCCGAGCTCGAGCTGGCGCGGAGCGGCGGAAGCCCCGAGGCTCTGGCCGCCGTCGCCGAACAGTTCCATGATGTGCAGAGCGTGGCCCCGCTGGCTTACCTGGAGGCGGCGGACGTGTATCTGCGTTCGGTGGTCGCGGGCGTGAAGCCGGGCACCACGGTGCAGCCCGGGGGCGTCATCGAGAACCCCGACGATGTCATGGATGAGCAGGCTCGGGCGACTGCGCTCGATCGTGCCGCGTCGTTCTATCAGCGGGCCTACGAGGCGAGCGTGACCGATCGCACGCGTCTGATGCTGTCGATCGGGGCGTTGCACGGGCTGGCCGCGGTGGCCGAATCGCGCGAGCAGTGGGACGTGGCCAAGGCTAAGTACGAGGAGATCGCGAAGCTCACCGAGGGGACGGTCTTCACCGATCAGGCCCGCCTGGTGCAGTGGCGTCTGGCCCACTTGGACGATCTCAAGCATTTGCCCATGCTGATCGCCGAGGCGGAGATGCCCCCGCTCCCCCAACCCGAACCGGTGGTCACGCCCGAATCGCTGGGTCTGCCCCCGGGGGTGAAGCTCGAGCGGATGGAAGGCCCGCCTCCGGGCATGCCAGGCGCAACGCCGAGTCCTACTCCAGGGATGACACCCACCGCTGAACCTCAGCCGGTGCCCGAGTCGCCCGCACCCGCTGAGCCCGCGCCCGCTGAGCCTGCGCCCGCCGAGCCTGCACCGGCCGAGCCCAAGTGAACCTGTGCGAAACCGCGTGGGTGTGTGATGCGTGTGTTGCTGCGCGCTTGGCAAGTGTGAGCGCGTGGTGGCCGGCGCGATTCGTAGGATTGGCACGTGCCTGCTGACCGGGACCATCACGCCGACGAGAGCGATCTGGCGGTCTCGGGAGGGTTGATCCTCCCGGGGGGCAAGGTCGATGCGGAGGCGCTGCGCCGGGCCTGCGAAGAGGCCGCCGAGCGCGGGATCGAAGACGACGCGGCGATGCGTCGCGTGGTCTTCACGATCAAGAAGGACATCCAGAAGCGGCTGGACAAGTACCTGACGGATCGGATCGGGTTTCTCAGCCGCAACCAGTTGCAGCGCCTGATCGACGAGGGCGGGGTGCTGGTGAACGAGCGACTGCCCAAGGCGTCGACGCAGGTGCGCGCGGGGGACGTGATCGAGGTGGTGGTACCCGAGCCGCCCGCGAAGAACATCGTGCCCGAGGACATCCCGCTGGACGTGATGTACGAGGACGAGCACCTGATCGTGCTCAACAAGCAGCCGGACATCATCGTGCACCCGGCGCGGAGCCACCTTAAGGGGACGATGCTGAGCGCGCTGGCCTTCCACTTCATGCACCGCTCGGGCGGGGGGCTGTCGCAGGTGGGCAGGGACGAGGCACGCCCCGGCGTCGTGCACCGGCTCGACCGGCACACCTCGGGGTGCATCGTCTTTGCCAAGCAGGAAGAGACGCACTGGAAACTCGGGCACCAGTTCGAGCACCGCCAGGTGGATAAACGCTACCTCGCGGTGGTGCAGGGGCGGGTAGAGCCGGCGAGCGAACTGATCGAACTGCCCATCGGGCCGCACCCCTCGCGCGAGAAGGGCTACCGCGAAAAATACGTCGTGCGGCACGATGAACTGGGCAAGCCCTCGACCACGGTGGTGCGCGTGCGCGAGCGCTACGCGACCCCCCGGGGCGACTACACGCTGGTGGAACTGGAACTGCGCACGGGCCGGACCCACCAGATCCGCGTTCACCTGTCGTATCACGGGTGGCCCATCGTGGGGGATGAGATGTACGGCGGCAAGCCCTTCGTCGATGAGGCCGGCGCGACGCTGATCGATCGCCAGGCGCTGCACGCGGCGGTGCTGGGGTTCACCCACCCCGTGCGCCAGGAACCCCTGCGTTTCACCGCCCCCCTGCGCGGAGATATCGCACGCCTGGTGCGCACGCTGAGGGCGATGAGCGCCGGGGGCGAGCGGCTGGAGGTACGGGGCGCGAGCGTCGATCTGGATCATGCCCTGTCACGGCTGAATGAGGATGGGCCGGTCCTACCACGGCAATAACCCGGATCGGACCTGAGAATCGACGGCACAATCACGAGCGCGGCCGCGTCGTACGATGAATGACCCCTCGCCCGGTGAGGGCGGTTTGCATGGAGGAACCCGATGCTGAAGATGCTTCTGACGTGCCTGGTGATGGCTTGGACCCCGTGCTTGGCGCAAGAGGCCCAGCCGCCCGCGCATGACCCGCAGGCCGAGCACGCGGCGACGCAGCCCAAGGCTGAGCCCGCGGAAAGGGCGCCGTATCCGTTCACGCCGGTGGCCAAGGCGGAAGTGGTGGGCACCGGCGCGCGGGCGATGGTCCTGGTGCCGGATGTGCGCTATCCGGGAGAGATTTTCCTCCCGTTCATGGAGCGGAATAAAGCGCACTACACGATGCACGCGATCACGCCGCCCGGCTATGGAGGCACGGCGCAGCCGGCGCCGAAGCCCGAGGGAGAGTTTGGCGCGTGGGAGAACAACGCGGCGCTGGCGATCGCGCAGTACATCCAGGAGAAGGGGCTGCAGAAGCCGATCGTGGTGGGGCTGGGGCTGGGCGGAAGGCCTGTGTGCATCCTCGCCGCCGAGCACGCGGATCTGGTGGGCGAGGTGATCCTGCTCAACACCCAGTTCTTCTGGCCGCTGCCGACGATCGAGAACCCGACGCCCGATGAGCGTATGGAGTTCATCAAGAAGGAGATGCTCCCGCGGATGGCGCGCATCCCCGAGGCGGAGTGGCTGCGGCGCAAGAAGCTGAACATGCCCCAGGTGTGCATCGACGAGAAGCGTTCGGAAGAGATCGCGGCGATGGCCATGCGCACCGGGCGCGAGGCCGAGGACGGGTATGTCGTCGATTTCGCGGCCAGAGATCTGCGACCCCAGCTGCCCGGGCTTTCCATGCCGGTGATGCTGCTGGAATCGACGGGCCTGGGTGATGCGGCATTGACCTTCCGCGAGCGGCAGGAAGCCCTCGCCCGCGCTCACGCGGCGATGATCCCGTCGGGCAAGGTCGTGATCTATCGCCAGACTCGACACTTCGCGTTCGAAGACCGCCCCGCCGAGTTCGACGCGGCGATCGCGTCGTTTCTGAAGGGCGAGCAGCCGCCGGATCTCGACCCGGCACCCGTGCCGTACAACAACGTCCCGACGGTCGACGCGCCGCCTCCCACGGGTCAGATCGATCCCAACGCGCCGAGCACCCCGCCGACAGAGACCCCGGCAAACCCGAACGCTCCCAAATAAGGACGTGCAGGTACTAAACTCTCCGCATGCGCGGAGGGCACGAACACCATGACACGGCGCCGGCGTGGCACGCGATGGACGCGGGCGATGTTCTTCGGCAGGTCGGGACTGGTGCGCGCGGGCTGAGCAGCGACCAGGCCCGCGAGCGGCTCGAACGCGACGGACATAATCGCATCCCTTCGCGCCCGCCACCAACCCTCGCGGCGCTGCTCCTGCGTCAACTCCGCAATCCCGTGGTGTATGTGCTCATTGTTGCGGGGGCTCTCTCGATCGCGATCGGGCACCTGACCGACGCGGCGATGATCGGCGTGGTGGTGGTGCTCAACACGCTCATCGGCGGCTACCAGGAATACGGGGCCGAGCGCAGCGCCCGCGCGTTGCAGTCGCTGCTGCGTTCGCGGGCGCACGTGGTGCGCGACGCCGAACTGACGGAACTCGACGCCGAGGAAATCGTCGCGGGCGACCTGGTCTGGCTCGAATCGGGCAACCGCGTCCCCGCGGACGTGCGCCTGACCAGCACCGACGCGCTCGAGATCGATGAATCGCTGCTCACGGGCGAGTCGGCCCCCGTGATCAAGTCGCACGCGTGGACGGGGGGGAAGGGCGTCCCCGCGCAGGACCGGAAGAACATGGCCTACGCCGGCTCGATGGTCGCACGCGGGCGGGGCGAGGGCGTGGTCATCGGCACGGGTGGAACGACCCAGGTCGGACGCCTGGCCCTCGACGTCATGAGCGGGCCTTCGGGCCAGCCCCCGCTCATCATCCGCCTCGAGCGGCTGTCGCGCCTGATCGGGGCGGCGGTGGTGCTGGTCACGGTCGCGGTGGGGGCGGTCGCCATCCTGGTGCACGGGCAGCACCCGGGCGAGGTGCTGGTCTTCGCCGTCGCGCTGGCGGTGGCGGCGATCCCCGAGGGCATGCCCGTGGCGATCACCGTTGCGCTCTCGGTGGGGGCGCGGCGCATGGCCCAGCGCAACGTCATCATCCGGCGGCTGGGCGCGGTCGAGGGGCTGGGCAGTTGCACGCTGATCGCCAGCGACAAGACGGGCACGCTGACCTGCAATGAACTGACGCTGCGCAAGGTCGTGCTCGCCGATGCCCGCGAGTTCGAGGTGTCGGGTAGCGGGTTCGTGCCCGAAGGGTGTGTGACCGGGCCCGATGGGGTCAGCACCGACGACGCCGCATTGCGTGAACTGGCGCTGGGCGTGGCGCTCTGCAACGAGGGCGAACTGCGTAGCCGCGACGGGGCGTGGACCTGGCGGGGCGATCCGACCGACGTGGCGCTGCTCTCGTTTGCGCGCAAGGTGGGGGTGGCGCGCGAGGAGGCACGGGCGAGACTGCCGCAGGTCGCGCAGATCGCCTTCGAGCCCGAGCGTCGTTTCGCGGCCACCTTTCATCGCGACGCCGAGCAGGCCCGTGTGTATGTGAAGGGGGCACCCGAGCGGGTGCTCGAGATGTGCGAACTTTCGGCGGAGGATGCGCAGCACGTGAGCGAACGGGCTCACGCGCTGGCGGCGGCGGGGTACCGGGTGCTGGGGGTGGGGGGCGGGGCATCGCGCGACGTGCAGCCCGTCGAGCCGCGCGGGCTTGTGTTCCTGGGCCTGGTCGCGATGATCGATCCGCTGCGTCCGGGGGCGAAGGAGGCTGTGGCGGCGTGCCGCTCGGCGGGTGTGCGTGTGGCGATGGTCACGGGCGACCACCCGGTGACCGCGCTGGCCATCGCACGGGAACTGGGCCTGGCCCACGACCCGGGCGAAGTGGTGACGGGCGTGGAACTGGCGGCCCTGACGCCCCAGGGCTCGCGCGAGACGATCGAGCGGGCACGGGTGTTTGCGCGCGTCGCGCCGCACCAGAAACTCGACATCGTGCGGGCGGCTCAGCGGGCGGGGCACTTTGTCGCCGTCACGGGCGACGGGGTGAATGATGCCCCCGCGCTGCGAGCGGCGAACATCGGCGTGGCGATGGGCAAGGGGGGGACCGACGTGGCCCGCGAGGCCGCCGACCTGGTCCTCAGCGATGACAACTTCGCCAGCATCGTGTCGGGGATCGAGGCCGGACGCGTCGCCTATGCGAACATCCGCAAGGTCGTGCTGCTGCTGGTGACGACGGGGGCGGCAGAGGTGATCGCTGCCGGCGCCGCCGTGCTGGCCGGCCTGCCCATGCCCCTGCTCCCGGCGCAGTTGCTGTGGCTGAACCTGGTGACCAACGGGGTGCAGCACGTGGGGCTGGTCTTCGAGCCGGGCGAGGGGGATGAACTGACGCGCAGGCCCCGCCCGACGAGCGAATCGCTCTTCAACCGCCCGATGCTGATGAACCTCGCGTTTTCGTCGGTGCTGATGGGATCGATGGTCATCGGCGCCTATGGGTGGCTGCTCTCTCGTGGAACACCCGAGGCCGAGGCCCGCAACATCATCCTGCTGCTGATGGTCCTGTTCGAGAATGTCTATCTGGGCACGTGCCGCTCGGAACTGCGCGGGGCTCTGGGCATGAACCCGCTGCGCAGCCCGCTCTTGCTGGCGGGGGCGGCGGGGGCGCTGCTGCTGCACGTGGGGGCGATGTACACGCCGCTGGGCCAGCGCGTGCTGGGGGCGCACCCGGTGAGCCTTGAGACCTGGGCGGTGCTGGGCTCGATGGCGCTGGTATTCTTCGCGCTGGTCGAGGCCTTCAAACTGCTGGTCGTGCGGCGATTTGCCCGCTGAAACTCACCTGCTGAAACCTAGCCGATGAACTCCTGCCCGTTCATGGCGGGGCGCAGCACCTCGGGGATGCGCACCCTCCCGTCGCGGGTCTGGTGGTTTTCCAGCAGCGGGATGAGCACCCGCGGCGAGGCGATCACAGTGTTGTTGAGCGAGTGGCATACGTGCGTCTCGCCCTTGCCCGAGTCGCCCCCGGCGCGGTAGCGCATGTTCAGGCGGCGGCACTGGTAGTCGTAGAGGCGGCTGGCCGAGTGCGTCTCCCCATAGGCCCCCGACGGCGCGCCCGAGGCGTCTACCTCGCCCCGCCCGGGCATCCAGCTCTCGATGTCGATCATGTCGGCGTTCTTGGGGCCCAGGTCGCCCGTGCAGCACTGGAGCAGGCGGTGGGGGATCTCCAGGCTCCTCAGGATCGACTCGACAAAGCCGATCATGTCCTTGTGCCAGCGCCGGCTCTCCTGCTCGTCGGCGCGGCAGATCACCACCTGCTCCACCTTGTCGAACTGATGAATGCGGTAGAGCCCGGCGGTGTCCTTGCCCGCGGCGCCGGCCTCGCGCCGGAAGCACGTGCTCAGCGTGACGAGTTTCAGGGGCAGGCGCGATTCGTCGATGATCTCGCCCTGGTAAAGACCCATGAGGCCCACCTCGCCCGTGCCGGTGAGGAACATGTCGTGCCCCCCGCCGCGCTTGGATTCCTCGATGTGGTATGCCTGCTCGCGCCCGGCGGGGAAAAAGCCCGTGCCGACCATCATCTCCTCACGCACGATCACCGGCACGCTCACGGGGGTGAACCCGTGGGCGTTGGCCATGGTGTCGAAGGCGTAGCGCAGGACGGCCTGGTGCAGGCGCATGCCGTCGCCGGTGAGGACGTAGTGGCGCGTGCCGCCGATCTTGACGCCGCGCTCAAAGTCGGCCAGGCCAAGGTCGCGGACGATCTCGATGTGAGACTTGGGACGGAAGCCGCGCTGGGCCTCGAAGGATTTGGCGGGATCGAAGCCGGGGGGGTTCCAGCGTCGGATCTCGACGTTGTCGTCGGCGCTGGCGCCCACGGGGACGTCGGCGTCGGGGGGGAGGGGCACCTCGAGGAGCAGCGCGTGCAGTTGCGGGTCGATCTCCTGCAGCACCTGCTCGAATGAGGTGACCTGGGCCTTGAGGGCGGCAGGCCGCGCCTTCATCGCGTCGAGCTCGGCGGTGAGGGTGGCCCGCTCGTCGTCGCCGGCGGCCTTCTTGATGGCCCCCTGGAGCTTGCCGATCTGGGGGCCCAGGTCCTTCTCGATGCGCTTCTGTTCGGCGCGAAGCGATTCCATCTCGGTGAGAGCCTTTCGGCGTTGTTCGTCGAGGCGGAGGATCCGGTCGAGATCGATGGCGGTAAAGCCCTTTTTCAGGCAGCCGTCCTTGTATCGTTGCGGGTTCTCGCGCAGGCTCTTGAGATCGATCATGGCGTGGAGTGTAGGGGGAGGGCGTGCCCAATTGGGATGGGCGGGCGATCCTCCGCCTGGTGTAGGATCCCCCCGATGCCGAACCTGAAGTTGATCCCGATCCGGGGCCAGAGCCAGCCCATCCTGCTGGGGGCGGACCCGGTCACGATCGGGCGCAGCCCCGAGAGCACGATCCCGCTGGTGGACGAGCGGGCCAGCCGACTGCACTGCCAGATCGAGCCCGACGGGGCCGGGGGGTGGCGGGTGCGCGACCTCAACTCGCG
This sequence comes from Phycisphaerales bacterium, assembly GCA_013360675.1. Classification (GTDB taxonomy): domain Bacteria; phylum Planctomycetota; class Phycisphaerae; order Phycisphaerales; family UBA1924; genus JABWBB01. Next base: position 26,771 of record JABWBB010000005.1, on the reverse strand, counting down.
CAACGGCACGCGCCTCAACGACGTGAAGATCGAGAGCGCCAAGATCAACCCGGGCGACGTCATCCGCGTGGGCACCCACGAGTTCATCATCGAGGGCGAACGCCCCAAGACCGTCTCGTTCCACGTCGAGGACGGGCTCGAGGACAACGGCATCCTGACGGGCCCCAAGCCCGTCGAGGTCGGTTGGATGTTCGCCCTGGCCGAGATGATGAACGCCCTGCCCCCCAAGGAGGTCGCCCCCGAGGAGATCCGGGTGGTGACGGCGGCGGGCGACGCCTCGGACGTGCTGTCGGGCACCAGCGACGGGCCCAACGCCCTGCGCATGCTGCTGCAGTTCGCCAGCAAGGCCCGGGCGACCGACATCCACGTCGAGCCCAAGGGCGAGCGGTTCCATGTGCGCTTCCGCGTCGACGGCGACATGGTCCCCATCATCGACCTGGCCGACCGCATCGGCGAACTGCTGCTCGGCGTGGTCAAGGCCGCGACCAACATGCAGTCGGCGGGGCGTTCGGCGGTGCAGGACGGGCACTTTTCTGTGGTCTTCCCCACGCGCAAGGTGGAATACCGCGTGAGTTTCACCCCGTCGATGTACGGGCAGAAACTGGTGATCCGTGTGCTCGACCAGCTCGGCGCGCCCGCGTCGATGCTCGACCTTGGCATGATGCCCTACATGCACGAGCGCATCCGCCAGGTGACCGCGCAGGACAGCGGCCTGCTGCTGGCCTGCGGGCCCACGGGCTCGGGCAAGACCACCACGCTCTACTGCGCCATCCGCGAGATCGACCGGCGCAGTTACAACGTCGTCACCATCGAGGATCCCGTCGAGTATCAACTCGACAACACCACGCAGATCCCCGTCGAAGAGGCCAAGGGCAACACCTTCGGCGGGCTGCTGCGCAGCGTGCTCCGCCAGGACCCGGACGTGATCCTTGTGGGGGAGATCCGCGACGAGGAGACCGCCCGTACCGCCATGCAGGCCGCCCTCACCGGGCACCTCGTCTTCTCGAGCATCCACGCCAAGGAATCGATCACGGCGGTCTTCCGCCTGCTCGACCTCAAGGTCGAGCCCTACCTCGTGGCCAACTCGCTCAACCTCGTGCTGGCCCAGCGCCTGGTGCGCCTGCTCTGCGACAACTGCAAGCGACCCATCCAGGTCTCGCCCGGCCAGGCCACGCGTGTCGGGCGCCACCTGCAGGGCAAGACCAGCGTCTTCACCTCGACCGGGTGTGCCCGCTGCCTGCGCACGGGTTATCGCGGCAGGCGCGCCCTGTTCGAACTGCTCGACGTCACCGACGAGTTCCGCGACATCATCCTTGCCAATCCCTCGATCACCGGCATGAAGAAGATCATCGAGCAGGGGCTCTTCACCACGCTGCAGCAGTTCGGCTGGCGGCTGGTCGCCGACGGCCTGACCACGATGGAAGAGGTCGACCGCGTCGCGGGGATCGGCTGAATCACGGCGCGGAAGCGATGGCTACTTCCCTTCGAACCATGTGCGCCCCATGCTCGCGCTGGCTTGAAGGGGCACGCACAACTGCATCGCCGCCTCCATCCGCGCGCGGATCAACGCCATCGCGGGTTGTGCCTGAGCCTCGTCGGCCTCGAAGACCAGTTCGTCGTGGATCTGCAGCACCATCTTGATGCCGGGGATCTCGGGGGGCTTGCCGCCGCGCAGGTGCGGGGCCGATTCGCTCAGGCGTGCGTGCAGGTCGACCATGGCGAGTTTGATGAGGTCCGCCGCCGAGCCCTGCACCACGCTGTTGATGGCCAGGCGCTCGGCGAGGGCGCGCCGCGCAGGCTGGCGGCTGTCGGCGTCGGGGATCGGGCGGCGGCGCTTGAGCATCGTCTCGACATAGCCCATCCGCCGCGCGTGCTCGATGCATTCCTGCAGGAACGTCGTGATGCCCGAGAAACGTTTCTTGTACCCGTTGATGATCTCGGCGGCGGCATCGTTGCTGATCTTGAGGCGACGCGCCAGGCCGAAGGGCGTCACGCCGTAGACAATGCCGAAGTTGACCATCTTCGCCCCGGAGCGCTGCTCGCGCGTGACCTGATCGATGGGCACGCTGTGGATCTGTGCAGCGACGGCGGTGTGGATGTCCTGCCCCTGCGCAAAGGCCTCGATCAGCGCCGGATCGCGCGAGAGGTGCGCGAGCAGCCGCAGTTCGATCTGCGAATAGTCCGCCGAGATGAGCACCCGCCCCGCGGGCGCGACAAAGGCCCGGCGGATTTCGCGCCCCACATCGGTGCGGATGGGGATGTTCTGCAGATTGGGATCGCTGCTGGCCAGGCGTCCTGTCGCCGCCACGGTCTGGTGAAAACTCGCGTGCACGCGCCCGGTCTCGGGGTGGATCGCCTCCTTGAGCGCGACGAGGTACGTCGAGACGAGTTTGGTGAGTTGGCGATATTCGAGGATCAGCCCCGGCAGCGGGGTCGTCACCTCGGGGTCTTCGCTGAGCGCCTCGAGCACCTCGGCGTCGGTCGAGTTGCCGGTCTTGGTCTTCTTCGTGGGCGTGAGCCCCAGCCCCGGGCTGTCGTCGCTGGGGGCGTTGAAGAGGATCCCCGCCAGTTGACGCGGCGAGTCGGGATCGAACCCGCGCCCCACCGCGCTCATCGCCTCGTCCTTGATCTTGCCGAGAAGCGCTTCGATGCGTTGCTCAAGGCGCCCGCGCTGGCGGTCGAGTTCACCCGCGTCGACCTGGATGCCGTTCCACTCGAGTTCGGCCAGCACGTCGACCAAGGGCATCTCGACGTCCTGCATCAGCGAGCGCATGCCCATCGCCCCGATCTGGGGCATCATGACTGTGCGCAGGCGCAGGGCCACGTCGGCGTCCTCGGCGGCGTACTGGGTGGCCAGGTCGAGCGGGGCGGTGTCGAACGTGCGCTGGTTCTTGCCGCTGCCGATGAGTTCGGTGATCGAGATGTTGGTGCGCGAGAGCAGCGCCAACGAAAGCGCGTCGAGCCCGTGCGAACTGCGCGAGGCGTCGATCAAATAACTGGCGACCATCGAATCGCACGAGCCTTGGGCCTCGAGCCCGGCCAGGCGCACGCCGTGCCGTCGCAGCACGAGCAGGTCGTACTTGAGGTTGTGCCCGCACTTGGGGCGCGCCGGGTCGGCCAGCACGGGGCCCAGCGCATCAAGCACGGCCCGTTCGTCGAGGTGCGTCTCGGGCTGGGGCGAGCGGACGGGGATGTACCAGGCCTTGCCCGGCTCAACGCAGACCGACACGCCGCAGAGTTTCGCGTCGAGGAAGGCCAGGCCGGTGGTCTCGGTGTCGATGGCGGCGCACTCGCACGCGCGCATCGCCTCGACCACGCGGGCGAGGTCGTCCTTCGTGCGCACGCAGGTGTACACGCCGTCCTGCGCGGTGCGAGGCTCGGCGGCGCGACGGGCCGCGTCGATCTCGGCGAACAACCCAAACCCGACATCCGCCGATGCGGGTTTCGCAAGTGCGGCGGGCCGTGCGGGGCTCGCGGCGGGTGCGGGCGCTCCCTGCCCGAGCATCGCGCGCACGTCATCTTGGTAGCGGTTGAACCCCAGTTCACGCAGCACGGGGAGAATGTTCTCCACCTTCAGCGACGCTACCCCCGCGCTCTCCAGCGGCAGATCTACGGGCAGATCGGTGTGCAGCGTGACGAGTTGCTTCGACAGCCCCAGGCGCGAGGCGGCCTCGCGCAGTTTTTCGCCCCGCTTGCCCTTGATCTCCGCCGCGTGCGCAAGCAGGTTGTCGAGCGTGGCGTATTCCTTGAGCAGCAGGGCGGCGGTCTTTTCACCCACGCCATCGACGCCCGGCACGTTGTCCGAGGTGTCGCCCATGAGCGTGAGCATGTCGACGACCTGCGCGGGGGTGAGGCCCGTCTGCTGCGCCAGCGTGTCGACCGTGAAGGCCTCTTCGGTGTGGACGTCGAAGAGTTCGACCCGCGGCGTGCCCCCAACGCTCTCGAGCAGTTGCTTAAGGTCCTTGTCCTTCGAGATGAGGCGCACGCGCAGGTCCGGGTGCTGGCGGCGGAGTTTCGCCGCGAGCGTCGCCATCACGTCGTCGGCCTCGTACCCCTCGCAGCCGATGATGGGCACACCGATGTCTCTGAGAAGGGCCAGGCAGCGGTCCACCTGCGGGCCAAGGTCCTCCGGCGGGTCGGGGCGGTTGGCCTTGTATGGGGGATAGATCTGCGAGCGGAAGGTGCCCCGATCGCCCGAGACATCCAGCGCGACGGCGAGGTAGTCGGGCTTGAGTTCGCCCCCCAGGTTCTTCCCCTCGCCCCGCAGCAGTTTGAGGAGCATCCCCACGAAGCCGAACGTCATGTTCGTCGGCTCCTTGGTGACGGGGCTGGTCATGGGCGTGCGGATGGCGTGGTATGCGCGAAAGAACTGCGCATAGCCATCGATGATGTAGAGCATGCGTCCCATGGCGTTACGCGCCGCCCATCGCATGCAGGGCGGCGACTCGGGCAAGATAAGCCTCGCCGGGCGTGATCGTGCGCCGAGCCATCGCGGCGTGGAGCACCTCGAGGAACTTATCAAGGCGGTAGGCCCGCGTGCCCGTGTCGGTGGCCCAGGCGAAGCGCGGCGTCGCGCCGCTGACGGGGGCGGTCGTGGCGAACATGCCGCCCGTGCCCAGCACGCACCCGGTCATCAGTCGCGTGCAGATGGCGGTCTTGACGTGATCGCCGATGGTCGCGCCCAGGAACTGTTCGCCCGTGCGTTCATTGCCCGAGGCCGGCGTCGCCCGGGCAATGACTTGTGCATAGGTGTTGAGCAGGTTGCTGTTGGTCGTGCCCGCGCCCAGGTTGACCCACTCGCCCACCCACGAATCGCCCAGATAGCCGTCGTGGGCCTTGTTGGAAAAGCCCTGGAAGATCGTCCCGCCCACCTCGCCGTTGACCTTGCACCATGGGCCAATCGCGGTGTTGGGTCGGATGGTCGCGCGTTCGAGCGCGCTCGAATGCTCGCCCACGTAGCACGGCCCGATCAGGATCGCCCCCGGGCGAACGATCGCATGCTCGTCGATCACGATGGGGCCTTGTTCGAGGTCGAGCGTCGCGCCCGGATAGACTCGAGCCGAGGGGGCGATCGTCAGCGGGTGCGACCCTATGACGTTGACGCCCTCGCACCCGCCCCGCCGGGGCGATGCGAGCAACGCCAGATCCATCGCCAGGCAGGCATCGCGGAACGTGCGCACATGCCAGGGGCGTGAAATCAGGCAACGCTCGTGCACGGCGACGGTGGGGCGGGTGCCGAGCGTGCGCGTCGCGAGAAATTCGCGGGCGCTGTCGGCGTCGAGGAACGCCGCGACCACATCGCCGCTCGCCCGTTCGATCAACGCCTGGCCCATGCCCAGGGTTTCCAGTTCGCGCGGCGGGCGCGGGCAGCGGGCGTTGACGAGCAGCAGCGGTTCGTCGCCCGACGGTGGCTTGTTCACCGCGATCGCGTGGCGCTCACGGGTGACCGCCTCGATCCCCTTGGGGCAGAAGAGCGCGACCACGCGTCGGTTGGGCGTGCGCCGCCAGCGCTCGAGTGTGGTAAGCGCGCCCGTGCGGAGATCAAACGCCGCCCTGAGATCGGTGAGGGGCGAGAGTTCGCTCAGGCCGTCGTCGAAAAGGATCACCTGCTGCATCAGCCCCAGTGTACGAGGCGGCGTGACGCGTGTGCGGGCGATGCGCCCCGCACGCAGAGACTAGCGCCGGGCGAATCGGCGCTGCTGGGCCGCGGGCAGCCCGAAGAAGGGCGCCAGCGGCACAAGGGCCAAACCCAGGAAGAGGGCCAGCCCGCCCGTCATCAACGCCGTGCCCAGGCGGGCGATGAGTTGCTGCGAGGGCATGAAGGCGATGGGGTCATAGGTGGTGCGCAAGGTGTATACCGCGACGACCACGATCTGGGCGACGACGCACGAGGCAAAGGCGAGGAAGCCCAGCGTCAGCGGATTGCGCCGCACCATCACGCCGCGCAGGGTCAGCGTCAACTGCCCCGCCAGCAGATAGCCCAGGGCGTTGGGCCCGATGAGCACCGCGACCTGGCGCCCCTCGACCAGGGCCAGTTCACCCGTCAGATCGACCAGCAGGCCCAGGATGAGGCTCGACCACAGGGCGGTGTGCGGGGCGGCGAAGAGCGCGATGAACGTGGCGAAGGCGAAGACGAAGCTGGGGGCCGATCCACTCGACCCCAGCGAGAAGCCGTCGCGCAGGCCAAGTTCGAGCCCGACCATCAGCCATGCCGTGACGCCATACACGAGCCAGTTCATCGGGCTGGCCTCCGCCCCGCGGGCTCGGTGTCGGGCATGGGCGAGACGCGCAGCACGACCTCGCTGACGCGATCGAGCCGCTCAACCATCGGAGCAACGACCACCACCGCCCGCAGGGGCTGATCGGGGGCCGGTTCCACCCTGACGACCTCGCCCACCAGCAGCATCTGGCTGTGCGCGGGCCAGCGATCGGGGTCGGAGAGGCGGACCTGCTGGCCCACCTGCGGCTGGATGGCCTGCGCGGTGGCGGGGTCGCGCCGGTCCTCGACGGGACCACGGAGCGTGCCGTCGCCCTGGGGCGTGAGCGTGCAGACCAGCCCGTTGGCGCTGGCGTCGATCATGACCATGGCGCGGAGGGGCCCTGCCTTGGGGCTGGTGATGGGCAGGATGCTCGACGTGCGTGCCCCCGCCGAGACCACGCGGCCCACCAGTTGCAGGCCCGATGTGGTGGCGACGGCGTTCTCGTCAACGTCCTGGGCCGTGCCCGCGCGCACACGAAGCAGCCCCGAGGAGAGATCCGCCGACGTGCCATAAACCGGGGCCATGACCTGGCGGACGGGAAGGCCGGGGTTGAGTTCGATGCCGTGCTGCAGCTCGCGGATCTGGTCGCGCAGGCGCTTGTTCTCGTTCTCGTGGCGGAGCATGAGCGACCGGGCGGATTCGAGTTCGGTGCGCAGCAGCGAGACCAGCTCGTCATCGCGGTCGCGTGTCGCCGGGGCGGCCCAGCGAGAGACCGCCGCGAAGGGCTGGCTGATGGGGGCGGCGAAGAACTGGGTCAGGCGTCCGACGCTCATCATCCACCCCGACCAGCGGAGGGGCACGAACGACAGCACCAGCAGCAGCGCTGCCGCGAGGTTCAGTCCCTGACGTGCGTGCTGAGCCTGCAGCATGGATCGATGCGTCGCCTTCCTCGGCCCGGGCCGCATCGACCGCGGGCGACCCTCACGTGGTGCCGGCTTACGACCCGGTCATGTCGTCTTCGAGCGTGGACTTCCATTCCTCCAGGTGCTCGAGATAGATGCACGTCCCCCGCGCCACGCACGTCAGCGGGTCTTCCGCCAGGCGCGTGGGCAGGCCCGTGGCCTTCTCGACGACCTGCGGCAGGCCCCGCAGCAGCGAGCCCCCGCCCGCCATCGTGATCCCGTTTTCCACCAGGTCCGCCGCCAGTTCGGGCTCGGCACGCTCCAGGGTTCGCGTGACGGCCTCGACGATCGCCGTCACCGGCTCGAGCAATGCCTCGCGGATCTCCTCGCTGGTGACCGAGGTCTTGCGCGGGAGGCCCGAGATCATGTCGCGCCCGCGCACGTCCATCGCCGACTCGGGGCCCACGGGCGACGCCGAGCCGATCTCGATCTTGATGCGCTCGGCGGTCTGCTCGCCGATCATCATGTTGTACGTGCGCTTCATGTGGTTGATGATCGCCTCGTCCATGTCGTCGCCCGCGACGCGGACCGACTCGCACGTGGCGATGTCCGCCAGCGACATGATGGCCACCTCGGTCGTCCCGCCGCCGATGTCCACGATCATGCTCGCGGTGGGCTCGGCGAAGGGAAGGCCTGCGCCGATCGCCGCCGCGATGGGTTCCTCGATCAGGTAGGTCCGACGCGCCCCGGCCCGCTCGGCCGAGTCGAAGACCGCCCGCTTCTCGACGGCGGTGATCCCGCTGGGCACGCTGATGACCACGCGCGGGCCGAAGATCTTGCTCCGCCCGTTCACCTTGCGGATGAAGTAGCTGAGCATCGCCTCGGTGATCTCAAAGTCCGAGATCACCCCGTCCTTGAGCGGACGCACCGCGGTGATCGAACCGGGCGTCTTGCCCAGCATCTCCTTGGCGACCCAGCCCACGGCCTCGCCGTTCTTGAGCACCTGGTTGGTGCCCTTGCGCACGGCGACCACCGAGGGCTCGTTGAGGACGATGCCCTGCCCGCGGACCGACACCAGCGTGTTGCAGGTGCCAAGGTCGATCCCCATGTCCACGCTGAATAAGCCAAGAACGCGATCAAGAAACACGGGCTGGGGTGCCTCCTTGCCCGGACAACATGCCTGTACCGGCCATGCCACCGCATTGCCCCGCGTCCGTCCACGACGCTGAGCCGGTGACCATGGCCCCACGCGTCGGACGACGCGCAGGTCCACTCGATTATCGGATCGTACCCGCTTTGGGCACCAGCCGCGCGCCGCGATCTCCCGAGCCACGGTCCCCCAACGCACCGCGAGCCCACCCCTGGGGGATGGGCTCGCGGGTGTCTGTGTTTGAAGACGTACGAACAGGCTTGGGTTTACCCGCCCATGGCCACCGAGGCGGCGTCCTTGGTCGGTGCCGCGGGGGCCGGCGTGGTCGGGGCATCCTCAGGGCGGATCTCGATCACGTTGGGTCGGATCGGGCGGATCACCGGCAGGGGGGCCTTGCCCTGGTACGAGGCCTTGGCGTCGATCTCGACCTTCGCCCGGTCCTCGTAGTTCATCGTCGAGCCGACCGTGCCCAGCGTCTCGAGGCGCGATTCCTGCTTGGCGCGGATATCCGCGAACCGCGAGGCCAACTGGTCCAGGCTCCCCGCGCTGTAGCGGCTCTGCTCGTCGATCGTCCGCTGACGCTTCTCCATCAGCGTGATCAGCCGGTCGTTGCGGGCGATGGTGTCCACCTGGCGGTCCAGGTTCCACACCTGCGTCTGGAAGTCCGTGTGCTCGGCCTCCAGCTGCACCAGCAGGTTCGTCAGACGCTGCTCCTGCTGCCCGATGTAGGCCAGGTCGCGCTGGATGTCCGCGCCGCGGCTGGCGTATGAGTTGTGCACCTGGCGGATCCGGTTCGCCTTCGCGTAGCAGTCCTTCAGGTCGATCCCCTCGTTGTTGAAGACCACGCGGATCACCTGCCCCTCGCCCTGCACCGCTTCGCCGCGGGCGATCAGGCCCTGGATCTGCTCGAGATCGGCCGCGGCCAGCGCCACCACCCGCTCCGAGATCGTATGTTCACGGGCCAGTTGGCTCTGCTGCTCCTTCAGTTCCGCAAGGTCACCGCGGACTTCGGCGATGCGCCGGGGATACTCACCCACCAGGCTCTTGATCTGCGCTCGCAATGCCACCGGATCCGAGATCTGGGCGTCGATCGCCCCGGTGACAACCTCGCGGGACTGCGTGAGCAGGGCGCCCACGCGCTCGGGGCCGGCGATCACCACCGCCGTCCCGCCCACAAGGCCCGCGATTACCGCGAAACGCACGACATTCTTGACAATGGCCATGTGCAACCTCCTGCGGCCCACCACGCGATCTGGCTTCGGCGACGGGCCACGCTGGCCCACGCCGTCGATTGCGGCTGACAGGTTCTTGGGAACCCGTCCGGGGCTCTTTCGCGATTGCGGGATGACTGAGTGGTTTTCACCGGCCCCACGGGCACGGCGCGGGTATGGTTTGCCCGTGCTCAACTCGATGACAACGGGTTTCATCGGACGTCTCCGCGCCAACGACCAGGCCGCCTGGTTCGAGTTATGGGAGACGTTCGGGCCCGTGGTCCGCGCCCAGCTCACCAAGTGGGGCAAGGGCCGCATCGGGTCGCAGACCGTGCAGGACCTCTCCCAGGAGACCCTGGCCGCCCTCTCCGAATCGATCGACCGCTACGACCCCACGCGGGGGGCACGCTTCTCGACCTGGCTGCTGGCCATCGCCAAGCACGTGCTGGGCGACGAGCTCGACAAGCGCCACGCCCTGAAGCGCGGGGGGAATAAAAAAACCGGTGAACTCGACGAATCGTGGATGTCCGCCGACGGGGCGCCCGGCGTCGACGCCCAGTACGAGGCCGCGATCTTCCGGGCCAAGGTCGAGGCGGCGATCCGCGTGGTGGGCAAGACCAGCGACTTCACCGATTTCTCCATCTTCAGCATGCGGGTGCTCGAGGCCCGCCCGGGCAAGGACGTGGCCCAGGCCCTGGGCATCAGCGAACCGACCGTCAGCCGCCGCTTGGCCAAGGTCCGCGATGCGCTGCGTGCGAAACTGACCGAGGTGATCGCGATGTACTCATTCACCGAGGAGGAACGCCGCGAGGCCGCGCGAAACGGGCTCGCCTTCGATCCCAAACAACCCGTGGACGCCGAGCGTACGGCTGCTGACGACGCCCTCTTCGATGAGGCCATCACCGAGATCTATCAGCGGCAGATGGAGTTGCGTCGCCAGGACCAGGCGGATCGGTTGAGGTAACGGGCGCCACCCGGCGGCGCCCGAGCGAATGGGGCGAACCATGACCGGAATCGAAGCCATCCTGATCGCGTTGGGCGTGCTCGCGGGCATCGTCGTCGCCGTCTTCCTGCTCATCTACCTCCTGGTGCCCATCTTCAAGGCGCTGGGGTGGATCATCCGCCAGATCTTCGCGTTCATCGCGGGCGAGCTCACCGACCTGGCCCGCGCCATCGGCGCGATCGTCACCGCCCTGGTCCTGGTGCCGATGATCGTCGGCACCGTCATCATCGGGCGCTGGTCGGCCACGGCGCACTACGGGCGGGCCTTCCAGAGCGAGATCGGCTCGCTCACCGCCTGTCTCTATCGCATGGCGATCGCCCACCCGCTGCGCCTGGTTGGCCTTGGCGCGGTGACCGAGGGCCTCGAGCGCCGACTGCCCGATGTCGTCGCCGCCGCCCCCGGCGCGGACCGGCCCCGCGGCAAGGGCGGACAGTTCGACGGGTACACCATCGTCGGCTCGCTCCCCACCGGGGGCAGCGGCGCACGCCTGTATGTCGCCATGCCCGATGCGATCAAGGCCGCGGCGTTCGCCCGCCAGGGCGTCAAGGACGTCGACCAGGTCGTCATCAAGAGTTTCAGCCTGCACGAAGGCAGTTCGCTCCCCCAGATCGTGCGCGAAAGCCGTTCGCTCGACGCGGCCAAGAACCTGGGCCTGATCCTCGATCACCACCTGGCGCAGGATCGATTCCACTACGTCATGCGCTACGTTCCGGGCGAGAGCCTGACGCTGGTGACGCGCCGCCTGCACGCGGTCGCCGCCGCGGGCGGGCTGGGCGTCAACGAGGTCAAGCAGGCCCTGGGCTATGCGGCGGATGTGCTCTCGACGCTGGCCGTCTATCACGCCGGCGGGCTCTGGCACAAGGACGTCAAGCCCGACAACATCATCGTCGATGAGCGTACGGGCGTGGCCACGCTCGTTGATTTCGGTCTGCTCTCCTCGCTCAACTCGGCGATGACGCTGACCACGCACGGCACCGAGTACTTCCGCGACCCCGAGCTCGTCCGCCTCGCCCTGCGCGGGGTCAAGGTGCACGAGGTCGACGGCACGCGCTTCGATCTCTTCGCCGCCGGCGCGGTCATCTATTCGCTCATCGAAGACAGTTTCCCCGCGCACGGGGTGCTGTCGCAGGTGAGCAAGCGCTGCCCCGAGGCCGTGAAGTGGATCATCCGTCGCGCGATGACCGACTATGACAAGCGCTATGCCACGGCGGATCTGATGCTCGCCGACGTGCGCGCGGTCCTCGCCGCGAGCGATCCCTTCGCGCTGCGCCCGGTTGATCTCCCCAGCATGAGCGGGGCGAGCGTCCAACCCGCCGCCCACGCGACCCCGATGCCCGAAGCGCACCGGCCCATCCCGGTCGTTCCGCTGGCGGACGCCGGGACGGTCCCGCCCATCCCGGTCATGCCCCCGCCGGCTCAGCACGCGGGGCGGGCGCGGTCGCCGCGTATCCGCGTGACCAACTGGTGGACGGGTCAGAGCTACCTCGAGCCCGAGGTGGGGGTTCCCTCGCCCGCGTCTCCCGGGGACTGGGGCCAGGCGGCGAAGGCCTGGGCGGCGCACGCCACACCCGCCTCGCCCGCGCGGGGTACGCCCGTTCCCCGCGGCGTGCCCGGTCGTCCGGCGCACGAGCAGCTCAAGTCCGCCGCCAACCGCGTCAATGCTGCGCGCGAGCGGGTGCGCACGCGGTTCAATCGCGGCGGCACAACGACCTACACCGCCGGTCTGAACGTGGGCGTGGTGGGGGCCTTGGCCATCGCGGGGGCGATCGTCGCCGCGATGGTCGTGCGTTCCAGCTTCAGCACGCCAACACCAATCGTGGCGGTTCCGACCGCGGACATGGCGGGCGAGTGGCAGCGCATCGCCTCGGGCTTCGAGGCCGCCGCCAAAGAGATCAACAAGCAGATCGAAACCGGTATCTCGCAGTCCGTCCGCAATGGTCGTCGCAACGGCCGTGTGAGTGTGAGCAACGCCGGTCAGCCCACGGCCGAGGCGGTCTCCACGCCGCGCATCGATCCGCTCCCCACGCCCGCCGAGTCTGCGCCGCCCGCGCCTGAGACCACGGTGGAAGGGCGTATCGCCCTGGTGAGTGATCTGCTCGAGCCGGTGAGCGAGACCGCCGCCGCCCGCGTGGGCGTGCTGCTGGGCGCGTTCGAGCGCCTGGGCCTCGAGGTGCGCGGGAGCGCGCCGGGCCTGAAGGGCGACGACGCCTCCGAGGCCGAATCGGTCGAACTGCTCGCGCAGGCCCGCTTGGCCATGGGCTCGGCGGCGCCCGACACACCCGAGGCGAAGCAGCGCATGGGCGAGTGGCTCGCTTCGCGCCCCGGCGCGGACGTGCTGGTCTGGCTGCTGCCCCCGGCGGCGGGAAAGTCCGAGCCGCGCGTGATGATTTTCTCGCCCGCCCCTCTCGACGATGAGACTGAAAAGGCCCGCATCGCGGGCCTGCTCAAGGCGCTGGCGCAGGCGACCGCGCCCAAGCGTGCGAACGGGCGGTAAGCAAGCCGCGAGGCTACGTCGAACTTTTTCGAGCCGGGTGGTGTCTGTCATGGCGCAACGCACGACGCACGGACGCCAGACCGACCGTTCTTCGTGGCACCCAGCGTCAAAACGAGATCACCGAATCACGATCTCGTTGCGGGGCGTATCGAGCGCGAGTTCATGTTGCGTGGAGCAATGCCGGAGGAGGGAATCGAACCCACACGTCCTTATCAGGGACAACGGATTTTGAATCCGTCGCGTCTGCCAGTTCCGCCACTCCGGCGAGTGTGCCCGAGGATAGGCCGCTTTTCTGCGCGGGGGCTTGCGATCAGGCCCGCGCCAGGCGTCCGCTCGACGAGCGAAGGGCGAGCATGGTCCGCTGCAGGTTCCGCCCCGGGCACGCCGTAGGCTTGAGTTCCTGGTGCGTATACACCCGCGAGACGCCCACGCGATAGAGGCGCATCTGGGCGGCGACGAACGAGGCGAGCGATTCGAGCGCCTCGCGCGTGGGCTGCTGCTCGTCGAAGTTGCCCATCACCATAATGCCCAGGTTGTGGTCATTGCTCTTGGCCACGTGCGCGCCCTCGATCGATACGGGGCGGCCCTGCCACACCCGCCCCGCAGGGTCCACGATGTAGTGGTAGCCGATGTCCACCCAGCCGGCCCCCGTCGACGGGTCCTTGCGCCCCACGTGGTCGGCGCGGATCCCCGCCAGGCGGCGGGCCACCGCGCTCTGGCTGGTCACGCCCTGCGAGTTCATCGCGTCGTGATGGATCGTGATGCGGGTCACGCCGTTCATCGGCTTGGCGACGCGCATGTTGGGCGAGGCGTTGGTCCACGCGCTGCGTGGGATCACCCCGCGCGGCGAGCCGCCCGAGATCACCGGGTTTGAGGGTGCGGCGGTCGGGGTGGGGTTGGCGATCCTGGGTTTGGTCTGGTCGGGCCACGCGACATCAGGGGCGTCGGCCCGCTGGCCACCGCCTTCACAGCCGCCGAGAATGGCCGCCACTCCGAGGAGGAGCCCCCCCTGGAGAATGTCACGCCGGTTGCAATCGAACTTCACGTGGCCAAGCATCGGCACGAGCCCCGGGATGGTGTCCACAACTTCTGACCGGCACGCCTCGTTATGAGACCTGCCCCGCCCGCAATGACGGCACGCGTCAGCCGCGGGAGCGATTGTATCGGTCGTTGCCTCCCTCCCGACCGACAATCGCTCCTGATGGGCTACCGTAGCCATGATGAAGGGGCTGCTCGATCTTTCCGACCGCCTGATCCCCGCTGGCGAGGCCCTCGCGGCGGGCTTGGCCCGCGTTGAGGCCCGGTTCTCGGGGCAGATCGCCTCGGAACTTTCCCCGGTGGCCCGCCTGTGTGCGCACGTGGACCGCTATCGGGGCAAGATGCTCCGCCCATCGCTCACGCTGCTGGTCGGCATGGCCACCGCCCCCGAGGAGGGGCTGAACGACCACCATGTCACCCTGGCCGCGGTGTGCGAACTGATCCACATGGCCACCCTGGTGCACGACGACGTCCTCGACGAGGCGGACGTGCGCCGGGCGGGGAAGACCATCAACCGCCTGCACGGCAACGAAGCCGCGGTCATCCTGGGCGACTACCTGATCGCCTCGGCGTACCACCTCTGCTCGCAGGTGCCCGACCACCGCCCCGCGCTGGCGGTGGGGCGGGCGTCGATGCGGGTGTGCGAGGGCGAACTGCTCCAGTTGCACCATCGCAACGACGCGGACCTGGACGAGGCGACCTATTTCGAGATCGTGTCGCGCAAGACGGGCGACCTGGCCGCGGTGGCGTGCGAGATGGGCGCCTGGGCTTCGGGGGCATCGCCGCGGGTGTGTACACAGATGGCGTCGTTCGGGATGCAAGCCGGCATCGCGTTCCAGATCCAGGACGATCTGCTCGACCTCATGGGTGACGAGGCGGTGGTGGGCAAGTCAACGGGCAAGGACCTCGAAAAGGGCAAACTCACCCTGCCGCTGATCCATCACCTGGCGCGGGCCACGCCGACGGCACGGGCGTCAGCGCTGGGGGTGATTGAATCGGTGCGCACGGGGAAGGTCGATGCGCACGCCGCGGGCGCGACCCTGGCCAGAGCCATGCAGACAACCGGGTCGATCGAATACGCCCGCCAGAAGGCGGCGCAGTCGGTCGCGTCGGCCAAGCAATCGCTCGACGCTCTCGACGACACGCCCGCGCGGGAGATGCTTCTGCGCCTGGCCGACGGCGTGATCACGCGGGCGTTCTAGCGCCTCGTGAGCGTTCGAACGCCGCGCATTAGCCGGGTGTTCGTCTACAGTTCGAGCCCATGGCACGACCCGATCTCGTCTGCACTCCCGTCCGCACGCCCATGATCGCCCCGTCCATCCTGGCGGCGGACTTTGCCAGGATGGGCGAGGCCTGCGCCGGGGTGCTCGCGCTGGGGGCCGACATGCTCCACCTGGATGTCATGGACGGGCATTTCGTTCCCAACCTGACGATGGGGCCCGACATGTGCGCGGGGCTGCGCCGGGCCTTCCCCGACGCGCTGCTCGACGTGCACCTGATGGTCACCGACCCCGCGAAGTTCATCACCCCCTTTGCCAAGGCGGGGGCGGATCTGTGCACGTTCCACATCGAGGCGGTTTCGGGGAAGGCGGCGGACGATCTGATCCTGGCGATTCGTGATCAGGGCATGGCGGCGGGGCTGGCGATCAACCCGGGCACGCCCGCCGAGGCGGTCTGGCCGCATGTTGAGACTGTGGACATGGCGCTGGTGATGTCGGTGAACCCTGGGTACGCCGGGCAGGCGTTCATCGAGGATGTGCTGGTGAAGACCCGGGCGATTCGCGGACGGCTGCGGGCGGATCAGCGGCTCGAAATGGACGGGGGCATCGGCCCAAAGAATGCCCAGAAGGTGCGCGAGGCCGGCTGCGATGTGCTCGTGGCGGCGTCGGCCCTGTTCGGTGCGCCCCCCGAGGCCCGCGCCGGGGTGATTCAGGCTCTGCGTGGTTAGCGGACTCTGTTAGGGTGGTATGGGGCATCGGGACGGGAGTGGTGCTAAACTCGAAGCCGGAGAGTTTGGAAGCCGCTGGGCTTCTGGGCTGGGACTTGCAACGCCGTCGGGTGGTTGTGGGAGGATCGCCGGCCCGGGGAAGGGCGGGCGTGGGGGTTGAAGCGGAGATGGGGGACCGGCGGGGTCGCCCGGGCCGCAGGAGCAGACATGACGCAGGCATCCACCGAGCAGTCAGGACGCGCCGTGAATGAGAATCGGCCGCAGCGTCGTTCGATCCCGGAGGGGTTGTGGCTGCGGTGTGCGTCGTGCACCAAGATGATCTACAAACGGCACCTGGAGGCGAGCCTTCATGTGTGCCCCGAATGCCAGTTCCATCACCGGATCTCGGCGTCGGAGCGGGTGAAGCAGTTGGCGGATCCGGGGACCTTCCAGGAAATGTTCGCGGGGCTGACGCCCTGCGACCCGCTGGGGTTCAAGGACCTCAAGTCGTACAAGGACCGGCTGCTGGCCGAGCAGATCAAGACGGGCTCGCTGGACGCGGTGAAGGCCGGGCGGCTGTTCATCAAGGGCCGCGAGGCGATGGTGGCGTGTCTGGACCTGACGTTCATGATGGGGTCGATGGGCTCGGTGGTGGGCGAGACGGTGACGCGTGCGGTGGAAGAGGCGACGGCATCGAACCTGCCGCTGATCGTGGTGAGTTGCTCGGGCGGCGCGCGGATGCAGGAATCGGGCCTGAGCCTGATGCAGATGGCCAAGACGAGCGCGGCGCTGGCGCGTTTTGACGACGCGGGCGGGCTGTTCATCAGCGTGCTGACGGACCCGACGACGGGCGGGGTGACGGCGAGTTTCGCCATGCTCGGCGACATCATCCTGGCCGAGCCGGGCGCGCTGGTGGGCTTTGCGGGCCCGCGCGTGATTCAGCAGACGATCCGCCAGGAACTGCCCGAGGGGTTCCAGCGTGCCGAGTTCCTGAAGAAGAGCGGGATCGTCGACCGGGTGGTGCCCCGCGGGCAACTGCGGAGCGAGATCGCGCGGCTGATCGACTACGCCGGGAAGTAAAGCGGCCCGCGGCCTGTGACCCAACCCATGACAACTCAATCCGACGAACTGGGCGAGCGGCGCGATGCCACGCCGGGGCGTTGGTCGTCGCCGGATGCGGCGCGGGCCTTGGTGCTGCTGGGGCTGGGGCACGGGGTGCTGCTGGCGTTGACGCTGCCGCCGGTGGGGCTGTGGTGGCTGACGTTCGTGGCGCTCGTGCCGGGTGTGATTGCGGCGGAGCGGATCGGAGCCGGGCGCGTGCCAGCATGGCGCGGGGCGGCGTGGTTCGCGCTGGGGGCGCTGCCCGCGTGGGCCTATCTGCACGTGTGGATAATGAACATCTCGGCGCTGGGGTTTGTGCCATTGGCGGTGCTGATGGCGACGTACAGCGGCGTGGGCGTGTGGGTGATGGGGCTGCTGCATCGGCGCATGCGGCTATCGCTGGGCGTGATCGTGCCGCTGGCGTGGACCGCGAGCGAGTTTCTGCGCGGCGAGGTGCTGTGGGACGGGTACCCGTGGGGTCTGGCCTCGCATCCGCTGATCGAATGGGCGTGGGCGGCGAACCCGGCGTCGATCGGCGGGCAATACCTCGTGCTGTTGCTGCTGGCGGGCGTGAGCGGGGCCATGATCGATTTGGCGCGTGCGCCGTCGCGGCGCGTGGGGGTCGGGCTGCTGGCGGGGTGGGTGGTGGCGTGGATCGGGCTGGCCTGGCTGGGGCGTGATACTGGTGGTGCTGGAACGATGGTGCGCGTGGCGGTGGTGCAGACCAATGTGCCCCAGGACAACAAGACGAACTCGACCATCGAGCGAGAGGTGAAGGACTGGCAGCGGTTCGAGGCGATGACGGTGGAGGCGGCGGGGCACTCGCCAGCGTTCATCGTGTGGCCCGAGACGATGCTCCCCGGGCCGACGCTCGACCCCGCGGGGCTCAAGGCCCTCGCGGAGGAGGGGATTTTCTTCAATTTCGCGCCCGATCCGGCGAACCCGAGCCAGCCCACGCGGCTCATGGCGACGGCCTTTGCGGATCGGCTGCTCGATGTGCAGGAGGAACTGGGCCTACCGCTGGTGGTGGGGGCGCTGGGGCACGACGGGTATCGCGTGTCGTCGGGCGAGCGGGTCGAGATCGAATGGGACGCGCGGTACAACAGCGCGTACGTGGTGGACGGGGGGCGGATCTCGCGCGAGCGGTATGACAAGTTGCGGCTGACGCCCTTTGGCGAGGTGATGCCGTATATCTCGAAGTGGCCCTGGCTCGAGCGGCAGTTGCTGTCGTTCGGGGCGCGGGGGATGTCGTTCGATCTCGCCGCGGGAACGACGCCGACGGTGTTGCCGGTGCGCGCGGGCGATGGCGTGGTGCGGGTGGTGACGCCGATCTGCTTTGAGGTGACGACGGCGTGGGTCTGCCGTCGGCTGGTGTTTGAGGGCGGAACGCGGCGGGCGGACGTGATCGTGAACCTGACCAACGACGGGTGGTTCTCGTGGTGGGACGGCGGGCGCGAGCAGCACCTGCAGATTGCGCGATGGCGGTGCGTCGAGCTGCGCACGTGGATGGTGCGGGCGGCGAACACGGGGGTGTCGGCGATCGTCGATGCGGGGGGCCGGGTTGTGCGCGCGGGCGTGGTGACGAACGGCGGTGGCGCAGGGCGCTGCCGCGTGGATGGCGTGCTGGTCGGCGACGTGGGCGTGGGCGGACCTGTTACGGTGTACGCGCGCGTGGGCGACAGCGTGGGCTGGATGATGCTCGCGCTGACGGGCTTGGGATTGGCGGCGTCGCGATGGTGGCGTCGCCCGGGAGAAGCGGCATGAGGCAGGGACGCGTGCTGATGATCGTGGCGCTGGCGGGGCTGTACGCATGCACGCCGGCGCAGACGCAGAACCCGTCGGGCGGGACAGGGGATCAGCCGCCGACGCAGAGGCAGGATCCGCTGGCGGCGTCGTCGCTGCGTGAGCGGGCGTTGGCGATTGTCGAAGAGTCATCGAAGAGCGAAGACGCGCAGATCCGCGCCAACGCTGCGGAAGCGGCGGGATTTGCCGCG
Source organism: Phycisphaerales bacterium (assembly GCA_013360675.1). GTDB lineage: Bacteria > Planctomycetota > Phycisphaerae > Phycisphaerales > UBA1924 > JABWBB01. The sequence continues at coordinate 7,751 of JABWBB010000005.1, read as the reverse complement.
GCGCGGCTCGAAGGCGCGATCGAACGGGCGCTGAATGATCGGCACTGGGCCGTGCGATCGGTGGCGCTGATGACGGTGGGGCGGGCGCGGCTGGCGCGGTTTTCGTCGTACGCGACGGCGGCGGGGGGAGAGACGTCGGGGCATGTGCGGGCGTCGGCGATCTATGCGTTGACGCGGACGGGGAGCAATGCGGATCAGTCGCCGCTGGCGGGGATTCTGCTGCGCGATCCGTCGCTCGAGGTGCGGAGTCACGCGGCGTTTGTGCTGGGCGAGATCGGGAATCGAACGGCTCTGCCGCTGCTGCGCGATGCGCTGCGCGATCCGATGCGGGGTGTGGGCGGTGAGCGGTTGCGGCTGTTCCACCTGCAGTGCGCCGAGGCGATGGTGAAACTGGGGGACGATTCGCAGCGAGGCACGCTGCGGGCGGCGCTCTACCCGTCGAACCCGGAGGATCTCGAAGCGGCGGCGCTGGCGGTGCAGATCATGGGGCAGGTGCGCGATCGCGAGGCGATCGATCAACTGATCTATCTGTCGGGGCCCAAGGGTGCGGCGGGTTCGCCGATGCCCGCGGAGGTGCGCCTGGGGATCGCCGCCGCGCTGGCACGCATGGGCGTTGGCCAGGGCGGATTCATCGCGGATGAGTACGCGTCGAGCACGAACCCGACGATCCGGACGCAGGTGGCGTATGTGTACGGCGAGATCGCGTCGCCCGAGGCGATGGGCAAGCTTGGCGCGATGCTGGCAGACCCTTCGGCGGCGGTGCGGATTTCCGCGGCGGCGTCGGTGCTGCGGGCCTCGTCGCGCTAACCCCATGAGAGCCAGTGGTTCTGGTGCTCAGGGTGCGGAGAATGTTTGGGATGTGGACGAGGCGGGGGCGGCGGGACGGGCGGCGTCGGGTGTGGTATTGTGATGCGGCCACGGGGGCGTGAAGATTCCGTGGCGTTCCCGGTTTGACAGGGGCGTGGTTGTTCGGGTAACACTTACGCCCCGAGCCGATCGGGATGGGACCGTCGCGAGGCGGTTCGTGAAAGGGTTGTGGGATAACTGAATCGCCGTGAGCGTGTCGCCGGCGCGATGCGTTCGCGGGTTGGGTCGCCGGAAGCGGCGGAACCGAGGAGCAGACCGTGCACGTCCTGACGAAGATCTTTGTCGTGATCGCCTCGATCGCTTCGATCGCCCTGTCCACGCTGGTGATCGCATATGCGGTCAACACCGATCGGATCGCGGCGGATTATCGCGCCGAGCAGCAGCGTCGCCTGGCGGCGGACTCGAAGGCGGCGGCGCAGGCCGCGGCCCACAACGGGGAGCAGAACCGCCTCAACGAGCAGCTGGCCACGGCGAACCGTCAGGTCAACGATCTGCAGGACGAGAGCCGTCGTCTGCAGGCGCAGATTGCGACGCTGACGGCGGAGAAGAACCGGGCGGAACTCGAGCGCCAGAGCGTGCAGGCGAAGATCGCCGAGCTGGGCGAGACGACGCGGACGCAGGCGGCGCTCCTGACGAAGTATTCGGATGAGGTCCGCGAGGGCCGTGCATCGAGCCTGCAGCGTCAGAAGCAGCAGCTCGAACTCGAGGAGCGCGTGGCGGATCTCCAGAGCCGCGCCGAGGTGCTCGAGCAGGATCGTCGGGCGCTGCAGGAGCAGCTGGCCGAGGCCAAGCGTCAGCAGGAAGCGGCGCTGAGCGGCGTGGCGCGCGGCGAGGACAAGCCCTTTGTGTACACCGGGCCGGTCATCAGCGGGCGGATCGACGAGGTTCGTCCTGATCCGGCAACGGGGCGCACGCTGGTGAAGATCAATGTGGGCACGAACGACCGCGTGGCGAACAACATGCAGTTCCTGGTGGGGCGTGGTCAGGATTGGCTGGCCAACCTGGTGGTGACGCGGGCGGACCTGCAGTTCGCCGTCGCCGAGGTGACCCTCAAGGCGGACGGGAAGGACCTTCGCGTGGGCGACGTGGTGTCGACCCGGTTCGGGCAGTAAGCTAGGGCCCGGACGGGCGAGGAGCGACCACATGAGCCAGTTCGGAATGCAGATGCCCGGGGCCCGCGCCAAGCGGAGTGCGGCACCCGACGTGTACACGGTCTTGGCCGCGGCGGCGACGATCTTCCTGGTGATCGCTTGCGTGGTGATGTTCCAGATGGGGGCGAAGGTCGGACCCGAGGGGAACGCCTTTGGCCTTCAGGAACCGGGGCAGATCAAGCTCAAGGACCTGGGGAATAACTAAGGCGATTACGGTCGGCGCTGCGTGGCCCGCGATACCGTGGGCTTACGGGCTCGATGCACGAGACGAAAAGTGGGCTTGGGGGCATGCCAGGAGGCGTGGCCCGCGGACTTGACACTCGGGAGAAGCGGACTACATTCTGATCCCGGCGCGCGGGTTTGAGCGTGGCCGGGTCGCGGCATACCGCGGAAAACTTGGGGCGGTAGCTCAATTGGTTAGAGTACCGGACTGTCGATCCGGTGGTTGCGGGTTCGAGTCCCGTCCGCCTCGCTTCGATAAACCTTGCTGAACCCGTAGGTTACGGGTACCCCCCGACGGTCGGGGGCGCAGCTCGAAACGATTTCCGCGCGGTGCGCGCACCGCGCTGGAAGTTTCGGGAGGTGCCCCGTGCCGAAGACCCCGGGCTATCGCAAGCGCCACGACCGCAACCAAGCCATCGTCACCCTGACCGACGCCGCGACCAAACGGCGGCGGGACTACTGGCTGGGCGAGTTCGGATCGCCGGAGAGCCGCGAGCTATACCACCGCGTTGTTGCCGAGTGGGAGGCCAACGGCCGTCGCCTGATCGACCCCGACTTCGAGAAGCCCGCCGCCGGCGGGCCGGGCGGCGACGGGGGGCCGGACGGCTCGGGCGGCATCACCATCTCCGAGTTGTGCGCCCGCTTCTGGCGGACGCGGGCGCTGCAGTTCAACGAGAACGAGCAGGGGCACTTCAAGGCCCTGATCCGCCTGCTCCGTCGCTCGTACGGCTCGACGCCCGCGTCGGCGTTCGGGCCGCGGCGTTTGCAGCGGCTCCGCGACGAAATGATCCGCGACGACGCGGAGAGCGGCCGGCGAGGCTGGGGCGTCACCTACACCAACGCGCAGGTGCGGCGGCTGTGCCGGCTCTTCAAGTGGGCCGCGTCGCAGGAGATCGTCTCCGCGAGCGTGAGAGTGGAACTGCTGGCGGTGGACCCGCTGAAGCCCGGGCGCTGCGAGGCGCGTGCTGGGCGGGTCGTCAAGCCCGTGCCAGTGGAGGTGGTCGAGCAGACGCTGCCGTATTTGGCCAGCCCGGTCGCTGCCGCCGTGCGGTTGCAGTTGCTCACGGGAGCCCGGCCCGACGAGGTGCTCAGCCTGCGCCCGTGCGATATCGACACCTCCGGCGGCAACGGGGTCTGGGTGGTCCGTCCCGAGCGGCACAAGACGCAGTACATGGGGCACGACCGCGTGCTATTCCTCGGCCCCAAGGCGCAGGCCGTGCTCGAGCGGTTCATGGACCGCCCGCCGGGTGCGTACCTCTTCTGCCCCGCCGAGGCGGACGCGGAGCGGCGGGCGATACGGGCCGCGGCGCGGAAGACGCCGCTCTCGTGCGGCAACCGCGCGGGGACCAACCGCAAGGCCGAGCCGAGAAAGACCGCAGGCGACCGCTACGACGCACGGGCGTACTACCGCGCCGTGCAGTACGCCTGCGACGTGGCCTTCCCGCCGCCCGCGCCGCTGGCCAAGCGCGACGATGAGACCCGGGAGGCGTGGCGGAAGCGCCTCGCTTCGACTGGCCTCACAGCGGCCCTGGACGCGTGGCGGAAGGAGCAGCGGTGGTTCCCGTACCAACTCCGCCACACGGCCGCGACGCTCTACCGGCGGGAGCACGGCCTGGAGGCCTCGGCCCTGGTCCTCGGACACGCCAGCGCCCGCGTGACAGACGCGGTCTACGCCGAGCGGGACCAGTCGAAGGTGGCCGAGATCATGCGGCGGGTGGGATAGAGCGATCCGCAGTAGTATTCAGCATGCCGACTCGGGAGATCACCGCGCACCATGAGGACTTGATCTACTCTGCGTTGCTCGCCTCGTTCTGGCGAAAGCGGGCGCTTGCGAAGTTCCTTCGGAGCTGCGGGATCTCCGAGAACTTCGTCGCCTCCTGGCATCAGGAGGAGACGAAGCGGGACTTTCTCGATCGACTCTTTGAACGACTCCGATCGACCGACAAGGGGCCGGCGGTCCTCCGTCAACTCGGACGAGAGCTGGCTGAGCAGGTCACATTCCCGGACTTGCAGGGATGGGAGGATACCGAACAGAAGACCAGACAGGCGGTAGAAGCGGTCAATGCCTTGCGTCACTATCAGACGGACGAGGCCGAGCGCGAACGCCAGGAGAGGCAACGAGTTGAAGCCCGGGAGCGATACGCCGCCGAACGCGCTCGGGCGGCTCGTTCACAGCAGTCCCTTGCGAAGTTGAAGCAGCGGCTGGATGAGCTGACGGGCAGTCTTGGCACGCAGAAGGCCGGTTACGACTTTGAGGACTGGTTCTTTGACCTTGTTCAGTTCTCAGAGGTCGATGCCCGACGCCCGTACAAGCACGAGGATCGACAGATCGACGGGTCGCTCTCGCACAACGGCACCACATATCTTGTCGAGCTCAAGTTCACGATGGAACAAGCGGGCGCGCCGGATGTTGACGTCTTCCGCCGAAAGGTCGAGACGAAGGCCGACAACACGATGGGCATCATGATCTCAATGGCTGGGTACTCCTCGGCCGCGATCTCGGCAGGCTCCGGTCCGCGAACACCGTTGTTGCTACTCGACCACGCACACATCTACGCGGTGCTAGGCGGCGCGTCCGACCTGCGGTCGGTCATTGAGCGAGTGCGACGTCATGCCTCTCAGACTGGTGAGGCATTCTTGCCCTTTGCGAAGTTCAATGGCTAAGAGCACTCGCTCCGTCGCATCCCGAGTTACCCACAACGGAATCTCGGAGGATTTCTGATTGTCGTGAACGGCTCTCCCATCGCGGGAGGGCCGTTGTCGTTGGTGGGCCGCGCGGTAACTCGAGTTACCGAGTTACGGCCGCAAAACAGCGTGGATTCTTCCCCCATCGCAAGCAGCCCGAGCCCCGTGAGGGCCGGGTCAGACGAGCGGGGAGTTCCACGTGTTCCAGCAAGACTCAATCGGAAAGGCAACGAGCGGGAGCGATGAGGCACCTGCTGCGGAAGAGCATATCACGCTCTCGCAGGCGGCGAAACTCGCCCCGGGCCGACCGTCGCCCAACTGCGTGTGGAGGTGGTGCCGCGAGGGCGTCAAGGCTGCGTCCGGCCAGCGCGTGCGGCTCAAGCACGTGCGCTTCGGCTCCCGTATCTACACCACGCGCCAATGGCTGAACGCCTTCGGCCTCGCGCTTGCCGAGGCGGACGCGGCCCACTTCGAGCGTGGCGAACAGGCCACGAAGGTCAGTGCTCCTCCCACATCGCACCGCCGTAGCGGGCATTCACGCGGAACCGCGCCCGATGAGGCCCGCCGTCGCCACGACCAGGCGGAGCGAGAACTCAAGGAGGCGGGCCTGTGAACACCACGTTCCCCCGATCGACTGGGCCGCCCCTCGTCCGCCTCGGCCAAGGCGACTTCGTCCGCGACATCTTTCCGCAAGACCTCATTCCTGATGGAGACCACATGACCACGAACACCCTGATGAACCAAATCACCAAGGGCCGCAAGCCCAAGCCCCGCCGCGTGATGCTGTACGGCACGCACGGCATCGGCAAGAGCACGTTCGGCGCGATGGCCGAGAGCCCCATCTTCATCCCGACCGAGGACGGCCTCGGCGACATCGAGTGCGAGTCGTTCCCGCTGGCCAAGTCGCTCGGCGATGTGATGGCGGCGCTGGAGTCGCTGTACTCCGGCGAGCACGGGTACAGGACCGTCGTCATCGACTCGCTCGATTGGCTGGAGCGCCTCATCTGGAATGAGGTCTGCGAGGACGAGCAGGCCGAGAGCATCGAGAAGATCGGGTACGCGAAGGGGTACGCGTTCGCCATCGAGAAGTGGCGGACGGTGCTCAGGGCGCTGGACGCCCTTCGCGGCGATCGCGGCATGACGGTGATCCTGATCGCGCACGCCAAGATCGAGAAGTTCGAGAACCCCGAGACGGTGCCGTACGACCGCTACAGCCCCCGCCTGCACAAGCTCGCCTCCGCGCTGGTGCAAGAGTGGGCCGACGAGGTGCTCTTCGCCACGTACAAGGTGCTCACCGTCAAGGTCGACGAGGGGTTCAACAAGGCCAAGCACAACGGCGTGGGCACCGGCGAGCGGATCGTCCGCACCGTCGAGCGCCCGGCGCACGTCGCCAAGAACCGTCTGAACCTGCCCGAGGAGCTGCCCCTCGACTACCGCGTCTTCGCGGAGCACGTCGCCGCCTCGCGCGGCGAGGTCGGCAGCACCACCACCCCACTCACCCAGAACACCGACGCCGCGCCCAGCGAGGGCGCGGCCGCCACCAACTGAAAGGACTCTGACCAATGGCAAACCTGAACAACTTCGATGCGAACAACGTGGACCCCTCCGTCGCTCTCGACCCGATCCCCGCGGGCAAGTACATCGCCGTCATCACCGAGTCGGAGATGAAGCCGACGAAGGCGGGCGGCGGGAAGTACCTCCAGCTCACGTTCCAGATCATCGACGGCGAGCGCAAGGGCCGCCTCGTCTGGGCCCGGCTCAACCTGGAGAACAAGGACTCGGTCGAGCTCCACAACATCCCGCTGGAGATCAACGTCGGGCTGAAGAAGCGCGACGACAACGGCGAGTTCACGAACGTGATCAAGGGCTACACCAAGAAGGGCGGGAACGGGGGCGGCGGCGCTGCGGGCGCTCGCGTGCCCGCAGGCGTCGGTCCGGGGAGCACGCCGCCGTGGAAGCGGGGTTGAACCACCCGGTGTAGCCGTGGTGCGCTGAGCCGGCGCGATGATCCGCGACGCATGCGAGGGATTCAGTTCCTACGGGCACCGGTTCCACGGCCCAAAAGCGTCCCGGCCCTATCCCCGCGATGGGGAGCACGGCAACACCTGTCCCGGCCAGCGGAGACGCCGGTCGGGGCATTACGAAGGAGACCGCATGATCACCCTCTCGCTCCCTTGGCCGCCGAGCGTGAACCACTACTACAGGCGCGTTGGCAACGCGACACTCATCAGCCGCGAGGGCCGACGCTACCGCGATCGCGTCGCTCGTGAAGTGCTGAAGGTGGGTTCGCCGCACGTCAGCGGTCGGTTGGCAGTACGGATCATCGCCTCTCCACCGGACAGCCGCCGGCGCGATCTTGACAACCTGCAGAAGGCTCTTCTCGACGCGCTCGCCAAGGCGGGGGCTTACCACGACGACTCGCAGATCGACCGGCTGCTTGTCGAGCGCGACCGGGCGACCCCGGGCGGCCGAGTCCGGGTTCAAGTGACGGAGATCCACGCATGATCGCCCCCTGCCCGGTGTGCCAGAGCACGCAGTACCGAAAGGGCTTCTGCTGCAGTGCATGCCACGCTCAGTACATGCAGGAACAGCGGCGCAAGTGGAGCTCGCCCGCGACAGCCCCAGAGCGACCCGACTGGCCGCAGCAGTTGCTCCTAATCGCCAGCCGTTCGATCAGCCCATTACTGCTCACCGGGTCGCTACCCGGCAGGCCCGATCCATGCTGGCACACCGACGAGCAGGTTGGCTCGTGGTCGCGCGGCGTGCGTCTGCTCGAGGAGGGACCGTGCTAATGCAACTTCGACCGTACCAATCCGAAGCCGTCGC
>JABWBB010000078.1 GCA_013360675.1 Phycisphaerales bacterium | reverse complement strand
CTATTTTACAACACTTGCCGGTGCAGTGGCCGCTACGAAGGCTATCGAGGCGCTCAAAAACGGAAGCCTTGACGTCAAACCTATTCAGGAATACAGTGCCCCACGCGCACGGGCGCGCCCGTGGCCCGGGCGAAGAGCCCGCTGCGGGCCAGGCCCTGGCAGTCGAGCACGAGGTCATAGCGTCGTGCACGCAGCGACGAGAGGAAGCCCAGCACGCGGTCCACGCGCCCCGTGCGCATCCAGCGCGAGAACGACGCCCTCGGAAAAGGCACCACGCCCGACAGGTCCGGGTGGGCCGCGATCACGTCGGCGAAGGAATCCTGCACCAGCCAGTCGATCTGTGCAGCGGGGTAGGCACGGCGCAGGCTGTAGAGAACGCCCACGCTGCGGGCCACGTCGCCCAGGGCGCTGGGGCGAATGATGAGGATGCGAGCGGGGTTGATCAGCATCGCGAGGTGCAGAAGCGTACCGCGCGTCGGCGCGGCCGGGCGGGGCGAGGCCGGATGAACGCGGGTGACGCCTCAGGTGGTGACGGCCGAGGCGACCTCGTGCAGCGTGGTGACGCCCGCGCGAACCTTGGCGAAGCCGTCTTCGACGATGAGGGAGAGGTTCCCCTCGTCGTGGGCGGCGGCGGCGATGCGCGGGGCGTTGACCCGGGCCATGATCATCTCGCGCACATGCTCGCTCAGGCTCAGCAGTTCGTAGATCCCCACGCGCCCGCGATGGCCGGTATTGCGGCAGGCGCGGCAGCCCGTGCCGTGCGTCAGCGTCCCGCTCGCGGGCATCTCGAACCCCGCGGGCAGCTCGGATTTTTCGGGGTGATAGGGGGTCGCGCACTCGCGACAGATCCGACGCACCAGGCGCTGGGCCATCACCCCCTCGAGCGACGAACTGACCAGGAAGGGCTCGACCCCCATGTCGAGCAGGCGGGTGGTCGCGCCCGCGGCGTCGTTGGTGTGGAGGGTCGAGAAGACCAGGTGACCCGTGAGCGAGGCCTGGATCGCCGTCTCGGCGGTCTCCTTGTCGCGGATCTCGCCGATCATCACGACGTCGGGGTCATGGCGGAGGATCGAGCGCAGGCCCGAGGCGAAGTCGAGCCCGACCTTGTGACTGACCTGGATCTGGTTGACCCCCGCGACGTGGTATTCGACAGGGTCTTCGATGGTGATGACTTTGATCTCTTCGCTGACGATCTGGTTGAGCGAGGCGTAGAGCGTGGTGGATTTGCCCGAGCCGGTGGGGCCGGTGACGAGCAGGATGCCGTGTGGGCGGGCGATGAGGCGCGTCCAGGGCGTGAGCACGTTGTCGGGCATGCCCAGATCGGTGAGGGGCATGAGCACGGCGGCCTTGGAGAGAACACGCAGCACCACGCCCTCGCCCGCGATCATGGGGATCACGCTCACGCGCAGGTCGAACTCCTGCGTCGCCTGCCCGGGCCCGCGGTGGCGGAAGGTGATGCGCCCGTCCTGCGGGCGGCGCTTCTCGGCGATGTTGAGGCTCGCCATGATCTTGAGGCGGCTGATGATCGCCGCCCCGAAGCGCGTGATGGTGGGGGGAACATTGGCCTTGTGCAGCACGCCGTCGATGCGGTAGCGCACGATCAGTTCGTGCTCGTAGGGCTCGATGTGCACGTCGGTGGCGCGCTCGGCGATCGCCTCGGCCAGCAGGTCGTTGACCAGCTTGATGACGCTGGCTTCCTGCGCCTGCTCGACCTCGTCGGCGGGCTTGGCCTCGACGAGTTGGGCGGCCTTGTCGAGCCCGGCGGCCATCGCGTCGAGCGTGTCGCCGCCCACGCCGTAGTGCAGGCGGATGAACTTCTGCAGCTCGTCCTCGTCGGCGAGCACGAGGGTGATGGTGCACCCGGTGAGCAGTTTCAGTTCGTCGAGCACCGCCAGTTCGTAGGGGTCGCTGGTGGCGACGGTCAGCGTGCCCTGGTCCTTGGCGATGGGCACGCAGCGGTGGCGGAAGACCACCTTGGCCGGGAGGGCCGCCAGGGCCGCCGGATCGGGGGCCAGGCTGGCGATATCGACCACGGGCATGTGGAACTGGTCGCCGACGGCGTCGAGGGCCTGCTGGCGCGAGACGAACCCCAGGCGGATGAGCGCGCGCTCGATGCGCTCGCCGGTGTTGGCGCGTTCGGTGGCGGCCTGGTCCAACTGCCGCTGCGTGATGAGCCCACGCTCGAGAAGTAGCGAAGCGATCGCCATGCGGGGTCTGTGCTCCCTGGTCTCTGTGATTCTACGGGCGAGGGCCCGGATCTGATACCCGCAATTACGTCGGCTGGCGCGGGGATTGGCCGCGAGTTCTCGGGCGAAGCGGCGCGGGATGGCCCCGGGGGCGTCGTGAGGACGGGTCAGAAGCGAGGGTCGATCAGCCCGGGGCCCAGGTCGCGCTGGTCCGGTCCGTCTCCCAGACCGTCATGGAGACGAGCCTGGGCGAGCCCGGCTCAGCCGCCAGGGCCTTGGCCAGACGCTCATAAAAGACGCGGGCGATGTTCTCGACCGAGGGGATCAGGCCCCCCAGCGCGGTGTTGAACTCGCGCGTGTCCTCGTTGAGGTGCGTGTGATCGAAGGGCTTGATCAGCGTCGCCTCGCACAGGCTCGTCAGGCGCGCGTGCGTGAAGGCGGGCGGGCCCTGCGTGCTCAGCGGGACGGCGACGCGCGGCTCGAACTGATAGTTGTGCCCGTGCCCGCGCGGGTTGTTGCACTTGCCGTAGAGGCGACGGTTCTCCTCGTCGCTCAGCGTCGGCGCGTGCAGGCGGTGCGCCGCGGCGAAGTCGTAGCGCTGCGCGATCAGCACGGTCTGCGGGGCGGCGGTGGACATCTCGAACGCATGGTACGGCGACGGATTCCATCGCACCGCGCGGAAGATCCCCGGCAGCGCGCCCGCCAGCGCGCCCAGGCAGCCCGCCATCAGGGCGTGGGCCGTCACGCCCGCGGGGTTGGCGTGCCCGTGCGCGATGATCGGGGCGGCGTGTTCGCGTACGGCCTGGTCGATCGCCTTGATGTCGACGAGGTACCCGGTCTTGGGGCCGATCTCCCCCTCGCAGCGCACGCTCATCTCGTGGAACGCGCCGACCTCGCCCATGCCCGGGCGGCCCGAGTAGCCCATGCCCCCGGCGGGCGGGGTTTCCGCCGGTCCCGTGCAGAAGCGGACGGCGCGCGTGAGGGTGACGGGGGGCATGATTCCAGAGGGTAGCGCGACCTGGCGCCGCCCCGGGCTGTGTTCGCCGAGTGGATGCGGCATCGGGGGCTTGGGTCTGCATGGGCTACGCTTGCCTGGTGCGGGCGCAGTTACGCCGCACCGGAGGTGCCCCTGATGCGTCCCACACTGCTGCGCGTTGTGCTTGGTTTGTCGCTGCCGGCGTCTGCGGCCTGGGCTCAGCCCGCGCCGGAGACACCCCCCGCGCCCGCCCCCGCGGCGGCGACGCCCCAGCCCGACGCATCGCCCGCGGCACAGCCAACCCCCGCGCCCGCCCCCAAGCCCGCGAGCCCGATGATCCTGAGCCACACCATGATCCTGCTCGATGGCACGACGCAGGACCTGGCCGCGTTCAAGGGCAAGGTGGTGCTGATCGTCAACACCGCCAGCCGCTGCGGCTATACGCCCCAGTACGCGGGGCTCGAGGCGTTGTACAAGGCGAAGAAGGAGCAGGGGCTGGTGGTGCTGGGGTTCCCGAGCAACGACTTTGGCAAGCAGGAGCCGGGCGACGCCGCCCAGATCCGCGCCTTCTGCGACGAGAACTACGGCGTGACGTTCCCGCTCTTTGCGAAGGTGAAGGTCACGGGGCCCGAGGCCTGCCCGCTGTATCAGCAGCTCGCGGCCCAGGCCGCCCCCATCGGCGGCGAGCCCAAGTGGAACTTCACCAAGTTCCTGGTGAACCGCGAGGGGAACGTGGTGGCCCGGTTCGACACGCGGACGCGCCCCGACGACCCGGCGCTGGTCCGCGCGGTGGACGATCTCCTGGCGTCGGGTGTGCCCCCGACGCCCCCCGCCGAGGGTGCGACTCCGGGCAAGGGCCCGGACCAGCGATAACGCCTTGCATGAGTGATTCTCTTCGATCCGCAGTTCCCCTTGCATCCGGGGGGGATATTGGTTTAATCTGACGGGGAGGAGGAGGGAGTCGTATGAGAACGAGCATGCTCGGTGCGGGGTGCGTTGCGGTCGCTGTCGCGGGGGTTCAGGCGGGGTGGACGGCTCGGGCGCACGCGCAGGAGTTTTACCTCACCTCGACGAACGCGGTCAATTCAAGCACGTTCCACCAGTCGGTGTATCGCTACACGCTGGGGAGCGGATCCGCGACGCTGCTGCACACGTGGAACCTGCCGCAGGCCTTCATCGCCGACATCGAGTCGACGCCCTCGGGGCTGTACCTGCACACGGTCGCGCCGAACCATGTCGCGCCGAACCAGTTGTGGACGGTCCATCCCGAGACGGGCGTGCCGACGTCGATCGGCCCGACGGGGCTCAACGCGATCGAGGGTGATCTGGCCTGGAACCCATCGACGGGGCGGCTGCACGGGGCGGGCGGGATCGACAGCGCGGGCTTCGAGGCCACGTATGCGTTCAACCTGGCGACGGGGACCGCGACCGATGTGCGATCGGTCCTCCCCGAGCCGCTGGATCTCTCGGGGATGACCTTCGACGCACAGGGCCGCTGCTGGGTGATCGATTCGAACCTGAACGGGCCGACGGCGGCGAACCTGCACGAACTCAACCCCTCGACGGGCGCGATCCTCTCGACGCAGGCCCTGCCGCTGAACCTGCGGGTGACGCTGGGGCTGACGACCGACTTCACGACGGGCGTGATGTACGCGATCTCCGGGCAGGGGCGGATCTACACGCTCGACACGTCGACCGCGTCGCTGACGCTGGTGGACCAGTTGCCCTTCCCGACGGGCGCGCTGCAATACACGGGCATCACGGCGCGCGTCATCCCGTCGCCGTCGGGTCTGCTGGCGTTGGCGGGCGCGGCGGGGCTCATGGGCCTGCGGCGTCGCGGGCGGTGAACACGAGCGGGTGAGTCGCTCGTGTCTCTGGCGCGAAACCCGATGATGTCGTGACGCGCGGCGTTCGCGCGCGCGTTCTCAGGGGTTGAGCACGAGGACGGTGACATAGGCCCACTCGCTGTTGATCCAGTTGGCGGCGTTGGAGGAACTCCCGGCCATGCCCACGTGGTAGGTGCCCGCGGTGAGCGGGGGCAAGACACCCGAGATGCTGTAGATCTGGCGCGAGTTGGCGGGGGCGGTCAGGCCGAAGATCCCGCCGCCCACGGGCAGGACGGTCGTGGTGCCCTGGACCATATAGCCCGGGTAGATATTGAGGTTGCTGGCGGGGGAGACGCCCGCGCCCAGCGCCGCGTGCGCCATGACGAAGATCTTCTGGCCCGCCGTGATCGTGACGGTCACGGTGGGGGTCAGGAAGCTGATCGTCGTCTGCGGGTTGGAGCAGGCGCCCATGGCGGTGGTGGCGAAGACGACGCCCTGGGGACCCTGTGGCCCGGTGGCGCCCTGAGGCCCGGTGGCGCCCTGCGGGCCTTGCGGTCCCTGCAGGCCGGTCGCCCCTTGCGGTCCCTGCAGGCCGGTCGCCCCTTGCGGTCCCTGC
>JABWBB010000077.1 GCA_013360675.1 Phycisphaerales bacterium | reverse complement strand
ACTCGCCTGCATGAAGTCGGAATCGCTAGTAATCGGAGATCAGCTACGCTCCGGTGAATGTGTTCCTGAGCCTTGTACACACCGCCCGTCACGTCATGGAAGCCGAGAGCGCCCGAAGTCGTCACATTTCAGTGATGCCCACGGCGAGATCGGTGACTGGGACGAAGTCGTAACAAGGTAGCCGTAGGAGAACCTGCGGCTGGATCACCTCCTTTCTAAGGGATTCCTTAGACCGGTCGCCTCTCATCCAACCATGAGAAGCACGCGGAGCAATCCGCAGCCGGATCGTCAACACAATCTCGTCCGCTCACGCGGATAAGCACGCGGCAACGCGTGCCCAAGCGGTCCCAACTGTTTGCCTCATTCGCGAGCTCGTCTCGCACGCAACGCCCGGTTCAACACCGGGCGTTGTTGTTTTTTGCCCATGTCCGCGCCCCCGCGTCTCGCTCGCCGCCTGGTGTAGTTCCCAGCGATGTTCACCCTCATTGCTCAATCTTCCCATTTACTGCACACGCCAATTGACACGTGATGAACAACTTTGGACGATGGGGATAACACCGGGGCCGTGCGGGAATAGGAGCCCGCCCGACCTGCGGCATCGTGGGGGCTGCTCGCCCCGAGGAGAGAGACATGAATCGTGTTATGGCTATGTCGTCGTGCGCGTTGGTCGCGGCGTGTGCCGCATCGGCATCCGCCACCCTCGTGACCTTCACCGGTGGAACCGTCACACGCCTCGACTCCACCACGCAGATCACCAACACGACCGTCACCTGGGACAACGTCGATTACTACGAAGAGGGCGGCTACCGCCTGGATTTCCAGCCCAACGGCGGGTCGGCCGGCTTTGCCAGCCATGTCGGCAGTTACTACGGCCCGGGCAACGACGTGATCCACGGGCATTGGCTCACCGGCGGCCTGGGCGGGCTGACCACCATCGCCATCACCCAGATCGCGCCGGGCACCTTCGACCTCAACTACTTCACGCTCACCTCGAACACCGACTTGGGTGGCGGCCCTGCCAGCGGCAACGAACTGGCCTGGGTACGCGGCTTCAACAGCAACGTCCCCACGGGTCCCGCGGTGCTCCTGCCCGTGGGCGATTGGGGCTTCCCGGGAATCCAGATCGGCCTGGGGAGCGACTTCGACGCCGTCGACCGCGTCGAGTTTTACGTGACCAACACCGTGGTCTGCTTCGGCATGGATGACTTCTACATCAACGAGATTCCCGCGCCCGGCTCGGTCGCCCTGCTCGGGATGCTCGGCGGCCTGGCGCTGCGCCGGCGGCGGTAAGCCACCAACACCATCCGCAGGAACACTTACAAAAAGTGAATCATGAGGGAGCGAACCATCAACGGTTTGCTCCCTCTTTTTTGGGGATTACGAGTAGGGTTGGGGGTGGCTTGCCACGGGGATCATGCCGCTGCGGCACCATCAGACCAAAGCCACCTTGGGGATTTGAACCCCAGACCTATGCTTTACGAAAGCATCGCTCTACCGCTGAGCTAAGGTGGCAAACCCGCCGTCGGGCGGGGCCTGAAGTATCGGGGGCCTGAGCGGCCAAGTCCAGCCCGCGGGCGCGACTCGCCGTGTGTTTGGGGCTTGCCCGGTAATCATGTGGCCACCCGATCGGGCGACGCAGAGGGGGGGTTACGTGTCCCAGCCCGCTCGCGCTGGGTCGGCCCGGTGGGGAGCGATCTCGACGCGCTGGCCGTCGGTCGTGGCGGCGTCCAAGCGTGCCCCCGCGGAGCGCAGCATCGCCAGTTGGCGTGTGCCGATGCGGGCCCGCAGGGTGACGTGCTTTTCGTCGTAGGTGCGGTCGAGCACCTCGCCCCGGTTCTCGATGATGCTGATGGTCTTGGCGTCGGCGAGGGGCACGGTGACGTCGAAGACTTTGACGTCGCCCATCGCCGCGGCTCGCACCAGGTCGCCCAGCGCCGCCTGCCCCAGCGCGTCGGGCACGGGGAGCGAGCAGAGCGGGATCGAGTCGGGCACCTTGCGCCCCCAGACGAGCAGGGGCGAGTTGTCGTCGAGTTTGTCGGCCTTGTTGAGCAGCACGACGCGCGGGGGCTCGGGGTCGGTCTCGCCCGCCTCGCGCAGTTCCTCGAACATCTCGGCGAGCACCTTCTGCACGGTGGCGTAGTGGATCTCGCACGCCGGGTCCGACACATCGAGCACGATGAGCAGCAGATCGGCGTGGGTGGCCTCTTCGAGCGTGGCCTTGAACGAGGCGACGAGGTGGTGGGGGATGTCGCGGACGAAGCCGACGGTGTCGGAGAGCATGACGCTCAGCCCGCCGCCCAGGTCCCACTGGCGGGTGCGGGTCATGAGTGTGGCGAAGAGGCGGTCGTCGGCGTAGGCCCCGCCGGCGGTGAGGGTGTTGAAGAGCGTGGATTTGCCGGCGTTGGTGTAGCCGACGATGCCGACGGTGAAGTGCTCGCGCTTGCGGGCCTGGACCTCGCGCTTGCGCCGCCCCTGGATCTCTTCGAGTTCGCGCTTGAGGAGGACCTTCTTGCGCTGGACGAGGCGGCGGTCGATCTCGAGCTGCATCTCGCCCGGGCCGCGAGTGCCGATCCCGCCGATCCCGCCGCTGCCGACGATGCGCTCAAGGTGGTCCCACATGGCCTTGAGGCGGGGGTAGGTGTATTCGAGCTGGGCGATCTCGACCTGGAGCTGGGCCTCGCGGGTGGTGGCGCGGCTGGCGAAGATGTCGAGGATCAGCTCCGAGCGATCAACCACCTTGCGCTGCGTCTCCTTTTCGATGTTGGAGATCTGCTTGGGCGAGAGGTCGTGATCGAAGATGATGGTCTTGGCGTCGAGCGTCTCGCACAGGGCCTTGAGTTCGTTCACCTTGCCCGAGCCCATGTAGGTCGCGGGGATGGGCTTCTCGAGGCGCTGGGTGAGTTCACCCACCACGATCGCCCCCGCCTGATGGGCCAGTTCGCGCAGCTCCCCGAAGGGATCGCGCGGGTCATAGGTGGAATCGGGCAGGCGGACGGCCGCCAGCACGGCCCGTTCGGCATGGACCTGAAGTTCGCTGCGTTCGTGTTTGGCGGGCATAGGGGCGGTCGATGGTAGGGGAGCGCCTGGGCCCAAACCGGGCGGATGCCCGCACGAAGTGCATCTCTATGGTGAGACGGGGCGAACCTATCCTGTTCCGAGAACGCCCCGCGGGGCGCTGGAGGCGAGGCATGCTGACACGCAACGGGATCGTCCGTGTGACGCTGGTAGGGATCCTGGGCTTGGCCACGCTGGGCTCGACGCTCGCGCTCCAGCAGCGGGGCGACGATTACGCCTTCTTCGACGAACTCATCGAGCTGCGCCACATCATCGACAAGCGGTTTGTCGAGGCCCCCGACATGGAGAAGATCCGCCTGGGGGCGATCAAGGGCATGGTCGAGGCCCTCAACGACCCGTACAGCGTCTATGTCCCCGCCTCGGAACGCAAAGCATTTACCAAGCAACTCACCGGCGAGTACGTGGGCATCGGCGCCCAGGTGAACGTGCAGGACGGCTGGCTGACGATCGTCACCCCTCTCGAGGACGCCCCGGCGTTCAAGGCCGGCGTCATGCCCGACGACCGCGTGACGAGCATCGACGGCACATCGACCCAGAACTTGGCCGTGGACAGGTGCGTCGAGTTGCTGACGGGCGAGCCGGGCACGAAGGTGGTCATCGAGATCGAACGCAAGGGCGAGAAGAAGACGATCGAGATCGTCCGCGAGAAGATCAAGACCCGCTCGGTCAAGGGCTATCACCGCGACCCCGCCGACCCCAATCGCTGGGAGCACCAGATCGACCCGGCGAGCGGCATCGCCTACATCCGCATGACGCAGTTCACGCCCAAGGTGAGCGAAGAGATCGCCGCGGCGTTGATGGCCTCGGGCGCGGGCACGGGCTCGCTCAAGGGGCTGGTGCTCGATCTGCGCTTCAACCCCGGCGGGCTGCTGGGCGAGGCGGTCTCGATCGCGGACATGTTCCTGCGCGAGGGCGTGATCGTCTCAACCAAGGGGCGGGCGATTCCCGAGCAGGTGGCCCGGGCCCGCACGCCCGGCACGCTGGGCGATTTCCCCATCGTCGTTCTTCTCAACGGGCAGAGCGCGTCGGCGAGCGAGGTGCTCGCGGGCGCCCTGGTCGAGAACAACCGCGCCATCGTGCTGGGCTCGCGCTCCTTTGGCAAGGGGAGCGTGCAGGGGCTCATCGAAGTGCCCGGGGGCAACGGCTCGGAGATCAAGCTTACCGAGCAGGGGTACTACCTCCCCAGCGGGCGCAGCATCACCCGCAAGGACGACTCGCCCACGTGGGGCGTGGATCCCACGCCGGGGTTCTATGTCCCCATGACCGACCAGGAAGTCGGCGCGATGCTCGAGGTGCGGCGCAAGGAAGAGATCATGCGCGTCACTCCCGACACGCACCAGGACCTGCACGCCAAGCCCGAGCAGTGGAACGACCCCGCCTGGATCGAGGCGACCCTCAAGGACAGGCAGCTCGCCGCGGCGATCAGGGCCCTCCAGGGCAAGCTCGCCACGGGCGAGTGGACCCCCGCCACCGACGCCACGCAGACCGCCTCGAGCGTGGCGGTCGATGAACTGCGGCGCATCCGCGAGCTGCGCGAGCGGCTGCTGCGCGAACTCGACCGCACCGACAAGCGCGAGGCCGCCCTCGAGGCGGGCGCGGGCGATGCCGCCTCGCGCGCGAAGGTCGACCTGTGGGACGACGCGATCGAGCTGACGGGCGGGGTGCTCGAGATTCGCGACAAGGACGGGAAGGTCGTGATGACCTTCGACATCACCGGCCCCAGCCTCGAGCGTTGGCTGTTCGACGCGGACCTGAAGAAGCGCGAGTGACGCGTGCTGGTGCTGGGGATCGAAACCTCGTGCGATGAGACCGCCGCCGCCCTGGTGCGCGACGGGTGCGTCGTGCTGTCGAGCGTGATCGCCTCGCAGCACGACCTGCACGCCGAGTACGCGGGCGTGGTGCCCGAGATCGCCAGCCGCGCCCACGTCGAGCAGATGCTCCCGGTCGTTCGCGAGGCGCTGGCGCAGGCCGGTGTGGGGCTGGGCATGATTGATGCGGTCAGCGTGGGCAACCGCCCGGGGCTGATCGGCTCGCTGCTGGTCGGGGTGGCGGCGGCCAAGGCGCTGAGCTGGTCGCTGGGCAAGCCGCTGATCGGCGTCGATCACGTTCACGCGCACCTGTATTCGGGCCTGCTCACGCGAGGAAGCGCACCCGATCAGCCGCCGCGATTGCCCGGGCTGGGGCTGGTGGTCAGCGGCGGGCATACGTCGCTGTACCGCATCGATTCATGGCGCGAGATCAAGCGACTGGGCGCGACGATCGACGACGCCGCGGGCGAGGCTTTCGACAAGGCCGCGACGATCCTGGGTCTGCCCCACCCGGGCGGGCCGAATCTCGATCGACTTGCCCGCACGCCGGGCGCGAACGACCGGGCGGTTGATCTGCCCATCAGCCGTCTCTCGCGCGAGAGCCTCGATTTCTCCTTCTCGGGGCTCAAGACCGCGCTGCTCTATGCGGCCCGTGGCGTGCCCGGGTCGCGCTCGGCCCCGCCCCCCCCGCTCGACGAGGCCCGGCGCGCCGACCTGGCGGCGTGCTT
>JABWBB010000076.1 GCA_013360675.1 Phycisphaerales bacterium | reverse complement strand
GGTGGCGGGGGACGGCGAGTTTCGAGTTTGCGGCGCCGGGCGGGGGGCTGGTGCTGGCGACGCTGGGGGGCGAGGACGCCCTGGCCAGCGACGACAGCGCGGGGATCGTGCTCGCGCCCCCGACGCGACCGGCGATGGTGCTGGTGAGGCCGGCGGGGGAATCAGCGGCGGACTTTCTGCTTGAGGAGGTGCTGCGTGAACTGCGCCCGCGCGATCTGCGGATCGTGACCGAGGCGCAGTGGGCCGCATCGGGCGAGGGGGGCGCGGACCTGGTCATCTTCGATCGGGCGACGGGGGCGCTGCCCGCGCGTGCGGCGTTGATCGCCTTTGGCGTGCGGCCCGCGATCGAGGGGCTGCTGGGCGAGGCGAGCACGGATGCGCTGCAGGGCGAGACACCGATCTATTGGAAGCGCGAACACCCAATCCTGCGTGACGTTGCGCTGGATGCGGTGGTGGCGGCGGGATCATGGGCGTATCGAACGACGGGCACGCGCGCGGGGCTGAGCGAGGTGGTGCACGGACCGCGCGGGGCGATGGTGGTGGTGGATGAGGGCCCGCCGCGTCGGGTGCTGGTGGGGTTTGAGTTGGCCAAGTCGAACTGGGCGCTGCAGGCGGGGTTTGCGATCTTCATGGCAAACACGGTGGACTATCTCTCGCTGCGGGGCGAGGCGGGCACGGGTCGGGCCTTCACGACGGGCGAGGCGGTGACGATCCGCGGGAGTGGGGCGATCGTGCTCGAGGGGCCGGTCGTGATTCGTGCGCAGGGTGGGGCGGGCGTGGGAGGCGTGGTCACGCTGGGGCCCGTGGCGCGAGCGGGGGTGTACACGGTGCGCGGCGATGGTGCTGAGGAGCGCGTGGTCTGCGTGAATGTGACGGATGCGACCGAGAGCGCGCTGGCGAGCCCCGAGGTGATCGACGTGGGTGGCGTGCGGGTGAGCGCGGGCGCGGGGTTGGCGGGGCCGCGCGAAATATGGGCGATGCTGGTTATGGCGGCGGGCGTGCTGCTCGTGGTGGAGTGGCTGGTCTACGCCGCCCGCGTGCGGGTGTAGGCGTCAGAAGCCCCAGGGGTTGTCGAGGATGCCGCGCCGGCGCGGGCTGGTCGAGAGGGGTGACACGGCGGCCTCGCGGCATGCGGCGGCGAGGGCCTGGATCACGCGCTCATGGTGCGGCACGGCATCGAGAAACTCGAGCAGATCGAGCACGCGATGGTCGGCGGGCCATTTGGGATCGAGGCGTTCGAGGGCCTTGTTGCCGATGGTGTCGAGCGTCGCGCTGAACCACGAAGGGGTGAGCTGCTCGGGTGGATCGACCTGGATGCGGAGCGTGATGGGACGCGTATCGCCCACGCCGACGGCGGCAATGGGCCACTTGCCCGCGCTGGTCTTGGGCTCGCGGCAGAGGATGATCGCGGGGGCGGCGGCGCGGTCGCAGATGGCCCGCAGTTCTTTCGTGTCCATCGCGATCAGCGGGGGCGAGAGCAGGTAGCAGCCGGGCGCGGGGACGCTGTGCACGGGCGGGAGTTCGTTGAGCGTGATGCACGAGTTGGCGTCGAGGGCTTCCTGGCGTTTGAGGCGGCGGGCCTCCTGCAGCGGAAGGCAGATGCGGGCCATGCGCTCATAGTCGCCCGTCATGTGGGCGCGCTCGAGCGCCCGCTTGGCCATGCGTTCGGCATGGAAGAAGCGCATGTCGGAAAGGGCGGCGCTGGCCTCTTCCATCATCGTGTCGATGATCTTGCGCGTAGAGCGCACGGCGCTCATGCCCGGTCTCCGGCGGGGATCGAGGCGGCGACGGCGCTCAGCAGGGCGCGCCAGCGCGTGGCCTGATCGTTCAGGTCGTAGAGCATCAGGTCAGCCGTATCGACAAGGTCGCGCTTGCGGATGGCGGCGTTGAGGTCCTTGAGCAGGCGGGCCAGGTCGGCGATGGCGCCGTCGAGCGTGCCGATCTCGGCGGGAAGGGTGTACGTCGCCAGGTCGATCTCGGCCAGAGCGGCGCCCTGGACAAGCGTGTCGCGTACCACCTGCCAGGCCTTCACCGCCGCGTCGATGTGCGGGAGCGAGGCGTCGAGGTTGCCCGCCTGCAGGTGCTCTCCCGCGGCGGACTGGTTGGCGCGGATGGCATCGACGGTGGCGGCGGCGTCGCCCAAGGCTTCGCGCACGGTGTCGCCGCGATGAGCCGAGGTGAAACGGACCTCGCGCACGCTGGTAGGGCCGTCGGTGATGGTCTCGTAGGTGGCCTGCGAGACGGGCTCGCCGTCGAAGCGGACTTCGACGATGATGCGTCCCTGGGCCTGAGCGGCATCAACGCCTGCCGCGAACGCCGCCGCGAGGCTTGCGTTCTGGGTGCGCACAGGATGGCCGTCGAGCAAGACCTGCATGGTGGGAGTGTTCCACAAAGATCGGCTCGTGACCACCTATCGGGCGAGCGATCCAGATAGGTTGTTCGGCTTATGGTTGTAATCGCCTAGGATGCGGGCGGTTGCGGTTGCGCAGCGGCGAGCTGGCGCCGGCGCTTGTGAATCAGTTTCAGGTTTCGTGCATAGACCACGATCCCCGAGGACTGACCCAGAACCCCAACAACATCCTGACGCCAGACGAAGTAGGCGAAGAGGGCCGCCCCGCCGCCCAGGCTCAGCCACCAGAAGATTTCGGGCACGACGCTTTCACGTCGCTTCTCGCTGACGAACCACTGGATCAGCGTGCGGCCCGAGAAGGCGGCCTGGCCCGCCAGCCCGATGCTGATCCAGATCAGGCTGGTCCACGAGGTGATGTTGAAGAGACGGAAGAAGGGATTGGTCGAGGTGGCGACGGCGACGTTGTAGGCCTCGTCGCCATAGACCTTGCGGAACTGTTCGGCGGTGAACTCTTCCGAGATGAAGCCATTGCGGAGCAGGACGCGAAAGACAGGGGCGGGGGTGTCGGGGTGGTTGACCTCGATCACGCCGCGCGAGTTGCCGATGCGCAGCTCGACGGTGCGTGTGTCGGGGCGGGGCGTCACGCCGTAGAACCAGTGGCTCGATCCCCAGACGAGCCAGAGGCCCAGGGCGAGCATGAGGACCATGGCGGCGGCGGGCTCCCACTTCATCGGGGGGCCCCGGGCTGGTCGGCGGTGACTTCGAAGCTGGTGGTGGGGCGGCGGCGGTCGCGCATCCATCGGACGGCGAGAAGATCGCGCAGGCCCGGCAGCGCGCGCTGCACGATGCCAAAGCCGTACTTGGTTTCACCCGCAACGCGCGGGCGGTGGGCGACGCGCATCTCGACGACCGTGTGGCCCAGGTGGCGCGCCGTGACGGGGATGAAGCGGTGGACGCCCTTGAACTCGAGGGGGATGGCCAGGGCCAGTTCACGCTTCATGACGCGGAGCGAGCAGCCCGTGTCGCGGATGGTGTCGCCCAGGAGCCAGAGGCGGAACTTGCGGCCAACGATCGAGCCGACGCGCCGAATCACGTTGTCGCGACGGGCGTGGGAGCGATCGCCCTGGACCATGGCGGCGTTCTGTTCGCGCAGTAGCGCGACCATCGCAGGGATCTCGGCGGGGTCGTTCTGGAGGTCGGCGTCGAGGACGGCGATGAGTTCGCCGCGTGCGGCGCGAAAGCCTGCATGGAAGGCGGCGGACTGCCCGTTGCCCTTGCCCTTGGGCGTGTTGGTCATAGCGACGCATCGCAGCCAGGGGCGGTCTTTCATGAGGGCGAGGGTGCGCTGGCGGGTGGCGTCGGTGGAGCCGTCGTCGACGAGGATGAACTCGAAGGCGAAGGCTTTCAGCGCGTCGCCGACCTGGCGCACGAGTTCGTCGACGTTCTCCTGCTCGTTGTGGGCGGGCGCGACGACGCTGATCTCGATGTCGCCTTGGTTCGGGCCGGGGTTCGGCATGGTGCAGGGTAGGAAGGCGTGCGGGTGTTACCAGTCCAGGGGCGCGAGCCAGGCCTTGGCCAGGTCGTCGACACCCGCGTCGAGTTGCGCGACTGACCAGCGCAGGCGCGACGATGACGTCAGCGTACCGATCACGGCATGTGGATGGGCGCCCAGAGCGCTCTCGACCTTGGGCAGCGCCTCGGGCGTGACTTCGAGGATGTAGCGCGAGGGAGCCTCGCCAAAGGCCCACGACGCGTGCGAGAGCGTGGTGCGCGGGTCGAGGTCGGCGCCCAGGGGGGCATGCCCTGCGCGCCCGCTGGTGGCGATGAGCATCTCGGCGATGGCGACGAGTGCGCCGCCCTCGGAGCAATCGTGCGCCGAGGCGACGAGGCGGCTCTTGATCAGGGCGTGGATGGCGGCGGCCAAGGCCGGGCCGCGGGAGAGATCAACGCGCGGGAAGGTGACATCCGCGACATGGGCGAAGTGCTGATAGAGCGAGCCGCCCATCGCGCCCGTGGGCTCGCCCACGAGGAGGAGGAGATTGCCGGCCTGTTTGGCGTCGGGGGTGATGCAGGTGGAGATGTCGTGGACGATGCCCAGGCCCGAGATGAGCAGGGTGAAGGGGATCTCGATGACGGTGCGTTGGCCGGTGACGGGGTCGTCGTAGCGGAGCTGGTTGTTGAGCGAATCCTTGCCGCTGACGAAGGGCGTGCGATAGGCCTTGGCGGCGTCGTAGCACCCTTCGCAGGCACGAACGAGCGCGCCCAGGTTCTCCGGTTTTTCGCACGAGGGCCAGCAGAAGTTGTCGAGGATGGCGATGCGCGCGGGGTCGGCGCCCATGCAGACGAGATTGCGGACGCATTCATCGACGCCCGCGAGGGCCATGAGGTAGGGATCGCCGCCCAGGGCGGGATCGCCCACGCCGGTGTTGAGCCCGCAGGCGAGCGCGACGCCAAGCCCAGAGCCGGGGATGGGTTCGAGGACCGAGCCGTTGCCCGGCCCGCGGCCGGCGGGGCCGACGAGCGGTCGGAGGATCGTGTTGCCCTGCACCTCGTGGTCGTACTGGCGGATGATCCAGTGCTTGGAGGCGATGGAGGGGTGCGAGAGGAGGCGTGTGAGCGCAGCGCCCACGCCGGGGGTGGTGGGTTGGGGCGTGGTGCGCTGGGGTGAAGTGGTTGCGGGCGTGGCCGCAGCTTTGGGCGGGGGCCACGAGGCCTCGCGCGTGGGCGTGGGGATGCCCTCGTGGAGGAACTCCATGGGGAGGCGGGCGACCTCGTTCCCGTGGAAGGAGAGGATGAGTTGCGCATCGGGTGTGCCGAACTCGCCCAGGTCGGCCAGTTCCACGCCCTCTTCGTCGCAGATGCGCTTGAGCGCGGGGAGATTCTGCGGCGGGACGGCCAGGATCATGCGCTCCTGCGCTTCGCTGATCCAGATCTCGGTGTAGGAGAGGCCCGCGTACTTGAGCGGGGCGTTCTCAAGGTGCACGTGCGCGCCGATCGTCGCGCCCATCTCGCCCACGGCGGAGGAAAAGCCTCCAGCGCCGCAGTCGGTGATCGCGCTGAAGAGCGGTTTGCCCGGGGCCACCGACGATTCGTCGTCCTCGTCGGGGGGCATCGCGTCGCGGGCGCGGAGGATCGCGTCAAGCAGGCGTTTCTCTTCGATCGCGTTGCCGATCTGCACGGCGTGGGCGAACTCGTCGGCGGCGGTGTGCTCGAGTTCGGCGGAGGAAAACGTCGCGCCGTGAATGCCGTCGCGCCCGGTGCGGCCGCCCAGGGCGATGATGCGATCGCCCGGGCTGGCCTGGGCGTGGATGAGGTCGCGCGGGATGAGCCCGACGCACCCGCAGAAGACGAGCGGATTGCCGACGTAGCGGTCGTCGAAGTGGACCGCGCCGGCGACGGTGGGGATGCCGATGCGGTTGCCGTAGTCGCGCACGCCCGCGACGATGTCGCCCAGGATGCGTCGCGGGTGGAGCGTGCCGGGCGGCAGG
>JABWBB010000039.1 GCA_013360675.1 Phycisphaerales bacterium | reverse complement strand
GGGCGGGCCGCCGCCCGCGCGTCGTGCGATGGGCGGACGTTTCAGCAAGCCGAAGAATCAGACACCACGCGCCGCGAAGACGCGTCGGGTGGTGGCACCCGGCAAGACGCGGAGGTAGACACTACGCGATGTGAGGTCATGTCGGGTGGTGGCACCCGTCACCGTCATTGGGAGTCTGTGTTGCCCTCGTCGAAGAGCCCGCGCGTGGGTTGTTTGGCGGGCTTGGGGGCGGCGTCTTTGGCTTGGACCACCGAGCGGATCAGGCCGTCGGAGACTCTTGTCATGAGCGTGCCCCCCGTGGGGGCCTGGACGACCGAGCGCACGAGCCTGCCGCGGCTGTCGGTGGTCACGCTGTACCCGCGCTCGAGCACCCGCTGGGGGGCGACGGCGTCGAGGTGGCGGGCCAGCGCCTGAACACGCTCACGCGATCGCTCCACGGCGTGGTCCAGCGTCGCGTTCAAGCGGCGGGCGGCGTCGTCCACACGGGTGGCGCCGCGGGCGAGGAACACCGTGGGTCGCTGTCGCTCGAGCAGCGTGGCCAGCACGTCGAGACGACCCGTGCGATCGGCCAGAGCCGCGTTCATTGATTGGCGGAGTTCATGGCCCAGGTCCTCGCATCGTTCGGCGGCGGCATCGACGAGACGGGCCGGGTCGCTCAACGCGGGGTGGCGGGCCACGCTGGCCAGCCGCTGCGATTCGGCGCGGACCAAGCGGGCGATCTGGGCGGCGAGGCGCCGGTGCGTCGCGCCGACCTGGCGGGCCAGCGCCGCATTGTCGGGGGTGAGGCGCATCGCGGCCTGCGTGGGTGTGGCGCAGCGTTCGTCGGCGACGAGTTCGGCGATGGTGGTGTCGGTCTCGTGCCCGATCGCCGCCACGACGGGAACCGAGCAGTCGAGAATCGCCTTAGCTACGTCGCGATCGTTGAAGCACCAGAGGTCTTCCATCGAGCCCCCGCCGCGGGTGACCAGCAGCGCGTCGATCCCAAGGCGTGAGGCGTGCTTCGAGATCCAGCGGACGGCGCGGGCGATCTCCGGGGCGGCCCTGTCGCCTTGGACGCGAACATCGGCGGTGAGCACCTCGACCGCGGGGCAGCGCTTGCGCATGGTGACGAGCACGTCCTGCAGAGCCGCTCCGGTGCGGCTGGTCAGCACCGCGATGCGCCGGGGGAAGGCCGGGAGCGGGCGCTTGCGTTCCTGGGCGAACCACCCCAGGCCTCGCAGTTCGTCGCAGAGGGCGCGATAGGCCAGGTCGAGCGCGCCCGCGCCCACGGGCTCGAGCGCGTCGACGAGGAGCGTGACTTTGCCCCCCTTGGCGTAGAACTCGAGGCGCCCCTTGGCGATGATGTGCAGCCCGTCGCGCGGCGTGAAGGGCATGCGCTTGGCATTCGACGCGAACATGGCGCAGTTGACGACGGCCTGCTCGTCCTTGAGGTCGAAATACCAATGGGTGCGGTCGCGAAAGCCGCTGATCTCGCCCGCGACGCGGATTGGGGTTGGGAAGCCCTGGCGCAGGGCGGCGTCGATGCGACGGGCCAGTTCGGCGACGGACCATGGGGCATCGGGCGGGCGGGTCGCCGCGGCCATGCGTCCGGGATCGAAGGGGAGCCGTGCCACGATGCGGAGCGTATCGGGGGAGCGGGGCGGGTGTGTCGGCTAGGGTTGGGGACGCATGAGCAAGGCATCGCCGGAACAACCCGTCTGCGGCACGCGTCAGATCAAGGCCGCCTCGCTCGCATTGCCGGTGCTGACCCCGCGTCAGGGGCATCCTCCGGTTCGGTTGTCTCGATCGACGCGCTGGCGTGTGGCGTGCCTGGTGCTGCTGCACGTGCTGATGGCGGCGCATCTCTTGCAATGGTGGTGGTCGGGGCGCGACGACGGCGTGCGGTCCACGGTCAGCCCCATCGAGCCTTCCGAGATCATGTACACGCTCGAGGGCGGGCAGATCAACGCGGGGTTCATCTTTTTCAGCCTCGCGATCCTGGCCACGTTTCTCTTCGGGCGGTTCGTCTGCGGGTGGGCGTGCCACGTCGTCGCGCTGCAGGACGCAAGCCTGTGGCTGCTCAAGCGTGTGGGGATCCACCCCAAGCCATTCCGCTCGCGGTTCCTGGTCTTTGGGCCGCTGGTGCTGGCGTTGTACATGTTCGTGTATCCCACGCTCAAGCGCGACGTGATCGTGCCGGCGATCAAGGCGGGCGGGTGGGATGTGCCGCGATGGCTGGGCGAGGTCGCCGCCTTTCCGGGGTTCAGCGATCACATGGTGATCGAAGACTATTGGAAGACCTTCCCGGCGTGGTACATCGCGATCCCGTTCCTGTTCGTGTGCGGTTTCGCAACCGTTTACTTCCTCGGGGCCAAGGGGTTCTGCAACTCGGCCTGTCCCTACGGCGGGATCTTCGCCCCGGTCGACAAAGTCAGCGTCGGGCGGATCGTCGTGAACGACAACTGCGAGCACTGCGGGCACTGCACGGCGGTGTGCACCAGCAACGTTCGCGTGCACCAGGAGGTCCGCGACTTTGGCATGGTGATGGACCCCGGGTGCATGAAATGCATGGACTGCGTGAGCGTCTGCCCCAACGAGGCGCTGTCATTCAAATTTGCCCTCCCCGCGGCCTTCACGGGCGCGCGCACGCCCGAGGCCAAGGCCGGCAACATTCAGCGTCCGGCGTATGACGTGGGCGTGGTCGCCGACGCGACGCTCATGGCGATCGGCGTGCTGCTGTTCCTGGGCTATCGGGGCATGTTCAACTCGATCCCGCTGCTCATGGCGGGGGGCCTGGCGGGCGTGGGGGTGGCGAGCGCGTGGAAGCTGTGGGCCATGGTGCGCGAGCCCAACGCCCGTTTGCACACGCTGCAACTCAAGCGGGACGGCCGCGTGGGCCTGGGAGGCGTGGTCTTCGCGATCCTGGCATCGCTCTTTGTGCTGGGCGGGGCGTGGGGCGCTTTCGTGAACTATCACCTGTGGCGGGCGGATCAGCTCGACCACGACGTGACGGCGAGCTTCGACGAGGTCTTCGCTCCGGGCTATGTGCCCAAGGCCGAGCAGGCCCAGGCCGCCCGACGCGTGCTGCGTCACTTTGAACTTGCCGGGCCTTTCGCCGATGGGGGCTTTGGGTGGGAGCACAACGGCGGGCGGCACGTGCGGATCGCCTGGATGCACGCGGTCGTAGGCGAGCGTGACAAGACCGAGAGGCACCTGTGGCGTTCGCTGGATTGGAGCAAGCCCTCGGAGGAATGGGCCGCGGGTCTGGTGAGGTTGGCGCTGGTGCGTGGGGAATCCGGGGCGAAGTTGCTGGAGACCTACACCCGGATCGTGGATCATCGCCCGGAGTTGCACGGGGCGCGGTTGGCGCGGGCGTCGTTGATGGCCCAGCTGGGCGATCGCGAGGGGGCCTTGGCTGAGGTTCGGTCTGTGCTCGGGGCGCGCCCGGCACCCAGCGTTCAGAATGAGGTGGGGGGGATCCAGCTGCTTCTCGGGCTCGGGAGAGCGGATGAGGGGTTGGAGGCGGCCCGGGGGGGCGTGGCGCGGCGTCCGAAATCGGGGGCGCTGCGGGTTGTGCTGGGCATGACCCTGGCGATGCGCGGAAATGCTGATGAGGCGTTGACGGAACTGCGTAACGCCGTCGAACTTGAACCGAAGAACATTGGGTATCGGAGCCAGTTGGCTCAGGTGCTGCGCGCGATGGGCCGTCCGGAGGAGGCGTCGCAGGTGGAAGCCACGGTTTTGAACTTGATGAAGTCTGAGGAGACGCGTCGGAAGTAGTGGAACCCTGCCGGGGGAAACAACGTATCGGGCGTTCCAGTCCGGATTCTGCGCGACATTGGCGGTTTGAGGGTTTCAGGCAAGGCGTTGTTCGGTTATGTTCATGATCGGTATGAGCCGCACGGCTCTGTTGGGTGAGGTCAATTTCACACCAGAGAAGGGGATTGCGAGTATGAGCAAGGATCTGAAGAAACTCGGTCGGGTGGCGGCGATGGTGACGGCGTCGGCGCTGGCCTCGGCGGCGCTTGCGCAGCCGGGCAGCGGCGACCCCGACGTGATCGTGGGCGACCTGATCGGGTACAGCAACTACGGCACGAACAGCACGGGCACGCCCAACGACAACTGGATCTATGCCTACGCGATCGGCACGACCTCGTGCAATGTCGCGCCGGTGAACAACTCGGTGAACGACCTGCTGTGGGTCGCCAGCACGAACCGTCACCCGGTCATCGGGCAGAACGTGTATCGCCTGAGCGTCAAGAACGGCGCGACCCGCCTCGAGATGATCGGCCAGGGCTGGCTCAAGCACGGCTTCACGGCCCTGACCCAGAGCCTGTGCAACACCTGCTCGGGCCGCGGCGGCTCGGTGCTGGGCGTGGGCTGCTCGGATCCGTACTCGTCGGGTCTGAACGGCTCGCAGAGCAACTTGGGCCCGCGCAATCACATCAACGTCACCACGGGCTTCTTCCCGTATCCCTTCACCAACCCGGGCGCGGGCTACTCGGCGCCGCCCGCGGCAACGGCCGTCATCGGGCGTCGCGTGCAGATCAAGCGCGTCGACATCAACCCGGCGCAGAACCCCAACTCGCTTTACTTCTCGGAGAGCCAGTACGTCGCCCAGGACGACTCGGCCGAGCGCACCAAGAGCCGCGGCAACTACCCCGCCTCGACCAACAACGCCTCGTACCGTCGCGCCACGGTCACCAACAACGCGACCTTCTCGCTGAACAACGCCGATTCAACCCGCCGCACGTCGCCAGCCATCTTCGCCTGGCGTGACTACGGCGGACGGGCGGCCAACGGCAACTTCAACCTGACCGTGGATAACGAGGTTGAACTCGTCCCGCTCGACTTCGAGGGCGATGGTCGCTTCTGGGTTGCGGGTCGGGTCACCGATCTGGGCAACGGGACATGGCGGTATGAGTACGCCGTCGAGAACCTGACCAGCACGCGCTCCGGCGGCGGGTTCAAGGTTCCTGTGCCCGCGGGCGTGTCGGTGACCAACATCGGCTTCCACGACGTGGATTACCACTCGGGCGAGCCGTTCGACAACACCGACTGGGCTTCGTCGGTCGGCGGCGGGTTCGTGACCTGGTCCAGCCCCCAGACCTTTGCCCAGAACCCCAACTCCAACGCCCTGCGCTGGAGCACCATGTACAACTTCTACTTCGACGCCAACACCGCTCCCGTGGCTGAGGACGTGGAACTGATCCTCTTCAAGCCGGGTACCCCCGGCTCGATGTTCGCGACCGTCAAGGCTCCGGGCGAGCTTCCGCCGCCTCCATGCCCGCCCTGCATCGCCGACTACAACGAGTCGGGCGGCACTCCGGATGACGCCGACGTCGCCGAGTTCTTTGCGGCGTGGAACAACGGCGAGCCCTGCGCCGATGCCAACGGCTCGGGCGGCACCCCGGATGACGCCGACGTCACCGAGTTCTTCACCCTCTGGAACAACGGCGGCTGCTAAGTCGACGTCGATCGTAATCTCCATGGGCCGGATCCGTTCGGATCCGGCCCTTTTTCATTGGCGATGGGCCAGCCGCAGACTCGACGGAAAACCGGCACACGGTTGGCAATGTGCTTGAGCATGTCGCACTATCGATGTGGAATGGTGCGCACCCAAGGGGGCAGGGTTCAATCATGAAGACCACGTTCGTTCTCGGACTCTTGGCCTGCACGACCACGAGCGTGCTGGGTGACTCGCTGTTCTTTTACCCCGTGGCCGATGCCACGATCTATCAGGGCCCGGCGGGCGGACCGTTTCTGGCCAATGGTGCCGGGCAATACCTCTTCGTCGGGAACAACAACAACGGGCTCTCTCGGCGGGCGCTGGTTCGCTTCGATTTCACGGGTATCCCCGCCGGGTCCACGATCACCAGCGTGACAGTTCGCCTTGTGGTGTCGCAGGCCCAGGCCGGCGAGCAGCCCGGCACGATGCACCGTCTGACCTCATCGTGGACGGAAGGGGCATCGGTCGCGGGTGGCAACGAGGGCGGCGGCACCGGCGCACTGCCCGGCGACGTGACGTGGTTTCATCGCACTCTTCCCACACCCCTCTGGAGCACGCCCGGGGGTGACTTTGTCGCGGCCCCCAGCGCGACGTTCATGCTGGATGATCTGGCAACCCATGTGATTTCCTCGACCCCGGGGCTGGTGGCCGACGTGCAGGCCTGGATCGACGGTCAGCCCAACTATGGGTGGATCATGCGCGGCAACGAGACGGAGTTCGGCACCGCCAAGCGGTTCGCCTCGCGACAGAATGCCGACCTCGAGTCGATCATCGAACTGAGCATTGATTTCGACCCGCCCAGCGCATGCCCTCCCTGCGTGGCCGATTTCAATGACTCGGGCGGCACGCCCGACGACGCCGACGTCGCGGCGTTCTTCGAGGCGTGGAACAACGGCGAGGCCTGCGCCGACGCGAATGGCTCGGGCGGCACGCCCGACGACGCCGATGTCGCGACCTTCTTTGAACTGTGGAACGCTGGCGGCTGCTGAGGAGCGGACGGCCTTGAACGGCTTCATCCGTTCGGGTTGCTCTCGTCGCTTTCGAGCTGAATGCCCGCGAGGGCGGTCATGGGGTCGGGCGCGAAGCGGAAGACCTTGTCGAGCCCGGTCATCATGAAGACGCTCCAGACGTTGTCGGCGACGGAGCAGATCTTGAGCAGGCGTGAGCGTTCGCCCAGCAGCCCGCGCAGGCGCAGGAGCTGCGCCAGGTTCGAGCTCGTGACGTAGCCCACGTTGCCGAAGTTGAGCACGACGTGGGGGCAGTGCGTGCCGGGCTCGCGCAGGGCCACGACGCGCTGGATGATGGCGGAGAGTTCCTCGGAGAGGGCGGGCTCGTCCGAGAGTTCGCTGAGCACGATGTCGTCGGACCAATCGGTGGACATGGCTCAGGCCTCGTTCTGCTCGGTGTCGGGTTCGGCGTTCGCGTCGGTATCGCGTTCGGATTCGGGGACGACCGCCGCCGCCACGACCTCATCGCCCTCGTTAAGGCTGGCCACGCGCACGCCCTGCGTGCCGCGCCCGCACTCGCGGATGGTGTCGGCGGCCATGCGGACGAGCTGCCCATTGCGGGTGATGACGACAAGGCCGTCGCCCGGGCGGACGCCCAGGGCGGCGATGGAGTTGCCGTTCTTCTCGGTGAGCTTGATATCCACGCGTCCCTTGCCCCCGCGCGACTGCGAGCGCATCTTGCCCGATTCGGGCTGGACGCGATATTCGTCGATGGGCGTGCGCTTGCCGTAGCCCTTGTCGGTGACGGTGAGCAGCGCGAGAGAGGTATCGGCGGTCATGCTGTCGCCGTCGGCGTCGCGCTGCATGGGCACGCGGACCAGGCCGATGACCTGATCGTCGTCGGCCAGTTCGATGCCCTTGACGCCTGCGGCGCCGCGTCCCATGTCGCGGGCGTCTTCCTCGCTGAAGCGGATCGACTGCCCCGCCCGGGTTGCCAGCAACAGGTCGTCGTTCCCGTCGGTGAGCGTGACGTCGAGCAGCGCGTCGCCTTCCTTGAGCCCGACGGCGATGAGGCCGGCGCGGCTGACGTTGGCGTAGGCCTTGAGGGCCGTGCGCTTGACGATGCCCCCCTTGCTCACGAACGTGAGGAAGTGGCTGCCCGACTCGAAGTTCTTGACGGCGAGGTACGCGCACGTCCGCTCGCCCTCGCGCAGGTCGATCAGGTTGATGATCGAGCGCCCCAGCGAGGTGCGGCTCATCTCGGGCACCTCGAAGACCTTGATCTTGAAGACGCGTCCCGTATCGGTGAAGCAGAGCAGGTCGTCGTGCGTCTCGGCGACGAAGAGGTGGGCGATGAAATCGTCGTCGCGGGTGTCGCTGGCGATGATGCCCTTGCCGCCGCGTCCCTGCTCGCGATAGGTGTCGAGCGGCACGCGCTTGACGTAGCCGTTGCGCGAGATGGTGAGCGCGACGGTGCCCCGCGGGATGAGCTCGGCGATCTGGATGTCGGACTCGGAGTCTTCGATGGCGGTGCGCCGGGGCGAGGCGTAGCGCTCGCGCATCTCCTCGCAATCGGCGCGGATGATGGCCAGGACCTTGGCGTGGTCGGCCAGGATCGCCTCGTACCCCTCGATCTCGGCCACGAGGTTGGCGTACTCGCCCGCGAGCTTCTCGATCTCGAGGCCCACGAGCTGGATCAGGCGCATCGCGCCGATGGTCTCGGCCTGCACGCGGGTGAGGGCCATGCCGCCCATGGCCTCGGCGGCCTTGAGGCGGGCCATCAGCGAGCGGGGCAGCAGCGGGGCGTGCTTGTGGTCGGCGGCGATACGGAAGCGACGGGCCATCATGCGTTCGATGGCCTCTTCGCGCGTGCGGCTCTCGCGGATCTCGCGGATCACCTCGTCGATGTCGCACACGGCGTAGATCATGCCCTCGAGCACGTGGGCCTTTTTCTTGGCCTCGCGCAGCAGGTGGGCGGTGCGCCGGGTCACCACGTCGGCGCGGTGGTCGATGTAGCACTCGATGATCTGGAGCAGACCCAGCGTGCGGGGCTGGCGGTTGACCAGCGCCAGGCTGTTGATCGAGAAGGTGTCCTGCAGGCTGGTGAACTCGAAGAGCTGCTTCTCGACGACCGCGGGCTCGGCGCCGCGCTTGAGCTCGAGCACGATGCGGGTCTGAGCCTCGCGGCCCGATTCGTCGCGCACGTCCGAGACATCGGGGATCTTGTCGTTCTCGACCGCGTCGACGATCTTTTTGACGAGCGTCTCGAGCGTGAGGTTGAAGGGGATCGTGTCGATCACCAGTTGCTGGCGGTCCTTGGTCAGGTCTTCGACGTGGGTGGTGCCGCGGAGGGTGACGCGCCCGCGCCCGGTGAGGAAGGCCTCGATGATGCCGCGCTTGCCGTGCAGCGTGCCCCCGGTGGGGAAGTCGGGGCCCTTGATGCCCTGGCGGACGACTGCGCCCGAGGCGTCGGTGACGTCGCGCATCAGTTCGTCGAGCGTGATCTCGGGGTTGTCGATCACGCGGATGATCGAATCGAGCACCTCGGTGGGGTTGTGGGGGGGCAGGCTGGTGGCCATGCCCACGGCGATGCCCATCCCGCCGTTGACCAGCAGATAGGGGAACTTGGCGGGCAGGACGGTGGGCTCGGTGCGCGATTCGTCGTAGTTGGGCTGCATGTCGACCGTGTCGAGGTCGACATCGGCGAGCATGTCGGCGGCGGCGCGGTGCATGCGGGCTTCGGTGTAACGCATCGCCGCGGGCGGGTCGCCGTTGAGCGAGCCGAAGTTGCCCTGAGGGTCGACGAGCTGGACGCGCATCTTCCAGGGCTGAGCCATGCCCGCGAGGGTGGAGTAGAGGGCGAGGTCGCCGTGGGGGTGATAGTTGCCCATCGCCTCGCCGACGATCTTGGCGCACTTGGAGTGCTTGCGCCCCGGGCGGAGGTTGAGGTCGTTCATCGCCCAGAGGATGCGTCGCTGGCTGGGCTTGAGCCCGTCGCGGACATCGGGCAAGGCCCGGTCCATGATCGTGCTCATGGCGTAGGTGAGGTAACTGTCCTTGAGTTCGCGCTGGATGTCGAGCTCGATCACGCGCCCGCCGTCGGGCGTGCTCCTGGACTCGTCGTGCCCCGCGCTGTCGCTGTGCGTCATGCCTGGCTGCCTCGCTTGGTACGCCGCCCCACGCCCCCGGGAAAAAGCTCATGTTCGTAGCCCGTCAGGGGCCGCTCCCGGGGGTCTCAAAGGGTAGGCGCGCGCGGGCCTGAACACCCTCGGATCGGCCCTCGCCAGACCCGAGATTGCAGGGTGTTTATTGACGGCCATGGAGGTGGCCCGCGATACCCTCCGGGCGTGTTTGGATCGCACCTCTCCATCGCCGGCGGCATGGTCAACGCCCTCCACGAGGCCCAGCCCCTGGGCCTGGACACCGTCCAGGTCTTCACCAAGAACCAGCAGCAGTGGAGCGTGCCCTCGCTCGATGAGCAGGCCGCCCTGGCCTGGTGCGAGCGCCTGGATGCCCTGGGGTGGCGCGGCAGGACGGTCAGCCACGCCTCGTACCTCATCAACCTGGCCTCGGGCGACGACGAACTCTGGGCCAAGAGCCTGGCGCTCATGCACGAAGAGATCGAACGCTGCGAGCGCCTGGGCATCGCCTTTCTGGTTTTTCACCCCGGGTCGTATGTGCGGTCCGACCTCGCCAGCGGCATGGCCCGCATCAGCAAGGCCTGCGCCGAGTTGCTCGCGCGCACCCGCGGCTATGCGACAACCCTGTGCCTCGAGGGGACCGCGGGGGCGGGGTCGCACATCGGCGGGCGGTTCGAGCACCTCGCCGCCCTGCGCGATGGGATCGAAAAGGCCGGGGGTGACGTGTCGCGCGTGGGGTTCTGCCTGGACACCTGCCACATGCACGCGGCGGGGTACGACCTTCGCACCCGCGCAGCCGCCGCCATGGCGATCGAACAGTTCGACACGGTCTGCGGGCTGGCGCACGTGCGCGTGCTGCACGTCAACGACAGCAAAGGCGCCTGCGGCACGCATCTCGACCGGCACGAGCACATCGGCGAGGGGACGATCGGCGGCGGGCGGATCAAGCACGCCGACACGGGGGTCTTCGACCAGGGCAAGTTGGACGCCAGCGGGTTCTGGACCTTCATGAACCACCCGGCCTTTGCGGCGATACCCAAGATCATGGAGACGCCCAAGGACCCCCGCAAGGGCGAGCCAAATCCCGAAGAACCCTTCGACGCGGTGAACTTGCGTCGCCTCAAGTCGTTGATAGAGTCATCACCCGAGGGGAAGAGGGCAGGCAAGCCCGCCCACCGGGCACGAACGGCCAGGTCGGGTTCCTGATGGAGCCGGGCACGAGCCGATTGACAGAGCGGCCCCGGGGCGATCGCGGGGCATGCAGAAGGAGACGGCGCCGACCATGGGACACGAACGACGCGGCTTGAAGGCGATGGGCACGATCGCGCTGGGCCTGGTGGTGGTCGGGGGCGGCTGCCGCTCGCTCGACCCCGCCTACGAGCACGGCTCGGGGGCGAAGGCGACGATCTCGCCCGACCGCCGCGGGATGGCCCCGGCGGTCAGCACGGCGGCTGCGCCCGGCCAGGCCGAGGTGGATCGGGCCCAGATGTTTCAGTCGCAGGGCGATTACCAGCGTGCGCTGGCCGAGTTTGAGAAGGCCATCGAGAGCAATCCGACGCTGACAGTCGCCTACATGGGCGCGGGGGATATCTATCGCCAGCAGGGCGATTACGCTAACGCCGAGTCGAAGTATTCGACCGCCGCCCAGCTCGAGCCGGCGAACTTCTCGGCCCAGTACCTGCACGGCTTGACGCTGCACCTGCTCGACCGCATCGGCGATGCGGTGCGGGCGTATCTGCGGGCGCTGACCATCCGCCCCGAGGACTTCAACGCCAACCTGAACCTGGCGACGGCGTATCTGCAACTCAACGAACCGGCGCAGGGTCTGACCTATGGCGAGCGGGCCGTGCGGATCGACCCCAAGAGCGCCGCGGCGCGGGCCAACCTGGGCGCGATCTACGCCGCCCTCAACCGGCACGACGACGCGATCGTCGAGTTCCAGCAGGCGGCGGAACTGACGCCGCTGACGGGCCCGCTGCTGCTCAACCTCGCCGACAGCCTGGCCAAGGCCGGGCGGTACGAAGAGGCGGCCAACACGCTGGCGCAGTTGATCCGGGGCGAGCCGACCTCCGCCGCGTTCGAGCGCCTGGGCTCGGTGACGTTCCGCCTGCGTCGCTATGACGAGGCGCTGGCGAACTTCCGTCGTGCGCTGGACCTTGACCCGAACTATTACGCCGCCCTCAATGGCGTGGGCGTCTGCCTGCTCAACCAGTGGGTCTGGTCGGACCAGAAGGACACGGGCGCAAAGCAAGAGGCGATCCGTGCGCTGCGGAAGTCGTTGCAGATCGAGCGTGACCAGCCCCGGATTCTCGAGTTGATCGCGCGGTACCAGTAAATACACCGATCAGCATGAACTGCACTGTCTCGTGGGGCGGGCGGCACGCATGCACCGCTATACGTTCTCGTGGGGCAGGCGGCGCGCATGCACCGCTACACTTTCTCGTGGGGCAGGCGGCGTGCATGCACCGCTACACTTTCTCGTGGGGCAGGCGGCCCGCCTGCCCCTACCCCATCTACCGCTTCATCCTGTGAGAGGCCAAAAGCCATGCCCAAGCCCGAGTTACTCGAAACGTTTCCAACGCCCGTCGAGGCCCCCTTTGTGGTGGAGCACGTGGCCGAGGAGTTCACCAGCGTCTGCCCGAAGACGGGGCACCCGGACTTTGGTGTGGTGACGCTGCGGTTCGTGCCGCGCCCGCCCTCAAAGGGCGGCACGTGCGTGGAACTCAAGAGTTTGAAACTCTACTTCCAGAGTTTCCGCAACGAGGGGATCTTCTACGAGGCGGTGACCAACCGCATCCGCGATGATCTGGCCGCGTGCATGAACCCCGAGTGGA
Organism: Phycisphaerales bacterium; assembly: GCA_013360675.1. GTDB lineage: Bacteria > Planctomycetota > Phycisphaerae > Phycisphaerales > UBA1924 > JABWBB01. The sequence goes on along the minus strand of JABWBB010000039.1, from coordinate 14,304 downwards.
TGCTGGTCAAGACCGATTGGACGGGTCGCGGCGGGATCCGCTCGACCATCCGCGCGATGCACAGGACGGTGCCGGAACGCTGGCAGGATTGACGGTTTGCCCGTGGCCCTGCAACATGCAGCCCGAGCGTGAGCGAGGGCTTTCTTGGCTGGCGAGCGCAGGTGCAGAGAGCCCTCCCTGACGGTCGGGCTGCTTGTTTGGAAGTCAGACACCACGCGCCGCGAGGACGCGTCGGGTGGTGGCACCCGGTGGCTGTAGCGGAATCGATGGGTTGATTCGAGGTACTTCACCCCGGAGGGGTGAAGGAGTGTCGCCACGGGTGGAGCCCGCGTTTCGCGGGCGCAACCCGTGGGAGAGAGGGGGCATCGTTTGTTCTCTAGTTTTTGATGTGCCCCGGCGGGGCACAGGACTCGGGATAAAAGTGCGATCGTGTGAACTCATCCGCCGCCTCGTTGGGGCGGAAGAGAAATTTGGAGAAGAAAAGAAGTTGTTGTGAGCGTTAGTTTCCACGGGTTGCACTGCGCTCCACCCTTGGCGACAGCCCGCCGCCCCGTTGGGGCGGGGCGGACACCACGCGCCGGGAAGACGCGTCGGGTGGTGGCACCCGGAGTGGCACCCGGTCTCGAAACTGGCGTGTTGCGTGGCATGCAGCCCGAGCGTGAGCGAGGGCTTTCTTGGCTGGCGAGCGCAGATGCAGAGAGCCCTCCCTGACGGTCGGGCTGCATGTCGGGCTGCATGCCGGATGAATGAACAGGCGGGACGCCTGTTCCACTCAGACCCCGGAGACGAGACCCCGGACACTGAGACCACGGAAACCGAAGCGGAGGTGCGGGCGGATCGCGCTACCGCAGCCCGTATTCCTTGAGTTTGCGGTAGAGCGTGCGTTCGCCGATGCCGAGCAAGGCTGCGGCTTGTTCGCGGTTGCCCGCCGTCAGGCGCAGTGTTTCGCGGATCGCGCGTTTTTCGATCTGCTCGAGGCTGGTGCCCGCGAGGGTGCCGCCCGCGGTGTCGGGGGCTTCGTCCTCGGCGCGGACGTCGTCGGGGATGTGGCGCACGTCGAGGGCGGGGTGGTTCCCCTCGCTCGCCGCGGTCACGACCATGGTCTGCACCACGTTGAGCAGTTGGCGGACGTTGCCGGGCCAGGCATACGCCGTCAGTCGCATCATGGCAGCGTCGGTGATGTCGGGGATGGGCGTGCCCGGCAAGGCGGCGGCGGCGCGCTGGATGGCATGACGCACGATCCGCGGGATGTCCTCGCGACGCTCGCGCAGCGGCGGCACGTGCACCAGCGAGCCCTTGATGCGGAAATAGAGATCCTCGCGGAACTGTCCCTCGCGGATCAGCGTGGGCAGGTCCTTGTTGGTGGCGCTGACGAGGCGCACGTCGGTCTGGCGCGTGTCGTTGCTGCCCAGGCGCACGACCTGGCCCGTCTCGAGCACGCGCAGCAGTTTCGCCTGCATCTTGAGGGGCATGTCGCCGATCTCGTCGAGGAAGAGTGTGCCGCCCGTGGCGTACTCGAAGACGCCCTCGCGGTCGCGTTCGGCCCCGGTGAAGGCCCCGCGCACGTGCCCGAAGAGTTGGTCTTCGAGCAGGGTCTCGGTCTCCGCCGCGCAGTTGAGGGCGACGAAGCGCCCCTTGGCGCGGGCGCTGTTGCGATGGACGGCCTGGGCGATGAGTTCCTTGCCTGTGCCGCTCTCGCCCGTGATGAGCACGGCGAGGGTGGAGGGGGCGACGGCGCGCACGGTCTGCAGGATCTTGCGCATCGGCTCGCTGCCGGCGATGATCCCCTCGAAGCCCTCGTGCTGGACGAGATCGTCGGCGGCGGGGCCGGCCTCGTGGCGCAGCAGCACCGTCTCGGCGGCGCGGTTGACCAGGTCGCGGAAGACGGCAAGGTCCAGGGGCTTCTGGATGAAGTCGTACGCACCGAGTTTGAACGCCGCCCGCGCGGTGGGCACGTCCCCGTGCGCGGTGACGAGGATGGTCTCGGCGCGGGGCTGGAGTTTGCGGGCGTGCTCGAGGACGCGGAGGCCCGCGTCGCCCCCGTCGCTGGCGGTGCCGTGCGAGCCCGCGCTCTCGGGCATGCGCAGGTCGGTGATGATCACGTCAAAGGTGCCGTGCTTGAGTTCGTCGATCGCCTTGTCCACGCTGGTGACGACGGTGCAGACATGCCCGGGCTTGCGCAGGGCGTCGGCCATCACGTCGGCGTGATCGGGCTCGTCCTCGACGATGAGGACCTGGGCGGCGAAGTCGCGGTTGCGGGCGGAATTCGAGGTGCTGGAAATCGACATGCTTGGGCGGATCGTAGTCGTCGCCGTCCGTGGTTCATGCGCCGTGTGTCAGGCGTCCGGGGGGTCGATGAGCGCCTTGAGGTGCGGCGGGAGGCGTCGCCCGCGCGCGGATCGGGCCGAGGTCGGGGCGGGTAAATCGGACGAGAGGCGCTGCCCGGCGCACAGGGCGATAGCCAGCGCGTCGGCGACGTCGGGCGGGCTGGGGGGTTCGTCGAGCCCAAAGACGCCCTGGATGGCCTTCTGCATCTGGGCCTTGTCGGCCTGGCCGTAGGACGTGAGAGATTTCTTGATCTGGGTGGGGCGGAGTTCGACCAGGGGCAGGCCCGCAGCGGCCGCCGCCAAGAGCAGCACGCCCCGGGCGTGCGCCATGATGACCCCCGTGCCCGGGTGCTTGGGGTGGGTGAAGATCTGCTCGACACCGACGGCGTCGGGGCGGAGGCGTGCCAGAATCGCCCGGAAGTCGGCGTCGAGTTCGAGCAGTCGCGGGGCGATCTCGGGCGCGGTGCGTCCGGTCTGGGCGCGTCGGATGCGGATGACGCCGGCTTCGATGAGAATGGGGGGAGCGGCGGGCGTCATCTCGACGCACCCATAGCCCGTCAGCCGCAGCCCAGGATCGACCCCCAGCACACGCATGCGGGCAGCGTAGCGGGGGGCGTGCGTCCGGTGGAGAATGGGATTGATCCGACCCGCGTTTTCCCCGTACAATCGCAGGAAGGGCGGAGCACCGGATGAGCACCATTCGCAACAGCGAGGGTGGGGTTGATGGCACAGTGGCCGCGGCGATCAGCGCGGCATTGGCCGGTCTGCCCGCGCTCACCAACGACGGGCTCAACGCCAAGGTGCTGGTGCTCAACCGCGGCTATATGGCGATGCGCGTGGTGACGGCACGCCGGGCCTTTGGGTTGCTCGCGCGCAGCATCGCCGAGATCATCCACGTCGAGCCCAGCGCGAAGGACCAGGCCGCGGGCTCGGGCGGGTTTCTGACGTTCGATCTGGCGAGCTGGGCCGAGGTGTCGCAGTTGCAGACGCGCTTCGAGCACGCGAACCATGACTGGGTGCGGACGGTGCGGTTTGATATCGCCGTGCCGCGGATCATCCGCCTGCTGGGCTACGACCGCCTTCCGGACCAGACGGTGAAGCTCAACCGGCGCAACTTGTTCGCGCGCGACCGCAACCAGTGCCAGTATTGCGGGCGTGGGTTTCCGACGGCGGACCTGTCGATCGATCACATCCTGCCGCGGACGCAGGGCGGGCGCGACACGTGGGAGAACCTGGTGTGCGCGTGCATCAAGTGCAATGCGCGCAAGGGCGGGCGCACGCCCGAGCAGGCGGGGATGAAACTGGTGCGCCGGGCCGAGCGCCCCAAGCGCAACCCGCTGATCGCGATCCGCCTGCGCAGCGAGAAGTACCGCTCGTGGAAGGCCTTCCTCGACAGCGCGTACTGGGATGTCGAACTGAAGTAATGGGGCTGGTCCATCAAAGGCAAACACCGCGCGAAGGCTCGAGCGGTGCGGCGATGATGATTGATTCTGGTAAGGCCCGCCGAGGGCTCGACGTTGCCTGTTGTGGGAGCGGCTCAGCGGCGACGACGCAGCGCGAGCAGCCCCGCGCCGCACGCCAGGGTGAGGGTTCCGGGCGTGGGGATGAAGCCCTGCACGACGATGACGCGATTTCCCCCGCCGAAGGTCGAGAAGATGAAATCGCCCGTGAGCGGGTCGATGAACGCCCCCTCGGCGCCGGTCAGGCCGGTGATGAAGTTGCGGCGTGAACTCTCGATCGGGTCGCCGTTGGCGTCGACGTCGTAAACGGCGACATTGCCCGCGGTATATTCCGAGACGATCAACGTGGGCCCGCCGAAGAGCGGCGAGCCGGTGGGCACGTAGGCGAACCCCTCGGGTCCGCCAGACAGTGTCGCGGTCTGTGTGACACTGGTGATGGTGAAGGTGCCCGCGCCGTCGGGCTCATAGGTGGCGTCGTAGAACTGCCCGCCCGACCAAGAGCCGAGTTTCATCCGCCCCGCGCCCGAGTAGGTCGAGGGTACAAACTGAATCGCGGCGTTCGAACTCGCCACGCCCAGGGCGGCGAGGTCGATGATCCGGTCGGGCGTGGTGCTGCCCGGCCGGTACTGCGCCAGTTCATTGACAGGCCAGCGTGAGGCGAAGAGCACGCCCCCGGGGCCGTACACGATCCCGCCGTCGTTGTACGGCGCCTCGATGTGCAGCGTGGCCGTGCCCGTGAAGGCGTTGATGTGCCCCGAGGAATCGCGAGAGACACCGACGGCGTAGATGGCGCCCCCGGCGGTATTGGCGTTGCCGCCGATCAGCAGCGTGTTGTTCGTCCCCGCGAGCAGGGTCAGCCCGCCCGCCTGAGGCGGAAGCCCGGGAACCGCACCCAGATCGGAATAGGTGTACGACCCGGCGTAGAACGGATCGATCACCTGGCCAAAGGCCGCGGTGCTGACAGCGATCGTGAGTGTGGCAAGTGCTTTCATTGACCCCTAACTCCTGTTCGGGCACGAGGCCCCACACCTAGAGCAATAACACAGGATCATGGCGATAACCACAAAACGCCAGGGTTCAAGGCCAAAAAGCCCTTGAGCGTGCCTGGTATGAGTTCGTGGCTAATCACGATCCGCGATGCCTTGAAGCAATTGGGTGCCGTTGCCACAATCGACGATGTGCGAGGCGGGCTGCGACCGGCGAGCGAGAGGCCAGTACACTCCATCATGCACGCGCCCGAATTTGCCGCCGTCGTTGATGATGCCGTTGCGGCGGGTGCGAACGGCGTTCCCGTCACTGAACTCCGCGCCCTGCGCAAGACCTACTTCAAGCCCGACGGCAGCGTGATGGTCGAGGCGCTTCGAGGCGTCGATCTCGTCATCCGGCGCGGCGAGTATGTCGCCATCATGGGCGCCAGCGGCTCGGGCAAGAGCACGCTCATGAACGTGCTGGGGTGCCTCGACCGCCCGACCCAGGGCGAGTATCTCCTCGACGGGCGATCGATCAACGCGATGGATGACGAAACCCTGTCGCGCTATCGGGGGCGGACGATCGGCTTCATATTCCAGGCCTTCAACCTGATCCCCGAAGAGACGGTGCTCGAGAACGTGGGCGTGCCGCTCTTTTACCAGGGCGTGTCGCGGCGCGAGCGCGTGGAGCGTGCCACGCAGATGCTGGGCCTGGTGGGGCTGGGCGATCGGCTCGACCACCGCCCGCGGGAACTCTCGGGCGGGCAGCAGCAGCGCGTAGCGATCGCGCGGGCGCTGGTGACGCGCCCCATCGTGCTGCTGGCCGACGAGCCGACGGGGAATCTCGATTCGACCACGGGCCAGGCGGTGCTGGCGATGTTTGATGATCTCAACGCCAAGGGGATCACGATCATTATCGTGACGCACGACCCGGGCGTGGCCGAACGCTGCCGCCGCGTAGTGCGGATGAAGGACGGGGTGGTCGAGTATGACCGGACCACGCGCGGGGCGGGGCTCGCAACCCACGCCGCAGAGGCGAGTGCTTAAGCCAACGGATCGGGGCGGTACAGCTTCGTGTTCAGCGCCCATTGCCGCTCGGTGAAGTTGCCCCCAAGGTCGCCGGGGGCGCGGTCGGGGCGGGCGGCGGCCAGGGCCATGGTCGTTTTGGCGTCCATGTTGTCCAGTTGCGAGACCAGGATCGCCTCGGGGGTCGAGGGGAGTTTCGCCGCCCCAAACTCGAGTTCGCCGTGGTGCGACAGGATGATGTGCGAGAGCACCATGACCGCCCCGGCGGGGAGGCGCACGCCCGCGTCGCGCTGCACCTGGTGGGCCTTGTCGTGGAGCAGGATCGCCCCGTCGACGATGTGCCCGATCAGTTCGCCCCGGTCGCTGTATGAAAACGCCTTGTCGTAGACCAGTTCGCGGGTCTTGCCCAGGTCGTGCAGGAAGAGGCCCATGAGCACCAGGTCGCGGTTGATCTTGGGGTAGAGCGGGCAGATCAGGTTCGCCAGTTCCATCAGCGTCAGCGTGTGCTCGAGCAGCCCGCCCAGGTAGGCGTGGTGCATGCTCTTGGCGGCGGGGGCCTGGCGGAAGGCGTCCATCAGGAAGGCGTCGTCGAGATAGGCCCCGGCCAGGGCCTTCATCGCCGGGTGCTTGAGCGTGCCCAGCAGGTCGCGGACGCGGGCGAACATCTCGTCGACGTTCCGGCGCGTGCAGGGCATCAGGTCGCGCATCTGCTCGGGGCTGGGGTCGATCGGCTCGATGGTCTGGATGATGGCCTGGAGTTCGCCCTGGTACTTCTGGGTCTCGCCCTCGACATAGACAAACCCGTCGGCGGGGATCCGGCGGGCCAGCGCCTCGTCGATCGACCACATGCGCGCGGGCATCTCGCCCGTCTTGTCGCCCAGGATGCAGCGGAGGTAGGGCTTGTCCGAGCGGGTCTTGCCCACCTGCGCGTTTGAGATCGAGAAGGCTCCGCTGAAACGTTGCGAGGGGGCGAAATCCTTCAGGTAGGTGTGCGGGCCGGCCCGGGGCGGGCGGGGGGCGGGCTGCGCGGGTGTGGCCGTCGCTCCCGGCGCCTGATCGAAGGGGATCTGCGTCTGGGCGTCGTCGGCGGGGGTGGGGGTTGGTGTGGGGGTCGGGGGCATCGCCCGATGATAGCGACGGCGTGCGCGCTGGCCTGTGGGAAATCGGCACGCCGTGATGCGCATCTCACGCCCGGAGCGAAGCCTTGCCGATACCCTTTCCATGCCGATACGGACGAGCCCACAGACCACCTCCGCCGGCGCGGAGACGAGATCCAACGTGCCCACCCCACGCGTAACCCGAACCGAAACGCCGCGCTTCGACGTCGCCGGCAAGCACGTCTGCATGCTGGGCATCGGCGGGTGCGGCGTGTCGGGGCTGGCCCGTATGTTCAAGGCGCGCGGGGCGATCGTCACCGGCACCGACAAGGAAGAATCCGACGTCACCCGTTCCCTGGCCGCCGAGGGGATCGATGTCGGCTTTGATCAACAATCCGGCCTCCTTCCCGAGCGTTGCGACATGGTTGTGGCGTCAGCGGCGATTCCCGCCGATCACCCCCAGGCCATGACGGCGGTGGGGCGCGGGATCCCCATGCTCCTCTACGCCGAGGCCCTGGGCCAGTGCATGCTCGGACGCACCGGGATCGCCGTCGCCGGGACACACGGCAAGAGCACGACCACGGCGATGCTGGGGGCGGCGCTGGTCGACGCGGGGCTGGACCCGAGCGTGATCGTCGGCGCGACCTGCCGCCAACTGGTGCGTGGCAGCCTGGGCTCGAAGCCCGGGGATGTGCAGGCGGGGTTCCGGCTGGGGTCGGCGACGATCCCGCGGGGCAGCCGCGCCAGCGAGCCGGGCCTGCTCGTCGCCGAGGCTTGCGAGTTCAACCGCTCGTTCCATAACTTCCACCCCGCGATTGCGTCGATCAGTTCGGTCGAGGCGGATCATCTGGATGTCTACGGCACGCTCGACGCAGTGGTCGAGTCGTTCCACGAGTTTGCGAAGCTGCTGCCGCCCGCGGCGCAGGGCGGGCGCTTGCTCATCGCCCATACTGGGGCGCATCGGCGCGAGGTGACGGCGGGACTGGACTGCGCAATCGAGACCATCGGCTATTCGCCCGAGGCGGACTGGGCCGTGGCCTTTGAGCCGCGCACACGGCGCATCACGCTGACGCACGCGGGCGAAGAGGCGGCGGCGTGGTGCAACACGCTGCCTGGCGCGCACAACGCGATGAACGCGGCGTTCGCCTTTGTGCTGGCGACCTACGCCGGGGCCGAGGCTGAAGTTTTGGCGCGGTCGCTGGCGGCGTTTGGCGGGGTGGACCGGCGGATGCAACTGCTGGGCGAGCGCGACGCCGGGCCCGGGGCCAAGGTGCGGGTGTACGACGATTACGGGCACCACCCGACCGAGGTGGACTCGACGCTGAGGGCGCTGCGCGAGGCCGAGCGTCCTGAAGAGCGCGGCGGACGGCTGATCTGCGTCTTCCAGCCCCACCAGCACAGCCGCACGCGCCACCTGCTCGACGAGTTCGCCAACAGTTTCGGGCACGCGGACGTAGTGATCGTGCCGCATATTTACTTCGTGCGCGACAGCCAGGAAGAGAAGCACAAGGTGGGGGCGTCGGACCTGGTCGATCGCCTGCGCGGCAAGGGCAAGCGGGCGATGCACCTCTACCCGTTCGAGGCGATCGTCGAGCAACTCGAGAACCTCTGCCGCCCGGGCGACGTGGTGGTGGTGATGGGCGCCGGGCCCGTGTGGCGCGTGGGCACGGGGTACTTGGAGCAGGGCGAGGACCATGGTGGCTGCTGAAATGGGCATCGCACGCTGCGCAAAGATCCCAACCTGGTTCGGCGTGGGCGGCGGCGCGGACGCGTTTCTCACGCTTGCCAACGCGGACGAACTCGGACGCCTGATCGCGACGCACCCCGACCTTAAGATCGTGGGCGACGGGGCCAACCTGCTGGTGGATGACGAGGGTGTGGGCGAACTGGTCGTCTCGCTCGCGGGCGATGCCGCGTGGTCGATCGATGCCAAGCACGGGCTCGTGTCAGCCGCCGCGGGCTCGAACCTGCCCAAACTCATCAACGCCTGCGTGCGCGAGGGGCTGGCGGGGCTCGAAGTCCTGGCGGGGATCCCCGCGAGCGTCGGGGGCGCACTGGTGATGAACGCGGGGGGCGGGTTTGGGCAGATCGCCGATGTGGTCGAGCGCGTGCACGGGTTTGATCGCACGGGCTCACCCGTCACGCTCACGCGCGACCAGATCGACTTTGCCTATCGGCACTCGGGGCTCGAGCACCTGCTGCTGACCCGCGCCGAACTGCGCCTCACGCCCGGCGATCAGAAGGCCATCCGCGCCCGACAGGTCGAGATCATGGCGTACAAGAGCCAGAGCCAGCCCATGGCGGCCAACTCCGCCGGCTGCGTCTGGAAGAACCCGACCCTCGCCGCGGATCTGCGCGACATCGGGGCGGCAAGCACGCGTGTGTCGGCGGGAATGCTCATCGACCGCGCCGGGCTCAAGGGACTTGGAGTCGGCGGGGCCTCGATCAGCCCGCGTCACGCCAACTTCGTTGTCACCCAAGGCAACGCGTGCGCTCGCCACGTGATCGACCTGATGCGTGAAACCCGCGCACGCGTCTTTGACGCCTTCGGCGTGCGACTCGAGCCCGAGGTCGTCATCTGGCGGCGCGGCGGCGTGGGGCTCGACGCGGAACCATCCGCGGGGCGGGGTGCCTGATGGGCTCGCGTCGAACAGTGCTGGTGCTGGGGGGCGGGCCCGACGCCGAGCGCGAGGTGAGCCTCGAGAGTTCGCGCTGCGTGGCTGAGGCGCTGGCCCAGGGCGGGCGCTTCGACGTGCGGCGCGAGGTGATCAGCGCCATTACACGCGATGAACTGCGCGCCCTGGCGGGCGATGTCATCTTCCCGGTGCTCCATGGTGGGTTTGGCGAGGGCGGGCCCCTGCAGGATCTGCTCGTGGCCGATGCCAGGCCGTTCGTCGGGTGCGGGCCTGTCGCGGCACGTACGGCGATGGACAAACTCGCCACGAAACTCGCCGCCGCTCGCGTGGGTGTGCCCACCGCGCCCGCGGCCGTCTTTCACAGCGTCGATCACGTCTCGCCGCTGGGCCTGCCCGCGGTCCTCAAGCCGGTGCACGAGGGCTCGAGCGTGGGTGTGCACATCTGCCGCGATGGCGACGCGTGGGAGGCTGGCGTGCAGAGCGTCCGCGCGGATGTCGCGGCGCACCCTTCGCGGGTCTACATGGTCGAGCGGGCAATCCTGGGCGGTCGCGAACTGACGGTGGGCGTGCTCGACGGGCGGGCGCTCCCGGTGATCGAGATCGTCCCCAAGGCCGCGTTCTACGACTACCACGCGAAGTATCACAGCGATGACACGAAATACGTGGTGTCGCCCGAGATCCCCGCGGGCGTGGGTGAGCAGATCCAGGCGTGGGCGCTGGCCCTGGCGCGGGAGATTGGCGTGCGTCACCTCTGCCGCGTCGATTACATCCTTGATCCGCAGGGGGCCGCCTGGTTGCTCGAGGTGAACACGATGCCCGGGTTTACTTCGCATTCGCTGCTGCCGATGGCCGCGGCGGCGGCGGGCATTGATTTCCCGCGTCTGACCGAGAAACTGGTCGATCTCGCGCTGGCCCCCGCGCGGGGGTAGGCTTGGGCATGGAATCGGCGTCCAAGGGGGGATGAGCCCCCCCGGGAGGCTGTCGGGGTCCGGCACGCATGATGGGCAGCGAGGCACATTCCGGGGGACGAACGCCGTTCAGCTGGCGTCGGTTCTTCGGATATCTCATCAGCGTGGTGACGGTCGTGCTGCTGCTCGCCGTCGCCGCCGGTCTGTTGCTGGGGATCAACCCGCTCGAACTGCGAGCGGCTCAGGCCACCGATGACAAGGCCCAGATCACGATCCTCTGGCCCGAGCTGGCCGGCACGGGCAGCGGCGAGAAGCCCAAAGGCACCTGGTTGCCGCGACAGTTCCAGGAAGAGTTGCTGGTGCTCGCGGGGCATGCCTGGACCGATGCGACCACCCGCGGGCCCCGCGGGCGTCTCGACGCCGTCGCCACCGCGCTGGAAAAGACCGGATGGTTTGTCGGCACACCCCGCGCCCGGCGCGAGAGCGGCTCGCGCGTCATCGTCGATGGTGTCTGGCGAATCCCCGCGGCGGTCGTGCGCCACGGCGGTCGCGATCACCTGATCTCTTGGACCGGCATGCCCATGCCCGCGCAGTACGACATCGGGGCGGCGAACCTGCGGGCGATCATCGCCCCCGCCCTGGGCCCGCCGCGCGACGCCGACGCACGACTCGACTTTGGCACCGCCTGGCCAGGCGAAGACATCGCCGCAAGCCTCGAACTCCTCGCCATCGTGATCGATCGCCCGTGGGGGGTCCAGGTGGCGGCGGTTGACGCCTCGGAGTATTCGTCAAAAAACAGCCTGACGATCGTGACCTCGCACAACACGCGGATCATCTGGGGCGGGCGTCCGAGCAAGCCGCGCCAGGGCGAAGTCTCCACCAATGAAAAGCTGGTGCGGCTGGGTACGCTCTACCGCGACTGGGGCCGGATCGACGCGAAGTACAACGCCATCGACATCAGCCAGCCTCACCTCACCATCGACGTGCGCGCGGGCGCGACGGGGAAGTAGGCGACGCCGCGCATGGCCTGGCTCCAGCGAGAACTCGGCGTCCTGTCGAAGCCCCAGCCCGGGGGCGATCCCTTCGCCGCACGACGGGGCGAGCCGCGCACCTTCATCGCCATCTGGGCGGCGTATCTCTTCGGCGCAACGCTGGTGTCGATCGGATCGGCGGGGGCGGCGGGGCTGCTGTCGGTCGAGGTCTATCGCCCCGCGGCCCGCGTGATGCTCGAAGCCGCGGCGTTCGGGATTCTCTTCGTCTGGCCGCTGATCCGCCTGAGCCAAGCCGCCCCCGAGCGTCCGCTGAGGGCGTTCATGATCGACAGCCTGATCGTGGCGCTGCCCGTGCAGATCTTCGCGGGCGTGCAGGCGTTGCCATGGATGGCCGCCTGGCCGCGCGATGTCGTGGGGGTGATGGGCGGTGTGCTGGGGGCGTGGTCGCTGCTGGTGGGGGGGGTGCTCGCGACGTATTTCATCGTGGGCGCATCGCGCTCGCTGCCGCGCTGGGTGATGATGGCGCTCTTGGTGGCGCTGGGTGTGGTGGGCCCGGCGCTGTCGGTGCTCGATGTGCGCGTGCTCGATCGCGCCGAGGCCGACGCCTGCGACGCGTGGATGATGACCTCGCCCCTCTCGGCGGTCTTCGAGGTCACGCGCGATCGTCCGTGGACGGGCGCGACCGCGGCGGTGGGCGACGGGCATCGCCTTGCGCTGGGGGTCACGCTGGGGGCCGCGGGGTGTGTCTGGATCCTCGCCGCGGGCTTTGGGCTGGCCCGCGGGCGTGGTCGGGCGGGTGAATCGAGCCTAGATTGAGGGAGTGCGGGGGAGCGCCCCCGCGTGTGTGTTGGGCATGACGTGGCCGCACCGCCGGGGTGCTTGGGCCACGAGTCGGAGGTTGCTGATGGAACTGCTCACCAAGGCCGAGCGCGACGCCGTCGAGGCCAAACTCGCCGCCCTGATCGCCAACCGCCCGGCGTTGTCGCTGCGCATCGCCGAGGCCCGCGCCCTGGGCGACCTGAAGGAGAACGGCGACTACCACGCCGCCCGCGAGCAGCAGGGCATCGAAGAGGCCGAGATCCGGCGCTTCCAGGAGCGCCTGGCCAACATCCGCGTGATCGATGAGAACATGGCCAAGGCCACCGAGGGCGTGGTCTTCATCGGCTCGACGGTGCGCCTCAAGGACCAGTCCGACGGCGACGAAGACCTGTACAAACTCGTGGGCGAGGCCTCGGACATGCCCCCCGCCGATTATGTCGAGGTCACCGCGACCAGCCCCATGGGCGAGGCCCTGCTCAAGGCCCGCGTGGGCGACGTCGTCCGCGTCAACGCCCCGCGCGGGCTCAAAACCTTCGAGATCCTCGAGATCGTCTAGGACAGCGTCTTAAGCGCTTCTTTGTGGATGTGTTGGCGTATCTCGCCCGGCACGATCGGTCGCCCGCATTCCGGGCAGCGAAGTTCCTTGATCCCGCGGAGTTGATACGTGCACCGAGGACAGGCGTAGTCGTGTTCCGCCAAGAGGCGCTCAATGTCTTCCTTGTTAAATGTATCGGCATGACGTGCCTGTAACTCGGTGCACCTGCGGACGAACTCGTCGGGCGAGAGAACGCCCTGCAGCGCGTGGTGGGGGATCGGCACGACCGTTTGGGTATGCGTGTGGATCCGAATCAACTCATGCGATGATTCGATCCTGCGAATGCCGGCCCAATCCCATGCGTACGTCCCATGCAAGCGGGACAACGTGACCGCTTCGGGCGAGATGCTGACGGCATAATCCCCTCGGAGGTAGTGGGCATGCTCGCTCATGGTGTCGGCTCGCTGCCGCGCCTGGATTGCTTGTGGTGTGGTCGTGCGCAGGTATTCCCAGTTGACCCAGAGAAAATAGGAGCCCAACGCGAGCAGGAGCAGCATGAGCTGAATCGCGTGGGGCTGCTGGTCGATCAGCTCCTCCCGATTCCGCCAGGCGAAGTACGTAAGTACGCCGGAGACTCCGATCAGCCACGCGATGCACTTCATCCGCTGCAGCCGGACACCCCGCATTTGCATGAGGTGCTCGGGGTCCTGCATCAGGGCTTCGCACCAGCGGAGGTAATCCTCCTGGGTCAGGGTAAAACGAAGTTGGATGACCTCGGGCGTCTGGGCGTTCATTGGTCTCACAATACAGGCCTTCACCATCCGGTGTAGACTGCCCCGCGATGGAGCACGTGGCCAACAGCGTCTGCGTGGTCGGGTCCGTGAACATGGACCTGGTCGTGCGCGCCCCCCGCCTGCCCCACCCGGGGGAGACGGTCCTGGGCGGGGCCTATCGCACGTTCCCCGGCGGGAAGGGGGCGAACCAGGCCGTCGCCGCCGCACGCATGGGCGCGTCCACCGCGCTGGTCGCGGCGATCGGTGACGACCCGCACGGGGTGAAACTCAAAGGCGTGCTCGAGGGCGAATCGATCGAACTCGCCCGCCTGCTGGTGCGCAAGGGCGAGGCGACGGGTCTGGGCCTGATCACCGTCGACGACGCGGGCGAGAACATGATCGTGGTCTCGCCCGGGGCCAACGCCACGCTCACCGCCGACGACGTGCGCGCCAGCGAGGGCGTGATCGCCACATCGGCGGTGCTGCTGATCCAACTCGAGACGCCCAACGCGACGGTGCTCGAGGCCGCCCGCATGGCCCGCGCCGCCGGGCGCGCGGTGATCCTCAACGCCGCCCCCGCGCGGATCGTGTCGTCCGAACTGATGAAACTCGTGGATGTGCTGGTGGTCAACCGCCCCGAGGCGTCGACACTGCTCCAGATGGACCCGTCGATCGACCCGGCGCGCCTGGCGCTGCGCCTGCCCGAACTGGGCCCGCCCACCTCGCTGCTCACGCTGGGCGCGCAGGGGGCGATCCTGGCCCA
>JABWBB010000075.1 GCA_013360675.1 Phycisphaerales bacterium | reverse complement strand
GGAGGCGACGCTCCTCGGCCTCGCGATAGACGCCCGCGGCCTTGTGCGCCGGGGGGCCCGCCTCGCGGACCGCGGCGAGCGCCTTCTTGAGCCGCTCCACCGTCGCCCGCAGTTCCACATCCTTGGGGAGATGGGTCATCGAGAGCCAGACGGGCCGCCAGGTCGGCGGCTCGAATCCAAGGTACTTCTCCGCGAGGCTCTTGCGGGCGTGGTCGGCGGACCGTGGCGCGAGCACCTTGGCCACGGGCACGAAGGTGGCTTCGCGCAGATACCCGCCCAGCCGCTCCTTGAACAGGCCGTAGGTCACGCGCCGGCAGGCGATGCTCGCGTCGGTGCAGAGCGTGGCGGCGGGCTCGGTGTTGTGATAGATCCCCGGCTCGGCGGCCTTGGCCGCCCGGGCGAGCCTCGCGCGCATCGGCGGGTGGGTGAGGAAGAACCCGTGGCGCTCGGTGCGGCGGGCCCGGGCCATCGTCGAGCGTTCCTCGGGCGTGATCCGCAGCGCGGCGTCGGCGATGAGGGCGGGCATGTCGTCGGGCACCTGCCGCCCGTCCTTCCACATCTCGAGGGCGACGCGCTCGGCGCGGGGGAAGCCCGCCGCGAGCGCCTCGAGCCGCTCGCAGATCTGGGCGAAGACCTCCGACCCGACGAAGCGGTACTCGTAGCGGTCGGCGTCATACTCCATCTGGCGCGTCATGGCCAGGCTCGCCAGGACGCCCACGTAGAACAACGCCTTGAGCACGAGCCGCGTCAGGAAGATGCTGAACTTGACGGTGTATAGAAGAATGGAGATCAGGGCGTGGGGCGATTCCTCGAGTTGATCGTCCAGCCACGCGTCCCACCCGTCGCGCACGTACGCCGCCCGCCAGAGCCACTGCCCGACGATGCGCGTGAGCGAGTCCGCCCGCATGGCGGTCCCCTGCGAGAAGTGCCCCAGCTCGTGGGCGATGACCCCGGCCAGTTGCCCGCTGGTCATGCCCGTGATCAGCGGCATGCCCAGGGTCAGGACCAGGTCGCCGCGCGTGAACAGGCTGAGCAGCCCGCCGCGGAATCCCGCCGCGGCGTTGGGCTCGCAGGTCACGTCGATGCGCGCGGGGGCGGGCGCGCCGATGACGGCGCAGACGGCCTCGACGAACTGGTAGAGCCGGGGCTCTTCGCTGCGGAAGAGTTCGATGGTGTCCTCGCGTTCGCGCCGCGGGGCCAGCAGCGGCTTGAGCATGAAGAGCACGACCGCCACGCCCACGACCGCGGGGATCACCCCGATGATGACCTTGAAGACCAGCGCCCGCGCGCCCCCCCGCGTGAGGTTCGTGCCACCCGCGCCCGTGATCTCGGGGAGCACCTCCGTGCAGTACCGGAACAGGCCGTAGCCCGCGGCCCCGATCAGCGCCAGGTAGATCAGGGGCAGCAGCACGGCGACCAACGCCAGCAGGATCACCCAGAGGGTGTACAGGGGCGTGGGTCTGGGCTTGCGCCACTGCGCCGCGAGCTGGGTCATCGGGGTGGGGCTGTTCGTCATGTTTCTTCGGCGGGGAGTCTACCTGTTGGTACACGAGCGCGTTGCCGGGGCGATCAGCCCGGCCACGCCCCCCCGAGCCGCGCCGGCCCCGGTCGCCATGAATGTTGATATGGGTGGCGATCGCGCCGCCGTCACCCCCGCCGCCGCGAGGGTGACTCCCCCGCCCGCGCGCACCCAGACCCCTGCACCCGGGGCGCGGCCTTCACGCGTGCGTGTCGCGGCACTATCCCGTCCTCGTGCGTCTTAGGCTCAGCGACGCCGACGCACGCCCGCGAGCATGGCCAGCCCCAAAAGCGCGCCAGCGCCCGGGGCGGGGATGGCCGGGCGGAACTCGAGATCGACGGGCTTGGTGTGCGTGCTGGCGAACATGACATTGATCTCGGCGTAGGTCGTGCTGTCGAAGACGTGCACGTTGGTGGTCAGCCCGTCGACGATGTAGATGTTCCCGTCGTGGGGCGAGACGTCGATGCCGTGGACGCGTCCCCACCCCGTGCCGGTGAAGGTGGTGATGGGGTTCCACGCGCTGTCGAAGACGTGGGCCGAGTTGGTGCCCATGGCGGTGACGATCCGCCGCCCGTCGGGGAGGAAGGCGATGTCGTTGGTGAAGCCCATTCCTAAACCCCACTGGTTGAGGACGGCCCCGGTGACGCCGTCGATCTCGTAGACGCCCGCGCCCGAGTCGAAGGAGCAGACAAACAGGTTGCCGTTGGGCCCGTAGATCATGTCGGCGGGCTTGTTCACGCCCGTGGCGAAGGTGCCCACGTAGGCCCCGGTCGTCGCGTCATACTCGCGGATGTCGTCGGTGTTCATGCTGCCGATGAGGACGGTGTTGGCGCTGGGCCGCCAGATCCCGGCCCACTGCCACCCGCCGCCGGGGCTGTAGGTCTGCACGACGTTGCCCGTGTTTCGATCGAGCCGGTAGACGCCGCCGAAGGCCGAGCCGACGAGCACGTCGCCGACGGCCCCGCCGGTGTGGACGGCCATGAGGTTGCCCGCGAGGGGCGAGGTGTTGAAGAAGCCGTTGGGCGCGCCGGTGGGGCCGTTGAAGGCCCACACATTGCCCGGGCCTTCCTCGGTCACCAGCAGATCGCCCACGAGCGGCCCGACGGCGAGCGCGTGACCGGCGGACAGGACCAGGGCGAGGCTCGCCCCACGCAGCGTGCGGTTCAACGACATGTTTTCTCTCTCCCGCGTCGCGACCTGCGGATTCGCCCGCGGCGGCGGTTCCCCGGCGGACACAGCCGGGGCCGCGCGGGCGATGGAAACCAGGGCCGCGACGCTCTCGAGCGCGAGTCTACCCGACGCGGGGGGCCGCGCGAAGGGCAAACGCCCCCGGGCGGGGGTGGGGCTTCAGGTTTTCGGACGAAGCCCCTCCCGGGCGTGGGGGGCAAGCGGAATAAGGGGGAGGGGGGTTGGTCGCCTCGCGCCGGGCGGTGGTGCGGCGGGGCGGGCGCGGGCGATCGGGGCGAGACGCAAAGGGGAGTGGGGGAAGTCGGGGCCGCGGTTGGGACGGCTTATTCCTGGTTCCAGACCACGCGTGCGATCGACTTGAACTTGGACAGGCTCAACTGCCCGCGCTTGTTGCGGGACTTTGAGCCGGGCGCGGTCAGCGCGGCCTTCACCGCGTCCCGATCGGCCTCGTATATCAGGGTCGGTTCAAAGTCTTCGGTCAAGACCACCAGGAGGACGGCATCCCAGTCGTGCTCGAGCCGGATCCTGCCCAGCCGCTGGCTGGACCGGGTTGTGGGCAGGCGTACGCGGCCCTTGATCTGATACCGGCGGGTGCGCTTCCCGGACTTCTTGATCGCGTCATAGCCACTTTGCCGAACCGGGGCGAGTTGCAGGCCGAGCCGATGGCACGCCTCGAACTCGGCGACTTCTCCGGTGATCCCCAGCGGGCGACCGGTGCGGCGGCGGTACTCCTTGGCGAGGCGTTTGGCCCGCGCGATGAGATCAGCGATGGACGCGAGGTCAACGCGGGTGTCGGTCGCGGTCTTCGTCATGATTCGATCGTACCGGCCCTACGCGGAATGCCTCGGGGCGGGGAGTGCCGGGGGGCGGCAGCCCCCGGCAACGGTGACCGATACGCTTCTTACTAAACTCGTAGGGGTATGGTGCGAACAACTTGTCGATGTCCGCACAACAGCCCAATTGTTCCGTTTGATTTGGACATTCATGAGGACGACACCCGCCCCAGAGTTCTCGAACGATCGCCCCTTGTCGAGCAAGGCCGACGACAAGTTGAATCGCGCACCGTTCGCCGAGCGCGTCGCAGGGGTATTGCGCGAGTTGCCGATGGGCGCGGGTCTGGTCGTTGGCATTCATGGGCCGTGGGGCGATGGAAAGACGACGGTTCTGAACATGCTCCGAGACGATTTGGACACGGACGGGGCGACTGCAACAGTTGAGTTCAACCCGTGGCGGTTCACGGACGAGACCGCGATGCTTGCTGGGTTCTTCCGGGTGCTTGCAGGGGTCATACGCGCGAAGCTGTCGACGACGGGCGAGGACATAGCAGGCTGGGTCGAGATGATTGGACGATACGCCAGCGTCTTGGATGAGCGTCTCGGCAAAGCCGGTGAAGTTGCGGGGGCCATGGCCGAGGCAAGCCTTGAAGATCTGCGGAGCCGGCTCTCGAAAGCACTCGCCAATGCAGACAGGCGGATTGTTGTCCTCGTGGACGATATCGACCGCCTTGACAAGCATGAGACGCACACGCTGTTCCGGCTCATCAAGGCGTGCGCCGACTTTCCCAACGTCTGCTACGCCCTTGCCTTTGACGACGCGGTCGTGGCCAAGTCCCTTGGCGAGCGGTACGGGGCGGGCGACGAGACATCGGGCCGAGCCTTCCTTGAAAAGATCATTCAGGTGCCCCTCAAACTGCCGGTGGCGATGAAAGAGGACTTGCGGTCGCTGTGCTTCCAGCAGGTCGATTTGGCCTTGTCGGCCGCCGGCATCGAGTTATCCAGGGAGGAAGGTGGAGAGTTCGTTTCGGGATTTGAACGAGGCGTCTCGATCCGGCTCGACACGCCCCGCGCGGCCAAGCGGTACGGGAACGGCTTGATGTTCGCCCTGCCGATGCTCAAGGGCGAAGTCAACATCGTGGACCTGCTCCTGATCGAGGCCGTGCGGGCGTTCTACCCGGCGATCTACGACATCATCCGGGCCAATCACGACGTGTTCTCCGGCGTGGAGTCGGAGGACGGGCGACTGGGCCATGACGACCCGCACGCGGCGGCGCTTTTGAAGCCATTGATCAACGCGCTGCCAACAGAGGAGCAAAAGGCGATCAAGTCGCTCCTCAAAGGCCTTTTTCCGAGGCTCAGCAGTGCGTACGGGCGCAGCGGATACGGATCCAACTGGCTCTCGCCTTGGGCAAAGGACAAACGGATTTGTTCACCGGACTATTGCCCCAGGTATTTCACATACAGTGTCTCCAAGAGCGACGTGCGAGACTCCGAGATGGATGCGTTGTACGCGAAGGCAGCCAAGGAACCGGCTTCCGAGGTGGGCAAGGACTTCATCGCGTTCTTCACAAGCGGCAAGGCCAAACGCGTCATCGAGCGGCTGCGGCAGCAGGAGGAAAGCACGCCGCCCGAAGTGGCCGAGCCTTTGTGCTTGGCTATTGCCGCGAACGCAAATCACATCCCCAATCCACCCTCCCTCTTCAGTTTCGCCGCGCCGGTGTCGCAGGCGGGCATCCTGATCTCGAACCTCATCGCGAGGTTGCCGGCTGAGCAACCGCGGGTCACGCTGGCGACGCAGGTCATCGGGGCCTCCGATCCGCTCTGGTTCGGCGGCGTCGTTCTCCGCTGGCTGTATGTGACCGACGACCCGGACAAAGCAGACAGGAACACGCTTGCCAAGGACGAGGTCAAGGAGGTCCGCCAGGTGCTCGTCGAGCGCATCAAGGCCCGAGCCACGGCGGGTGAGCCGCTGTTCAATGTGGACGTGTCACAGGAGCAATCACTTCTGTTCGAATGGTGGCGCATCGAGGGCCGCGAGCCCGTGCAGGCGCATCTCGCGTCCGTCTTCGCCAAGGATCCCAAAAACATCGGCCTGTTCTTGCAGGCGATGGCCCCTCGGTCATGGGGCCAAGAGGACGTGTTGCCGCGAGTCGGCGAGCTCGACGGGAACCTGCTCAAGAACATGAAGTTGATCTACGACCTCGATGCTCTCGCCGCCCTCATTCAAAAGCACTTGCCCGGCGACTTTGAGAACCCGCAGTGGTTCCCCGACAGCAACAAGCCGGTTCAGCGGCGTCTGGCCGAGCAGTTCATGTATGTCTACAACAAGTGGAAGAAGGACGGCGAGCCGCCAGACGCCCCGGCCAAAGGCGGCAACACCCCCGACGCGAGTGAGCCGATCGACGATTCCGACGAAGGCGAAATGGCATGAGCTGCCGGGGGCGGCCGCCCCCCGGCACCCCCCGTGTGGACGAGCGAGATGGACAGCGTGGCCAGGGCCCGGGCGTTGTGAGGGACATCCCGTTCGGCGCGTGGGGATCCCCGATTCGCGGGCGGGCCTCCCCGGGCGGGCCGGGGGCGATCCCGCATCGGCGGGGGACGTCCGCGAGAAGCGTGGGGGCGTCCGCGAA
>JABWBB010000038.1 GCA_013360675.1 Phycisphaerales bacterium | reverse complement strand
CAGCGGAGCGACCTGGCGGCGGCGGATGAAGAGGCCTCGGCCCTGGGGACGGCGGCGGGAGAGGCCCGCACGCTCATGTTCACGCAGCAACGGGCGGGCGTTGCGGCACAGGCCGCGCTCGAACGCGCCGAGGCGGATGCGGCACGCCTGACCCGCGAGCGGGGTTCGGCGGCGGGCGAGGTCGCCCAGTTGCACGAGCGCGCCATGAAGATCGAGGCGGACCGCGAGCAACTGCGTGAGCGATCGGAACGCCTGTCACGACTGCACGACGAAGAGGCCGGGGCCGCGGCGAGTGCCGAGGCCTCGATCGCCGGGATCGAGCAGACGGCCCATGAGGCGGGCGAACGGCTGACGCAGTGGCGGGTCGAGGTCGGGCGACTGGCCGAACAGGCGGGGACGTCGCGGCGGGAGGTTTCTCGGCTCGAGCAGCAACGCGACGAGTGCGTGCGCCAGACGAGAGATATCGCGGCCCACGCCGAGCGGGCCTCGGCGCGGCTTGAGGAGCACCGATCGCAGATGCAGGTCGCCGCGCAGGAGATCGCGCACGCCACGGAAGAGGCGGCGCGGCTTGAGTCCCTGGTGAGCGAGGCGGGCGACGCGCTCGAGCAGGCGTCGGCGATGGTGCAGGACCTTGGGGTGCGGGTGGGCTCGGCCCGCGAGCACGCGGGGCACCTCGAGCGCGACTGGCACGCGCTGGAAGTGTCGCGGCGCGAGATCGAGGTGAAGCGCGAGACGCTCGAAGACCGCGCCCGCGAGGAACTCTCGCTGGATGTGGGCGTGGAATATGAGGACTATCGCACGCTGATGAGCGACACGCCCGAGGATGGCGTGCGCGTCACGCGGATCGACCCGCCCGAGGCGGCGCTGCGGATCGACACGCTGCGCGATCTGCTCAAGAAACTCGGGCATGTCAACCTCGACAGCATCGAGGAAGAAGCTGGCCTGGCCAAGCAGAATGATGAACTGGTAAGGCAGGTGGCGGACCTGGACCAGGCGCGCGGGCAGCTCGAGCGGCTGATCACGGAGCTCAACGAGGCCAGCCGCCAGCGGTTTGGAGAGATCTTCACGCGGATCCAGGAGCACTTCGGGGGCGAGCAGGGGATGTTCCGGCGGCTCTTTGGCGGCGGCAAGGCGGAGGTGCGCCTGATGCCGCTGATCAAGGAGATCGAAACGCCTGATGGCGTTCGCAAGGTGGAGACGGACGAGGTGGACCTGCTCGAGAGTGGGATCGAGGTCATCGCCAAGCCCCCGGGCAAGGAGCCGCGGAGCATCAGCCAGTTGTCGGGCGGGGAGAAGACGCTGACGGCGGTGGCGCTGCTGATGTCAATCTTCCGGAGCAAGCCCAGCTGCTTCTGCGTGCTGGACGAAGTGGACGCCGCGCTCGACGAGGGGAACGTGGGCCGGTTCAACACGGTGGTGCGTCAGTTCACCGATCTGTCGCACTTCATCATCATCACGCACAACAAGCGGACGATGCAGGGGGCCGACCTGCTGTACGGCGTGACGATGCAGGAACGCGGCGTATCGACGCGGGTGAGCGTGCGCTTCGAACAGGTGGATCAGGACGGGCGGATCTCGCCCGGGGCGACTCCCTCACTGCGACAGGGCCTGGCGACGATGCGGGCGGGCGCGCCCACGCAGGTGGGGGCCTAGGCGGCCTTTTTCAGCGGCGGACGCCCCGCGCACCGCGACACAAGGTCGAGCAGCGTCAGACGGTCGATGGGCTTGGTGGCGTATTCGCTGCAGCCGGCCGCGACACAGCGTTCGCGGTCGCCCTGCATCGAGTGGGCGGTGATGGCCACGATGGGCAGCCGGCAGCCGCGGGCGCGGAGGATGGCGGTGGCCGTGTAGCCGTCCATCTCGGGCATCTGCATGTCCATGAGGACGACGTCGACGGGGGGCGTAGCCAGGAGCGGTGCGTCGGCGTCGGACGTTCCGCACAGGGCGACCAGAGCCTCGATGCCGTTGCCCGCGGTAATGACGCGTGCGCCGGCCTTGGTGAGATGGTGGGTGATGAGTCGGCGGTTGTCCGGGCCGTCCTCGGCGAGGAGGACACGAATGCCCGCGAGCGAGTTTGGCGACACGTCCTCCTGCACGGGCTCGGGGGTGCTTGTGGCCCGCGCGACGCTGACATCAACCAGGTGGGACTGCGCGATCGCGCCCGCAGGGAGACTGAGCGTGAAGAGACTGCCGATGCCGAACTCGGAGGCAACCTCGATGTCCCCGCCGAGGATCTCGGCCAGGCGCTTGGAGATGTGCAGCCCGAGCCCCGTTCCGCCGAAGCGGCGTGACACCGTGGAGTCGGCCTGCTGGTACGAATCGAAGAGTCGGGCGGACTGGGCCTCGGACATGCCGATGCCCGTATCACGGACGGCAAACCGCAGAATCGGCCCCTTGGCGCTGTTCATGTCGCACGAGAGGTGGATCGTGACCGATCCCACCTCGGTGAACTTGACGGCGTTGCCGACGAGGTTGACGAGAATCTGACGCAGACGCAGCGCATCGCAGGCGAATGTGGCGGGGATCTTGCCCTCCACGTTGACGGCAAGAGAGATGCCCTTGCCGCGGGCCCGTTCCTGCAGCAGCGTTACGACCTCGTCGGTGACCTGGACGGGGTTGGTGGGCTGCAGATCGACGCTCATCTTGCCCGCCTCAATCTTCGAGAGATCGAGGATGTCGTTGACGACCGCCAGCAGGTGCTCGCCGTTGCGGCGGATGGTGGCGATGGCGTCGAGACGTTGCTTGGGAGCGGAGGTCTCGTCCCCATCCTCGGCCATGATCTGCGCGAAACCGAGGATCGCGTTCATTGGCGTGCGGATCTCATGGCTCATGTTGGCCAGGAACTCGCTCTTGGCAAGGCAGGCGGCCTCGGCGGCCTCGCGGGCCTGCTGGAGATCCGCCAGCGTCTGGCGCAGGCGCTGCGCATCATCGGTGCGCTCGATCGCGATGGCGATCAGGCGTGAGAGTTCGAGCATCGTGCGAATCTGTCCGCGGGTGGGCGAGCGGGGCGTGTCGTAGTACATCGCCAGCGTGCCGATGACCCTGTGGCAGACAGTGTCGCTGCTGAGCCATCCCGCGCAGATGGGCTCGGACCAGCAGGCGCGGATGCGGTGTTCCCTGGCCAGATCGAGGAATGGCGCCCAGCGGGGATCCTGCGTGACATCCTCCGAGACAATCCGGGAACGGTGATAGGCGGCGGATCCGCAGCTGCCCACGTCGGGCCCGATGAGAAGCCCGTCAATGGCCTTGTTGTACGCCTCGGGCATGGAGGGGCTCGCTGCGACATAGAGCCGGTCATCGCGGCAGAGCATCACGCTGGCCCGCAGCGAAGGAAACAAACCCTCGGCGCAGGCGATAATCGGATCCAGCACGTCGACGAGGGGTGCATTGAACGCGAGGCGTTCCAGCACGTCGGCGGTGGCCTGTCGGATCCGGTCGGACTCGACCTCCTGCGTCACGTTCTCGGTGAAGAGCATGATCCCGCCGATGTCGCCGACGGCGTTGGCCCAGGGGCGAGCCTCCCACCGCAACCACTGACGCCGCCCGTTCATGTCATCGAAGGCGTCTTCATCCGAGCTTTCGACGAACCCCTGCAGGCATCGGGCCTGAACGGCGCGCCAGTGGGCGGCCTCGTTGGCGAAGAGGTCGAAGTGGCTCAGGCCGATGATGTCCTGTCCGTCGAGCCCGTGATCGCTCAGCCAGCGGTTGCTGTAGGCGAGATAGTTCATGTCGCGGTCGAGCATGGCCACCGCCGCGGGTGCGAAACGGACAAAGGATTCGAGCTGACTACGGATCGAATCGGCGGCCTGCTCGGCGGCTTTGCGGTCGGTGATGTCCACGCACCCGCCGACATACCCCAGCATCTCGCCCGTGGGGCTGATGCGGGGCGAGCCTCGCCCGAGCATCCATCGATATGAGCCGTCGGAGCGACGCAACTGGTATTCAATCTCGAACGGGCGCGGAACCTGTCCGATGGCGTAAAGCCGGCTGGCGATCACCCGCTCGCGATGCATCGGATGGACGAACTCGGTCCAGCCCTGACCGAGGAGTTCGCTCGTGTAGGCGCCGGTGTACTCGGTGTAGGCGCGATTGAAGAAAACCCCTCCCGCGTTCTGATCACAGACCCAGAGAAGCACCGGGGTGGCATCCGCCAGTTCTCGGAATCGGATCTCGCTCTCGCGAAGGTCCTGCGCCTTGGCGCCCAGGGCGGCGAGCCGTCGCTCCGGCGTGTTGGTGCCGTCTGGGTTGGTCTCTTGTTGACTCAATACGCATGCTCCCAACGTCCACCGGCAGTCCGGGCCCTCGCCCGGTCGCGACGCGTGTTCTTACCTATCGAATGTTTTTCAAAGTGCCCTGCTTGCGTCTTGGCTCAAACACGCCGGGCAACGGGCGGCCGTCTGAACTACTGGTACCTTGTGCCCAATGTGACATCGGCCCATCCGTCGGCCGGGTTTTCATGGGTCAAATAACCGTCAATGGTGGCTACGGGGCCTGGGGCCTGCTCATCGCATCACGGATCAAGAGGGAAGCGGCGATATCGCACGCCTTCTGCGCCTCTGTTCCCCCAGCGTTGCATGCGACCAGCACGCCCAGATCTTTCCGGGGCGCCAACCACGCCACGCAATACCACATCGTGTTGCTGCCCGCGTGCGTCAGCACGACGCCGTCGGCCCAGGGGCGTTCGGTCACGATCCACCCCGCGGCGTAAGCCGTACCCGCCCCTTCGCCGGGTGTGTGCAGCCAATCAAAGGTCTCGGGCTTGAGCAGGCGGCACTCGCGCGCGGGGTTCTGTGCATGGCCGCGCAGGTGCAGCGACACAAACTTGGCCCACTGGGCCATGGGCATGTGCACACGCCCCGCGGGGGTGATCGCGGGCGGGTTATCGGCGTTAGGGCCGGGCTCGATGGGCTTGGTGCCGGCGTGCCCGCGGGGCTGGTCGTTCGCCCCCGCCACGCCGGGTGCGCCAAATCCCGCGCCCGTGATGCCCAGCGGCGCGAAGAGGCGTTCCTGCATAAGGGTTTCGAAGGGAGTGCCCGTGCGCGTCTCGGCCATGTGCCCGGCGATGGCGAAGCCCGCGTTGGAGTATTCGTAGTGACCTGGCGCGTGCGCCGGGTCACGCTTGAGCACGCCCTCGAGCAGCAGTGCGCGGGCCTCGACGGGCGTGCCCTTGTGACGCCCCAGACGCCCCCAGAGCCCGCCTGCATCGAGCGCGCCGGGCACGCCGCCGCGGTTGGTCAGCAGGTGCGCCAGTGTGACCTCGCGCCATGGTTTATGCGCGTCGTTGGCGAAGTGCGCGGGGAAGGCCTGAGCGAGGGTCGTCGTGCGCTCGAGCAGCCCGTCCTCGACGAGCATCGCGCAGAGCGTCGCGGTCATCGCCTTGGTGCACGAGCCCAGGTGAAACGTGTCGTGGATCGTGACGGGCGTGTCCTTGTCTGCGCGGCGCACGCCCGCAGCCCCGATCATCACGATCGCGTCGCCCCGGATCACACACGCCACCATCCCCGGGGTGGCCTTGCCCCGCACGATGGGCGCGAGCAGGTGCGAGATGTCTTGGGGCGCCTCGGCGACGGGAGTCACCACTTCGGGCGTGAGCTCGGTCATCGCTGGGACCTGCGCCCCAACAACGTGAGCACTCATCGTGATCGACGCGGCGAGCGTGGCAAGGCAGCGCGGAATGAAGCCGTGCGTCATGGCAACTCGACCTTTCCGGTGAGATCACCGATCGAGGCGGCGTGCTGATCGCGCACCCAGCGCTCAATCCCGCGCAGCACGCGCAGGGGGCTGCGCGGGTCGGCGAAGAGGGCCGTGCCCATCTGCACCGCCGACGCACCCGCGAGGATGAACTCGGCGGCGTCTTCCCATGTCATGACGCCCCCGACGCCGATCAGGGGTGTGCGCGTAGCCTTGGCCACGCCGCGGAAGACCTCGTGCACCAGGCGCACCGCGACGGGGTGCACGCCGGGACCGGAGAACCCGCCCGTGACGTTGCCGATCTTCGGACGACGCGTGCGCACGTCGATGGCCATCGCGGGCATGGTGTTGCAGAGCGAGAGGGCATCAGCCCCGGGGCGGGCGTTGGGCCCCGCGGGGCTCGAGCCCGGGGGCTCGATCGCCGCCCGCGCCAGATCGACGATGCCCGGGCGGGCGACGGCGACGGGGGCGAGTTTCACGATCAACCGCGTGCGTGGGAGCACTCGGCGCACCTCGCGGACGAGTTCGCCCAAGAGGGCCGGATCGGCGCCAAACTCGCACCCGCCGTGCACGTTGGGGCACGAGACATTGAGTTCGACGGCGTGGAGATTATCGATGGCATCGAACGCGGCAGCGACGCGGGTGTAGTCGTCGATCGAAAAGCCCGCGATCGATCCGATGACGCGCGTGGGCATGCCCCCGATGCGCGGGGCCACGCCGCGCACGAAGGCGTCGAGACCAATGTTGGCCAGGCCCACGGCGTTGATCATGCCCGCGGGCAGCGGCGCCACGCGCCAGGGCTTGTTCCCGTCGCGCGGCTGGGGCGTGATCGATTTGGTCACCAGCCCCCCCACTCTCGAGAGATCGAGCACATCGCCCAGTTCGTCGAGCGTGCCCGCGGTGCCGGCGGCGAGGATCACAGGGTTGCGCAGGGCCAGCCCGGCGAGATCGACGCCGAGCAGGCCGGGGTGTTCGTGGGTGGGCATGGACACGCCCTGAGCCTATCGCGCCGAGGCGGGCGAAGTGCGACGCGGTCACAGGGCTGGAGGCCGGCGGCGCGGGCGGGACGGGGGCGCGTGCGCCTATGTTCTGAGCATGGACACCGCGCAGCGCATCGCCCAGTTCGAGACGATGGTCCGCCCCGAGGCCGACCCGAACAACGACATGGCCTGGTTCAGCCTGGGGCGGGCCTATTCCGACGCCGAACGCTTCGCCGATGCGGGCCAGGCCTTTGCCCGGTGCTGCACGATCAACCCCGCGATGAGCAAAGCGTATCAACTGGGGGGCGAGGCCTTTATCAAGGCCGGGGAACTGTCGAAGGCGGCGGAGATCCTGACGCGGGGGTACGTAGCCGCCGCCGAGCGTGGCGATCGCCTCCCGCAACAGGCGATGGAGGCGATGCTCACAAAACTGGGCGAGCCGGTGCCGACGGTCAAGGCCCCCGACCCCGCGAGCACGCCGGCCATGTCGGGCGGGTTTGTGTGCGGGCGGACGGGCAGGCCCGGAACCAAGATGACCCGCCCACCATTTCGCGGGCCCGTGGGCGAGTGGATCGCGGCGAATATCACCAAGGAAACCTTCGACGCCTGGATCGCGCAGGGGACCAAGGTCATCAATGAACTGCGCCTGGACCTGTCGCGCGACGAGGATTCCAACGTCTACGACAAGCACATGCGCGAGTATCTGGGGATCGACGACGAACTGCACGCGAAACTGACGGGCGGGGAATAAGCCGCGGCTAGCGCAGCAGCCCGCCCTGGCGCAGTGACGAGAGGACGAGTTGGTCGATGCGTGCGTCGCTGGCAACCACCAGGTGGGCCACGCCGCGCGAGGCGCACCGGGCGCGGAGGCGTTCGCGGTACGCCGCGGATTCCTTGAGATAGTGGGCGACGCTGGCGGGCGAGACGGTGACCTCGGCGCCGAGCGAGGTCTCGGCATCGGTGAGGCGCAGGTCGCCCAGCAGGCCGGAATCGCGGTCGCGGCGCGGGTCGATCTCGCCCGGCGAGAGAACCTGGATGGCGTAGGCATCGACCATGCCCGAGGCCGAGGCGGCGCCAAGATAGTTCAGGCCGCGCTCGCACTCACGGGGCGCCAGCAGATCCGACAGCAGGCAGACGATGCCGCGCGCCCCGGGGATCTGCGCGAGCATCACGCGCGAGAAGACCTCGTCGGGGTCCTGCGTGGCCTGCCCAGCGCCGGGGGCGGCCAGACCACGCAGCAGCACGTCGGCCACACGGCGCAGGTTGGTCCTGCCGCGGCAGGGGGCCAGTCGCTGCACGCTCGCGCCACGCCCAAAGACCGTGAGGGCCACACGGTTCTGATTGACCAGGCCGATGTAGGCCAGTGCCATCGCGAGCCGGGCGGCGAAGTGGAGTTTCTGCGGCGTGCCCGCCTCCATCGACGGCGAGGCATCGACGATGAGGTGGAGCGAAAGGTCTTCTTCCTCGCGAAAGATCTTGATGAAGAGGCGCTCGAGGCGGGCGTAGACGTTCCAGTCGATGTGGCGCAGGTCGTCGCCCGGGACGTAGGTGCGAAAGTCGTCGAACTCGACGCTGCGTCCGCGGCGCTTGGAGCGGCGTTCGCCGGGGAGTTTGCCGCTGAGCAGTTTGCGCGAGAGCAGATCGAGGCGGTCCAGGCGCGCCGCCAGCGCGGGATCGATCAGGTCTTCGAGCCGCGTGGGACTCGGGCGTGAGGCGGCGAGCATCGCGCGGGACGATAGGGCGTCGCGGGCTAGCGGAGTTTGCGCGGGTTCTCGCGGGGTGACCCGTCGGCGTAGCCCCAGATGGTCACCTGCACACGACGGACCCCCCACTTGCGGGCCTGCTCGTGGGTGGGCATGAGCACGTCGAGGCGGTTGCCCTTGATCGCCCCGCCGCAGTCGAGCACGGGGACGATGCGGGCTTCCTTGGTGCGCGGGTGCAGGTCATAGCCGGGGACGCTGATCATGCTGCCATAGGGGAGGACGCGCGGATCGGCGGCGACCAGGGCGTGCCCGTTGGTGGTGACCGAGTGGAGCGTGGCGGTCATGCCGTCGGCCGACTCGCCGCAGGAGCGGGCGTCGGGCGAATAGGCGGTGACGGTCATCCAGACCTTGCGCACGGGGCGGACGGCACGCCCGTTGAACCAGCGCACCGAGGCATCCATCGTGAGCGGATCAATCTTGGCTTTGGGCTTGGCAGGAGCCGGGGTGATGATCGAGGGCGTCACTGGGGCGGGGGCCTCGACGACGTGCAGGACCGATGCCAGGGGCGCGACTGGCGCGGGGATGTGCCCGGGCGTGGGCACGGTGGTCAGATCGGCCATGAGCGGGGCGGCCCCGCGCGACTGCTTGACCAGGATCGCCGACCAGATGGTCATCACGATCACCAGGGTTGCCCCCAGCGCGATCAGGACCCGGCGCGCAATGCCACGGATCAGAACCTGAACAGGAAGGGTGAACGCCTGGGGCGTCATTCTGCTTTGCACGCGTACGACTCCCACCACAGGGTCGATCGTTCGGTTGCGAGTGCGGATCCACCAATCCGCGGCAGGACGATTCCTCGCCCTCCCAAATCGCTCGAACGTGGGGGGAGCATACCCCAACCAGCCCACTGGAGAGACCCCGGATCACTGCTTCACGCTGATTTGGATCGCGCGACGACGGCCTGTAACGCCTGTGCCGACAATGCGGGTCCGAGAACCGCTTATGCCCACGCAAACAATGATCCGATAAAGATTTGCGTCATGTGTTGCGGCGTACGATCGCGCCCGAGAACATGGCGGATATTCGCAATCCGATCGGTTCTGGCGGGGCTGACGAACCCGGGATGGGCGGGCGACATACCCTTAAAATGAGTACCAGGCTGTTTGCAGAATGTTCGTATTAATTCTGCGCTGAACGGCGAATTGGACGTCCCCACTCCCAAGGATGGCGTGGGACATCAGGAGGATGCGCACGATGGTTCGGACGGTGAACAACCTTAAGACGGCGGCGTTGCTGGGCGGGCTCATGGCCCTCTTTGTCGTGGTCGGGTCGCGCTGGGGGATGCCCGGCATGACGATCGCCCTGGTGATGGGCGGGATGATGAACCTGGTGGCGTTCTTCTTCTCGGACAAGATCGCCCTGGCCGCGATGCAGGCGAAGGAAATCACCATCGCGGATGGCGGGGTCGAGGGTGAACTGGTCCGGATGGTGGATGAGTTGCGTCAGCGGGCGGGGCTGCCCATGCCGCGGGTGTACATCTGCCCCCAGGAAGCCCCCAACGCGTTTGCGACGGGGCGCTCGCCGAGCAAGGCGGCGGTTGCCGTCACGGTCGGTGCCTTGCGGCTGCTGAACAAGGAAGAGTTGCGCGGGGTGATGGCGCACGAGTTGGCCCACGTGAAGAACCGCGACACGCTGATCTCGTGCATCGCGGCGACAATCGCGGGCGTGCTGGCCTTCCTGGCCCAGTGGGGCATGCTGCTGGGGGGCGGGAACAATCGCGAGGGAGGCAACCCGCTGGTGGGGATCGTGACGGTGATTCTGGCGGCGGTCGGGGCGGCGGTGATCAAGGCGATGATCAGCCGCAGCCGCGAGTTTGTGGCTGATGCTGATGGGGCGGCAATCGCGGGGTCTGCCGACGGGTTGATCAGCGCGCTGCAGAAACTCGCCGCGATGTCGGAGCGGATCCCCATGGCCAACCCGAACCCGGCGCAGAACAACCTGTTCATCGTCGAGCCGCTGACGGGCTCGTCGGTGCTGAACCTGTTCGCCACGCACCCGCCGGTGGAACGCCGCGTGCTGTCGCTGCGTGAGGTGGGTGCACGCCTGCGTCACCAGGCCGCCTGAACAAGGACGAGAAAGGCAGGATCGCGTGCGCGGACGGGTGCACCAGGTCAGCGTGTCGAACGGGGGCGTGCCCAAAATGCCAGTCCCCCGCGCGGCCGTGTCGGCGACGGGCCTGTCGGGCGATGCGCAGAACGACACCAAGCATCACGGCGGGCCCGAACGAGCCGTCTGCTTGTTTTCGCTGGACGTGATCGAGCGCCTGCGGGGCGAGGGGCACCCGATCGCGCCCGGCAGCGTCGGCGAGAACCTGACCATCACCGGCATCGACTGGAGCACGGTCGCGCCCGGCGGGCGATTTGAGTTTGAGGGGGGCGTGGTGCTCGAAGTGTCGACATACACCAAGCCCTGCTCGACGATCCGCGATTCGTTTGCGGGGCTGGAATTCAAGCGCATCTTGCAGGATGCGCACCCGGGCGAATCGAGGGTCTACACGCGGGTGATCACGCCCGGCCCGATCGCGCCGGGGGCGTGGGTCACGTACCGCGCACCAGCCACGACGCCGTAGGATGGACTTGTGGACTCTCGCCCGTTCGAAGTCGTTGCGCCCTTTTCGCCCATGGGTGATCAGCCCGCGGCGATCGATCGCCTGACGGCGGGGATCGCGGAAGGGGCGAAGGCCGTCTGCCTGCTCGGGGCGACGGGCACGGGCAAGACGTTCACGATGGCCAACGTGATCGCCAAGGCGGGCAAGCCGACGCTGATCATCAGCCACAACAAGACGCTGGCGGCGCAGCTCTTCGAGGAACTGCGCGAGTTCTTCCCGCACAACAGCGTCAACTACTTCGTGAGTTACTACGACTACTACCAGCCCGAGGCGTACATCCCCGCGCGGGACATCTATATCGAGAAGGACAGTTCGCGCAACGACGAGCTGGACCAGTTGCGCCTGGCCGCCACGAGCGCGCTGCTGAGCCGGCGCGATGTGGTGGTCGTGGCGAGCGTGTCGTGCATCTTCGGGCTGGGAAGCCCCAAGGCCTATGGCGAGAAGGTGCTGACGATCACGCGCGGCGAGCGGCTCGACCGGCGGGCCTTTCTGCTGGGCCTCACCGCCATGCAGTATGAACGCACCGAGATCGAGTGGAAGCGCGGCCAGTTCCGCGTGCGGGGCGATGCCATCGAGGTGTGGCCCGCGCACGAGACCTATTGCGTGCGCATCGAACTCTTCGGCGACGAGATCGACCGGCTCGATCTCGTTGAGCCCACCAGCGGCGAGGTGCTGGCCCAGGAGAAACGCGTCTTCCTCTTCCCCGCGGTCCACTATGTGATGCCCGAGGAGCAGATGGAGGCCGCCCTCGCGGGGATCAGCGAAGAACTCGAGGCACGGGCGCTCGAGTTTCGAGCGCAGGGCAAGCTGCTCGAGGCCCACCGCCTGGTCTCGCGCACCAAGTTCGACCTCGAGATGCTGCGCGAGACGGGGGCCTGCCCGGGGATCGAGAACTACTCGCGCTTCATGGACGGACGCCAGCCCGGCGAGCGCCCCTATTGCCTGATGGATTACTTCGATCATGCGCCCGGCAGCACGCCCGGCGCGAAGGACTGGCTGCTGATCATCGACGAGAGCCACGTGACGCTGCCGCAGATCCGCGCGATGTACAACGGCGACCGGGCCCGCAAGCAGGTGCTGGTCGAGCACGGGTTCCGCCTGCCCAGTGCGCTCGACAATCGCCCGCTTCGGTTTGAGGAGTTTGAGACGGTAGTGCCCCAGGTGATGTTCGTGAGCGCGACCCCCGGGCCGTATGAACTGGCGCGGACGGGGGGCGAGGTCGCCGAGCAGGTGATCCGCCCCACCGGGCTGCTCGACCCCGAGATCGAGGTACGCCCGACGCACGGGCAGATCGAGGACCTGATGGCGCGCTGCCGCGAGCGGGCGGCACGGGGCGACCGCGTGCTGGTGACGGCGCTGACCAAGCGTTTGTGCGAGCAACTGACGGCGTTTCTCGACGGGCACGGGCTGCGGGTGCGCTATCTGCACAGCGACATCGACACGCTCGAACGGATGGAGATCCTCACCGACCTGCGCCTGGGCAACTTCGACGTGCTGGTGGGGGTCAACCTGCTGCGCGAGGGGCTCGACCTGCCCGAGGTGTCGCTGGTGTGCATCCTCGACGCGGACAAGGAGGGGTTTCTGCGCTCGGCCACGAGCCTGATCCAGCAGATGGGGCGTGCGGCCCGCAATGTGGACGCCAAGGTCGTGATGTACGCCGACAAGGTGACCCCGGCGATGCGGGGGGCGATCGAGGAGACGCAGCGTCGTCGCGCCAAGCAGACGGCGTACAACGACGCCCACGGGATCACGCCCGCGACGATCAAGAAGGCGATCCGGCGCGGGCTGGAGATCGAACTCAAGGCGCGAAGGACGGCCCGCGAAGCCGTCCGCTCGCAGGAGCCCGAATACGACGCGGGCGAGTTGCTGCGCGAGATCGAGGCCGAGATGCTGGAGGCCGCCGAGAAGATGGAGTTTGAAAAGGCGGCGGCGCTGCGCGACCAGGCTGCCCGCCTGCGCTCGAAGATGACCCCGGGGGTCAAGGTGCGCAAGAGCGAGTTGGAATCGCCCACCAGCAGCCGCGCGGGGCGACCCGGGCGTCGCGGCGGCGTCAAGAAGAACCGCAAGGGTCGCTAGCCCCAAGGAGCCGAACCGATGGCGAAGCGTCACTGGCTGCTGATTGCGGCGTGCGGGCTGCTCGCGTTTGCGTTTGTGCTCATCCGCACACCACTCCTGTACTGGCTCTGGGTGGATCGAGATTTGGACACTCCCACGCTGACATGGATCATCATCGCGTTTCTCGCTTCATGGACAACCCTCGAGGTCACGCACCAGGTGCTGATTCATCGACGCACGGCGTGCCCGTGTGGCTACTCGCTCAAGGGCGTCAAGTGCCCCGAGTGCGGGCGCGACGTGGGCACGGGCGCTGTCTGAAGTGCGGCGAAGCGCAACCCACCGCCGCCGCGCGTGTGTAGGATCGGGGCGTGACCAAGAACGGCATCAACTGGAAGCGCACGATCGACCGGTTCGGGTGGTACCTGATGGGGATCGCGCTGGGGTGCGTGCTGGTCGGGCTCATGATCAAGGCCAAGCAGGCGTATCTCGGGAAGCCCGGCGCACAGCCCGCGGCGGTCACAACCCCCGTGACTCCCGCACCGACGCCTCAACCGCAATAGCCGTCGGATCCTCGACTACGAACAGAAGCCTACCATGACGCGAGGTCGGCGCGGTACTCCGGGCCGAGGAGGAGGCGTGTTGGCACAGGTCGTCACGACGAAGAGAGGGGCAAGCAAGGGGGTCGAGCGGGCGGAGGCGCCGCGGGTGATCCGTGTGCGCGGCGCTCGCGAGCACAACCTGAAGAACATCGACCTGGAACTGCCGCGGGATCGGCTGATCGTGATGACGGGGTTGTCGGGCTCGGGGAAGAGCAGCCTGGCCTTCGACACGATCTTCGCCGAGGGGCAGCGCAAATACATGGAGTCCCTCTCGGCGTATGCCCGCCAGTTTCTCGACCAGTTGAAGAAGCCCGACGTGGACGAGATCGAGGGGATCCCGCCGACGATCGCGATCGAGCAGCGACTGGCGGGGGGCAACCCGCGTTCGACGGTGGCGACGACGACCGAGATTTATGACTACCTGCGATTGCTTTATGCGCGGTGCGGCACGCCGCGCTCGTGGGCGCCGACCAAGACGAAAAAAGACGGGACGATCACGGCCCGGTCGGGCGTGCCCATCAGCGCCACGAGCAGTTCGCAGATCGTCGAGGCCGTGCTGAGCGGGGCGGGGAAGGGCGAACCGCCGCGGATCATGGTGATCGCGCCGGTGCTCCGAGGCAAGAAGGGCTTCCATCGCGAGACGCTCGAGGACCTCGCCCAGCAGGGATGGACGCGGGCTCGCGTCAACGGCTCGATCGTTGATCTGCGCGAGGTGCTCAAGGAGCCGGGCGAGAACCCCCTGGGGCTGGGGCGATACGAGAAGCACGATGTCGAGGCGGTGGTCGATCGGCTGATGGCGGCGGCGGATTCTCGCCAGCGTCTGGCCGAGAGCATCGAGGCGGCGCTGCGCCTGTCGGGCGGGTCGGTGATCGTCAGCACCGAGGCCGCGGGGAAGGACAACGCCAAGGGAAGCGCGAAAGAAGCCGCGGCGTGGAAGGACACGTCGTACTCGACCAAGTTTGCCGACCCGGACCACCCGGAGGTGGCGCTGGAGGAACTCTCGCCCCGCTTGTTCTCGTTCAACTCGCCCTTCGGGGCGTGCGCCGCGTGCAGCGGGCTGGGGACGCTGCTGGAACTCGACGAGGCGCTGGTGGTGCCCGACGAAGCCAAGAGCCTGCGCGAGGGCGCGATCCAGGCCTATGCGAAGAATGTCCCCGTGCGGGCCTGGTTCACGCGCGGGCTCAAGAAGTTCTGCAAGGCCTTTGACGTGCCCTTCGAGGCGCCGCTGTCGTCGCTGACCAGCGCCCAGCGCACGTTGCTGCTGCACGGCCCAACCCCCGAGGACAAGAAGAAGACCAAGAGCAAGTGGATCGGCGTCATCCCCGAACTGACCCAGTGGTGGACCACCACCGAGAACACCAGCGTCAAGGAATGGCTCGGGCAGTTCATGTCGAACAAGGCCTGCCCCGCCTGCTGCGGCGACCGCCTCAAGATCGAGGCGCTGCACGTGCTGCTCACCAGCTCGCACAAGGCCGATCTCGACCGCGTGCGCACGGGCAGCGTGATCGGGCGTCCGACGCAGGACGGCACGATGCTCAACGTCGCCGAGTTATCGCGCCTGACCATCCCCGATGCGCAGGCGTTCATCGCTGGGCTGGCGCTGACCAGCGAAGGGCGGGAAATCGCCGCTCCGATCCTGAAAGAGATCAACAACCGCCTGCGGTTCCTGGCGGGGGTTGGGCTCGAATACCTGTCGCTGGATCGGCGGACATCGACGCTGTCGGGGGGCGAGGCGCAGCGCATCCGCCTGGCGAGCCAGGTGGGGAGCGGGCTGGTGGGCGCGTGCTACGTGCTCGATGAGCCGACCATCGGGCTGCACCAGCGCGACAACGACCGCCTGATCGCGACGCTGCGCCACCTGGCCGATATCGGCAACACCGTCATCGTGGTCGAGCACGACGAGGACATGATCCGCGCCGCCGACCACCTTGTGGACATCGGCCCCGGGCCGGGCGTGCACGGCGGGCGGATCGTCGCGCAGGGAAGCGTCGCGGATGTGTGCGCCACCGCGGGCTCGCTCACGGGCGATTATCTCTCGGGGCGCAAACGCATCGAGGTGCCCGCGACTCGTCGCAGTGTCAGCGAGAAGAACGCGATCGTCGTCAAGGGCGCGCGCGAGCACAATCTCAAGTCGATCGACGTGGCCTTCCCGCTGGGTGGCGTGGTCTGCGTGACGGGTGTGTCGGGCTCGGGAAAGAGCACGCTGGTGAACGACATTTTGCTGCAGGCCGCGCGAAAGCACCTGCTGGGCACACGTCTGACTCCCGGGGCGCACCAGTCATTCAAGTGGCCCAAGGCGCTGGACCGGGTGATCGAGGTGGACCAGAACCCGATCGGGCGCACGCCGCGCAGCAACCCGGCGACGTATACGGGCATCTTCGACGAGATCCGCCGGGTCTTTGTGCAGACGAAGGAGGCGAAGATCCGCGGGTACAAGCCCGGTCGGTTCAGTTTCAACGTGCGGGCCGAGGCGGGGGGCGGGCGGTGCGAGGCCTGCCAGGGGCAGGGGCTCAAGAAGATCGAGATGCACTTCCTGCCGGATGTGTACGTCGAGTGCGAGGTCTGCCGCGGCAAGCGGTACAACCGCGAGACGCTCGAGGTGCTGTACCGGGGCAAGTCGATCGCGGATGTGCTGGACATGACGGTGGAGGTGTCGCTGGCCTTCTTCGAGAACCACCCGAAGATCGCCAAGTTCTTGCAATGCCTGCACGACGTGGGGCTCGATTACATCCAGTTGGGGCAGGCGAGCACCACGCTGTCGGGGGGCGAGGCGCAGCGCATCAAACTGGCGACCGAACTGGGCAAGGATGCGGGCGAGCAGGGCACATCGGGGCACACGCTCTACATCCTCGACGAGCCGACGACGGGCCTGCACTTCGAGGACATCCGGCGGTTGGTCGCGGTCTTTGATCGCCTGGCCGAGCGGGGCAACACGCTGGTAGTCATCGAGCACAATCTCGACGTCATCAAGCGGGCCGACTGGCTCATCGACCTGGGCCCCGAGGGGGGCGACGCCGGGGGACGGGTCGTCGCCCGCGGCACGCCCGAGCAGGTCGCGCAGACCAAGGGCAGCCACACGGGGCATTACCTGGCGCGGATGCTGGGCTAAGCGCCGCCGTCGCCGACGTATACTGGGCTTATGCAGCAGGCGAAGGCCAAACCTACCCGCGTCATCGCCCTCATGAACCAGAAGGGCGGCGTGGGCAAGACCACCACCACCGTCAACCTCGGCGCGGCATTGGCCCGCGCGGGGCGACGCACGCTCATCGTCGATCTCGACCCGCAGGCCCATGCCTCGCTCTCGCTGGGCATCGACCCCGCCGAGCTCGAGCACAGTGTCTATGACGTGCTGCTCGACCCGACCGCCGACGCGCAGTCGTGCATCACACGGCGGAGCGACAACCTCGACGTGCTGCCCAGCCAGACCGACCTCGCCGCGGCGGAACTCGAACTGGGCAACGCCTCCGACCGCCAGAAGCGCCTCGAAGCCGCGCTGGCCCGCCTGGGCGGCGCGTACGAGTTCGTGCTGATCGACTGCCCTCCGTCGCTGGGGCTGCTGACGCTCAACGGCCTGGCGGCGGCGCGCGAGGTCATCGTGCCAATGCAAGCCCACTACCTCGCGCTGCAGGGCGTGGGCAAGCTGCTCGAGACCGTCGGTCTGGTGAGCAAGGCCGTCAACCCGCGATTGCGCGTCACGGGCGTGGTGCTGTGCATGCACGACACCTCGAGCACACACACGCGCGAGGTGGTGGCGGATCTCGAGGGCTTCTTCGAGCAGGCCCGCGCGGGTGATGCCCCCTGGAAGTACTCTCGTGTGCTGCGCCCAGCGATCCGCCGAAATATCAAACTCGCCGAGTGCCCGAGTTTCGGGCAGACGATCTTTGAGTACGCCCCTGGCGCGCCGGGGGCCGAGGACTACGCCGCCCTGGCGACGGGGCTGCTCCGCGACTGGGACGCGCTCCTGGCTCGCCGCGAGAGCCCGATCGTCGAGGTGCCCGCCTCGATCGTGACAGGCATGGGCGAGGTCGCTCCGTGACAGTGGCCCAGCGTCTGCGCCCGTGGGCACGGGCCGCGTTTCTGGCCTATGCCCTGGCGCTGGTCACGCTGACACACTGGCCCAACCTGACCATCGACGGGCCCGTGCCGCGCACCGATCTGTGGATCCACATCGGGGCCTTTGGGCTGTGGGCGTTGCTGCTGGGGCTGTGCGCCTTTTTCGGCGCGTGGCTCTCGTGGCGCAACATCGCGCTGACATGGATCGCAGCGATGCTCTATGCGACGCTCGACGAGACCACGCAGGGGCTGCCCGGGATCGGGCGGCATGTCGCGTTCGACGACTGGGTCGGTAATGTGCTGGGGATCACGCTGGCCTGCGGGGCGATGGCGCTGCTTGCGCGGGCCCGCCGCGGGGGCCAGCCATGAGCGCGCTGGCCGAGATCGGCCTGATGCTGGGCGGGCTCGCGTTGCTCCTCGCGGGGGGGCGTTCGCTGGTCGAGGGGGCGGTGGGCATCGCGGCCCGGGCGGGCGTGTCGCCGCTGCTCATCGGGCTGACGGTCGTGGCGTGGGGCACCAGCGCGCCCGAACTCTCGCTCAACTCGATCGCCGCGTCGGAGGGCCGCACCGGGCTGGTCTTTGGCAATCTCGTCGGGGCGACGATCTGCAACATCGGGCTGATCCTGGGCGTGGCGTCGTTGCTCCGGTCGCTGCCCATACGGTCGCTCATCATCGCGCGCGAACTGCCCGTGATGCTCGGATTCATGGTGCTTCTCCCGCTGCTGGCGGCGATCGGCCCTAACGAGGGCGGCGGCGTGCTGCCGGGTGCGTTCGCCCGCTGGGAGGGGTTCGTGCTCCTCGCCGCATTCGTGGGCTACAGCGTGATCCTGATCCGCGCGGGGCTGCATGAGCAGCGGGCCGAGAAGGCTCTGGCGGATCAATCCAAAGAGGCTCGCGAGGCCGCCTCGTCGCGACGGCTCTGGGTCAGCGTCGTCTTTATCCTGATCGGGGCGGGGATGCTGGGCTTCGGGGGCAACCTGGCGGCGGACGCGGCGGTGGCCATCGCCACGCGCCTGGGCGTCTCGAACATGCTCATCGGGGTGACGATCGTCGCGATCGGAACGACCCTGCCCGAACTGGCGACGACCATCATGGCCGTCACGCGTGGGCACACCGACCTCGCCGTGGGCAACATCGTCGGGTCGTGCGTCTTCAATCTGGGGTGCATCTATGGCGTGGCGGCGATCATCCAGCCCCACCGCCTGCCCAGCGAGGCGCTCATCCCGCTGGGGACGATGCTGCTGCTGGGTCTGACGGTGACGCTGACGAGCCTGGTGATCAACCGGCGGCTGCAGGAGGTGCGGCTGTCACGGGCCGAGGGGCTGGTGCTGCTGTCGATCTATGCCGCGTTCATCGGGTATCAGGCGTGGCGCACGCTGGCGTGATAGGCTCGACCGCGTGAACGACGAACGCACGGACGCGACGCCGCTACGGACACCCGACTCGGGGGCGCTCGCCGCCGCCGTGCGCGTCATCTCGGGCGTCACGCTCCTCTCCCGTTTCACCGGCCTGGCCCGCGACATCGTGACGGCCCGCCTCTTTGGCGATGACGTGCTCGGGTCGGCATTCCGGGCGGCCTATGCCTTTCCCAATCTCTTCCGGCGGCTCTTTGGCGAGGGGGCGCTCTCGGCGGCGTTCATCCCCGAATACACCACGCTGCGCGCGAAAAGCCCCGACGCCGCGGCGCAGCTGGCCTCGCTGATCCTGTGGCTGCTGATGCTCGCGACGGGCTCGATCACGCTGCTGATCGAGGCGGCGTTGTTCGTGCGGCTGCTCTTCCCGCACGGGGAGGATCTGGGCCTCTCGATCCGCCTGGTGATGCTGATGCTCCCGATGATGCCGCTGGTCTGCTCGACCGCGATGCTCGCGGGGGTGCTTCAGGTGCACGGGAAGTTCGGCGTGCCGGCGGCGGCGCCGATCCTGCTCAATGTCTTCCAGATCGCCGCGGGTCTGGCCTTCTTCCTGGGCATCAGCGCCGATGCGACGATCGCGGCGTACAGCGTGGGGACGGCGGCGGTGGCGGCGAGCCTGGCGCAGGTCTTCTGGTCGCTCTGGGCCTTGCGCGGGCTGGTGCGCTGGCGCCGGGCCTTTGACGACGCGAAGGAGAGCGGGCGGGTCGTGCTGCGCCGCTTCGTGCCCGTCATGCTCGGCCTGGGCACGCTCCAACTCAACAGCACGATGGACATGCTCATCGCGATGTGGCCAACCTGGGTGGGGCCCACGATGCTGGGGTTTGCGGTCACGCTCGACGAGCGATCCAACGCCGTGCTGGGCTATACGCAAACGATCTATCAGTTCCCGCTGGGCGTGTTCGGCATCGCGGTGGCGACGGCGATCTTCCCGCTGCTGGCCCGGGCCGCGGGCGATGGCGACGCGTTTGCATCGATGCTGCGCCGGGGCGTGCGCCTGTCGCTCTTCATCGGCCTGCCCGCCAGCGCGGGGATGCTGCTCGTCCGCGAGGACGTCTGCGCCGTGATCTTCGGCGGGGGCGGGAAGTATTCATTCTCCGACGAGGGCGTGCTGCGTTCGGCGGCGGTCTTGGGAGGGTTCGCCCCGGCGATCTGGGCCTACTCGCTCAACCACGTGCTGACGCGGGCGTTCTACGCCCAGGGCGATACCCACACGCCCATGCGCGTGGCGATGGCGATGGTCGGTTTCAATCTCGCGCTCAACTTCGCCCTGATCTGGCCCCTGCGCGAGGCGGGGCTGGCCTGGTCGACCGCGATCTCGGCGAGCGTGCAGACACTGGTGCTGATCGTGCTCTCGCGCCGGCGATTGGGCCTTGTGGTCTTTGATCGCGAGACAAGGATCGGCGTGGCGCGCCTGCTGATCGCGTGCGCCGTCATGATCGGGCTCATCGTCGTGGCGGGGCTGATGCTCGGCCAGGCCGCCACGTGGAGCGGGCACCTGGTGCGACTGGCGGCGCTGGTCGTCGCTGGCGCGGGGGCGTACTTCGCGATGGCGTGGGTGCTGCGCCTGCCCGAGCCTCGCTGGCTGATGGAGCGCGGGCCACGCGGCGGGGCCGCCATCATCGAATAAGGAGCCCTCGTGCCCATCGACCTTCGCGGCAAACCCATCGTCATCACCGGCGCGAGCAGCGGGATCGGGCTGGCCACCGCCTTTGCCTGTGCACAGGCCGGGATGCCCGTGATCCTCGCGGCACGCAGGCTCGATCGCCTGCGCGAAGCCGAGGCCACGATCATCAACCAGGGTGGCAAGGCTGTGGCCCTCGTGTGCGACGTGGCCAAAGATTACGACTGCACGCGATTGATCAATGAGTCGTGCGCACGGTTCGGGCCGATCTACGCCGTGTTCGCTAACGCTGGCTTCGGATTCGAATGCGGCATCGAGCATTCAACCCCCGAACAGCTCCGCGAGATCTTCGAGGTGAACTTCTGGGGAACCGTGCGGCTCTACCACGCCGCCCTCCCCGTGCTCCGCGCCCGGGGTGACGGGCACCTGCTTGCGTGCTCAAGTTGTCTCTCGAAGATCGCCATGCCCTATTTCGGGGCGTACTCGGCGACCAAGGCGGCCCAGGACCATATCAGCCGCGCGATGCGTCTCGAACTCGCCGGCTCGGGGATTTACGTGTCAAGTGTTCATCCGATCCGGACCCGCACCGAATTCTTTGATGAGACCGACCGGCGCAGTGATCCGACCGGCCAGAACATGCGCAAGCGGCTGGCCATCATGCAACCCCCCGAGCGCGTCGCCGACGCCGTCGTCGCCTGCCTGCGCCGCCCGCGCGGCGAGGTCTGGACGAGCACGAGCATGCGTACCGCGATGGGCCTGGCGACGATCTTTCCTCGCACCGCAGACCGATTGTTGAGCCTCGCGCTCAAGCGACGATTGATGCGCCGGGCCGAAGAGTCGCGTCCAGCCCCGTAGCCGAGCCCACCACACGCGGCGCTACTGCGCCACGAGCAGGCAGACGCAATGGACCTCGACGGCCCGGCCCTCCCCCACCGCGTCGACGCGCTCGTGGGTCTTGCCCTTGAGGTTCACCCTGTCGATCCCCACGCCCAGCAGGCGAGCGATCGTGCGGCGCATTTCGTCCTTGTGGGGGGCGAGTTTCGGACGCTCGAGGATCACCGTCGCGTCGAGATTCGCCAGCAGGTATCCGGCCTTGCGCACACGCGAGGCGGCCTCGGCCAGGAAGATTGATGAATCCTGCGACTCGTGGCGAGGGTCGGTGTCGGGGAAGAGTTGGCCGATGTCCGGTTCGCTCAGGGCCCCCAGAAGCGCGTCGGTGATCGCGTGCAGCACTGCGTCGCCGTCGGAGTGCGCAACCGGGCCTCGATCGTGCTCCAGTCGCACCCCACCCAGCACCAGCGGGCGGCCGTTCCCGTGGGGGGGCAGGGGTTCGAGCCGGTGCAAGTCGTAGCCGTGCCCGATCCGCATGCGGGGGGTGTTAGGATGATGATCGATGGTGGCCATCGGAAGCAGGACTGTAGATCGGTGGGGCGAACCACGAATCGAGTGCGAAAACCCGTGCGGGAGGGGTGGCGTACAGGTCGATAGAGTGAGGCCCACCCCCAAGGGGCGTATAACTGACTCAAACCCCCTCACCCGGGGACGCTGGAGCACAGGCATGGCGACGAAGACACGACTTCTGATTGTGGCGGGTTCGGTCGCGATGCTGGCGGCGGCCCAGGGCTGCTCGATGCTGGGCAACCGTCCGGGCGGCCGCGGCATGTCTGAAGACCGCTACACCTATGTCAGCACGCCCAACATGGCCCAGACCGTCGCGCTCCGCAACACATGGACGGGCGAGGTGATCTGGACCGTCGAGGTGCCCGTGGGCCAGCAACTGGTCGTACGGTTCGTCGACTCCTCGAGCAAGACCGAGGCCCAAGGGTGGGACTTGATGCGATGGTCGCTGATGTCCCTGGGCTCGAACACGAACAATCTGGAGAACCAGATCGTCGTCCCGCCCGCATCGGGCCGGCGTCTGGAAGGATCGATCCGCAAAGGGCCCGAACTGGCCAGCGCGGCGTGGGCCGGCGGCTACGGAGCGGGCGGCTATGTTCCGCCCCAGCCCCCCGAGCCCCCCCAGCCCAAGGCCGAGAAGAAACCCACGCCCACGCCAACACCCGCGGCTGCACAACCGACACAACCAGCGGCCCCCGCGCTGAGCGTTCCTGCGCCCAAGCCCGTCGAACCGGCCAAGCCGGCGGACGAGCCCCCGGTCGAGCTGCCCCAGTAAACCGGATTTGAATTCATCGCATCGTGCACGTCATGCCGCGGCCTGGGTGGGCGTTGCGCCCGGTCGCAGCGCAAGTGCGGCGCTGTCGCGCAGGTCCATGACCAGCGAAAAGACCAGCGGCACGAGGACCAGCGTGAAGAGGGTTGAGACCAGCAGCCCGCCGATGACAACAGCGCCCAACCCGCGGTACATCTCGGAGCCCGCGCCCGGGGCGATGACCAGAGGCAGGCTGCCGGCGATGGTGGTGAAGGTCGTCATGAAGATCGGGCGCACGCGTGTGCGCACGGATTGGGCGATGGCGCGGTGCGAGGGGAGAGGCCCGTCGGCGGGCGTCAGGCTGGGGACATGCCCCATGAAGATGCGCGCCTGTTCGACGATCAGGATGGCGTTGTTGACAACGATGCCCACGAGGATGACAAAGCCGATCATCGTCAGCACGTCGAGTTGCTGTGGAGCGATGTTGGGGTTGCGCAGGGTGATGTCGTGCGCGATGCGCAGGGCGGCGAACCCCCCCACCAGCCCGAAGGGAACGCTGAACATGATGACCAGCGGGTAGAGGAAACTCTCAAAGAGCGCCGCCATCAGCAGGTATGAAACCATCAGCGTCCAGCCGAAGCGGGCCATGACCAGTTGCGGATGGGTCGCGATACCCGTGAGCAGACCGGCGATCACCAGGCCCAGCAGCAGCAGCCCGATGGCGCCCGGGAAGAAATCAAAGCGACGGCGCTTGAGCGCGCGAGCGATGACGAACGCCGCCCCGAGAAGCCCCGCGCCTGCGACCCCTAGGGCGGCCTGGTCGAGGAGCCGCTGCCACCAATCCTTGGGACCGACCTTGGGCTTGCCGCCGAGCAGCGAATGGCGCACGTCGTCGAGTTTCGCCGCGGAGCCTTCCATACGGACGCGCATGGAGGAATCGATCAGTCCGGCCTGTCGCGCCGGACCGATGATGCGCGTGTCGATTTCTTCCATCAGTTCCTGCAGGGGTTTGCCCTGCGGGGGCGTGATCTGGATGGTGACGGTGGGGAGTTCTTCGACGCGCCGGACTTCCTGCGGGGCGAGCGAGGGAGTCAGCGTGGCGACACTGCTCAATGGGACGATCTGCGCGTTGGGAATCGCGATGGGGATGGAGGCGAGCTCTTCCTTGGCGTCGAGCTTGCCCGACGTCGGGAGCACCTTGATGTCGACTGTGCGTGCGCCGATCTGGAACTCGCCCGCGAGGGCGCCGTCGACGAGCGAGCGAACGGCCACGCCCAGGTCTTCGGTGCGCAGGCCCAGTTCGCGTCCGGTGCGGCTGAGGCGGACCTGCCACTCGGGCTGCGAGAGGTTGAAGTTGGACGGGTTGGGCTGGACGTTGCCATAGCCGTATTCGCCCGCGGCGAGCCCGAAGGTCATGCCGGCGGCGGCGACGACGCGTGCGAG
The DNA here is from genome assembly GCA_013360675.1 of Phycisphaerales bacterium. GTDB lineage: Bacteria > Planctomycetota > Phycisphaerae > Phycisphaerales > UBA1924 > JABWBB01. Next base: position 2,956 of record JABWBB010000038.1, on the reverse strand, counting down.
CGTGGGTCCGCTGATCTCGACCTGGATCTGGTTGCCCCCGCCCAGCCCGCCGAAGATGGAGGATTGGGCCGCGCCGCCGAAGGCATCGGGCATGCCGTTCATCGCGCCGGTGAGAAGGTTGCCCACGGGGATCACGCGTTGCGGGTCGGCCGAGACGGCGCCGACGAACATTCCCCCCTGGAAGGCGCCGATGAAGAAGTTCTCGACGCCGACGGGCTCGAAGACCGCGCCAGGCTTGTCGAATCTTGGGATGGGCGGCAGCGAGGCGAGGAGCGAGGGGTCGCGCGTCGCCCGGATGTAATCGACCACGCGCGATTCGATCGTCTCGGCGTAACGCGTCTGCTCGCCCTGCGACAGCCCCGGGGGGATGAGCAGCCCGCCGAAGACCAGGTTGCGGTTGCCCGGGGGGAGGTAATCGAGCGGGGGCATGAGGCGCACGGCGACGATGAGGCTCGCACCCGTCAGCAGCACGATCAGCAGCGGACGGAGCGTCCAGGCCCGCCACCCCTCGGCCAGCCACGCGAGCAGGGCGGCGAATGCGTTGGTCACCATTGTGCCCAGCGCCGCCAGGCCGAATAGACCCTTGATTGCTTCGAGCAGCCGCGACGGGCGGCTTCCGTTCTCGCGGGATGCGCCCGGCAGGCGGGCGACGATCGCCGCCCCTGCGGGGATCACCGTCAGCGCGACCGTCAGCGAGAGCAGCACCGACACGCACAGCGCCAGCGTGAGGTCGAAGAAGATCTGCCCGGCTTCTTCGCGCACCGTGAGGATCGGCGCGAAGACGGCGACGGTTGTCAGCGTGCCCGCGAGGATCGCCCCCCACACCTCGCGCGCCCCGCGATACACGGCCTCGAGCGGGGGGTCGCCGGCCTTGCGTCGGCGGTCGATGTTCTCGAGCACGACGATGGCGTTATCCACCACCATGCCCGTCGAGAAGGCCAGCCCTGCCAGCGAGATCACGTTCAGCGTGCGCCCCGTCATGAGCATTACCAGGAAGGTGCCGATCACGCTGACGGGGATGGCCAGCGAGATCACCAGCGTGCTGCGCAGCGATCGCAGGAAGATCAGCAGCGCGAGCACGGCGAGCAGCCCGCCCACCTTGAGGTTCGACAAGACCAGGTCGATCGCGGCATCGATATAGACGGTTTCGTCGTAGACCTGGCGGATGCGCAGATGTTTGCCGACCTCGGGATCGACGCGGGGAAGGACTTCCTCGGCGATGACGGGGATGCGCTCTCGCACGTCCTCCATGACCCGCACGACGTTGGCGTTGGCCTGTCGGATGACGTTGAAGGCCAGGCATGGCGTGCCGAGCGAGCGGACAAAGCCCGAGGCCTTGACGTGCCCGATTTCCGCCGCGCCCACGTCGCGGACGCGCACGGGACGTGCATCGCGGTAGGCGACGATGGTGTCGAGCAGGGCCTCGGTGTCGGTGTACTTGCCCACGACGCGGACGCGGTAATCGCGCTTGCCCTCGGCGATGGCGCCGGCCGAGATGTTGCGGTTGGTGGCGCGGATGGCGTCGATGACCTGCTGGTGGCTGAGCCCGCGCAGGGCCAGGGCGGTGGGGTCGAGCAGCACGCGGACCTCGCGCTCGCGTCCGCCGTAGATGTTGACCTCGGCCACGCCGTCGATGCGTTCGAGCATGGGGCGCATGTCGTCATCGAGCGCGTCGTAGATGGTCGTGATGTCGAAGTCGGGGTGCTGGGCGGCGAAGGCGGGATCGAGATCGATGATGCCCCACGCGATGGCGTTCTCGGGGCTTCCCTCGGCGGACTTGATCACCGGCTGGTCCACGCCCTCGGGATAGTCGGGCACCTGGCGCAGCGCGTCGGAGACCTCCTGCAGCGCCCGCGTCAGATCGGCGCCGAGGTAGAACTCGAGCGTGATCTCGCTCTGCCCCTCGCGGCTGACCGACTTCATCGTGCGCAGGTTGCGCACGTTCTTGAGGCGTTTCTCCTGCTCGCGGGTGATCTCGTCGACCACCTCCTGCGGCGAGCGCCCGGCCCAGTTCGTGGTGACCGTGACGATCTCGCGATCGACCGCGGGCGTGAGCTGCACGGGGATCGCCGTCAGCCCGATCAGGCCAAAGACGACGACCAGCAGCACGCCGACGGCGACGGAGACCGGGCGATTCATCGACCAGCGGATCAGATCCATAGGGGAGTCATTCCTCTCGGCGGGGCGAGGCGTTCATGTCCATGAGGGGGCGGCCCGGGAAGAGCCGCTCGTTCCCGCCGACAACAATCATCGCGCCCGGGGGTATTTCGCCTTGGATCACCACGCGCTCGCGCAGGGCGAAGAGCGTGCGGACGCGGACGGGGACGGCGACGCCGCCGGCCTCCATGAAGAGAAACTCGCCCGCGTCGTCGCGGAGGATCGCGTCCTTTGAGACGGTCAGGCCCTGCTCCGCCGAGCCCGTGCGCACGAGCCCGACGATCGCCATGCCCGGGCGGAGGCGCTCGCTCTCATTCTTGATGAGCACGCGCACGGGGACCAGGCGCGAGAGGGCGTCCACCTCGGGCATGATTGCCACGACGGGGCCCTCGATCTCGTCGCCCGCGGCCCGGGCGCGGACACGGGCCAGTGATACCTGCTCGACCAGCCCGATCGCGATGGACTCGGGCACGTCCAGGCGTGCTTCGAGTTGATCGAGCGCGAGCACGTCGGCCACGGGCGCGCCGATGGCCACCCACTGCCCCACCTCGGTGCGCTTGCGAACGACGCGCGCGTCAAAGGGGGCAAGGATCGTCATCTCGGCCAGACGCAGGCGAGAGGCCTCGAGCCGCGCCTGAGCCTGCGCGAGCGATCCCTCGGCCTCGACGAGACGGGCGGCGGCCAGGGCCTGCGCGGTGCGGGCGGTGTCGACTTCCTGGGCGGAAGCCGAGCCGCGGGTGTCGAGCTGCGTGTAGCGCTCGACATCGCGCAAGGCCCGGTCGAGTTCGGCACGCCGGAG
>JABWBB010000002.1 GCA_013360675.1 Phycisphaerales bacterium | reverse complement strand
GGCGCAGGCGCGAGCCCGAACCGCACGCGACCCAGCCGCGCTCGATGTCGATGAGCGTGCCCGGGGGGGCGTCGGCCCGTGCCGACGAACATGCGGCGGCGGGGGTGTCATCACCCTGTGGTTGGGTCGCGGCCCGCAGCAGTTTCAGCGGGGCGGCGTCGAGGGCGACCGCGACCCCGGGCCAGGGCGTGAGGGCGTTGATGCGTCGGCGGCAGTCCTCGGCGGGTTGGGTGAAATCGACCCACGCATCGGCCTTGGAGAGTTTGGGGGCGAGGGTGACGAGCGTTTCGTCCTGGGCCTGGCCGCTCAGGCCCTCGAGCGCGACGCGGGCGAGGACTTCATCGAGCAGGGTGGGGCCGTCGGCGGCGAGAAGGTCGTGCAGTTCGCCGGCGGTCTGGGTGTGTTCGACTTCGCGCCGCGACTGGGCGAGGATGAGGCCCGCGTCCATTTTGTCGGCGAGCGTGATGACGCTGTTGCCCGTGACGGCGTCGCCCCCGAGCATGGCGTGGTTGATCGGGGCGGCCCCGCGCCAGCGCGGCAGGAGCGAGGCGTGCAGGTTCATCGCGGGCGGCCCCGCCAGCAGCGCGGGCGAGAGTTTCTGCCCAAAGGCGATGACGACCCAGGCGTCGGCGTTCCAGGCGTGGATCGTGCGGATCAGGTCGGGCGTGTTGACGCGCTCGGGGCGGAGGAGCGGCACGCTGCCAAGTTCGAGCGCGGCGAAGCGGCTGATGGGCGTGGGGGTGAGTTCGCCGCCGCGCCCCGCGGGTTTGTCGGGCTGCGAGACGACGCCGACGATGGTGTGATGCTGCGCGAGGGCTTCGAGCGAGGGGAGCCCGAAAGCGCCCGAGCCGAGGAAGGCGATCTTCATGCGGGGGGCGCGCGTGGGCACGCTACACGCTCTCCTCGAGGTCGCGGATGGCTTGGCGGTTTTTGAGGCGGAAGACGGGGAGCATCTTGTCGAGGATGAGCACGCCGTCGAGGTGGTCCATCTCGTGCTGCCAGCAGCGTGCGAGCAGGCCCGAGCCGGTCTGGGTGAAGGGCTTGCCATCGAGCCCGGTGGCGCTGATGGTGATGGTGGGGGGGCGGAGGACGTCGCCGCGGATGCCCGGGAGGCTGAGGCAGCCTTCTTCGTAGGGTTCGAGCCCGCCGGCGGGGGCCGAGAGGACGGGGTTGATGTAGACAACCACGCCGCGCGAGGCGGTGGGGTTTGGGCCTTCGGTGGAGCGGCGTTCGCCCGGGGGAACATCGAGGACGAACAGCCGCCAATCGAGGCCGACCTGGGGCGCGGCGAGACCGATGCCGTCGTGTGCGCGCATGAGGTCGATCATGCGTCGGGCGACGGCGATGACTTCATCGGTGACTCCCGCGAGTTCCCGGGCCTTGGTGCGCAGGATGGGGTCGGGGTAGAGGCGAACTCGTAAAGAGGATGGATCGACGGGCATCGGGCCATCGTATGGGGCGAGCCGGGAAGCAGGGAACGTGGGTTCTTCCTACAATGCCCGCCCCCGGGGGCGAATGCCCGACGCGGGGATTTGGCGACGGCATGACGCCGCGCTTTGGACACACGAACCACGAGGGAAGCGCCTTGGCATTGTTTGGGAAGAAGAACGAGCCCGAAGAAGCGGCGAGCGGTCCGGACGACGCGGCGGGATTCTCGCCCGAGAAGGCCGCCCGGTTCTTCGCCCATGCGAAGACCGTCCACGACACGGCGAACTATGAGTATGCCATTCAGTCGTGGCTGAGTGGGCTGCGCCGAGATCCGTCGAGCATGACGGGGCTCGAGGGGTTCTTTGTCTCCATCGCCTCCTTCATGCAGGAGGGCGGGGGCAAGAAGGGCGTGGGCAAGGAGATCGTCAAGAGCGTCTCGGGCAAGGGTGATGTCGACCGCTACCTGGCCTCTCTGGTCGAGTGGGGCCAGAAGCCGGATGACGCGGTTCTTGCCGTGCGGGCGATGGAAGCCGCGGCGAAGCTGGGCCAGGGGATGAAGGCCCCGGTGCTGCGGATCGGCGAGATCGCGGCGGCGCGAGTTCTGGCCGACAAGCGCGTGCGCAAGGACCTGCTCGCGCGGCTGTCGCAGGGCTTTGAGAAGGCGGGGGCCTTCGACAAGGCTGTGCTGGCGGCGGAGCACGCGTACAAGGTCGACCCGACCGACGGGGAAATGTCGGCCCGCATCCGTGCCCTGGCGGCCCAGGCGACCATGGCCCGCGGGGGCTATGCCAATGCGGGGCAGGAGGGCGGCTTCCGCGCGAACATCCGCGATGCGGACAAGCAACGTCAGCTCGAGGATGCCGACCGCATCGTCAAGACCGAGGAGACGATCGACCGATTGATCGTGGAGGCGAAAGAGAAACTCGCGGCGCATCCGCAGGATCTGCCCTCGATCGAGAAACTGGCGAAGTTGTACCTCGAGCGGGGCACGCCCACCGACGAAGAGGCGGCGTACGCGGTCTATACCAAGGCCTACCGCGACACCAAGCAGTTCCGCTTCCGCGAGTTTGCGGGCGACATCCGAATCCGCCAGAAGAAGCGCCAGGCGGGTGACCTGCGCAAGATGCTCGAAGAATCGGGCGGGGACGACATGGTCGCCCGCATGTCCGAGCAGGCCGAGGCCGATCTGCTCAAGCTGGAACTTGACGAGTTCACGCTGCGGGTCGAGAACTATCCCACCGACTTGTTGCGCAAGTTCGAGCTTGGCAAGCGATGCTTCGCCGCCGGGCAGAACGAGCGGGCCATCGAGCTGTTCCAGGAGGCGCAGAGCGACCCCAAGAACCGAACGGCGTCGCTGCTGATGCTGGGGCAATCGTTCGCGCGTCAGGGGTGGATGGACGAGGCGATCGAGACCTTCCGCAGGGCGCTTGAGTCGCGCGAACTCTCCAGCGATCAGTCGCTCGAACTGCGTTACCACCTGATGAGCGCGCTGCAGACGAGGGCGACCGAGACGCGCGATCTGAGCACGGCTGAGGAGGCGGAAAAACTTGCCGCCTCGATCGCGGTCGAGCAGATCGGCTATCGCGACATCCGCGCCCGGCGCGACGGGATCAAGAAACTTACGGGCGAGTTGCGTGCCGCCCGTCAGGGCTGAGCCTCGCATGTCTTCCCCCGAAGTGGTCGGCATCATCCCCGCGCGTCTGGGCTCGACCCGTTTTCCCGGGAAGGTGCTGGCGGATAAGACCGGCAAGCCGCTGATCCGCCACGTATGGGAGTGCGCCTCGAAGGCCACGCGTCTTTCGCGGCTGGTGATCGCCACTGATGACGATCGCGTGCGCGGCGTGGTCGTGGGTTTCGGCGGGCTGTGCGTCATGACCTCGCCCGTGCACTCCAACGGCACTTCACGACTGGCCGAGGCCTCGGCCGTATTGGGTCTGGCCCACGATGATCTGGTCGTCAACATCCAGGGGGATGAACCCGAACTCGACGCCGGGGCGATCGACGCGGCGATCGGCGTGGCCCAGCGCGGCGGGATCGAGGTCGGGACCGTGGCATCGGCCTTCCTTGCGGGCGAAGACCCCGCCGACCCCAACATCGTGAAGGTGGTCATCCGCCCCGATGGGACCGCGCTCTACTTTTCACGGGCGCCGATCCCCTACCCCCGCGCGGGAGCCGAGGCCGCCTCACCCCTGCGTCACGTGGGGTTGTATGTCTACAGCGTGGGCTTCCTGCGGCTGTATGCGACGCTACCGCCGACGCCCCTGGAGCGCACCGAATCGCTCGAGCAACTGCGTGTGCTCGAGCACGGGTATCGCATCGGCGTGGCCCGTTACGACTGCGCCAGCGTCGGCATCGATACGCCCGAGCAGTACGAGGCCTTTGTGCGTCGAACCGCCGCCCGGGGTTGAGCCACGAGCCTTGACTATGACCGACGGGTCTTAACGAGGCTTGGGCTGTGTCGCCTGCGCCTGGGCGATCCAGCGTGAGACTTCTTCCTTGAGTTCGCTGGTGCGGCGCGTGGCGAGGTGGGCCTCGAGCACACCCACGCAGCGAGCGTCGCCCAGCGTCGACAGGGCCTGCCCCGCGGCCCGGCGCGTGCGGGATTCGCGGTCGTTCAAGAGCGGCGCCAGCGCGTTGAAGGCCGCCTCGGGATCCTGTGAGGCCATCCGTGACGCGGCTTCGATCGCGATGGCCCTGGTGCGTGAATCGGTGCCCGGTTGTGCCAGACGCAACGACTGTGAGAGCCCCTCGGGCGGGGCCAGATCGGCCAACGCCTGCAGGGCGGCCTGCCGGATCTGATCGTGCTGCGAGGGAAGATCGAGCGCGGCGAGCACCACCGGGACGTACTCCACCGCCCCCATCGAGCCCAGGCCACGCAGCGACGCTGCCCGGACGCGGACACTCTCATCGCGCTGGGCGCGTTCGGAGAGCACTTCGGCGATGCTCGCCCTCATCGCGGCGCGATCCTTGAATTCAGTACGATTCGCCAAGGTGGCGATCCCCTCACTCACGGCCTGACGCACCTCCCAACGATCTCGCGCGGTCGTGACCAGCGAACGCACGTCGACCTCGCTGCCGCGTGCGGTCAGGGCCTTCACCGCCTCGACCCGGAGCGAAACGGGTTCTGAGGCATTGACGGCGATGCGACGGAGCATTTCGGCGTGGCGGGTGTCGCTGCTCTTGCCCAAGGCCCTGGCTGCCTGCAGCCGGGCGGCGAACGTCGGGGCATGCACGAGCTGCGTGGCCCAGCGCGACGCGGGCTGATCGATCGACATCTCGGCCAGCAGGCTCATCGACGGATCCACGGCGACGACCAGCGGCTCCGAATCCATCGGCAGGCTGAGTTCGGCGGTGCGTCCGCGTACGGAAACCACGTGCGTGATTCCAGCGTCGCCCGACGCCGATTGAACGAAGATCGGCAGATCAAACTCGAAGGCGGGATTGTCGCCATCGATAGTCTGGGTCTGATTGATACTCGCCTTGAGTGAGCGAGAGGCTTCGTCCCAGGCGAGCGTGATCGACAGGCGAGGGATGCCCGGGCGGAAGATCCATTGGCTGAAAAACTGCTCGAGGCTCTGGCCGCTGACGCTTTCGAGGGCCGTGCGCAGATCGCTGGTTTCGGCGGTGTCGAGTTTGCGGGCATCGATGTAGTTGGCGATGCCCTTGAAGAAGTTCTCATCGCCCAGGCGGCGGCGCAGCATGTGCAGCACGCTGGAACCCTTGGGGTAGGGGTTGGCCGCACGCCGGAAGACCTCCCACGGGTGTGCATAGACCTTGCTTCCCATGCCCACGTCGTTGGGTGCGGCGTTGCGGTCAGATTCGATCACGCGGTCGAATGCGCCGAGGATCGCGGCGTCATACGCTTCGCTCCCGTCGCGATGTTCGAACCAGAGCGACGTGCAGTAGGTGGCGAAACCCTCGTTGAGCCAGATGTGCTCCCACGAGTTGCAGGTGATCAAATCGCCGAACCACTGGTGACCCAGTTCGTGGCTGATAAGGCCGTCGAGGTCGTTGTCGTGCACCGCATCGGGGGCGAGGATCGCCGTGTCGTACATCGTGGTGGCGGAGGTGTTCTCCATGCCGCCCGGGCCGAAGTTCCAGACTACGACCTGCGCGTAGCGACCCCACGGATAGGGCTCGTCGAAGAGGCGGGCAAAGAGATCGGCCATGGCGGGCGTGCGTGCATACGTGCCCGGCACATCCGTGCCGCGCTCCGGCGGCACGTACACGGGCATCGGCACGCCGCCCGCGCTCACGTCGACCACATCGAACTTGCCCACCACGAGCGAGACCAGGTATGAGACGTGCGGCTTGTCCTGCATCCAGTGGTAGACGTCGTAGGGCTGCAGCGCCCGGATGCCAAAGTCGGCCAGCTCCTCGAGGGGGATGATGCGGCGTTCGCGTGAGGCGAGCGTGCCGTTCGAGGAGACGAGATATCCCGCGGGGACCGTCACGATGATCTCGGTGGTCAGACGCTCATTGGGAAAGTCTCGCGCCGGGAACCAGTAGGCGTTGTCCTGCGGCTGGCCCTGGGTGTGGATCTGAGCCGCACGCCCCGGCCACGCGGGCGATTCGGGCGTCCAGATCAGCCCCACGGGCGGGTCGTCGAGTTCGTACGTGGTGACCATCGTGGCCGGGACGCCCGGTTCGAGCGGGGGGGAGATGCGCACGAGCAGGTGCTCGCCGTCGTGTTCGAAACTCGCCTCGCGTCCGGCGATCGAGACGCTGGTGATGGTCATGGCCTTGGCATCGAGTTGGAACTCGGCGACGGGCTTGTCGATGGGGGCCAGGGTGTAGGTCTGCGTCGCGCCCAGGCGGGGCGTGTTCATGTCGGGGATCAGGATCTCGAGGCGCATGTGCGTGAGATCCACGATGCGATCGGGGGGATAGACGCGCAGATCCCGCCCCGTGGCTTCGTCAAAGCCGCGAACCGATGGAATGAAAGCCCCGCGCTTGGCGTGCTCGCAGGTCTCGTCATGGCCCAGCGCGGGCATGGCCTGCCCGGCGAGCACAAAGAGCAGGAATGGCGTGGTGATACGTTGCATGAAGCCTCCGTGCATTTCATTACCCCGAAAACGAGTTCCGGGAGCGTGATGCGTGTCCGGGCAGTTCGAAGTCACAGACGAATCATTGTGCAGGAGCGGCGGGCGAAGCGGCGGGCTCCGCCGTGGTGAGTGGAGTTCGGATCTGCGTCGGGGCGCAGATCGTGAGGTCCGGGTCGATGATGACGCGGGTGGGGCGGGAATCAAGCACAACATCGAGCCGCCCGGTGCGGGCGTTCATGGGGGACACGAAGGTGCGCGATGAGCCGTCGCTGAACCGCACCAGCACCGGGATATCGAGCGTGTAGGCCGGGTTGAAGCGGTCAATCTTCTGGGTCTGCTCGAAGGCCACGCCGAGAGTGCGAGTCGATTCGTCCCACGACAGGTCAACGCCCAGACGCGGATAGCCCGGGCGATAGACCCGCTGGTCGAAGAACTGCTCGAGGCTGACGCCCGAGGTTTCTTCGAGGCAGCGGCGGAAATCGTCGGTGGTCGCCGTCGCGTGCTTATAGCGGTCGAGATAGAGGGCCGAGCCCTTGAAGAAGGCCGTGTCGCCGATGCGCATCCGGAGCATGTGCAGCACGCACGCCCCCTTGGGGTAGGGGTTGTCGAGGCGGCTGAACATTTCGTCGGGGTCGGTGTACCGATTGCTCACCATCGCCGGGAAGTCGGGTGAGAAGCCGCGGTTGGTCACGCGCTGGCTTCGGAGATTGCCAGCGATATTGCGCTGGTAGGCCTCCTTGGCTTTCTCGGGCCCCTGGGGCGAGGCTTTGTGTTCATCCCATAGCGCTTCGGCATAGGTCGCCCACCCCTCGTTGAGCCAGAGGTGGTCCCACGAGTTGCAGGTGACCAGGTCGCCGAACCACTGATGGGCGAGTTCGTGGGCGATCAGGCCGTCCCACTGCCCCGCCCGACCATTGACGATGGCGTCCATCATGGTCGTGGCGGAAGTGTTCTCCATGCCGCCGTTGAACCCACGGGCGCAGACCTGAGCGTACTGAGCCCACGGATACGGCTCGTCGAAGAGAGACTCAAAGAACCGGATCATCTCGGCGGTGGCGCCGAGTGTCGTGGCGGCGGATTCTTCGCTCCCCACGGGGACATACGCCACCACCCGAAGCCCCGAGGCCCTGGCCTTCTCGTCGGCGAGATCGATCACCGAGAACCGACCAATCGCGAGGGTGACCAGGTAGGCCGGGTGGGGGGTCTCCTGCGACCAATGCCACGTCTTCATGCCGACCTGGGCGGTATTGGTGGAGATCAGCCTGCCGTTCGAGCAGACCTCGAACGCCTTGGGTGCGGTCACGATCAGTTCCGTCGTCAGTTTTTCATTGGGCGAATCGTGGCAGGGGAACCACCGGCTGTTGTGCTCCGGCTGGCCCTGACTCCAGACCTGGGGCATGCGGCCAGATTCGCTCTTTGAATCTTCGCGGGGCCTGCGCCACACCAACCCATCGCCCTTGTTCCCAGAAAAATCGCAGGCATACTCGACCACGGCGTCGATCACCTCGCCGGGCTGCGCGGGCGGCGCCACCACAATTGACAGTCGGTTGTTCTGGAGGGTGAATGCCGCCTCGATACCCCGCACCAGCACGCGGGACACCTTCGGACCCTGGCTGTCGAGTGTGAGCGTGCCCCTGGCCTCACCCACGGCTTTGGCCCGCAGGGCCATCACGCCCTCGAACTCGGCCTTGTTCATGTCGGGGAACCGCAACTCCAGGCGCATGTGCTCGTGGTCGAAGGGGCGGTCTGGGGCCCAGGCGGCGATCTGGCGTCCCGTGGTCGGGTCGATCCGTGGATCGTCAGCCAAGGCCAGGGCCGGCTGAACGCCCGACGCAAACACAAGCAACACCAGGCTGAGCAGCACACGCATCAGAGTCCCTCCGTCAGTTCCTTGCCAAATACGCCGAGCACAGGTTATCGACCTTCAGGGGAGCGTGGGGCCAACCTCTTGCGCCCCAGCATGGTGCGGAACGCGTCCGGGTGTGGTACGATCGGCTATGCCCCCCTCGCAAGGCCATGATGGCCCTCCCTCACCCGGCTTTGAGTTGCCCGGGATCAGTGCCGAGGCGAAGGACTCGATTCTCGCCGATCTGGCCGAGAGCAGCAATGACACCGAGTTCTATAGCCCGATCCCGAAGGGGTACCAGCGCGGGCACCACAAGTTCGTGATCGTGCTGGGCACCGTCATGTCGGGCCTGGGCAAGGGCATCTTTGCCTCGAGCGTGGCCAAGATGCTCAAGGACAAAGGTCTCACCGTCGCCCCCATCAAGATGGAGGGCTACCTCAATATCGACTCAGGGCTTCTCAGCCCCTACCGGCACGGCGAGGTCTTCGTCCTCGAAGACGGCACCGAGTGCGACATGGACCTGGGCACCTACGAACGCCTCCTCGACCAGAACCTCTCGGAAAAGAACTTCACCACCTCGGGGCGGATTTATTCCGAAATCCTCACCCGCGAACGACGCGGCGACTACGTCGGTCGCGACGTTCAGATGATCCCGCATGTCACGGGTGAGGTGAAGCGCAAGCTTCGCGAACTGGCCGTGCGTGGCGACGGAACGCGTCCCGCCGACGTCGTCTTCGTCGAGGTTGGCGGCACGGTTGGCGACTACGAGAACGCGCTCTATATCGAGGCGCTGCGTGAACTGGCCTTCGAGGAAGGCCCCAACTCCTGCTGCTTTGTCGCGCTGACTTATGTCATCGAGCCGCCCGCGCTGGGCGAGCAGAAGAGCAAGGCGGCGCAGCTGGGCATCAAGCGATTGATGGAAGCCGGCATCCAGCCGCACATCGTCGCCTGCCGCGCCACGCACCCGGTGGGCGCGAAGGTGCTGCAGAAGATCGCGATGTTCAGCAACGTCCCGCTGCGCCGCGTCTTTTCGATGCACGACCGGGCGAGCATCTACACGATCCCCGAAGAGATGCGTCAGGAGGGCCTCGATCGCGAGATCCTTTCGCTGATCGGTCTGCACGAGCGTGCCGACACGGGCCTTGAAGACCGCCATCGCGAGCGATGGAAGGACTTTGTCCGCAAGCTGACCGCCCCCAAGGCCCGAACTCTCTCCATCGGCATCACCGGCAAGTATGCGCACCTGCGTGACGCCTACGCCTCGATCGACAAGGCATGCGAGCACTGTTCGGCACACCTTGGCGCGAAGATCGATGCCCGCTGGATCGACACCACCGACGTCGATCAGGAAACCGTCGCCGATCGCCTGGCCGATCTCGACGCGGTGATCGTGCCCGGTGGCTTTGGTGCCCGCGGCGTCGAGGGCAAGATCGCCTGCGTGCGCCACTGCCGTGAGCAGGGCATTCCTTATCTTGGCATCTGCCTGGGCTTCCAGGTCGCGGTGATCGAGTTTGCACGCAACGTGCTGATCCTACCCGACGCCTCGAGCACCGAGTTCAGCCCCAATGCACAGCACCCGGTCATCAGCGAACTGCCCGAGCAGAAGCGCATCGAAGGCCTGGGAGGCACCATGCGCCTGGGCGGGCAGGACGTGCTGCTCACCCCCGGCTCGCTCGCGCATCACCTCTACGCCGGCAAGGGCGTCATCCGTGAGCGTTTCCGCCATCGTTACGAGGTCGATCCGGCTTATGTCACGCGCCTCGAGATGGGCGGCCTGATCTTCTCGGGCAAGCACCCCACCCGCCCGATCATGCAGTTCCTTGAGCTGCGCCGACCAGCGAAGGGCGAGGAAAAGTCAACGGGCCCGGTCATCACGCACCCCTACTTCGTCGGCTCGCAGTTCCACCCGGAACTCACCTCACGCCCGCTGCGTCCTTCGCCCATGTTCATGGGGCTTCTCGCCGCTGCCATCGCCCGCAAGTATGGCGAGCAGATCGATCCGCAAGACCCTTTCGCCGGTGAACTTCGGCGATGGGGCGGCGTGCTCAACGCGCCCCCGCCCAGCATCACCGTTCGTGAGCCCGGTTCGCCTCTCGCGGCACGCTAAAGCACGGCATCCATACATTCGAGTTCGGCGGCGGCGTGGCGAAGGATGCACGCCGAGAATCGCTCGGGCATGCCGTCGGGAATCATGGCGTTGTGGATCAGCGTGCGGGCATAAAGCCCTGCGTCGTCCCCTTCTTCTCGCGACAGGCCGAGAAAAACATGAGCCGCCCAGGGGCGATTGGTGGCGTTGTCGGGCTGTATGTCGCGCATGAGCCAGCGAGCCGCGCTTTTGGCGCGCTCGTGCAGCCTCGCATCCTTGCGGATTCGGGCGATCGACCAGAGTGCGTGCAGCGCGCTCAGCTCACACTCGGTCCATGCCTCGATTCCCTGAGCCTGCATCGCCGGGGTGAGGGGGCCGTCGTGACCCGACACTTCAATCGGCAGGGTGTCACCTCTGACCAGCGACCACCAGAGTCGCTCATGCAAGGCCAGGTCTTGCTTCCCCTCGGGGGCAGAGCCCGGGTCAAGCCCGAGCAGGAGGCACAACAACGGGCGGTCCACTCGCCGACGATTTCCCGCGCTGTCTCTGAAACCCTCGATCCAGGACATCGCCCGGTCGGGTGAATCAATCGCATTGAAATCCAGCGGCGTCCCAGCCAAGGCCGGGGCCGCGGCGGCTCGCAGCAATGTCGCCCAGTCCTTCGGGTGTGGAGATGGCATGGGTCCGATCGTATGGGAACTGGGCCCGGTAATCGTCCGCGGGTTCGTCGTTGCAGATCGCTTTCAGGTTCCTGCCGCAGCCGTCATGCTGCCTTGCCGACGTAGATGCCCGGGAGTATCGCCATGGGGCTGATCCAATCCAAAGCCAGGGCGCTGGGCATTCCGTACCCCCCTGAACCGCTCACGTCGTCGGACCCCTACGGCTTTGACGACGCGCCCACGCCGCTCACGCCCTCGGCACGCAGCAAGACGCCCGGTCATCCATTTTCGGCAGAACTCGATCTGGCCGAACTCGACGATCGTCAGCGCCCCGGTGCCGCGTGGACGGCCCGCTCGCTGCTCCTGAGCCGCAGTCACCTGGTGATCCTCTCTCGCCGCATGTCGTATCTCAACCGCGTGCTCGTGGTCGCGGTTCACCTGGTGGATGACAATCCCGTGCCGTTGCTGGGGAAAGTCGCCGAATGCGATTACCACGCCGACGGGCTCTACCGCATCACGCTGAATCTGCTGCCGATCACGCAGTTCGAGTTCATCAACGCGTGGATCAACAACTTGGGCGGGCGCCGATCCTGAGCTCCCTCGCGGGCGATGTCTCTGAGGGATCAGGCTTGACCCATGGGGCGGGGGCATCAACCCTTCCCGCGTGGTCCATGCCACCAGCATCGTCGAACTACGCGAGCACCAGGGCTCAAACCGGGACGCCCCGTGTGTGCTCGTCCCCACGATGGGAGCCCTGCACGATGGCCATGCCTCGCTGATCCGCCAGGGGGCGTTGCTGGCCCGTGAACGTGGGTGGGGCGGCGGGTGCATCGTGAGCATCTTCGTCAACCCCACCCAGTTCAACGATCCGGCGGACTTTGAGCGATATCCACGCACCCTCGACGCAGATCTGCGGCTGTGTCAACAGGCCGGCGCCAACTGTGTCTGGACGCCGCACGTCACGCACATTTATCCGCTCGGACGCACGATCGAGGCCCCGCTCCTGCCCCGGGTGGCGCAGGCCCCGGGTCTCGAAGACGCGTACCGCCCGGGGCACTTCGAGGGCGTCTGCCAGGTGGTCGCGCGCCTGTTCGATCTGGTGAAGCCAAAGGCCGCGATCTTCGGCGAGAAGGACTGGCAGCAGTTGCAGGTCATCCGTGCGATGATCGCGATACTGATGCCGGGTCTGGAGATCGTGGCGGGGCCGACGCTGCGCGAACCCGACGGGCTGGCGATGAGCAGCCGAAACCGCTTTCTCAGCGCCGAGGACCGACGCCGCGCACGCGCGATCAGCCTGGCCCTTTGCGAGAGCAACGCCGCCCCCGACATCGACCAGGCGCAGGCGAACATGCGGCGTGTATTGGCCTCCGAGCAGATCGAGCTCGAGTACGCCGTGGTGCGCAGCGAGGGCACGCTCGAGCCGGGGGCCGGACCCTGGCGTGCGCTCATCGCCGCCCGCGTGGGTTCGGTGCGTCTGATCGACAATTCCCCGTGGAGACCATCGATTCAGCCCCGTGCGTAGAACTTGCCCCGCGTTCCATACCCGGGAGGGCGAGCGCGTTACCATGAAAGTGTCCAGCCCGGGTGATTGGCCCGGCACATATCCCAGGAGTCATCCCTCGTGCTCAAGACCCCGCTCCATCAGTTCCACCTCGACTACAACGCGCACATGGTCGAGTTCGCCGGCTGGAACATGCCCCTCTACTACAGCAGCGTCACCGCCGAGCACGCCAAGGTCCGATCGAGCGGGGGGATCTTTGACGTTTCGCACATGGCCCGCCTTAAGGTCACGGGACGCCACGCCAGGCGCCTGCTCGAGCGGGTCTGCACGCGGCGCATCAGCGACATGGTTCAGGGGCAGTGTCGCTACTCGCTCATCTGCAATGAACGCGGAGGCGTGCTCGACGACGTGATCGTCTACCGCTTCGATGACGACGATTTCCTGGTCGTGGTCAACGCGTCGAACCGCGAGAAGATCGTGCGCCATCTGCAGGCGGTCAAGACCGCGGGCGAGTTCAACTGCTCGATCGACGACCAGACCGCCTCGACCGCGATGGTCGCGCTCCAGGGCCCGAGCGTGATCCCGCTGGTCAGCCGTTTTTCGAGCGAGATTCCCACGCTCAAGAAGTATCGATTCACGGTCAAGAACCTGCTGATCGTGAAGATCACCGTCAGCCGCACCGGCTACACCGGCGAGGATGGGATCGAGGTCATCCTCCCCGCCGGGGCGATCTCGATGGCCATGAAACTCCTCTTCCAGGACATCAACCTCAAGGACGAGAATGCTCCCATCCGCCCCGCGGGGCTGGGCGCCCGCGACACCCTCCGCATGGAGGCGGGCATGCCCCTCTACGGGCACGAACTGGGCGAGGAGATCTGCGCCCTCTCCTGCGGCGTGGACTTCGCTCTCTCGCTCGACAAGGACCAGGGCGATCGGGGCGATACCTTTATCGGCATGGACGCGCTCAAGAAGGTCGCCGCCGAGGGCGGACCGGCGAGGAAGCTCGCCGGGTTCTTCGTCGATGGCAAGCGCTCCGCACGCCAGGGCATGGTGATCAAGCAGAACGGCAAGGATGTCGGCGTCGTCACCAGCGGCTGCCCGAGCCCCACGCTCAATAAGTGCATCGCGATGGGGTTCCTCGACGCTGGCCTGCACGCCCCCGGAACCAATGTCGAGATCGACACCGGGAAGGGCGTGCTCGAGGCGGTGACGACGCCGTTGCCGTTCTACAAGGCGCCCAAGGCGGGCTGAGTTGTTGCAAGAGCCAGACCCGCCACCGAAGTATCGCACGCGTCATGGGCATGGTGGGCTTACGCCGGAAGTCTTGTTGCGTTGACGCTGGCATTCATGACCGCCTCCATCGGTTGGCTCCTCCCGGTGATGCTCTTGGCGTCGAGTATCGTTCTTTCCGCCATCGCTATGGCAGGGTTGACAGGGCAGTTCTTCGTCAGCAATCGTCCGGTCGATGGTCGTTGCGTGAACTGCACATACAACCTGAGCGGTCTTCGGGCGGCGCCCAAGTGTCCCGAGTGCGGCGCACGCATCGACCGGCCCCGCGCCTGACCTAAGATCCCGCGATGCGCCGCATCTACCTCGATAACGCCGCCACGAGCTTTCCCAAGCCGCCTTCTGTTCACGAAGCGATGCTCCGATACGCCACGAAGGTGGGGGCCTCTCCGGGTCGCGGGCATTACGCCGAAAGCCGCGAGGGGGCGCGTCTGATCCGCCAGTGCCGCGAGCGGATCCGCACGCTGATCAATGGCGAATCGTCGGACCATGTGGTCTTCGCGCTCAACACGACCGACGCGCTCAACCTCGCCATCAAGGGGATCGTGCGTCGTCGTCGCCTCGATGCACCGGGCACACCCATCCACATCGTCACGACGGCGATGGATCACAACTCGGTCCTGCGCCCGCTCGCCGCTCTGGCCGAAGAGGGTGTCCAGGTCACGTATGTCCCTGCGGATCCGATCACCGGGGTGGTTGATCCCGCGGCGACCGCCTCGGCTATTCGTCGAGAGACCGTGCTTGTGGCGGTCGTCGGCGTAAGCAACGTGAGCGGCACAATCCAGCCCATCGGTGCAATTGGGCGTCTGTGTCGCACGATGAGCGTGCCGTATCTGGTTGACGCCGCGCAGGCTTTGGGCCACATCCCAGTGGATGTTCAGGAGATGCAGATCGATCTGCTCGCCTTTCCCGGGCATAAGGGTTTGTTGGGCCCGCAGGGCACCGGTGGGCTCTATGTCCGCCCGGCCATCGAGCACCGGATCGCGACCACGCGCGAGGGGGGCACGGGTTCCTGGTCCGAGCATGATCACCAGCCCGAATCATTCCCCGAACGTCTCGAGGCCGGTTCGCACAATACCGCGGGCATCGTCGGACTTTCCGAGGGTGTGCGGTGGATCCTCGACAAGGGCATCGATGCCCTGCGTGCGCACGAGCATGAACTTATCACGCTGATGCTCGAACAACTCCGCAGCGACGGCTGCCGAATGGGTGCGGCAGGAACCGCCGAAGTGACCGAAGGCCCGCTGCACGCCATGCGTCTGCTCGGCCCCGTGCTTCCGCAGGACCGTGTGGGCGTCTTTGGGCTGGTGCACGACACGATCGAACCCGCCGAACTCGCTTCGATGCTTGAATCGCAGTTTGGAATCCTGGCCCGTTCGGGGCTGACGTGCGCTCCTCGAGCCCACGCCGTGCTCGGCTCGGCAATACCGGGGCAACCCGCCGGCTCGCTCCGCCTGAGTTTCGGCCCCTTTACAACCGCCGAGGATGTGCTGCACGCGTGTGAGGCGCTCCGCCGCATCGGCGCCGGCGTGCACTCGGCGACGACCGCCGATAGAACTTCGCGATGAGATTGAATCAGCCGCGCCCGGGCTGCTCGACCCACGCCGACTCGAGGTGCTTCACGACCGCGCCCGTCGTGAGATAGATGATCTGCTCGGCGATGTTGGTGCAGTGATCGGCGATCAGCTCGCACTGGCTGGCCACCTCGTGCAGGAGGAAGGCGAAATCCACCGGCATCTTCCCCTTGGCGATCTGCTCTTCAGCGTCGCGCAGGATGGCACTCTTGAACGCCGTCACGGTGTGCTGGCTCTGAAGCACCACCTTGGCCAGGGCCGGGTCGTTGCGAGAGACCGACGTGGTCACGTCGCGCAGGATGCCCACGACGCTGTTGGCCATGACACTGAACGTGCCCGGGAACGCCGGACCGCCGCCGCTGATCTTGGACACCAGATCGCAGACATCCACGCCCGCGTCGGCGATGCGCTCGAGCTCGTTATTGACTTTCACGATGGTCAGGATTGTGCGCAGCTGGTGGTCGCCCAGCTCCGACCCTTCCTGGGTCGCGTCGCAGAGCAGCAGCACGCAGGCTTTTTCGAGCACGACATCGGCGGCGTCGATGGCGTCGTCCATCGCCGCGACCCGTTTGCCCTTGGCCTCATCACGACCGAAGAGCGCTTCGAACGACGCTTCAACCATCGCCTGCACGCGTCGACCCTGCTCGACCAGGTCGGCCCTCAGGCGTTCGGTGCGTTTGGTGAATCCTTCGGGCGTGGTGGGCATGCGTGTCCTGATCCCATATCGGACCCCGCGGCGGGTCCGGTTGAACTGTATCCTGCCACAGCCACCCGTTTCGCCGGTGCAGGCCTACGGTGATTCATACGCACGCTTTCATGAAAGGGCCCGCATGGCCTTCGAGATCATCGCCGTTCACGCCCGCCAGATCCTTGATTCCCGCGGCAATCCCACGCTCGAGTGCGACGTGACGCTCGAATCAGGGGCCTTCGGGCGAGCGGGCGTCCCCTCGGGCGCGTCAACGGGTGAACACGAAGCCGTCGAACTCCGCGATGACGACGCCAAGGCCTATCTGGGCAAGGGTGTCCTCAAGGCCGTGGACAACGTCAACAACCTGATCGCACCCGAACTGCTGGGGATGGACGCCCGTCAGCAGGCTGCGATCGATCACGCCATGCTCGAACTCGACGCCACTCCGAACAAGGGGAAACTGGGCGCGAACGCGATCCTGGGTGTCTCGATGGCGGTGGCCAAGGCCGCCGCAGAGGCCGCCGGCCTTCCCCTCTACCGCTACCTGGGCGGTTCGGGGGCTCGCACGCTCCCCGTGCCGATGCTCAACATCCTCAACGGGGGCAAGCACGCCGACAACACTGTCGACTTCCAGGAGTTCATGATCCAGCCCTGGGGATTCGACAACTTCGCCGACGCGCTGCGGGCGGGAGTCGAGATCTACCACGCTCTCAAGAAAGTGCTGCACGCCCGTGGGTTATCGACCGCCGTGGGCGATGAGGGGGGCTTTGCACCCAACCTCAAAACGAACGAGGACGCCCTCAAGATCATCGAGGAGGCCGTGGGCAAGTCCGGGTATGACTGGGGGCGTCAGATCTTTGTCGCCCTCGACCCCGCCGCCAGCGAGTGCTGGAACGAAGCGCACAAGGACGGCAAGGCCGGCTACAAGATGTTCAAGTCCACCAAGGAGATCGTCTCCTCCGACCACATGATCCAGATCTGGTCGGACTGGTGCGCCAAGTACCCCATCCGTTCGATCGAGGACGGCCTGGCCGAGAACGATTGGGACGGCTGGAAGAAGCTCACCGCCGCCCTGGGCGCCAAGGTTCAGCTCGTGGGCGACGACCTCTTCGTCACCAATCCCAAGTTCCTCTCCCGCGGTCTCAAAGAATCGTGCGCCAATGCGATCCTTGTCAAAGTGAACCAGATCGGCACGCTGACCGAGACCTTTGACGCGGTGAACCTCGCGATGCGCAACCGCTACGCCGCCGTGCTCAGTCACCGCTCGGGCGAGACCGAGGATTCCACCATCGCCGACATCGCCGTCGCGACCAACTGCGGGCAGATCAAGACCGGCGCCCCGTGCCGCAGCGATCGCAACGCCAAATACAACCAGCTTCTGCGCATCGCCGAGCAGCTGGGCGACGCGGGGATCTACGGCGGATCGACCTGGAACCGCTGAGCCGCCTTACAACCCCAGCCGCAACCCCTCGTTGCGGAGTTTCTCGAGCAGGAGTTCGAACTCCGCCAGGGCACGGTCCACGCGCACCGAGGCATCGCGCAGCGCGTTGTAAAGGTCGGGGTTCGTGACGAGTTGCCCCGCGGTGCCCTCGCCCTTCGAGACCCGCTCGAGCAGGGAGGCCAGTTCGCCCGCGGCCTTGTCCGCGCTCGCCAATACCGTCACCGCCTGGCCCGCGACGGCGTCCACCTTCGTCGAGACCTCGCCCAACCGCAGATCGACGTTCCCGGCGGCCTTTTCCCACGCACGCGTCATCGACGCGGCGTCGTCGATCGCCCGGCCGGCCCGGTCCAGCAAGGAGCGAGCCTGGGCCTGCAACCCTTCATCGCCCAGCCATTGATCCGCCGAGACAAGGGCCCTGTCGAGGCGCTCGAGCGTCGAGCGGATGTTGGGCGCCTTGCCCGCCTGTACGTCCGCGAGCGTGCGTGCCTCCACAAGGTCGTTGAGCCGCTCGCCCAGCTTGGCATACTCCTTCGCGAGCCCCTCGACGCTCTGGGCCACCGACGACATCTTCGCGATGGGCTCGGCGGCGAGATCGGCCAGCGACGCCAGCGGCGTCTTGGGATTCCCCGCGTCAAAGACCTCGCCGGGCGCGAAGAATGCGAGCGGATCGCCCCCCTCGGACAGCACCAGCTCCAAACTCGATTCGCCCACGAAACTCTGGTTGATCGAGGCGGTCACGCTCCGCGGCAACCGGATGTCCTCGCGAACGCGAAACACAATCGTCGCCCCTCGCTCGCCCCCGGTGCGGATGCTGACCTCGGTGATCTCGCCCACACGTACGCCGCTGAAGGTCACGGGAGAGCCCGAACGCAGCCCGCCCGCGTTGGCGACTACGGCCGTCAAGGTGTAGGTGCGCTTGCCAAAGTCGGTCATCTCGCCAAAGAGCACGAGCATGACGATGAGTCCGGCCAGCCCGACGAGCCCGGTCAGGCCCGTCAGAAAATCGCGGTAGAACGAGGTTCTCATAGTGTGTCGGCCGGCTCGCGGTGTCCTGATGTGTCGGACTGCTCGGGGATCGCGACGTCGTCGCCGCGGACATACTGCCCCAGCAGGAAGTGTTGCACCCTCGAGTCACGGATTCGAGCCACCTCGTCGTAGGTGCCGTCCGCGAGCACCTTGCCGTTGAGCAGCATGACCACCCGGTCGGCGACCTTGCGGGCGCTGGTCAGGTCGTGCGTGACCACGATGTTGGTCACGCCCATCTCCCGCTTGAGTTTCAGGATCAGTTCATTGATGCCGTCCGAGCGCACCGGATCCAGGCCCGTGGTGGGCTCGTCGTAGAGCACCACACGAGGCTCGAGCACGATCGCCCGCGCCAGGGCCACACGCTTGCGCTGCCCCCCCGAGAGTTGCCCGGGCAGCTTGGATTCGATCCCTCGCAGGTCGACTGTTTCGAGGGCCGCGGCGATGCGGCGCCTGCGCTCCTCGCGGGTCATGGTCGTGTGCTCGATCAGCGGGAACTCGATGTTCTGCCCCACGCTCATGGAATCAAAGAGCGCACCCATCTGGAAGAGAAGCCCGATCCGCAGTCGCACCTCGCGCCACTGACGCTCGTTGAGCGTGTCGACGCGACGACCCTCGAACCAGACCTGCCCGGCATCCGGATTCAGAAGGCCGACGATGTGCTTGAGCATCACCGACTTGCCGCACCCCGACGGCCCCAGCACCACGGTGGTTTCCGCGGGCCGGATATCCATGTTGATCCCATCGAGGACCACCTGCTCGCCAAAGCTCTTGCGTAGTCCCACCAGGCGGATGACTGCTTCGGTGCGCACCGCAAGTGCCCTGGCCCCGGGCATCCCGGCGCGGAAGGGGATCGACCCTGATTGTGCCGCCGCGTGCGTCATGCGCAGTACCATTCGCTCCTGTGAATCACTCCGACGACCCAAAGCGTAATCCGCACGTCTCCCGCACGCTGCTCCGCAGGGGAGCGAAGTTCGATTTTGAGTTACTGACCTTGGCAGGGGCCGACGGTACGCCATTGACGCGGGAGATCATCCGTCACCGCGGGTCGGTGGTGATATTGCCCATCCTGGAAGTCCCCGGGAAGGCTCCCCAGGTGGTGTTTATCCGGAACTTCCGCCCCTCCTGTGAATCCTGGCTGCTGGAACTTCCCGCCGGGACGCTTGAACCGGGCGAGGACCCTGGGGTGTGCGCAGGCCGCGAACTGGAAGAGGAGACGGGGTACAAGGCCGCAACCCTGACCCCCCTGACCCGGTTTCATACTTCGCCGGGGATGACCGACGAACTGATGGGCGCCTACTTGGCCACGGGGCTGACACCCGTGGGGCAGTCGTTGGAGGCCGACGAACGAATCCTGCCGGTGCCGATCCCCGCGTCTGAGTGTTTCTCACTGATCCGCAGGGGTGATCTGGCCGACGGGAAATCGATGCTGACGCTGCTCCTGGCCGCCCGTATGGGGCTGATCTCGATCGAGTAGCGCGATCGGAGCGTCAGGCGTATACGCCCCGGGGAAAGGACACGCAAGAGCGCACGATGCCGGACATCAGGCACCAATACGGGCTCGATCCACGGCGCGACGAATCACGCGTGCCGCTGCGTCGCGTGCTGGGGGCGGGTGAAGACCCATTCGCCTGGTCGCTCCCGGTCTTTCGGATGCGCCGGATCCAGGTTCGCCTGCACCTGCTGGTGCCGCTGTGGATCGCCGCCGAACTGCTCTTTTCATTCGCGAGCGACCGGATCGGTCCGCTGCATGTCTCCATGGCGGTGGGGTCGCTGGTTGTCATCGCGCTCATGAGAGAGTGGATGCGAGCACACGCGGCTCGCGTGATGGGTGCAGACAAAGACACCGCGATCGCCTGGCCCCTTGGGGGGCTTACTCCTGTCAGCCGCCCTGGGCTTCCTCATCCCATCGCCGCCGAGTTGGGGGGCATTGTGTTCGGTGTGGCCGTAACCCCGATGCTGGTGGCGGGGTTGTGGGCGACGGGGGCGGACCTTCAGTCGCTGGTGTTCAATCCGCTGTCGCCGCGGGGGGCGCTGGCGCTCCTGAACAGCCCGTGGCAGGTAGCCGCATGGTGGCTCTTCTACGCCAACACGCTGATCCTGCTGATGAACATGCTGCTGCCGATGTATCCGTTCGACGCGGCGGGGGTGCTTCACGCGTGGATGCGCCAGCGCCTTGGGGCGGCCCGGGCCAATGACGCGGTTTTACGCTGCGGGCTGTTTGCCGCCATCGCGATGCTTGTGCTCGCTGCCACCGGCGGTGAAACCCGTCTCCTCGCGGTTTCGATCTTCGCGGCGGCGGCCACGCTTCATCAGTTCCGCAAGAACGAGTTTCTCTATGCCCCGGCACGCCTGGCCCCGGAGCAGCCCCACACCTGTCCCGACGAGGCTCCTGAGCCCGTCGGACACGTCGCTTCGACAGGGCTGGCAGACGCGCGAACTGAGCCCGAAGTGACCGACGAGGACGTGGATCGGGTCCTGGCCAAGATCTCTCGCCTGGGGATCGCTTCGATTAGCACTGACGAGCGAACGCTTCTGGAACGGGCCACGCGGATCCGAAGGGGTTCCTAACATCCCGGGTCGCGGCATGGACGGCTCGCGATCGGCGCCCCCAAGCGCCGATTGAGGGGGACCACTCCTGCCGACGGAACGACCCGGAGATTCCCCGACCATGGGCATTTACGACCGCGACTATGTCTTCTCCAACAACCGGGGCGGCGGGCGGCTGGGTTCGGTCAGCGCTATGAGCGTGAACGCCTGGATCATCGCGATCAACATCGCGGTGTTCATCGTGGGCATGCTGCTCAGCAACCAAGGCGTGCCGGTTTTTACGACCATGAAGTCGGCCTGGGGCCCCATCGAATCGATGCCCTCCAACGTTGCTGTTGCGAAGGGGTACCAGGAGTACGAAGGCGGCAAGGATGTTGATCCGCGTCAGCAGCGTGTCGTGTTCAAGACGGTGATTGATGCGGACACGGGCGTGCCGATCAACTCGGGCGTCTACCGGGTGATGCCTCCCTTGACGGCGTACGGGCACTTCTCGACCTCGCGGATCGTCGGCTATGAGCGCGAGGACCGGCGCTGGGTGCTGACGCTCGAGGTCTGGCGCCTGGTTACGTTCCAGTTCCTGCACGCCGACATCATGCACATCGGGTTCAACATGCTCGGGCTGTTCATGTTCGGCGGGATTGTCGAGCAGCAACTTGGCCGCCGGCGTTACCTGGCGTTTTATCTCGCGTGCGGGGTTTTCGGCGGGATCGCTTATCTGCTGCTGAATGGCCTGGGCATCACACTCCATTCAACGCTGGGGATGACGCTGCCCGGACTGTTGATCAACATGCCCACGGTGCCGCTGGTGGGGGCGTCGGCGGGGGTCTTCGGAGTGATCGTGGCGTGCGCGTACATCGCGCCCGATCTGCGGGTGCAGTTGATCTTCCCTCCGATCCCCATGCGACTCAAGGTCATGGCCTACGCCTATGTCGGGCTGGCCGCGATCAATCTGTTCTTTGGGTCGTCCAACGCGGGGGGCGAAGCGGCCCACCTGGGCGGTGCGATCTCGGGGTTCTTCCTGATCCGCAACTCGCACGTGCTGCGCGATTTCTTTGATGTCTTTGGCAACTCGCGCAAACCAAAGCCGAGCAAGGCCAAGGTCCGGCTGGTTCGAGACGAGCCCGACAAACCTGTGCAGGATCCCTTCGACGCCGAGGTGGACCGCATCCTGGCCAAGATCCAGCAGGTGGGCAGCCAGGGGCTGTCGGACTCAGAAAAGCAGACGCTGCAGCGGGCAACGCAGCGTGGCAGGTCAGGCCGCTGATCCATGGGCCCGCTCTCTTTCACCATTCTCGCCCACGAGCCGGGGGGACGGGCACGCGTCGGGCGCGTCGAGACCCTGCACGGCACGTTCGACACACCGGCGTTCATGCCCGTGGGGACGCGCGGCACGGTCAAGGGAATCCTGCCGCACCTGGTGAAAGAGACCGGCGCACAGATCGTGCTGAACAACACGTACCACATGCTGCTGCGCCCCGGGCCTGAGTTGGTTGATCGCATGGGTGGCGTGCACCGGTTCATGAACTGGGAGGGGCCGATCCTGACGGACTCGGGCGGCTACCAGGCCTTCTCGCTGGCCGAGACGAACCAGGTGGATGACGACGGGGTGACGTTCAAATCGATCGTGGATGGAAGCCGTGTGCGGCTGACCCCCGAGCGGGCGATGGAGGTCCAGAACCTGCTGGGGGCCGACATCATCATGGCGCTGGACGATTGCCCGCCCTCGCTGACACCCGGGCCCGAGCACGCCGACCCACGCCCGGGGCACGCGAAGAAGCGTGATGCGGGCGCTGGGGGTGCGTTTGATCTGGGCGTGCGGCTCGACGTGGCCAACGAGCGGACCATCCGCTGGCTGGAGCGCTGCAAGCGTGCGCACGCCCGCGTCGAAACCCAATCGCTCTTTGGCATCGTGCAGGGGGGGACCGATCTTGCCCGGCGCGAATGGTCGGCCTCGCGTGTCTGCGCGATCGACCTGCCCGGCTATGCGATCGGCGGGGTGGCCGTGGGGGAATCGTCGACCGAGATCGCCCGGGTGGTGGCGCACACCGCGCCGCTTCTTCCTGTGGACAAGCCGCGCTACCTGATGGGCGTGGGGTACGAGCGTGACCTGCTTGCGGCGGTGCGAGCTGGGGTGGACATGTTCGATTGCGTACTGCCCACCCGCAACGGGCGGAATGCCAATGCATTCACAAGGACCGGCCAGATCCGCCTGCGCAACGCGAAATACGCGGAGGATCGTCAGCCGCTCGAGCCCGGGTGCGATTGCCTGGCCTGCACAGGCGGGTCGGGGGGCAACCCCTTCACGCGGGCCTATGTTCGTCACCTGTTCATGGTGGGGGAGATGCTCGGGCCGATCCTGGTGACGCTGCACAACCTACGGCATTTCCAGCGGTTCATGGCGGAAGTGCGTGGGGCGATTCGGGCCGGGGATTGGGCGGGGCTGCTGACCCGCTGGCCCGTGGCAAACCCGGATTTCGGGGTGGCAAGCCCGGAGGGTTTGGCCAACCAATAATCCGGGCTCACCGTCACTCTCTCGGGGTGGCGGACATTCGGTCGTCGGGGCTGCGTTCGGGGTGGATCCCGGCGGGCGGCGGCGACTTGCACAAAGGGTGATCATGATTCAGTTCAATGCGGCGTGGATGGCGGCGATCGTGAATGTGCAGGAGGCCACGGCGACCCCTGCGGGCCCGACAGCCCAGGGTGTCAACCCGGTCGGTATGCCCGTCGCGACGGAAGGCGAGGCCGGGACCCAGCAGCCTTTGGGCGCTCCCCAGGGTGGTGCGACGCAGCCGCCCCCGCTGTCGAGTACATGGCTGTGGCTGCCGATGCTGGCGATCGTGCTGATGCTGTTCTTCAGCAGCATGTCGGGACGCAAGGAAAAGAAGCGCCGTGCGGCGTTGATGGAATCGCTCAAGAAGCACGACAAGGTGCTGATGGCGGGCGGGGCGATCGGCACGATCGCGGAGTTGAATGACCGCGAGGTCGTCGTCCGGATGGAGGAGGGGCGTGTGCGCTACCTGCGCTCGGCGGTGCAGGAGGTCCTCACGTCGGCCAAGGGCGGGTCGAAGGAATCGACCCTGACCGAGACCAAGGAGCCGGCCAAGGTCGGTGTCTGAACGAAATTCTGCCTTGATTCATCAACCGAGCGGGCGGCATGAGGCCGCCTTGCGTGACCCCAAAGACCATCCATGCGAAAGTACCTCTGGACGCTGATTCTCGTCGTGGCTGTGATCGGCCTGTGCGCCTGGAATATCTACCCGCCGCAGAAGCAACTGCGGCTGGGCAAGGATCTTCGCGGCGGCGTGAGCCTGATCTACTCGGTGCAGCTGCGCAGCGGCGACAGCCCGACGGACATCATCTCGCAGATGATCACCGTGCTCAAGCGGCGCGTGGATCCGGACGGGTTGATGGAAATCACGATGGTCCAGCAGGGGCAGGACCGCATCGAGATCACAATGCCGCTGCCGGGCGACGAGGTCAAGAAGGCACGCAAGGCCTTTGAGGATCGGGTGGCGGAGTTGGGTCGAGGCGCCTTGACCGAGGACCGCCTCGAACGGGCGATGCGCATGCCCCCCGCCGACCGCGACGCGCAGATGGCGGTGCTGGATGTGGGCAACGCCAAGCGTCGCGAGCTGCTGCGACGGGCGGCGGCGGCGTACGACGAGATGCTCGTGCGGAAGGCCAACGTCGGCGACGGGAGCGACGTGGCCAAGCTCGCGGCGGCCGCGGAGGCCGAGGATCTCTACGACCAAGCCAAGGCCGCGGTGCTGGCCACGGC
This sequence comes from Phycisphaerales bacterium, assembly GCA_013360675.1. Lineage (GTDB taxonomy): Bacteria > Planctomycetota > Phycisphaerae > Phycisphaerales > UBA1924 > JABWBB01. The sequence continues at coordinate 203,198 of JABWBB010000002.1, read as the reverse complement.
GTTGTCGGCCGAGGACGTGCGTCGGCTGGTGGAGATGTCGGACGTGCCGCGCCGGATTCTGGACGACGCGACCGGGGATACGGTGGAGTTGCCCAGCGAGCGAGCCTCGGCGCTGCGGCGTCTTGAGGAGCGTCACCCGGAGGCGTCGGCGGAGCTCGAGGAGATTCTCGGGCTGTATCGCGTCTACGAGCGGCAGCGCACCACGCTGGACGATCCGCAGGATCTGATCCGCATGCTGCGGGGCGCGGGCGTGCTGACGTTCCGCATTACCGTCGACCCGGGCAGCATCGGCGCAGAGGAAGACCGCCTGCGGCGCGAGTTGCAGAGCGTGGGCCCGCGCAACGTCAAGTCGACCGATTACCACTGGTACAAGCTGAACAAGATCGAGGGTTGGGTCAACTCCAAGCGCGATGTGGATTTCCTCGCCGACGATCGCAACGCGCCCGAGTATTTCCGGTCGCGGGGGTACATCGTCGAGCCCTATGGCGGCGAGTACTTCATGCTCTGCTGGGATACGCGCGGGACGCGCCTGACGCCGATGGAAGGACGATGGGGAGTCGCCAAGGCCTATCCGGGCTCGGATCGGTTCGGACGCCCCGCGATCAACTTCGCGATGGATCCGTCCGGGTCGCGCCTGCTGGGCGAGCTGACGGGCCCCAACGTGGGCAAGCGGATGGCGGTGCTGCTGGACGACCAGGTCTACACGGCCCCGACGCTACAGAGCCAGATCAGCGCGTCGGGCGAGATCACCGGCGAGTTCACGCCCAAGGAGATCCAGTACATCGTGCAGGTGCTGGCGGGCGGTTCGCTGCAGGCCCGTCTGTCGAGCGATCCCATTGCCATCAACGCGGTGGGTCCGGACCTTGGCATCGACAATCTGCGTGCGGGCGTGCAAGCCGCGCTCTGGTCGATCCTGATCGTCGCGGGGTTCATGATCCTGTATTACTTCCGCTGCGGGGCGATCGCCGTCGTGGCGCTGGTGGCCAACGCGATGTGCATCATGGGCGCGATGGCCTTGTCGAAGGCGGCGTTCACGATGCCGGGCATCGCGGGCGTGATCCTGACCTTCGGCATGGCGGTGGACAGCAGCGTGCTGATCTACGAACGCATGCGAGAGGAGACGCTGCGCGGGGCCGATCTCAAGACGTCGGTGCGACTGGGCTTTGACAAGGCCCTGTCGGCGATCGTTGACGGCAACGTCACCAACCTCATCGTCTGTGTCGTGCTGTACTACACGGGCACGCCGGAGATCCGCGGCTTTGCCATCACGATGGGCATCGGCGTGGTGTCCACGCTGTTTGCCTCGCTGGTGATCTGCCGCCTGATCATCGACCTGATGGTGCTGGCCGGGTGGCGTCGTGCGTCGATGCTGCCGCTGGCGATCCCCGCGCTGCAGTCGGCGATCACGCCCACGATCCGCTGGCTGCGGTATCGCTACGTCTTCTTCGTGATCTCGGCGATCTACGTCGGGCTTGGCCTGGGCATGGTGTTCTACCAGGGCGCCAAGATGCTCGACAATGAGTTCCGCGGCGGAACGCAGGTCACGCTGCAGTTCAAGCCCGGGGCCGACGGAACGCCGCACCGGCTGACCCGGCGAGAAGTCGAGGACCGCGTGCTGGCCATTGCGCAAGGCCACGCGCCGGATTCCGAACTCAACCAGCTCAAGACCGCCGAGATCATCCCGATCGATCCGCAGAGCGACGGGGTGACGAGCGACAAGTTCCTGATCAAGACCGTCGCGACCGAGGCCGACACGGTGGTGGGGGCGGTGGTGGACAAGTTCAAGGATCTGCTCGAGGTCAAGCCGGCCCTTGAGTTCACCAACTCGCAGGTCGATCTGCGTCGTGCGCCGGCCTACCCGATCGAGAAGCCCGCGCTCGGGGCGAACATCGATCGTCCGGGCGTGCGGAACGATGTCACTCAGTATCTGGGCGGCGTCGCGATCGTGCTCGACAAGCTCAATCCGGCGCCGACGCTCGATGGCCTGCGAGGTCGCCTGCGGATCACCCGCGAATCATCCCAGTATTCAGACACGCTCATCCGCAACTATGACATCATCGTGCTCGACGGGAACGATCAGGAGGTCCGTTCGGCGGTGCTGCTCGTGCGCGACGAGTCGTTCAGTTTCTTCGACAACGAATCGTCGTGGGATCGCAATGTTCGCGAGCGGGAGTGGTCGCTCGTCCAGGACGCGCTGACCCGGGCCACGACCCCCGCCAGCGTGCACAACTTCAGCCCGACGATCGCCAAGGCATTCCAGGCCCAGGCTATCGCGGCCACGATGCTGAGCTTCTTCTTCATCGGGGTGTACATCTGGGTACGCTTCAAGACACCGCGATATTCGATCGCCGCGGTGGTGGCCCTCGTGCACGATGTGTTGACCGTGGTTGGCCTGCTCGCGCTGTGCGAGATCCTTTACGATCACCCGGCCACATCCGGCATTGCACGCTCGATCGGGCTTCTCCCCTTCAAGATCGACCTCAACACCCTGGCGGCCCTGCTGACCATCGCCGGTTACTCGCTCAACGACACGGTCGTGATCATGGACCGCATCCGCGAGAACAAGGGCAAGCTCAAGCACGCGAGTGAGTCGATCGTCAACGAATCAATCAACCAGACCTTCAGCCGCACGATCATCACGGGCGGCACAACGCTGGCCTCGTGCTTCATCCTCTTCGCCATCGGCGGAGAAGGCATGCGGGCCTTTGCGTTCGCGCTGGGGGCTGGCCTGATCGTGGGAACGTACTCGTCGGTCGCGGTCGCCGCACCCATCGTGTGGTCGACCAAGATCGAGGAAGAACTGCGGGCGGGCGGGGCGGCCTGATCGCCCCGACGGACGCGAAGGGGGCGTGGTGAACGCAACCACGGGCAGGCTCACCCTCGGGCTGGTGGCGCTGGCGGCGTTGTGGATCACCGTCTACTGGTGGTGGCCCGCGGGCGAACCGCCCATCTCGTTTGGCGATGAGGGTGACGTCGTCCAGCCAGAGCCTGAGACGGTGCGGCAGGCACCAGTGACGACCACGCCACGCGTTGAAACGGCGCCGCCTGAGATCGTGGTCAAGCCCGAGCCGCGCCCCGAGCCACCCCGCGTGGTCGAGCCCCGCCCGGCGGTCATCGCTCCGCAGTTCACGATTCACACCATCCAGCGCGGCGAGACGATCGCGTCGATCTCACGCAAGTATTACGGCACATCATCGCACGCATCGGCGATCGCCCGCGCCAACCCCTTCGCCGACCCCGAGCGACTGCGCCCCGGGCGGACGCTCCGCATCCCCAAGGATCCGTCCAATATCCAGGGCATCCCGACGGGTGAACCGCCTGACGAGCCACCGGCCGCGGGGGGGCAGTCCCGCGCGTACGTCATCCGCAGCGGTGATACGTTGTCTGGGATCTCGCAGAAGATGTACGGGACGACGCGTCACGCCGACGCGATCTACCAGGCCAATCGATCGATCCTCAAGTCGCCCGATGATCTTCGCATTGGTGTGACACTTACGATCCCGCCCGAGCCGAGGTAAGCACGCCGCATGACAGCGCCAACGATCGATTGCGTCATCGTCGGCGGGGGCGTCACGGGGCTCTGGACACGCTGGGCGCTGTCACATGCGGGGTATGACGTGCTCCTGGTCGAGCGCGACGCGCTCGGGGCCGTCCAGACCACCGCCTCGCAGGGAATCCTGCATCGAGGGGTGAAGTACGCCCTATCGCCCGCCGCGGCGGAGGCGGGACGCATCCTTGAGGCCGCGCGGAGGGCGTGGCAACTGGCCCTTCGGGGTGAATCCGGGCCTGATCTTCGAAGCGTCGAGCGCACCGCCACATGCATGCACCTATGGACTCGGCCGGGCCTGATGGGAGCGTTGACGGGCACGGCGGCGTCGCTGGCCATGAAATCGGGCGTGCGTCGCATTGAAGCCGACGAGGCGAGGCCGGTGGCCTTCACTTCGGCACCGCGCGGCGTGAGCCTGTGGGAGGTCGAGGAGGAAGCCCTGGTGCCATCCTCGCTTGTTCGTACTCTCGCGGCGCAACCCGGTGGCCCGATCCGCAAGGGCGAGGTGCACGCGGCTACACCACGACATGGTGGGGGCGTCACACTCTCAATCCGGTTCGCAGAGGGCGAGAAACAAGTGGATGCGAGGACAGTCATCATGGCTGCGGGGGAGGGGAACGAATCACTCGTTCAGGCGTTCAGCGATGCCCGCCTCATGCAGCGACGCCCGCTGCACATGGTGGTAGGGCGCGGGGCGCCGTGCGACGTGTCGGGGCATTGTCTCAATGAGCTCTCCGACAAGCCACGCCTGACGGTCACGACGCTCCGCGGCCCAGACGGTGTGCGCTGCTGGTCGCTGGGCGGAGACCTGGCCGAGTCGGGAGTGGACCGCTCGCACGATGAGCAGATCAAGGCCGCCAGGCGAGTTCTCAACGAGTGTCTTGGCTGGCTGGATCTAGCGGCGATGCAGCTCGGCACGATCCGCGTGAATCGAGCCGAGGGACTCTCGCCTGGAGGGAAGCGACCTGATTCGTTTGTGCTGCGTGAACTGGGTGATGCACTGGTGATCTGGCCCACGAAAATGGCCCTGGCCCCTGTGCTTGCCGAGGCGGTTGTGGAGCGCGTCCGTGCCCGGGTATTGATGGGCGGGTCGCTATCGCTCAAGGGCAGCACGACCGATGAATGTCCGATCGCGAGCGATCTGCCGTGGTGGGGGGGTGTGCGATGGAGCTGAGACCCCTCGGTGCCACCGGAATGAATGTCGGCGTGCTGGGCCTGGGCACGGTCAAACTCGGGCGCAGCGAGGGCGTGAAGTATCCGACGCCGGCGGTTATCCCGGGCGATGACGACGTGGTGCGGTTGCTGCACGCGGCGGTTGAAGTGGGCGTCAATCTGATCGATACGGCCCCCGCGTACGGCGTGTCGGAAGAGCGCCTCGGGCGCCTGCTGCCGGGCCCGCGCGATCGCTGGGTAATTTGCACGAAAGCGGGGGAGGTATTCGATGGGGGCGTCTCGCGGTTCGACTTTTCGCGCGAGGCGATCATCGCCAGCGCGGAGCGGAGTGTGCAGCGCCTTCGCTGCGGGCACCTCGACATCCTGCTGCTGCATTCCGATGGAGTAATCGAGCGGTCGCTCGCGGGATCCGGGGCCATGGAAGCCCTGGCCGACCTGAAGCAGCGGGGGGTTGTCCGCTGTTTCGGGGTCTCGACCAAGACGCTCGAGGGGGCTCTCGCGGCGGTGGCCTGCTGCGACGTGGTGATGGTGACGCTCAATCCCGGGGCGAGGGCGGACCTGCCGGCGATCGAAGCCGCACGCGTAAAGGGCGTGGGCGTGCTGATCAAGAAAGCGTTGGCGAGCGGGCATCTGGGCGTCGGGGGTGAGCGGGGGGGTGACGACGCCTTGCGGCAGACCCTGGGTTTCTCGGCCATGACACCCGGGGTCTCGAGCGTGATTGTGGGGACAACGTCGGTGGAGAATCTGAGGCGAAATGCGGTGGCGATCCAAGCCGCCCTTGCGGGGCGCGAGCATGACGATTCGTCTCCTGATGCCAAGGGGCAACCCCGCGCGGGCCGATGAGTAGACGCGGGCGGGTATCATCCGCCCATTCCTGGACCGAAAACCACGCGTCAACGCCCCAGGCGGGCCGGACGCGACGACGAGGGGACGACGATGGGCATGCGACGGATCCTTGTGACGGGCGGGGCGGGCTTCCTGGGCTCGCACCTGTGCGACCGCCTCGTGGCCCAGGGGCACGATGTGATCTGCGTCGATAACTTCTTCACCAGCCAGAAGGGCAACGTCGCTCACCTGCTGGGCAAGCCCAACTTCGAGTTGATCCGGCACGACGTCACCCACCCGCTCTGGCTCGAGGTCGACGAGATCTACAACGCGGCGTGCCCCGCGGCGCCCGGGCACTACCAGTACAACCCGATCAAAACGATGAAGACGAGCGTGCTGGGCGCAATCAACGTGCTGGGCATGGCCCGGCGCTGCCGCGCCAAGGTGCTGCAGTTCTCCACGAGCGAGGTCTATGGCGATCCGACGGTCCACCCGCAGCCCGAGAGTTACCGTGGCAACGTCAACACGCTGGGCCCGCGGGCCTGCTACGACGAGGGGAAGCGAGCCGCCGAGACGCTGTTCATGGATTACCACCGCATGAACCGCGTGAACATCCGCATCGTGCGGATCTTCAACACTTACGGCCCGCGGATGCACCCCTTCGACGGGCGGGTCATCTCGAACTTCATCCGCCAGGCGCTGCACAACCAGGACATCACGATCTATGGCGAGGGGAAGCAGAGCCGCTCGTTCTGCTTCGTCGATGACCTGATCACCGGCATCATCTCGATGATGAACGCCCCCGACGATTTCATCGGGCCGGTGAACATCGGCAACCCTGTCGAGTTCACGATGAAGCAACTGGCCGAGATGGTGATCGAGTTGACTCAGAGCAAGTCGAACCTGGTCTACAAGCCCGCGCCCGAGGACGACCCCTCGCAGCGACAGCCGGACATCACGCTGGCCAAGGCACGCCTGGGGTTCGACGCGAGCATCCCGCTGCGCGAGGGGCTGACACGGACGATCGCGTATTTCCGGAAGTTGAACCTGGACGACTTCCGCCCGCCGACGCCGAACTATTGAGGCGGAATACGTGTTTCCGAGCATGGATTGCAGTCCCAACCCCCTGCTTCGTTCCCATCTATAACGTCCTATAAGATAGGTTATGTAAAATGCCTTCAATCAGAGCGGCGTTTCTGGCTCGGAAAAGGCGGTCGTACCACGGCTCTGGTTAACTGTCTTGTCCTTGGCTCTGGTCTATACCAGCCGCAGTTCCATGAAGACTGTCTGCGGGTGCGGGTCGTTGTTGTAGCGATCGCACGGAACGAACCCGAGCGAGCGGTACAGCCCCATCGCCGCGGCCATGTCGGGCTCGCTGTCGAGTTTCATGAACGTGTGACCCGCCGCCCGCGCTTCGGCGATGAGTTGCTCGGCGAGGCGTCGCCCGATCCCCTGGCCCTGCCAAGCGGGAACCACGTACATTCGCTTCATCTCGCAGACCCCTGCGCCCAGATCGGGGAGTGGTCGCATGGCGATACAGCCGACGGGCGTCTCCCCCGCCATCGCCAGCAAAATCACCCCCGTGGGCGGGGCGTACTTCCCGGGGAGGGTCGCCAGTTCCTCCTCGAAGCCCTGGAAGCAGAGGCTAAACGGGAGTGATGCGGCGTATTCGCGGAAAAGATCCGTCGCCGCCGTGAGTTGGGCGCACGTCGTCGCGCGGATAATCGAAACGGGCGGCTGCATGACACCCCCGTGATAAAACAGCTACCCGTTAAGCACGTCAATGCACTTGGCGACTACCTCGGCGATCGGCACGAGTTCACCCTTGCCCGTGTCCTTGCGAGTCTTGAACTCGACGCCTCCCTGCGCCAGGCCCTTCTCGCCCAGCGTGAGGCGGATGGGTATGCCGATGAGATCGGCGTCCTTGAACTTCACACCCGGGCGCTCGTCGCGGTCGTCCATGAGCACATCCACGCCGGCGGCGGAAAGTTCGCCCGCGATGCGCTGCGCATGCTCAACGTGTGTCGCGTCGTCGGGCTTGAGGAGCGTGATGAGCACGTGATAGGGGGCGAGGGCGGTGGGCCAGATGATGCCGTTCTCGTCGTGGCTCATCTCGACGCAGGCGGCCATCGTGCGCGAAACACCGATGCCGTAGCACCCCATGATGACGCTCTTCTTCTGCTGATCGGGCCCGAGGACGGTGAAGCCCATGGCGTCGGAGTATTTGCTGCCGAGTTTGAAGATGTGACCGACCTCGATGCCGCGCCCGGTAACGAGCGTTGCTCCCTTGGCCCGGGGCGAGGGATCGCCGGCCATGGCGTTGCGGATGTCGGCGACGCGGGCGGCGTCCAAGGCTCCCGCCATTTCACGCCGCCACGAAAAGCCCGTGTCGTGATGGTCGTGCTTGTCGGAGCCGGTGGCCCAGGGGCCGCTGCCCGTGGCGTCGGGGTCGACCAGCAACAACGCTTTACATAACCCGTTCATGCCCTTGATCGGAGCGCTGGCGGCCCGGGGTGAGACATAACCGATCGCGAAGCCAGCCAGGCGGGCCTCGGCCTCGGGCGCGAGGGTGACGACCATTCCGCTGGCCGTCTTGACCTTCCCCTCATTGACGTCATGGTCACCACGGACAGTGGCGAGGATCCACGCGGGGTCGTCGGGGGTGAGCGCCCGCCCCCCCACCGCGCCCACGACCTTGAAGACGATTGTCTTGAGCATGCCCGCGGGCGTCACGCCCAGGCGTGAAGCGACCGCGTCGATCCCGGGCATGCCCGGCGTGTGGTGCGTGGTGAGCGGCGTGGTGCCCGCATCGCCCCACGACCAGGCACGCTCGCCGATCTCGCATTTCTCGACGTTGGCCGCGTAGCCGCTGGCGGGGCACTTGAGGATCGTGTCCTCGCCGCTGACGCAGTTGACCATGAACTCGTGGCTGGCCGAGCCGCCGATGGGCCCGCTGTCGGCCTCGACGGCGGAGAAGTCGAGCCCGCAGCGAGTGAAGATGTTGGTATACGCGCGGTACATCGCGTCGTAGGCGTCGTTGAGCCCCCCCGCTCCTTCCACGCCCAGGTGGAACGAATAGGCGTCCTTCATCAGAAACTCGCGGCAGCGCAGCAGCCCCGCGCGCGGGCGGGCCTCGTCGCGGAACTTGGTCTGGATCTGATAGAGATTGAGCGGGAGCTGCTTGTAGCTCGTCACCGCCGTGCGCATGAGCTCGGTGATGACCTCTTCATGCGTTGGCGCGAGGGCCGATTCACGCCCCTTACGGTCGGTGAGGCGGAAGAGATTGTCGCCATAATCCACGTCGCGCTTGGTGCCCGCGAAGAGTTCGAGGGGCTCGAGGGCGGGCATAAGCATCTCGCTCGCGCCCGCGGCGTCCATCTCCTCGCGGACGATCGCCGCGACCTTATTGATGGTGCGCCAGGCCAATGGGAGGTAGTCATAGATCCCCGCGCCGACCTGGCGGATAAACCCCGCCCGGTGCAGCAGGATGTGGCTGGGCGTCTCGGCGTCGTTGGGGGCCTCTCGCGCGGTGGGAATCAGGGTGAGCGACCAGCGCTGGATCGCGCCGCGGCGGACGCCCGAGACCGTCGGACGCACGGTGGCTGCATGGGAACTTGGCATAGGGGCGAAGTCTAGCGCGGTGCGTCGGCGGTCTTCGCGAAGGCCCACCCCGCCTCGCGCAATACCCGGGTCCAGCGATCGCGCTGGCCGCCCGGCTGAACCTCCCACCACCCGCATTGGTCGAGGGGCAGGTCCATGTCCACCGCGAGGTCGGCGACCTGCCGATCGCTCAGGTCGAGATAGGGCGTGTCGAGGCGCAGCCCGGGCACCCCGTGCTGTCCGGCGTCGAGCGCCACAAGGCGTGAGACCAGGATGGACCGATCATGGGCCGCGGCGATGCGATCGAGATCAAGCCCCTCGCCGGCGGCGGCGTTCACGGGCCAGAGGATTCGCGTGCAGGACTGCCTGGCCCCCGCATACCCGGCGGCGAGCAGATCGTGCGATTCCTGCTCGCCCGGCGAACGCGAGCCCGCTTCGTCGGGCGCGGGCGAGGCGAGCACTTCCATCGCGAAGAGGTCGGCGCAGCGCTGCAGCACCACGCTCAACCTTCGATCGGCGGCGTGGGTCGGGGGGAAGAGCATGAGCATGCCGCGCGGGGCGGCGTCATCGCGAGCCGCCTCTTCGGCGATGGCGGCGCAGGCAAGCACCGAGACGATGGACCCGTCGAAAAGGATCAGTGTGCGCTCGGTCCGGGGCATCAGCGGATCGTACCGGAGGGCGGGGCGGCGTGCTCAGATTCCCGCGGGGGGCTGCTCCTTGTCCAAGGCCGCAGCCAGGCGCGAGTAGACCAGCGCCACCACCAGCATGAGCAGCCCCAACCCGACGTAGCTGGCGACTCGCCAGAGTTCGGGCACGCCCCTCAGATCGATAATCAGGGCCTTGAGTACGGCGACCCCCATCAGGGCCAGTCCGGCCCGGCGTGGGCTGGGCAGGCGTTGCGCAAACCCCGCCGCGATGAGGCCCAGGGCAAAGAGCCCCCACCAGATCGAGACGATGGCCCGCTCGCCGCGTGCGTCAGAGAAGTGCAACCCTCCAAGGCGGGCCACTTCGAGGCTTGTTCCCACGAGGAGCAGTACGATGCCAACACTGACCAGTCCCGCGCCAAGTACTGGGATCGCGGGTGACGATCGATAGAACTTCCGGGCGTACCAGCCCAAGAGCCCTACCTGCAGCAGCACCAAGACCAGGCCCGGGTGGGCCAACGTATTCCAAGCGGTTCGATCCCAGTCAAACCCATACGCGATCACCCCGGGAATGAGCGAGAGAAGGCATACAGCACAGGCGATCTGTCGCAGGCCAAGGCGCGGCAGAAGCGTCCACGCGTGGAAAACGAGCAGAGAAACGAACGCCCACACAAACGCCACCGAGCCCGTGTGGGCATCGTCGTGTATGAACGCCCCCAGCAGAACTAATGAGCCGATCGCGGCCATCATCACAGGGGCGACACGGCGTTTCTCGTCGTGCGACCGCAGGATCGCTCCCGCCGCCACCCACGCCAGCCCGGCAAAGAGCATCAGCCCCATCCAAGTGCTGAGCACGATGCCATAGACATCTGCCCATGGAGTGGTCATCGCCCGCGTCGAATCGAAGAGGACGAGCCTCCCCGTCGCGAGCGTCAGCGAGAGAACCGCAACCAAGGAAAACGCACGTACCTGCAGGCGTCGCCCGGTGACCAGGCCAGTGATCGCCAGCGCGAACCAGGCCAGGACCTCGGCCCCGCCCGAGAGGGCGAGCGCGATCGTGACGAACAGGCACCCGCACGACTGGATCAGGAAGGCCACGCCCAGGCGTTCGAGATCCTCCTCGGGCATCTGGCGCAGGAACTCGAGGTGACCCGCGAAGACGAGCCCGGCGACCGCCGTGGCGGCCATGATCGCCGCGGGGGCCATCCAGTCGGGCGCAACATCGGACACCTTGAGCGTCACGATCCCCAGCAGCACCGCCCACGTCGTGATCGAGAGGCACAGCACTATCGAGCGAGCCCTTCGCCCGATCCCCCAGGCCCCGGCATCGCCCGCGTTGAGCCCGTAACGTCTCGCGCTCACCACGAGTTCGAACTGGATCCCCAGCCACGCTGCGAGCACGAACAGGATCGAAAGCAGCGGCTCATCTTTGGCATGCGTAAGCGTCCAGACTCCGCCCAGGATGATCGTCCCCAGGCTCGAGACCGTGCGTAGATACGTGAACCCGCCCCCCGCGCGGGCCGACACCACCAGCCCCACCGCCAGCAGCGTGAGCAAATAGGCGGGCATCACCAGCGGGCTTGATTCCGTGTCGTAGAACAGCAGCGGCACGAGGTACCCGCCCGTCAGGCTCAGCAGCCCCAGTGCCGAGAACCTGGCGTGCAGCGACAACGCGATCCCGAACGCCGCCACCAGCGCCAGCAGCGCAAACGCCAACCCGGGTGCGCTGGTCAGCGGCTCATACAGGCGGTACGCCGCGTAGGTCGAGGCGTAGATCGAACCCAGACCGGCGGCCATGATGCCCGCGGCGGCCCAGTCGTTCACCCGCCGACGCAGATACTCCCCCACCCCGATCAGCAGCACCCCGAAGAACGCGCCCATGGCGCAGCGCCAGATCACCGGGAAGGCGAACCACCCGCGCTCGATTGCGATCTTGGCGAAGAGCCCAACGCCGATCACGATCACTATTGCCCCCACCACCGCGTACCAGCGCTCGCCGATCCAACGCTCAATCGAGAGGCGGCGTGCCCTGGATTCCTTCAGCCATTCCTTAGGGACTTCATCCAACCGCGGATCGCCCGCGGCGACGGGCGGATGCGCGATCGGCGAAACGCTCGGCGTGCTGATGGGTGGAGCGGTAGGCGGCGTGGTCGGGGGGGTGGGCCACTGACCCGGGGCCGTCACTCCACTACCGCCGACGATCGCCGCGGGCTGGGATGGCTGCCCTTCGGGCTTCTCTGAAAAGACCGGCAAGGGTGGGTGTGCTGGCGCAGGCACGGGCGGTTTAGCCTCGACCGGCGTCAGGCCGAGGTAGGTCTCAATGCGATCCAGCCGCCGCATGAGGTGGTCGAATCTCGGATCGCTCTCGTGATCGTGACTCATGGGACCCGCTCCAAGTGTGTGCAGAAAGGTTAGTCATCACTAACCACAGGGTCAACTCATGCTTAAATGGAATCCCCGGGTCATGGATAGGTGGTGTCTCATGGTGCAGAGTTCAAGGGGATGCGTGCGACCGGTGCGTGTGCAGCCCCAGCGGGCCCAAGCACACTTCGGACCAGGACAATCTCTTCAACGCGAAATACCTCGCGTGCGATCACGTGGTCCAGATGATTCGCCGCCGGTGCATCGAAGCGGCAGAGCGTGAGGTGCGGCAGAAAGGTCTCACGTCGCTTCCCCGGGCGGGCCAGACGACGGGCCAAGCGTTCGTGGAGTTCTGTAGCCGTTGGTTGGGGTTTGGCCGCTGCGGCGATCAATCGAGCCGGCCCCCGCTCGGGAAGCGTGATCAAACGATCCACATCAAGCGAAAAGACGCTCAACCCCGACGCCGAACGGCGCACCGATTCAATCACATCGTCGAGTTGTCGCTTGTCGGTGTCGCCGATGAAGTGGAGCGTGAGGTGGACCTGCTCGGGCGGGGTCTCGCGGTGCGGAGGTAATTCGAGCGATCGCAGAGCCGTGCCCCACGCAACGACCGACTCGGGCGGGGGATACGCCGCCACGAACAGCCGCTGGATGTTGCTTCCATAGGCGGGCACGCGAACCAGCCTAACTGCTGAAGCGGGGCATTGCCTTGGGGCCTTGGGCGGCCCACACTAGAGCCGCATGCATACGACACGGACGCTCACCACCGCCCCGCTCTCCATCGACGATGTTGTCCAGGTCGCCCGCGAGGGGCGACGCGTGCTGCTTGGGGCTCCCGCCCGCAAGGCCATGGCCCGCGCCCGGGCGCTCGTCGAGCAGGCCCTCGACGACGGCAAGCCCCACTACGGCATCAACACCGGGTTCGGCTCGCTCAGCAAGCAGCGTATCGGCCAGGGCGATCTGCGCACGCTTCAACTCAACCTGATCCGCTCGCACGCCGCGGGGGTTGGCGAGCCGCTGCCCGGCGACGTGGTGCGGGGCATGATGCTGCTGCTGGCCGCATCGCTCGCGCGGGGGCTGTCGGGTGTGCGCCCGGTCGTGGTCCAGCGTCTGCTCGATCTGCTCAACGCGGGGATTACGCCGGTGGTGCCCTCGATCGGTTCGGTCGGTGCCTCGGGCGATCTGGCCCCGCTGGCGCACGTCGCGATGGTGCTGCTGGGCGAAGGGGAAGCCCTGGTCGGCGGTAAAAAGGTGCCCGGCGGCAAGGCGCTCGACAAGGCTGGTATCACGCCCCTGCGTCTCGAAGCCAAAGAAGGCCTGGCGCTGATCAACGGGACGCACCTGATGGCCGCCCGGGGCGCGCTGCTGTGCGCCGATGCGTGGGTGCTGCTCGACACGGCGTGCCTGGCGCTGGCGATGTCGATCGACGCCTGCCGCGCGTCGCACTCGTTCCTCGATGATCGCCTGTACGTGGCGCGCAACCAGCCGGGGCCACGGGCGGCGGCCCGCGCGGTGGCGGGGCATCTCAAGGGCAGCGCTATCCGCAAGAGCCACCTCAAGAACGACCCGCGCGTGCAGGACCCCTACAGCCTGCGTGCGGGGGCGACGGTGCTGGGGGCGGCGCTCGAAACGGTCGCCGATCTCGAACGCGCCATCGTGGGCGAACTGGGCGCGGTGACCGACAACCCGCTCGTCTTCGCACGCGGCAGGGCCGGGCCCGACATCATCTCGGGGGCGAACTTCCACGGCATGCCGCTGGCGATCCCGCTCGATGCCCTGGCGATCGCGCTCTGCCACGTGGCGGGGATCAGCGAGCGTCGGTCGTACTTGATGACGGGCGCATTCGAGCCCGAGAGCCACCTCAAGCCGTTCCTGGCGCCACGGCCTGGGCTGCAGAGCGGGCTGATGATCGCGCAGTACACCGCCGCCGCGTGCGTGAATGAGTTGGTGGGTCTTGCCACGCCCGCCAGCGTGGCGAACGTGTCCACGAGCGCGGGGATGGAGGACTACAACTCGTTCGGTCCGCGCGGCGCGGCGAAGGCCGCCCGCGGCATCGAACTGTGCGCTCACGTCATCGCCATCGAGATGATCTGCGCGGGCGAAGGGCTCTACACGCACGCGCCGCTGAAATCCGGCAAGGGCGTCGAGACGGCCCGCACACTCCTGCGAAAAGTGGTGCGACGGCTCACGGATGATCGCTCGCCCTCACCCGACATCGAGCGCCTGAGCGAGAACATCGGCGCTGGTGTGTTTGCCCACCTCTAAAGAAAGCCTTGGCAACGTAGACCTTGCTTGATTGATATCCATCACGGAACACGCTTTGCTGCGCCTTGTGCGGCGCCCCAGGTGCGGCTAGCCTCATGACGGAGAGCACTCGCTTGACGCGACCGTCCGAGGGACGCGTGGACGAAAGGGGCACGCCATGAGCACCATCGACGCACGCCAGGACAAGGCACCCGCTAGAGATCCGCGCCGTTCGAACATCCGCGCGCCACGAGGCAACGAGCGCACCTGTGCGACCTGGGCCGCCGAGGCCGCGATGCGCATGCTCATGAACAACCTCGACCCCGACGTGGCCGAGCGACCCGAAGACCTGATCGTCTATGGCGGTCGTGGGCAGGCGGCCCGCACGTGGGAGGCCTACGACGCGATCATCGCCACGCTTCAGCGCATGAAGCCCGACGAAACACTTCTCGTGCAATCGGGCAAGCCCGTGGGAGTGGTGCGCACGCACGAGGACGCGCCCCGCGTTTTGTTGGCCAACTCGAACCTCGTCCCCTACTGGGCGACGCAGGATCACTTCGACGACCTCGCCCGCAAGGGCCTCATCATGTACGGGCAGATGACCGCGGGCTCGTGGATCTACATCGGCACCCAGGGCATCTTGCAGGGCACCTTCGAGACCTTCGCCCAGGTCGGGCGCACGCACTTTGGCGGCTCGCTTGCCGGGCGTTTGTGCGTGACGGCGGGCTGCGGTGGCATGGGCGGTGCGCAGCCGCTGGCCGTCACCATGGCCGAAGGCACTTGCCTCATCGCCGACGTCGCGGTCGACCGTCTTGATCGGCGAGTCAAGACCCGCTACCTCGACAAGGTGATCGACGATCTCGATGATGCGATCGACGCCGCCGTGGAACTGGCCGGCGCGAAGAAGGCGATCTCGATCGGCGTGAACTGCAACGCGCTCGAGTTGCTCGAGCGCCTGCTCGAACGGGGCATCACGCCCGATGTGCTTACCGACCAGACCTCGGCCCACGATCCGCTCGAGGGGTATGTGCCTGTGGGCATGACCAACAGCGAGGCGGCGGTCTTCCGCGCCCGCTACCCCCAGCAGTATGTCGAATTCTCCCTCGACACGATGGAGCGCCATGTCCGCGCGATGGTCGCTTTGCAGGAACGCGGCGCGGTCACGTTCGACTACGGCAACAACATCCGCCAGCGCGCGCTCGACCACGGATATGCCGACGCCTTCGCCTTCCCCGGCTTCGTGCCCGCGTACATCCGCCCGCAGTTTTGCCTCGGGCGTGGGCCATTCCGCTGGGTGGCCCTCTCGGGCGACCCCAAGGACATCGAGGTGACGGACCGGGCGCTGCTCGAGGCCTTCCCGGGAGATGCAGGACTTCGCCGCTGGCTCACCATGGCCGCCGATCGCGTCGCCTTCCAGGGCCTGCCCGCGCGGATCTGCTGGCTGGGCCAGGGCGAGCGGGCCAAGGCCGGGCTCATCTTCAACGACCTCGTCAAGAGCGGACGCGTCAAGGCCCCCATCGTCATCGGGCGCGATCACCTCGACTGCGGCAGCGTCGCCAGCCCCAACCGCGAAACCGAGGCGATGAAAGACGGCAGCGACGCGATCAGCGACTGGGCTTTCCTCAACGCCCTCGTCAATACCGCCAGCGGCGCGTCGTGGGTCAGTTTTCACCACGGGGGCGGCGTCGGAATCGGCTTCAGCCAACACGCCGGGCAGGTCATCGTCGCCGACGGAACGCCCGAGGCCGCCAGGCGCCTCGAACGCGTTCTCACCAACGACCCGGCGATGGGCGTCTTCCGTCACGCGGACGCCGGGTATGACGATGCCCGCCTCTGCGCCCGTGAGCAGAGCCTCGACATCCCGATGCAGGATTGGTAACCCAGACGCCACAGCCCATGGCCTCTGCACCACCTACCATTCACTCCAGTATGGTGCCTTCCTCCACCCAAGGCCCGACGACCCGCGAACGCGTCGATCGCGTGCTCAATCTCATCCGCCCGGCGGTTCAATCCGACGGCGGAGATATCGAGTTTGTCGAACTGACGCCCGACGGCGTCGTCCGCATCCGCCTTCACGGCGCGTGCGTCGGGTGCCCCTCATCGCACATCACGCTGCAGGTGGGCATCGAGCGCAATCTCAAGGCCCACGTGCCCGAAGTCCGCGCGGTCGAGTCCGTCGACTAAATCGATTGCTTATCAATCCATCGAGATTTCGCCCGTGAAGGCCAGTGTCGCAGGGCCGGTCATGGTCACGCCCGTGTCATCCCACTCGATGTCCAGGTCTCCTCCGGGCAGGCGTAGGCGGGCCTTGCGTTCAAGGCGCTGGGCGAGCACGCCGGCGACCAGCGCGGCACACGCGCCCGTGCCGCAGGCGGGCGTTGCACCCGCGCCGCGTTCGTAACTGCGCATGATCGCGAGCCGGGGTTCGATGAACTGCACAAGGTGCACGTTGACACTCTGCGGGAAGATCGGGTTCGATTGAAGCGCGTGCCCGATGGATTCGAGGTCGGCCTCCGCCGCGTTGGAGCAGAAGAGGACCGCATGCGGGTTGCCCATCGAGATGCAGGTCATCACGCCCTCGACCCCGCCGGATGTGCGCAGCCCCGCGGGTAACGGCGCATCGATCCCGATGGCTCGTGAACCCGTGACGCGGACTGGAATATTCGTAGGCTCAAGTTCGGGCACGCCCATCCCCACGCTGGCCGCAAAGGCCACCCCTTCGCCGGCCCACGACACGCCGAGCACCCCTCGACCGGTTGCGATCCTTGCACGCTGGCCCGAGAACCCGCGACGCTCGGCGAGGTAACGTGCAACGCACCTGATCCCATTGCCGCACATCTGCGCGTCGGTGCCGTCGGCATTCACGATCCTCATGGCACAATCGGCCTCGGGCGATCGGGCGAGCACCAGCACGCCGTCGGCGCCGATCCCGCGGCGTCGATCGCACAGCCGAGGCCCGATCGTGTTCCACGCCAGGGCGGCCAACGTGGGTTGATCGATCGCATCAACCAGCACGAAGTCATTGCCCAGGCCATGGCACTTGATGAAGGGAAGTTGTTTCACCGACTGATCGTGGGGCCTGAGATGCCCCTGGTCAACAAGAAAGTGGCCTGCATCCATGCAATCCGGGGGCGATTGCCGCGTTTTGCCGTGGACGGAAGGCAGGAGGTTGATTCATGAAGTTTCAAGTGTTGATGGCGGCGTTCATTCAGTGTGGCATGCTCAACGCGGCACAGGCCCAGGAAGCCCCGCGTCCGCCCGTTCGTGATCGCGAACGAGTGATCGAGCGTGCCCCTGATCGCGACGACATGCGTCGTGAACGTCACGAGGGCGAGCGTCCTCGCCGCGCCGAGGCTCCCCCGCGTGACGATGACCGTGGCGATCGCGAACGGATCGAGATGCGCCGTGAGGTCGAACGCCGTGTGGACAGGGAACCCGGTGAACAACGCGACCCGCGCGGAGGACGTGAAGGTCGCGAAGATCGCGGGCCGATGCTCCCGCCGGAAATGCAGGAGCGTCTGCGCGACGAGTTCCGTGCCCGCGTCGAGCAGGAAGTGCAGCGTCGCCTGAGAGAGTTCTCTCAGGGGCAGATGCACGGTCGTTTTCAGGGTCGAATGCAAGACCAGCGTGGTGGCATGCAGCCTCCGATGCAAGGACGAGGGCAAGGCCACTTCCCACAGATGATGCCCCAGGGCAATCGTGGCGGCCCCATGTCTCGTGGTGAGCCCATGTTCCGCGGTGGTCACGCCGGGCCCGGCCCCCAGTCAATGATGCGTGGTCAGGGCAGGCCTCAGCACCCGATGATGAATCAACGCGGTGGTCAAGGGCACGGCATGGGCGGCCACATGCAAGGCCGCATGCAGGGTCCCGACCGCGGAATGAACCGGGGCCAGTTTGGACCCGGCGGCCTACAGCCACCCCCGATGATGCGCGGACAGGGTGGGCCTCGGAACCCGATGATGAATCAACGTGGCGGCCAGGGCCGCGGTGGTCAGGGACACGGTAAGGGCGGCCACATGCAAGGCCGCATGCAAGGTCCCGAGCGCGGCATGAACCTGGGCCAGTTTGGACCCGGCGGCCCGCAGCACCCGCCGATGATGCAGCCGCGCCGTCCCATGCCCGGCATGGGCGGGCCACGGAACTAACGCACCCTCGGACCGCATGGGGGAACACCAGAGCCCCGGGGCTTCGCCTCGGGGCTTGGTGTTATTAAGCCTGTACCACGCACTCGCGGCGGGCCTAGCCTGCCCGCATGACGATGACCGTTCTCGTGACGTGCCTGTTGATCGTGCTCGCCCGCGTGCTGGATGTCTCGATCGGGACACTCCGAACCGTGATGGTGGTCAACGCCCGTGCCTGGTGGGCCTTCTTCCTGGGCTTTGTCGAGGTCCTTATCTGGATCACCGTCGTCTCGCGGATCATCACCGCCATGGACCACTGGCTCTACTACGTCGCCTACGCCATGGGCTTTGCGCTGGGCAACTACATCGGGATCAGCGTCGAGCAGCGCCTGGCCTTCGGCACGCAGGTGCTCCGGGTCTTCTCGCGCAAGGCCCACGAACTGGCCACCGCCCTGCGGGCCACGTCGCTCGACAACGATCTGCCCCCGCTCACCGTTACCGAGATGGAGGCCCGCGGGCACCTTGGCCCGGTGGGCGTTCTCTTCCTCCAGGTCCCGCGAAAACACGCCAAGCGTGTGGCCGACCATGTCGTCGCGATCGATCCCGAGGCTTACTACATCATCGATGACGTCCGCTCGGCCAGTTCCGCCTCGACCCGCTCGGCCGATCGCCTGATGACATGGCGTGGCCTGCTCAACCGCAAATAACCGGGGGACTCATGACGATCATCAAAGCAACTCTCCTGGGTCTTTTTGGCGTACTGGCGTCCTGCAGCGCATCGGGTCCTTGGTTATTCCCTCATCCGCCCGCAGCACCCACGGATCAACCGCCGTCGTCGCGTCTCCCTGACCCTCCCACGGGGGAATCGCCACCCGAACGGCCAATGCCGCCGATGGTCCGCTCCCGCACCGAGTTGCTCTTCGACGTCGAGGGTCGCAACAGCGCCCACCTGCGCACCACCCTGGCCTGGGACCGTCGGGTCATCACGATCGCCGAGCACTTTTATGACGGCAAGATGCCATCGCCCGTGGATCTCTACGCCCGGGCTCAGGGCGATATCCGGCGCATCGAGGCTATCGCCCGCATCGAGATGCC
The DNA here is from genome assembly GCA_013360675.1 of Phycisphaerales bacterium. Lineage (GTDB taxonomy): Bacteria > Planctomycetota > Phycisphaerae > Phycisphaerales > UBA1924 > JABWBB01. Next base: position 183,588 of record JABWBB010000002.1, on the reverse strand, counting down.
CGGTCGCGTCCGAACCGCCTTCCGCACGATGCGAGAGCACATTCCCGACCCGGGGACCTACGACGGCCTGATCGTACACGACATCGAGAGTTGGGCCCCCTACTTCCGCCCGGATGTGCCCGCCACCTGGGACGCCCACGAGAATGAGTTCCTGACCTTACTCCGCACACGCTTCCCCGAGCGTCTCCGCGACCCTGGTTCCGGCCGTGAATTGACGGGGGATGCGCTGCACGCCGTTCTCGAGGCCGAGTACACCAGCGCGGCGAAGGCCTGGGCCGGCGAACTCCTCCGCGAGACGCGCCGCCAGGCGCCAAACGCTCGCCAGGGCTGGTACATGATCCCCCACAACGGCTATTGGGATGCCAACAACACGACAATCAAAGCCTCGCAGCGCCAGATCAACGACGAGCAACTGTCCTGGTTCTGGCCACTCGTCGATGTGCTCTGCCCTAACGCCTACGAGCGTTACGAGATCATCCCCGACGGGCAACCGCGCACCGACACGAAAGTGTGGGCAGGGGACGATCTGAAATACAAGCGGCTTCGTGCGGCCGAGGTCGCTCGGCTTTCCCAGCGTCTGGGCAAACCCGACCTCTGGTTCGTGGGCCTCTTCGTTTATCACCCCCGCCTGAGTGAAGAGACCGCGCCCTCGGATGTGGCCATCGCCAACACCGCCGCGGTCTTCCGCGATACTCCCCCTGCCGGCCTGATCCTCTGGGGATATACCGGCCAGGGGCACGCGGACACGATCCAACGCCACAACGAGCAGATCGAACGCTGGGAGGCGGCGATCGGGGCCTTCCGCCGTTAGCGAGCCTCAAGACCAAGGGTGACCATCGCAAAACTCCCGGGCTAACCCGGGTTGTGGAATCCGCACGGTCTCTGGTCGGGGGTTTGACGGTCCGAGTGGGGGTTCGGTACAGTGGGTGCTCCCCACGGGGCATCCGGCATGGCGTGCGAACGCCATCGAAGCCGTCGGTGCCGGCGCGGGCCATTGTGTTTTTCAACGACCAGCGACGCAGGAGTCGAGCGTGACCAATCTTCGTAAGCGTGCCGGGTTCCATGGTCTGGTTCTTGCCGCGGTCTGCGGGCTAGCCCCCGTGACGGCGTTGGTGGTCGCGCCCGAGACGGCGCAGGCCCAGCCCCCGGCGGCGGAACGCCCGACACCGGCGCAGTTGCTCAACGACTTCATGCACTACGTGCTGGTCGACCGCTATGACCTCGCCGAGGCGATGGGGCGCGAGCTGCTCGACCGCAACGTGCCCGGGCCCGAGCTGGTCGCGATGATCGAGACGGGCGATGTCGCCCGCTTCACCAGTTCCTGCCAGCGGGCGATGCGTGACCAGCGCCTCGAGGAAGTCTCGAGCGGGCTGCTCAAGGCCTACGAGAGCGGGAAACTGGCTCGAGCCCGCGACCCGATCGAGATCCTGAAGAACATCGAAATGCTCGGCGGCACCGTCCGAGGTCGCCTCATGGCCCGTGAACGCCTGCTTGCCGCGGGCGAATATGCGATGCCTCAACTCCTCACGGCCCTGCTCGATCGCTCGAACACGGCCCTGGGCGGCGAGGTGCGCCGGGTCATCATCGACCTGGGCCGCCAGGCGGTGATCCCGATGGCCACCGCGATGATGAAACTCCCCGAGACACAGCAGGAGACCGTCGCCGAGACACTCGGGCTGATTCCGTGGAAGACAAGCCTGCCCTTCCTGGTGGACCTCTCGCAGGGCACGAAGAACGCCAAGGTGCGCGATGCCTGCCTTCGCTCGATCGAGCGTGTGGGCGGGGGCGCGGGCGAGGCCGGCGCCCTGTATCGCGAGCTGGCCACGGCGTATTACGACGAGCGCCTCGAGGTCACCAGCTTCACGGGTGAAGATCACCAGTTGCTCTGGTCGTACGAGCCGGCCATCGGCCTGGTCATGACCGCCATCCGCACGAGCGTCTATCACGAGGCCATGGCGATGCGCCTGGCCGAGCGGGCCATGCAGCTCGAATCCGCCAGCGGGATGACCTCGGACGCGACGCTGGCCCTGTGGGTGGCGGCGAACTTCTCGCGCGAGATCGATGCCCCCGCGGGGTATGAGAACCCGGCCTACGCCGCCGATCGTCGCGGCGCAGACTACTTCGCCGCCGCCGCCGGTCCGCGTGTCTGCCAGCTGGTGCTGACGCGTGCGCTCACCGATCGTGATACGCCCCTGGCACGCCGCGCCTTGGCGATGGTCGAGCGGACGGCGGGCAGCCGCGCTCTGGCCTCGGCCGAGGGTCGTACCGCGCTGGTCGATGCATTGAACTACCCGAATCGTCGCGTGCAGTTCGAGGCGGCGCTCGCGCTGGGCGTGGCTCAGCCGCGCGATAACTTTGCGGGCGCTGACCGCGTGGTGCCCACGCTCGCGGGCGCGGTGCGTGGCGCGTCGTCGCAGGTGGCGATGGTCATCGGCGCCGACGCCGAGGCCTACCAGAGCACCCGCAAGATGCTCCAGGGGCTGGGCTATACCGTCCTCCCGCTGGGCCGGAACATCGGCGAACTCTCCGCGGCGATCGCCGAGGCGCCCGCCATCGACCTCATCGTCGGCAACGGGCTCGACGCCGAGAAGGCCCCCGCCATGATCGGCGAGGCCCGCGGCACGCCCAAGCTCTCGGCGACTCCCGTGCTTCTGCTGGCGCCGTCTGATCAGGCCGCTGATATGAAGCGCCGATACCTTGGCGACGCCCGCGTGGCGGTGCGTCCGGTGGCGGCGGGCGAGGCGATGCTGGCTCAGGCCGCCAAGGACCTTGTTCAGGCCGCCAGCGGCGGGCCGATCACCGAGGCCGAAGCCGCCTCGTACTCTTCACGTGCGCTCAGCGCTATGCGTGATCTGGCCATCTCGGGCAATACGGTGCTCAACGTCGGCGACGCCTCGGCGGCCCTGACGACCGCTCTGGGCGAGACAAGCGGCCCGACCCGCATGAAGGTTGGCGAGATCCTTTCCCGCATCGGACAGGAACGCTGCCAGCGCGCCCTCATGGACGCGGCCGCCGCGGCCTCGGGCGCCGAACGTGTCGACCTGCTCAATCTGACCCGCGAGTCCGCAAAGGCTCACGGCAACTTGCTCGAGGCGCGGCACATCACACGTCTGGTCGACATGGCCTCGAAGGGTTTCGACGACGAGGCGACCGCCGCCGCGTCGCTGCTGGGATCGCTCGAGGTCGCGGGGTCGCAGGTGGTTCCGCTGATCCTGCAGTCCCGCTAGTTTCCTGGGCCTCGCTGGTGAAGCTCGCAAGCCCGAACGAACTCGGGTAGGCTGTGTGAATGCCCTCGATCGCGGATCTTGAGCGACTGCTCGCGACAGACCCGAAAGATGCTTTCGTTCTCTATGGCCTGGGTCAGGAGCACGCCCGTCTGGGCCGACACGCGCAGGCCATTCAGTTCTTTGACCGCTGCCTTGAGTCCGATCCCGCCTGCTTCTATGCCTACTACTTCAAGGCCAAATCGCTGCACGCGCTGGGGCGGGTGGAGGAAGCCTTGGCCGTCGCCAACGTGGGACAGAAATCCGCACGAAGCGCCGCTGATCTCAAGGCCTCGAGCGAACTGCAGGCCCTGATCGACGAGATCGAGCCATGAACGCCACACGCCACGAAGATACCGGCAGGGGCGGCGTGATCCCGCTGATCGAAGCCTTGCGGCCCGATCCCCGTTCCTCGGCATGGGCGTGGGTCATTGTCAACTCGCGACGCGTAGCCCGGGCCCCCGCCTCAGCAGTGTCTTCGCTCGGTATTCGAGAGGGAATTCCCTGGACCCCGGGTCTGGCCGACAAGATCGAACACGCCGTGCTGATCCAGAAGGCCCGCGAGCGGGGAGTGCGACTGCTTGGCGTGCGGGCGAGGACACGCGTCGAACTGATCCGCAAACTGGTGGCGGGCGGCACGCCCCAGCCCATCGCCGAAGCCGCCGCTGATTCGCTCGCGCGCGATGGGCTGCTCAATGATGCCGATCTGGCGGCGGACATCGCCGGACGTACCGGCAGCCGCGCTTCTTCCGACGCCGCCCTCGACGCGACACTCGAATCGCGTGGGGTCGATGCCACCACCCGGCGCCGGGCCATCAAGGGGGCGATGACAGAAACCGACCGCGCGACCGAGGCGGCAAAGACGTTGGCCAAGCGCCTCAGCAAAGATCTCACCATCGAGGTCAAGTGGCGTCGCCTGATGTCCTCGCTCGCCCGCCGGGGGTTTGACGAGGAAGTCTCTCGCGAGGCCGCCCAGCGCATGCTGGGGCCCGCTCCCGAGCCCGAGGGCTGATACCCTCTGGGTTGCATGCGAACCACGCACACACTGATCACAACGACAGGGCTGCTCGCCCTCCTGGGTTGTGCCCCTTCGAATGAACGGGCGACGTTGGGCGAAGTCGTCGCAATGGAGGCCCTGGCGATGACCCCCACTCGCCCCGAGGGCCCGAGCAATGACCAAGCCTCGCTCACAGGCCTCTCCCGCGCCAACTGGGGCAGGCAGGCCTTCCTCGTCCCCGTGGACGGGACCGCGGGCAACACCACATACGCGACCAAGTTCACGTTGATCGACAAGACCGCCCGCCAGCGAGGGCAGTTCCCCACCGCCATATCGGCCTTGGATACCGACGACGGGTTCACCGCCATGCAGTGGGCCGAGGCGGGAGCCTCCGCCCCCATGGCCGCGTGGGATTTCGTGCTGATGGGCCCTCGCATGATTCAAACTGCGCCGTGGCACGAAGTCCGCGGCCCGCGCGATTCCTATTGGCGCGCCACCCCCACCACGCTTCGTATGCACACATCTAACGTAGATCCCGCCGGAGCGCCCTGATCGTGGGCTCCTCCAAAGTCAACGAGCACGGCCTGCCGATCGGTCAGTCCCTCCGCGAGGGGTACGAGATCTCCTGCCGCGAGGCCAGGCAGCGCACCGGCGAGCCGGGGTTTGTCATCGTCGACGTGCGCCTGGAGAGCGAACTTCAGGTCGCCCGCGTCGAGGGGGCGATCCACATTCCCCTGCACGAGATCGAGCAGCGGGCCGACGAGATCCCCGCGGGGGCCAAGGTCGCCACGCTCTGCCACCACGGCGTTCGCTCGCTCAAGGCCGCGTTGGCCCTGCGCGCCATGGGCTGGGCCGATTGCGTCAGCATCGCCGGCGGGATCGAGGCCTGGTCGCTCAGCGCCGATCCGAACGTGCCGCGCTATGAACGCAATGGCCCGATCTGTCGCATCGTGACCTGAACACGGGCCACGGCGTCAGACGTGGGCGGCGGACTCGTGCCAGCGAGTCCAGGCGTCCAGGGCCAGCAGCATGTACAGACGCTGCGAGTGGTCGCGCCGCGATTCCATGTGCTCATCGATCATGGTCTGGATGAACCCGAAGTTGACCGGCAGATCAACCCCGCGCGGGAGCAGCCGTCCCGAGGCAGCGATGTTGCACACTCGCGTGCCCAGCCCGGCGTGATCACTCCTGAACCAATCTCCCAGCGGGATCGCAAAGCCCATCTTGCGCCGGTCGATCGCCGAGTGGGGAAGATGACGCCGCGCCAGCGCCCGCAGCAGCCCCTTGCGCTGGCGGCCCAGCCTCGCCACGCGCTCGTGCACCGAGAGAGCCGCCGTGGCCAAGGGGTGCGCGAGCAGGGGTGCCCGCACCTCGACCCCCGCGCTCATCGACGCCGCATCGACCTTGCGCAACATGCCGCCCGGCAGGTGGAACCGCACGTCGTAGGCCCGGGCGTCGAGCCGATCGCGGATGATGCTGCGCGACGCGTGGAAATCATCGGAAAAGAACCGGCAACGCAATGACGCGGGATAGATCGCCAGCAGGTCGGTGTAACCCTCGTTCACCAGTGCGTCGAACAGTCGATGCACCCGAGAACGTGTCGATCGAGGGTCTGCGCCAGGGGGGCAATAGTCTTCGGTGTTGATCAAGCGCAGATAAGGCGTCAACAGGCCAACCCACCGCGCCGCGTCGTAGCGGTCGTAGCCCAGGAACATCTCGTCCCCGCCGTCGCCCGTCAGGAGCACCTTGCCCACACTCGCCGCGGCGTCACACGCCCAGAACGTGGGCAGCAGCGAACTATCGCCAAAGGGCATGCCCAACTGCCCAATCAGGCGATCGAGATCCCGCGCAGGTTCGTCCCCGGCGTCGACGACGACGTGCCGGGCGTTGATGGCGCGGGCAACGTCCGCCGCGTAGGACGTCTCGTCATACCCCGCCACGGGCATGCGCACAGTGACGCAGGTCAGGTCGGGGCGTTGCGTACTGGCGGCCCAGGCCACCAGCGACGAATCCACGCCCCCCGACAGCAGGCACGCCAGTGGCACGTCCGCGTCGAGGCGGGGCATCACACTCGCACGCAGGCGTGCTTCCCATCCATCGAGCAGTAGTTTCTTGTTCACGAAACGCGCCGAACGCTCAGGTGGGTTTACCACGCGGTCCAGGCGCGGCGTCGCGTGCAGCCCGCCCATGGCCTCGATGGGGCGGATCTCCCCGGGTGGGGCCTGCGTGATGGCGGCGTAGGGCGTCGCGCGGTCGCTATAGCCGCGGGTGATCCACTCGACGCATGCGGCTTTGTCGAACACCACGGGCTCGCCCATCATTGCACACAAGGCCACCAGCGCCGCGGCGGTGCTGGCGAACGCCCATGTATGGCGTTCAGGGAACGCAAGCACATACAGCGGTTTTTCGCCGAAGAGATCACGGGCGAGGATCAGGCGTGCATCGGCAGCGTCCCACAGGGCGAAGGCGTGCATGGCGTCGAGGCGATCGACCATCGCCTCACCCCATTCACACCAGGCGTGGAGCAGGCACTCGGTGTCGCTGTGGTCCGTGGTGAAGTCTCGACCGCGTGAAGCAAGCTCGGCGCGTAGTTCGCGGTGGTTATAGACACACCCGTTGAAGACCACGCAGGCCCGCACGCCCGGTGCCGCACTCTGGGGCTGATACCTCACAGAATCGTTTGGACCGCCCTGAAACAGCCGCGCGTACGTTTCATTCTGATGGCTCCTCCCGCCGCGCAGGAGCATGGGCTGCGCGCCGCCGGTGTGATCGACGATGCTCAAGCGACGGTGGACGAGGGCAACATCCACCGTGATGCCACCCGGGCGCAAGGCCCGATCGCGAAAGCGTCCCTGCCCGTCTGGCCCGCGGTGCTTGATGTGGGCGTCGAGCGTGTCGAGCCAGGGTTCGGGGATGGCGTGTTCGTGCCCGGGGGGGCTTTTGCCGCCCGGCCACACACGGAGAATGCCCGCGATCCCGCACATGGGCGAGACTGTACCAGCCCTTGCTTAGGCACCCCGTCGCAGTGATTCCGGAACGGTCTCGCCCACGCCGGCCGGCTCGGCGGCGGCCTGGGCCTTCTGGCGATGAATCGCCCGGCGTTCCTGGCGGACCATCCACATGGTGTGGAGCGAACGGGCGGAGGCGATCCCCACGCCAAAGCCAATCGCCGTCGCCGCCTCGACCCCCCACCCCATCTGCAGCAGCGTGTGCTGCAGGCCTAGGGCGATGGTGTAGAGCACGGGCGAGAGGATCGCCCGCTCGAACTGCACGAGCGTGGCGTCGCGCAGGAACGACAAGTTGGCGTAGGCGGGCGTGATCCGCTTGGGCAGTCCGATGGGCATGTGGTTGGCGAACCAGTGCAGCCCGTAATAGACCAGCACGTCAGCAACGAGGTCAACCAGGAACGTCAACCCGGTGATCGCGTACTTGTTCTCGAGACCCATGCGCGTGAGCAGGGACATCACCACCACCGTGATCCCCAGGGCCATGATCCCCGCGATCACGATGTTGACGTTCACATTGATGACGCGCCGGGCATATTGGCGCACGAGCCAACTCATAAGCCCGATCCTAGCGCGCGACCCCGCCGGACCGATCCGCGCCAGCACATCCGAGGCGTCGGCGGGCGATCTCCAGGGCGTCGATGGAGGCGTCGAAACCGATCGCGTGTCGTCCATGACGCTCCGCCGCCTCCAGCGTGGTCCCGCTCCCGCAGCAGGGGTCGAGCACCGTTCCTCCGGGGGGGCAACACGCCCCGACCAGCACCTCGAGCAAGGCCAGGGGTTTCTGCGTGGGGTACCCCGTGCGCTCCCGAGCCATGTTGTTGATCGATGGGATATCGAGCACGTCCGTCGACTTCTTCAGCCGCCCCGCCAACCGGCGGCTAGTCGCGCTCACCATGGGCGGTTTGAACCAGTGTCGCCCGGGTTCGCGGGCGTAGAACAGGATGTCGTCGTGCTTGCGGGCGAACGATCGCGGCGACGACCCTCCCAGCCCGTATGCCCAGATCAGGTGGTTGACGAAACAATCGGGCCCGAGAACGTCATCGAGCAGCAGCCGCACATGATGCGATACGCGGTAATCGACGTGGAGCAGGACCGACCCAGTTCCCGTCAGGGCGGGGATGGTGGCCACAAGGCGCTCGCGCAGCCATTCGATGTACCGCGATGGTGTAGGCCACGCATCCGTGTACTTCGCCTCGGTGGTCCGTCCTTTAACTTTGCCCCCGGCGGGCGGGCTCTTCTGGGCCTTGCCCGTATTGAAGGGCAGGTCGGCGTAGAGCATGTCAATCGACCCCGCGGGCAGGTCACGCGCCAGTGTCAGCCAGTCGCCATGTCGAAGGTCGATCGTCACGCGGGGGTGAGCGTAACCATTCTGAATCAGGCCCGGGCGAGCAGCGCGAGCCACTCGGGATTGCCGCGCCCTTTGCCCGCCTTCGTTGCCCCACCCAGGATTGGTGACTGCACATGGGCCAGCACCCGTACCCCAAGCTCAGGGAACGTGTCGATCACACCTCGTGTAATCCGTTCGGCGTCAGCCGGATCAAGCACGCCACCGCGGGGCAGGTCGGATTTGGGGACCTCATAATGCGGCTTGACCAGCGTGATGATTCTTCCCTCGGGCTTGAGCCACGACACCGCCGCGGGCACCAGCAACCGCTGCGGCGTCCACCCCATGTCAGCGACGACGAGGTCCACGGCTTCGGGTGGGGTGGCGTGCAGGGCGTTGGTCCGCTCCATCACCACGACCCGCGGATCATTGCGAAGCCGCCACGCCAGTTGTCCATAGGCCGTGTCGATCGAATACACGCGGGCGGCACCCGCCCGCAGCAGGCAGTCGGTAAACCCGCCGGTCGAGCAGCCAAAGTCAGCGCAGACGAACCCCGCGGGGCTCAGCGCAAACGCATCGAGCGCCGCCCGGAGTTTGAGCGCGCCGCGGCTCGCCAGCGAGGGTTCCTTCGAACCGCCGGTGTCGTCGTTGCTCGGGCTCGATTGCATCACGCCCTAGGCCTGGATCGGGGGCACGCCCATGATCACGACGCCCAGCCGGTCGGCCAACGCGATCATCTCTTCCTTATCGAGCATGATCACATCCCCCGCGGCCAGGGCCAGGCAGCCCCCGCCGTTGTCCGCCATGTTGCGGATCGTGTTCAGCCCCACCGTGGGAACATCCGCCCGTCGGTCATGCCCCGCCCGGGCCCCCTTGCACAGCACCCAACCCGGGGTGCGGCAGAGTTTGCTCACCCGCTCGATCATCCGGTCGGTCCCCTCGACCGCCTCGACCGCGATCACGTCGCGCTCACGCACCGCCACGGCCTGCCCCACGTCAAGCCGCAGGAGTTGCGCCAGCATCGGCCAGGCGAACTCGACGTCGGCCCGCTGCTCGGGGGTGGGGCGCTGACGGGTCATCACGCCCGGGCTGGCCAGTTCGTCGGGGATAGGCGCGGTCGAATCAAGAAGGGCGACGCCGCGACGGTCGAGCTCCTCGGCCACCCCGTTGAGCATCGCGTGTGAACGCCGATCGTGGCGCAGGCGGAACCAGAGACGAGCCGTGGGCAGATCCGGCAGATACCGGAAGAGCCGCCACGGATCGTGCATGATCTTGGCCTTGTCCACCCGCCCGACCATGACGGCGTGATGCACGCCCAGGCGGTTGAGGATCCGTCCCCAGGCCCCCACCCGCAGCACACCCACCTCGCGGAAGGTGCTGCACAGGGAAGGGAGTTCCGCGTCGTACTGCTCGGCAAGCCCAAGGCCGTGCACCACATGTCCGGCCTTGCGCAGCGATTCGGCGACTCGGATGGGAAGGCGACCACCCCCCGCGATGAGCCCGACGGGCGTGGGCGGGGGCGGCGGATCAGGCAGGATCGTGAGCGGGGAAGTCGGGGCGAGCACGGACATCGCGTGGAGTTCCGAACCCGGCCCGTCTCTGGGGTAACGCCCCCCCGACGACGTGGCCGACACCAGCAACAGTGACCGCAAGCCGCGGCACCGCCTGTTGTGAATCTCTCGCATCGGCCAGAACGCCCGTCGAGCGATTCCACAAGGCCCTGAGTCTACGTCGCATGCCCCACAGGTTCAATAGGCCAAAGCCTCCATGTTCGGAATATGGCCGGTGTAGCCCGATGCCGCGGGTTGCCGATAGGAGATGGGTGATGACGTCAGAGTCGAGTTACCCACCTCGCCATTCGGTCCTGGACGTCACCGAGGGCATGTCCGAAAAGGTGACGGGTTCCGGGCGTCCTTGGATCCAGGTCTGGTTCGAGTGCGCGGGAGCTTATCAAAAGGTCTTCCGCTCGATCGACGGGACCCGCTATACCGCCACCTGCCCCAAGTGCGGCAAACAGATGAAGTTCGGCGTCGGGCCCGGGGGGCGGAGCGATCGCTTCTTCCGCATCTCGTGCTGAGCGTCGGTGGGCGACGGAACTACACTGCCCCTATGGCGTTTGGATCTTCCGCATTCCCGTTGACACGCTGCACTGGCATCTGCGCCGACTCTGGGCGTGCCCTGACTCCCGGCGAGGCCTGCATGGGCACGCTCATCGAGATTTCAGGGCAGTCTGGCCTGGAGCGTGAGGATTACTCCATGGAGGCCTGGGAGGCGGGTAAGCGACCCGTCGCCCCGCGTCGCCTCTTTGCCGCCTGGAAGACAACCTTTGACCCGCGCGAGGACGACAAGCCCCGCCTGCTGTCCGACCCCGAGTTGCTCGACCTCTTTGAAGAAGTCGCGACCGCAGAGGACGAACGACGCGCCGCCTTCCGCTACCTGCTGGGCATCTTGTTGATCCGGCGTCGCGTGCTGCGCCAGGTGGGGATGGATGGGCGGGCGCTGCTGGTGGCGACCAAGGGCATGGCCGAGGGGGCCGCGCCGATCCGCCTGGAAGAGCCCGCGATGGACGACCAGGCGATCGCCCAGGCGCTCGAGCAACTCTCCCAGATCGTGCCCGACGCGAGCGGGAGGAAGGCCTGAGTGACCATCGGCGCGCGCTTTTTTCTCTCGGTGAGCCTGCTCGCCCTGATCGGCTGCGCGGGATCGGGCAAGGGCGGGGATGAGCCAATCGACCGCGGCCCGGCGCCAGCCTATGCCCAGGTCGCCAGCCGCTACAACGCGAGGGTGGACAAACTCGATCGCGTGCGTTCGGCGATGAGCATCTTCATCAAGACCGTCGATACGCAGGGCAAGGATGTGGATGAACAGGCCGATGGGCACCTGCAGCTGGTGCGGCCGTCGCGGGTAGCGCTGCGCATCGACAAAGTCGGCAAGACGATTTTTTATCTGGGCGGGGACGAGATACGTTTCTGGTGGCTGGACCTGACCCGCGATCCCAAGGCCGCGCTGGTGGGCACGCACGCGAATATCACGCGCGAACGAGGGGCCAGTGTGGGGCTGCCAGTCCACCCGCTGGACCTGATGCTGATGCTGGGCGTGATGCCACTCCCAGCAGAGGGAGATTCGCCGCGCTGGGCTGATTCAGGCAAGTCGCTGCGCCTGGATCTCGCCGGACGCTGGGGGGCGACACGCCTGTTTCTCGACCCGGTCACGCTCGAGCCCACGCGGATCGAACTGATGGATGCCGAGGGTCACCCCGCGGTGACGGCGACGCTGACCGACTACGAGCGTGTGGCGATCGACGGCGACGCGATGAGCATCGCTCGCTTGGCAACAAGGATCGAGATCCTGATGCCTTCGAGCAAGACGCGAGTTCGTCTGCGGCTCTACGACCCCGAGAATCCGGGGGATCGCATCCGTGATCGGGCCTTTGATCTCGCTGCGCTCCTTGAGGCGTACGACGTGCAGCGCCTGCTCGACCTCGACGAGGAGCCCTCGCCGTGAGGCCACACGCGGCGTTGATGGCCATTCTCGCGCTGACGATGGGGTGGGCGGGCCACGCGACGGCGCAGGAACTCTTCGTCGCGGGCGGGCCCGGCGGGCCGACGCACCATGCCTGGATGATCGTGCCTGCGCCCGGGGGCAATGACGCGACGATCCTGCACTTCTTTCCGCGTCGCAAGGGGGAAGCCCCAGACATCGGGACGCCGGCACGACGCGCGGGCGTGATCGATGGTTTGCCTCAGTTGGCCGCCGCGGGGGGTAACCGGCTCTTTGTTGCCTGCCGCGGGAGCGTGGGCAACCGCCGGATCTGGCGTGTCTTCTCGATGCGAGCGATGCAGGCACCGATCGGTGAGGCCTGGGTCACACACCCCGCGGACGGGTACGACGTGCATCCGCCGCTGGACACGTCCACGCGCCCGCTCGATTTGGCGGTGTCGGCGCTAGGGGCGAGCGTGCTGACCCATGACGGGAATGTCATGACGCTCGTCGCATTGCACGACGCCCGCTGGGTGCCGCTCGAACTGCCGGAGGGGCTCGCGCGAGCGTCCACCGGCGAACGCGACGGCCTGCGCATGCTCGGCACCCGCGATGGGCTGCTGATGCTCATGGTCGACACGACCACGGGGACGATCCGTGCATGGCTCAACCGCGTCACGCGTGAATCGCTCTCCCTCCTTGATTCAGAACGAAATCGCGAGGGGCTCGCGCCCATGTCGTGGGTTTCGCTCGATACGACTTGGCAGACGCCGCCCGTCGATACCCAGCACGCGGAGATCAGGGCGTGCGTCGCGGGCGATCGCGTCGCCCTGGCCTCCCGCGATGGTGAAGGCGTGCTCTGGATCCACACGGCCACGCTGGGGGTGGCATCGCTCGTGTTCTCGGCGCTGGCGTCGATCGATGGCGTCGATGCGGCGTTCGGAATCACCGGGCTGGACGATCGGCTGCTGATCGTCCAGCTCATCGAATCGCCCCCTGAACGGGGGGTGCGAGTGAGAGAGGTCGATCTTGCGAGCGGTGTCGTGATCTACGACGGCCCGCCTCGGCTTGGCATGCCCCTGGGTCGCCCCGAGTACCTGCTCCTAGCGGCGATCCTGCTGCAACTGACGGCGTGCGCCCTCGTCTTCATCCTCAAGCCCGAGCGCGAGGACGCGATCTGGCTCCCCGACGGGTTCGCCATGGCGCCGGGATTCCGGCGAGTGCTGGCCGGCTCGCTCGATGCCTCGCTCGTGCTTGGAATCGTTGAGCGGTTCTGGATCGCCCTGGCACCGACCATTCTGGGCGAAAATGACACGCCCGTGATGCGTGGGCTGGCTCTGGCCCTGAGCGCCATGGGCCTGCTGGTGTTGCAGGGCACCATTCTTGAGTCGATTTTCGGACGCACGCTGGGCAAGTTCGTGGCCAGCATCTGCATCATCGCGCCACGCACCCGCCCGGGAGACTCTCATGTCGAGGCCATGCGCCCGAGCTTCGGGCAGGCCTTCCTGAGAAACCTGGTGAAGTGGGGTCTGCCGCCGCTGGGGTTGCTCGGGCTCCTCGATCGAGACGGTCGCAACCGGGGCGATCAGCTGTCAGGCACCATCTGCGCACTGCGACTCGAAGCCGATGACGAACGTCCCACGGATGACGACGAACCTGAGTAGTCGCGATTGTGGGCGATCACACGGAATCGGCCCGGCGAACGGCCTCGCAGAACGCCCGGATCTTGGCAGGATCCTTGACGCCGCGCGTCGCCTCAACCCCGCTGGAAACATCGACTCCATAAGGGCGTACGGCACGGATGGCGTCGCCCACATTGTCGGGTGTCAGCCCGCCGGCCAGGATGACCGGCTTGGAGAGGTCGGTGATCAGTGGGGCCAGGGCCGCCCAATCGAAGGAGATCCCCTCGCCGCCGGCGCTGCCATCGACCAGGATCGCCCCCACGTTCTCATCCTCGTCCCAGCGGGCGAGGTTTTCGTTGATGGTGGCGGGATCGAAGCGGACTGCCTTGATGATGTCGGGCCCGAGCGTGCGTACAAGGCGGGCGTCCTCGTCGCCGTGGAGTTGGGTGCAGGTGGTCGGGCAGAGCTGTTCGATCTCGGCGAAGGCGTCGGGGTCAGGATCTGCAAAGACCCCGACCGTGGCCATGAACGGTGGGAGCATCGTGGAGAGCCCGAAGGCGGTTTCGGGGTCGATGTACCGGGGAGAGCCCTGAACGAACATGAAGCCAACCGCGTCGGCGCCGGCCTTTGCGGCGGCGTCGAGGGCGTGTTCGTCGTTGATGCCGCAGATCTTGATTCTCGTTCGCGTCATGCGCAAGCCTAGCGCGAGCGAGGGGTGATCACGCGGGGCGGGGCGGCTACAGTCGCATCGCCAGCCGGGCATGTCCGGCGACACGCACAACGAGTGACTGGAAGGGTGGATCGCGATGCCGACGTACGCCAAGGGTCTCGAAGGAGTGATCGCCGCCGATACGAAGATGTCCTACATCGACGGCGAGCAGGGTGTCCTGGAGTATGTGGGCATCCCCATCGGGGAACTGGCGAGCCATTCGACGTTCGAAGAGACGGTCTTCCTGCTGTGGAACCTGCGCCTGCCGCGCAAGGGCGAGCTCGAATCGTTCACGGCGGACCTGCGATCGCGCTACGAGGTTCCGGCGGGGTTTGAGTCGAAGCTGCTGCAGATGCCGCGTGACGCGCGCCCGATGCACGTGCTGCGGACGCTGGTGTCGGCGTTGTCGCTGCACGACACGAACCCGGACGCGAACGACCTGGCAAGCCTGCGCAGCAAGGCGCTGAACATCCTGGCGCGGACGCCCACGATCCTGGCGTACTACCACCGCTTCCGCTCGGGACTGCCCTTCGTACGCCCTGACCCGTCATTGTCGATCGCCGAGAACTTCCTGTACATGCTCAACGGGCGCAAGCCCACGCCGACGATGGCCAAGGCCATGGACGTCTGCTTGGTGCTGCACGCCGACCACGGGCTGAACAACTCGACCTTCTCGGCTCGCGTGGTCATCTCGACGCTGAGCGACATGTACTCGGCGATCGTGGCGGCGATCGGCAGCCTCAAGGGCCCGCTGCACGGCGGCGCCAACGAGGGCGTTATGGTCATGCTCAACGAGATCCCCAATCTCGAGAGCGTCGAAAAGTACGTGCTCGACAAGCTGGCCAAGAAAGACAAGATCATGGGCTTCGGGCACCGGGTGTACAAGGCGTACGACCCGCGTGCGGCTCACCTGCAGTCGCTGGCCAAGCAACTGGCGCAGGACACGGGCAACGCCGACCTCTACGCCAAGAGCAAGAAGATCGAGGACGTGATGGGTCAAGCCGTCGCCGCCAAGGGGATCTATCCCAATGTCGATTTCTACTCGGCGACGACGTACCACTGCATCGGCCTGCCGCTGGATCTGTTCACGCCGGTGTTCGTGATCGCCCGCATCGGCGGGTGGGCCGGGCACGTGATCGAGCAGATGAGCGACAACCGGCTCTACCGCCCCACCACCGACTACACCGGCCCGCACGCCCAGGCGTACGTGCCGATGGACAAGCGGTAATCGCCGCACGGCACTCGTCTCAGTCAATCCATGTCAAGACCAACGAAGGCTCCGTAAGGAGCCTTCGTTTTACTTGGTGATTGTGGGATGTGTAGTTGGCCTAGAGGCCCAGGCGGCTGAGGATGCCGTCGAGCACCGAGCGGCAGAGTTCCTGGTCGCCCAGCGGCTGGTATGTGAGCGTAATGTGCGAAGTATCCCCGCTCGCCGTCACGCCTACTACCAGGCGCGGGTACGGATCATTCGTCCGCGGCGGGCGGGCGATAAGGCGCCCCGATTCCTCGGTGCTTTCATTCGAGTCAATGGTGTAGCCGCGGGCCCGGAGGGTCTGCTCGGCGGCGGCGACCACCGCCGGGACGCGGGCCTCGGCGGGGAGATCGGCGCTCAGGGAGAACCCTGAATAGGAGGCGACCAGGCCCCGGTCTCCCTGGGCGCGTTGCTGGGCCTTGCAGGCGGGGAGAGCGGCAAGGGCAAGGGGAAGTACGGCAAGGGCGAGCGTCCGGCTCAACATGGCTTCCTGACTCCGGGAAAGGGGTGCTGAGGACAAGGATATCGCGTCCGAAGGGGGAATGGAGGGGTGGGTGGACTTGATCGGGGGACGTTCGCATGCTTTACTTTGGACCCCACCGGACCCTTGTCGGGCCGGGGGGTAGTCTGTTTGGAACGCGCCGGCCTCTCCCGAGGCCGGGCTTGTACTTAGTCAGAGAAGAGGGCGTGCATGGCGATCCGTGTGAAGGCGCGAAGCGGCGAGTCGACCGAGCAGATGCTCAAGCGGTTCAAGAAACTGTGCGAGCGCGAGGGCCTGACCAAGGACATCCGTCGCAAGGAGTTCTTCGAGAAGCCCTCGGAGCGTCGCCGTCGCGCGGCCCGCAAGAGCGTGGCGCGTCGCATTAAGGAAGAATCGATGCCCGCCTGAGCACGGGGCCCCTGGCCCACGTGCTCGGACGGTCATGCCGCGACGCCCGGCTCGTGGTATCGTGCCCGGGCGTTGTGCTTCGTGTGGGTGTACGGACAATTCATTTCTGCGGCCTCACTTCTCGTCGCGCGTGCGATGCTGCGTCGAAGGGGTCGCTTCTCCTGATCAGGCAATCGGAGGCTACCGCGTGCTGTCAACGACACGTCTGGGCACGATCATCACCCTCGGGCTGATCGCGCTTCTCTCGACCTTCACCCCCAGCGCCTTGGCGCAGGACCTTCAAGGCGCGATGGAGACGGCCGGGAGCGCTCTCGCCGAGGCCGCCCCGAAGGCGCAGACGCACAGCGGAGGCGAACTCAACCTCGTCATGCCCGATTTCAAGAACCAGACCGTGAAGGTCTCGTTCCTGGGCGGGTTGAGCGGGCACACGCTGCTGCTGGGCGGGATCGTGGTCTGCATCCTGGGCCTGTTCTTCGCCGGCGTGATTTATTCGCAGCTCAAGAACATGAGCGTGCACAAGAGCATGCTCGAGATCAGCGAACTGATCTACGAAACCTGCAAAACCTACCTGCTGCGTCAGGGCAAGTTCCTGATGATCCTGTGGGCCTTTGTCGGCGCGGCGATGGTTTTCTACTTCGGGTTCCTCGCTCACAACCTCGACGGGACAACCGGACTGCCCTTCACGCAGGTGGGGATCATCCTGTTCTTCTCGCTGGTGGGCATTGCCGGGTCGTACGGCGTGGCATGGTTCGGGATCCGGGTGAACACCTTCGCCAACAGCCGCGCGGCGTTCGCGTCGCTGCGAGGGAAGCCCTGGCCCTGCTATGACATCCCGCTCAAGGCGGGCATGAGCATCGGCATGGCGCTCATCAGCGTCGAACTGCTGCTGATGCTCATCATCCTGCTCTTCCTGCCCAGCGACCTCGCGGGCAAGTGCTTCATCGGCTTTGCGATCGGTGAATCGCTGGGCGCCGCGGCGCTGCGCATCGCCGGCGGCATCTTCACCAAGATTGCCGACATCGGCTCGGACCTCATGAAGATCGTCTTCAAGATCAAGGAAGACGACGCGCGCAACCCGGGCGTCATCGCCGACTGCGTGGGCGACAACGCCGGCGACAGCGTGGGCCCCAGCGCCGACGGGTTCGAGACCTACGGCGTGACGGGCGTGGCGCTCATCACCTTCATCATGCTGGCGATCAACGAGAAGACGGCCGGCCCCGAGTTCCAGAGCGTGCAGGTGCAGTTGCTCGTCTGGCTCTTTGTGATGCGCATCATCATGGTGATCGCCTCGGCCATGGCCTACTTCGTCAACCACGTCATCGCCAAGGCCAAGTACGCCCTGGCCCCGCACATGGACTTTGAGAAGCCGCTGACCTCGCTGGTCTTCATCACCTCGTTCATCTCCATCGTGCTGACGTTCATCGTGAGTTACGTGCTCATCCCCGTGATCAACGGCGACTCGACACTGTGGTGGAAGCTCTCATCGATCATTACCTGCGGCACGGCGGCGGGGGCGATCATCCCCGAGTTGGTCAAGGTCTTCACCTCGACCCAGAGCCGCCACGTGCGCGAGGTCGTCACCAGCAGCGAGCAGGGCGGGGCGAGCCTCAACATCCTGTCGGGGCTGGTCGCGGGCAACTTCTCGGCCTACTGGCTGGGCATGGCGATCATGGTCCTGATGGGCGGGGCCTACTGGTTCTCCGGCCTGCCCAACGCCGACGGCGCGACCCTGGGCGCCATCATGGTGGCCCCGGCGGTCTTCTCGTTTGGCCTGGTGGCGTTCGGCTTCCTGGGGATGGGTCCGGTCACCATTGCCGTCGACAGCTACGGACCCGTGACCGACAACGCGCAGAGCGTCTTTGAACTCTCGATGATCGAATCGGTGCCCGGGATCAAGGACGAGGTGCAGAAGGACTTTGGCTTCACGCCCGACTTCGAGAAGGGCAAAGCGTTCCTCGAAGAGAACGACGGCGCTGGCAACACCTTCAAGGCCACGGCCAAACCGGTGCTGATCGGCACGGCGGTCGTGGGCGCCACCACGATGATCTTCGCGTTGATCGTGGGACTGACGCACGGGCTCGAACTCAACCTGGACAAGCTGAGCCTGCTGCACCCGCCCTTCCTGCTGGGCCTGATGGCCGGCGGCTGCATCATCTACTGGTTCACGGGCGCGAGCATCCAGGCGGTGTCGACGGGCGCGTATCGCGCGGTCGAGTTCATCAAGCAGAACATCAAGCTCGACGGGTCGACCCGCGCGAGCGTCGAGGACAGCCGCAAGGTTGTCGATATCTGCACGCGATATGCCCAGCAGGGGATGTTCAACATCTTCCTGGGGGTGCTGTTCGCGACGCTGGCGTTCGCCTTCTACGAGGCGTACTTCTTCATCGGCTTCCTGGTCTCGACCGCGCTCTTCGGGCTCTTCCAGGCCATCTTCATGGCCAACGCCGGCGGCGCGTGGGACAACGCCAAGAAGATCGTCGAGACGGAACTCAAGGCCAAGGGCACCGATCTGCACGCGGCCACGGTCGTGGGCGATACGGTCGGCGATCCCTTCAAGGACACGAGTTCGGTCGCGATGAACCCCGTGATCAAGTTCTGCACGCTCTTTGGCCTGCTCGCCGTCGAGCTGGCCATCTCGCTGCAGGCGAGCAAGGGGACGTTCTTCACGCACGTCCTCGCCGCGCTGTTCATGGGCGTTTCGGTCTTCTTCATCTACCGCTCGTTCTACGGCATGCAGATTGGTCGTACAGGCGCTGCGAAGCAAGGCTAAGCAGAGTCGGCGTCGCGATGGATCTGCCGCTCGCGTGATTCACCACCATCCCCCGCTGTTCGAGGCGGGGAAGGAGGCCGCATATGGGCTTTTCTTCACTCGCGTTGGATATCCCGAACCTGTATTACCTCGCGCCCATCGCCGCGGTGGCCGCATTGCTCACGGCCCGCGTGCTCCAGAGCTCGGTGCTGAAGCGCAGCGAGGGCGACGCGGAGATGATCCGGATCGCGGCGGCGGTTCGCGCAGGGGCCATGGCCTACCTCGCCCGCCAATACCGCGTGGTCTTCATGGTCTTTATCGGCCTGGTGGGGCTGCTCGCACTGCTGTGGATAGCCGGGTTGCAGCCGAAACTGACCATGATCGGCGTGCCGCTGGCTGGTTTCTTGTCGGGCTTGTGCGGCTGGTTCGGCATGCGGATGGCCACGTCGGCTTCGGCGCGGACCACGGCGGCGGCCAAGCAGTCACTCAATGAAGGGCTGCAGGTAGCCTTCCGCGCGGGCGCGGTCATGGGCTTGAACGTCGTGGGCTTTGCGCTGCTGGACGTGTCATTCTGGTTCTTCGTGCTCAGCCGCTTCGGGCAGAAATGGGGCTTGCTCCCCAGCGACGACAGCGTGATTCTCGCGATGACGACGGTCATGCTCTCATTCGGCATGGGGGCGTCGACACAGGCGCTCTTCGCCCGCGTGGGCGGCGGTATCTACACCAAAGCGGCCGATGTCGGCGCTGACCTGGTGGGCAAGGTCGAAGCTGGCATTCCCGAGGATGATCCTCGCAACCCCGCCACCATTGCCGACAACGTGGGCGACAACGTGGGTGATGTGGCCGGCATGGGCGCGGACCTCTACGAGTCGTACTACGGCTCGATCATGGCCTCGATCGCGCTGGGGGCCGCGGCGGCCTTTGCGATGCACGACCTGGGAGAGGGCGTTCGCCTGAAGCTGGGCATGCTGCTCGCCGCGGCACCGATTGCGCTGGCGGGCTTTGGCATTCTCGCATCGATCGTGGGGATCTACTCGGTGCGGACGCGTGAAGACGCGACCTTCGGCCAGTTGCTCAAATCGCTGCACGGGGGCGTGTACCTCGCCTCGGTGATCATCGCGGTCGCGGCGTTCCTCGTGCCCTACCTGCTGATGGGGCCGACCTCGGTCGCCGCGGGTGCCGGGATCATCTGGTGGCGGCTGGGCCTGGCCATCACGGCGGGCCTTGTCTGCGGGCTGGTCATCGCCCAGTGGACCGAATACTGCACGAGTTACGAGCACGCCCCCACCCGACGCATCGCTCAGCAGGCTCTGACGGGCCCCGCGACGGTCATCATCGCCGGCATCGCCGAGGGGATGAAGAGCACGTGGGCCTCGCTCCTGGCCGTCGTAGTCGCAATCCTTGTGGCATTCATCTCCGCGGGCGGCAACGAGAGCATGCTGCTGGGGCTCTATGGCGTGGCCATCGCCGCCGTGGGCATGCTCAGCACGCTGGGTATCACACTGGCGACCGACGCGTACGGCCCGATCGCCGACAACGCGGGGGGCAACGCCGAGATGTCGGGCCAGCCGCCCGCGGTGCGTCAGCGCACCGACATGCTCGATTCGCTGGGCAATACGACCGCGGCGACAGGTAAGGGCTTTGCCATTGGTTCGGCCGCGCTCACGGCGCTGGCGCTGCTGGCGTCGTACGTGCAGATCGTGCACGAGCAGTTGCACCACCAGGCGGTGCAGCAGGCGATGGTGGCCACCGCCCCCCCCGGCCTCGCCGAGGATCGTTCGTACGCGCAATACCTGGGTGCCCGTCGCTTTGCCATTGTGCTGCGCGACGAGATGGGCAACAAGGCCGGTTATGACGGCGGCATCATCGCCGATCGTTCGCAACTGACGGGCGAGCTGCACTTCGCCGAAACAGTGAAGGCCGGGCAGTCCTTTGCGCTCCTCAAGCCCGACGAAGAGCACGGACACAACGATGTGTATGTTGCGCGGATCGTCGTGCCGCACGGCGGGCACGAACACGAGTATGAGCTGCGACTGGCGCCCATGCGCACAGCGACGATCGAGCAGGTGCTGACCTATTACGACGTGACGCTGACCAACCCCCGCGTGCTGGGCGGGCTTTTCATGGGCGTCATGCTCACCTTCCTGTTCTGTGCGCTCACGATGAACGCCGTGGGCCGGGCGGCCTATGCGATGATGAACGAATGCCGTCGCCAGTTTGCGCTGATCCGACGGGCGCTGCGCGACAAGGGCATGAGCGATGCCGAGATCGCCGACCCCGAACAATGGCCCAAGCGCATCGAGCACGAAGGGGTTGAGTATCCGGACTATGCGCGGTGCGTGGCGATCTCGACGGCCGGTGCGCAGCGCGAGATGATCGTGCCCTCGCTGCTGGCCATCGCCGTGCCGGTGCTGGTGGGCGTGCTGCTGGATGTCCCCGGCGTGCTGGGGCTGCTGGCGGGCGGACTGACGAGCGGGTTCGCGGTGGCGGTCTTCATGGCCAATGCCGGCGGCGCGTGGGACAACGCCAAGAAGCTGATCGAGTCGTACGGCAAGATGAGCGCGGACCACGTGCTGGACAACGCCGCCGCACGCGATCGCCTTCCCGAAGAGATCCGCGACACGATCCTGGCCCGGGCCGAGGAACTGCGGCGCACGGGCAAGGGCAGCGCGATCGTCTACGGCAAGGGCTCGGACGACCACAAGGCCACGGTCGTGGGCGATACCGTGGGCGATCCCTTCAAGGACACGTCGGGGCCCAGCCTCAACATCCTGATTAAACTGATCTCGATCGTCTCGGTTGTGGCGGCGGGCTTTGTCGTCAAGTTCGCCCCTTCGCTGGGCGGCTTGATCGGGCTGAACTAGGCCGGGGGTACAACCCCTTCGTCCCGCCGTGACCAGAGATCGCGGATCATCGCCTCAAAGCGACGGCTGAAACCCTCGGTGTCGCAGAGGGGCGATGTACGCATGGTCTCGCGGAGCGTGTGCCTCAGGCCGTGTCGGCGTGGCATATCCAACATGAGGTCTCGTGCGGCATGGACAAACTCATCGTGGTCGCGGGCGACGAGATTGGCAAGCCCAACATTCGCGAGCAAGGACGCACCCACGCGCGAGGCATGCGAGGGACCGGCGAGCGTGACCACGGGCACGCCCATCCAGAGGGCTTCGCACGTGGTGGTCGTCCCGCCGTAGGGCGTGGTATCGAGCGCCACATCGACCCCGTGATACAAGGCCAGATGATCCTGCATGCTGGTATTCCAGCCGATGCTTTCGATGCGCGAGGGGTTGACGCCGCAGCGTTCGAAGCGAGAGGCGACATCGCGGCCGATCAACGGATCCATCAGTGCGATCGACTTGAGTCTCAATCGAGCGTCGGGGCACGCCTTGAGCACGCCCGCCCAGAGTTGCACGCAGGCGTCGCTCAGTTTGGCCAACGCGTTGAATGAACCAAAGGTTGGCGGGCTGACGGGGGCTCGCTGGGGCTGGGGTGCGTCTGCCGGTGGGGTATAGCACAGAAAGCAAGGGTCGAGCCGGACCAGCCGCTCGACGCAGAGCGTATCGCTGAGCCCCGGAGGATCGGTGAGCGAATCGACGATGCGCCAGCCGATCGAGGGCAACCCGGTCGTGGCGGGATAGCCCAGATAGGTAGCCTGCACCGGGGCTGGGCGGCGACGGAAAACGTCCAGCCGCGACCCACGCGTATGCCCGGAGAGATCGATGAGTACATCGATCTGGTCTTCGCGAATCCGTTTGGCGGCGGCGTCGGCGCTCCACCCTTCGATGCAGCACCATGTCTCGAATCGGGCGCTGAGGCGTTCGGTGATGATGTCGCGCCGGGCATCGGTCGCGTAGGCGTGGAGAGTGATCGTCGATCGGTCTGCGCCGACAAGCAGGCTCTCGAGAAAGAACGAGACACTGTGGGCGCGAATGTCGCCAGAGACCAGCCCCACACGCAGCGGCAGGTGATCGGGCCGTGGCTCGCGGGGCAGCGGCGTGCACGGATGAAACCGCTGCACGGCACGTGCATAGCGACGGTGCATCTCGGTCACGTGCTGGGGCGATCGTGACGAGTCGTAGAGCGTGGCGCCCGCCAGAGCCGAGATCGCCCGGTCGTCCGATGGCGTGAGCAGGGTCAGCGCCTCAAAGCCGGCGATCGCTTCAGAGGCCCGTCCGACATTGCGGAGCGCCTGGGCACGCACGAAATGGATCGCGGGATCCTTGGGAATCAGGCTCAGGGCCGCATCCGCTCGCTCGATCGCGGCCCCAGCACGCCCGCAGGCAAGCAGCGTCTCGCACAAGAGGGCGTGGGCATCGCCAAAGGCGGGCGCCAGGCGTATGGCCTCTTCGCAGCGGGCAATAGCCTCGTCCCAGTGCGAGGCCATCGCGTGCAGGCGAGCCAGATTCACCTGGTAGGAGGCCATATCGGGCGAAAGGCGCGTCGCCTCTTCGCCGCTTGCGATCGCGGCGGCCAGATCCCCCATCCGCAAGTTGATCAGGGCCCCGAGGTTCTTGAGTTCGGCGTCTACGCGTGGATCGCCGATCGGCTGCTGAGCAATCTGTGCGGCTTCCGCAAGTCGGCCCTCAGCGACCAGGGCATTCATTCGGGTGATCGCATCGCTGGCGGCCATGAGCCCTCGCCGATGCGGTTCCGGCCCAAGCCCGTCGCGATAGTCGCGTCGGCTCAGGCCGGTTTCATCCGCTCAGACACAAGTGGGCGCGGAGGGATTCGAACCCCCGAAGGCTTTCGCCAACAGATTTACAGTCTGCCCCGTTTGGCCACTCCGGCACACGCCCAGGGTCCTCAACGGGCTTGGGAGCCCGTGGAGGGCCATACGGTACGCCGCTCATCGCCTATTGACAATGTCGCCCACGGGTGACGCCCCGGAGCCGGAGACGCCGCCCGTGGGTGAGCATTGAAGGCACCAGTTGAGACCCGACTCCGGACATCCCCTCATGGAGGAATCGTCAATCCTGGCGACGCCGGCGGGCGGCGGCGACCAGGCCGACCATGGCCAACGCGACAGGGCCCGGGGCGGGTACGACCCGGAAGATCCAGTCCTGGTAGTCGGTGTGGACTCCATCCACGCGCAGCCAACCCCAGCCTGAGATCCCCGTGAAGCCACGATGGCCCAGATCGTTGTTTTCGTTGCCCAGCCGGAACGAGTAGGCATGCGAGCCTCGTTCGTCGGTGAGCACCTTGGTGTGGCCCAGGGGGGTGGTGATCGTGCCACTGTTGGCCTGATTGGCGGCGTTCACCCAGATGTCGTCATCGCTGGGGACGCCCATGACGCCCAAGGCATAGGTGAAATCGATGGTGTACAGCCCCAGGTAGGCATCGGCGGCGTAGGCCCCGCCCGTATCGCGCCCACCCCACGCCACACCAAAGATTCGGATCGACGAACCCGTATAGGTCAACTGCATCAGTGAGCTGGCATGCTCGAAGTCAAAGGTGAAGATGTCGTGCCCGGCGGTGGCGTTGTACATCTCATCGAGACGCAGGCCGTAGAGCGGGGGGCGTGCCGCCCCGTCGGGATGGTTCCCGAGCAGGTGCGTGCCCGTGCTGAGGATCGAACCCTGGCTGGTTGCCGCGAGCAGGCCGCATGCGACAAGGCCAAACGACAACCGGGCGCTGAATGAGCGCATGTCTCTCTCTCCAGACTCAGACCGCCGTCTCTCTCATCTCTGGCGTTGGGGCGGAATCACCAACGCCAGAATCTCCTGACGGCATTCTCTCCGGAATGGGTGAGAGGTCAAGTGGTAGTACGCATGTATTGGAGAAATTTTCAAACTTCGCTGGCACCGGGGTGATTCGTCATTCAGAAGCCCACTTCCACTGCTCGTGGGCCTGTTTTTTCTCAGACCAACTGCGTACGAGTAAGGCTCGATGTTCCACGCGATAAAAAAACCGCGAGCCAATGGGCCCGCGGTTGTTACAGCCTGATTATCGAAGGCACGTGTCGGAATCAGGCCCCGATGGGCTTGTCTTGATCTGGCCGGACATGAGCCACCGGCGAGGTCGGGGCTTCGGGCGCTGGCGTTTCGGCGACGCTGGGCGTGGCCGGGATCACGCGGATCACAGCACGGTCACGGGAAACCCGGGTGGGCCCGGCGGGCTGAGCGTTGACCTGCATACGGCTGCGGAACTCGGTGACCTCCGGGGAGAGTTCGATCACGCCGCGGGGCTGGATCTCCTCGGCCCGAGGGCGGGGTGCAACATGGTCTGGCGTAAAGGTGCGCACGCCCCCGACATAACCCTGTTCCTTCAGCCATTCGAGACGGGCTTGTTCAACCCGCTCGGCGGCTTTACGACGAGCGCTGCGGTAGGGGTTGGTGGTGTGATTGGCCCCGCGATCGGCACTGACGGTCTCCCACGGATTCACCGCCACCTTGACCCCACCCTCGAAGGGGAAAAGGCCATCCACGACCACGACTGCGTCGGTTCCCGCTTGGTAAGTCGCGCCATAAGCAGCGGCCGCGTGCGCACGGTTAGAGACCCGATCCGCGGATTGATTGCTGATGGTCAGCCCGTGCCACACGCGCCCATTCTCTTCAATCTGGCGTTCGTGGGTGGCGAGGGAGGCGTAAACGCCCCGCGACCCGACACCATTACCGCAGTGCGAACAGCAGGCATCACCTGTGCCAAGGGTCGCCGCCAGAATCAGGATCTCGATCGCCATGTCAAGCCTCTCTTTCGTTATCCGGGCAGGACGCACGGCGCACGCCTGCACCGGCGTCACCGCCTGCATTCAACGTGCCCTGATCCACGGCGTGGTGCCACCAAAGTGCGTACACGCTGTGCCCGCTGCCCGGGGCACACGCGTTGCAGACGGTATAAACCCCCGTCGCTATCGGACGCTCTTGCCCGGGGCCGCGAAGGGGATCGCGTCGGCGCTGGTCATCCACTGATACGCCGCAAGCACGCCCGCGACGTGATCGCTGGCCCGCCGGCGAGTCCGCACGAACTCGTGAGCACGGGCCGCTTGCTCCATCGCCTTGGTTGGGTTGTCGATCAGGTCCCCCACAGCCGCGGTCCAGGCCGGGGCGTCGGGCTGGGCCACGATGCGGCAGATCGAACCGTCCGCGAGCAGACTCACCATGGGGTCTCGGGCGGCGACCACGGGCACGCCGGCGGCGAAGGCCTCGAGCACAATGGTGCGCTGCTCTCCGCGGGCTTCGGGCAGGAGGAGCAGATCACCCTGAAGCAGCAGTTCTCGCCGGGCTTCGAGCTCGTCGATCAGGCTCAGGCAATCCATCAGGCCGTAGCGCCGGGCCATGGCCCACGCCCCTGCCCTGCGAGCGGCCACCGCGTCGCAGAAAACCAGCAGCTGCGCCCCGGCGCGATCCACCTCGCCCAGTCCTCGGAGCACGGCATCAAAGGCCGCAGCGTCGTGTCCCGAGCCGACCAGCATGATGCCGCTGGTTCGACCCGGTTGCAGCACCTTGCGCGGCTCGTTGCGGGTATAGACCCCCCACGGGGCAAGCCGCGGACCGGGGCTCGCGCCCCCCGTGGCCAGGGCACGCTCGATGGCCGGGTCGGGGGCCAGCAGCATCGTGGGAACACGCTCAAAGCCACGCAACTCGCGAGCCCGATCGACCAGCCCCGCACGCCACACCTCCAGCGCGATGCTCGCCTCGAGTTCCTCGGCCAGGTCCATGCCAAACGACCAGACCGACCCCCCAAAGACGTGCACCACGTCGATCTCGCCTTCTTCGCCCCAGTCGTCGATCCGGGCGGCCAAGCGACGCGCCGCCCACGCCCGGGTCAACCCCACGGTTCGTGGGGAGTACGTCACACAGCGGGCAAAGGCCTCGCCCTGGGGCCCGACACCCTCGGGAATCGCCTTGACCACGTGGACACCCTCATCGGCCAGCCCCACACGCAGGCGTGTCAGCAGGGCCTGCTCACGAGAGGCAAAGAAGGCATCGGCGAGGATCAAGACGCGCACGGCTCGCCCTCCTTCGCGGATGCCCCGCCCCGCACAAACGCGGGGAGGCTCGGCCCTTCAATCACGATATCCGGGGTTCGCCAGGCACGCACCCAGTGCCCCGGAGCGGCCTGCACCATGACCGAATCATCGCCCGAAACGGCCGCCAGCCCACGCGGACGCTGCGAGGGCCACCAGGCCAACGCGCCGTGCCCGGGGATCGCGGCGGGGCCATCGGCGGCGTGGATCGCTTCGTGCACGTTCGAGAGGCGTTCGGCCCGGACCCCAAGCCGCGGCACGCATTGGAGTAGAGCCCGGGTATACGGGTGGCGTGGAGCATCGAAGAGATCAAAGACCGTCGCGGCTTCGACAATCCGCCCGGCGTACATCACGCAGACGACGTCGGCGTGCTGGGCGACGATGCCCAGGTCGTGGGTGATGAAGAGCACACCCATGCCGCGCGTGCGCCGGGCCTCGCCCAGCAAGTCCAGGATCTGGGCCTGGACGCTGACATCCAGCGCGGTGGTGGGCTCATCGGCCAGGAGAAGCGAAGGGCGGCAGGCCAGGGCCATCGCGATCATCACGCGCTGGCGCATCCCGCCAGAGAACTCGTGCGGATATTGACCAAGGCGGCGAGCGGCATCGGCGATGCCAACCTCGCTGAGTGCGACTGCGGCGCGGGTCCGTGCCGCGGCTCGATCGATCCGTGCGTGCAACTGGATGGTTTCGATGATCTGATCGCCGATGGTCATCACCGGGTTGAGGCTGGTCATCGGCTCCTGAAAGATCATCGCAATCTCGCGCCCGCGGATTGATCGCATCGCGGCGGCATCGAGTGTGAGCAGATCAACAACGCGGCCATGAGCCACATGTGAGGCCGAGCGGAAGAGAGCCGAGCCGCGTTCGATGCGCGCCGGAGGGCTGGGGAGGAGCCCGAGCAGGCTCATCGCCGTCACGCTCTTGCCGCTGCCCGATTCCCCCACGAGGGCGACCATCTGGCCCGTATGGACATCGAGCCAGGCGCCGTTGACCGCGGGGGCCGCGGCATGATCGAACGCGATGCGCAGGTCACGCACGCGCAGGATCGGCGAAGGATCGGGAGCCGTGACAGGGGGTGTGCCCGTGGTTTGGCTCATGCGCGGGCTCGCTTGGGATCGAGGGCCTCGCGTAGACCCTCGCCGATGAAGTTGAGCGCGACGAGCGTGATCCCCAGGGCCGCGCACGGAAAAACGAGCAGCCACCAGTTCGAGGCGAAGGGGTTTAACTCGCTGAGCCCGTCGGCGGCCAACGTGCCCCAACTCGGAAGCGGCGGCTTGACGCCGATGCCCAGGAAACTCAGGAAACTCTCCTGCAGGATCGCTTGCGGCACCGTGAGGGTCGAATAGACCACGATCGGCCCGACCAGATTGGGCAGGAGGTGGCGTCGCATGATCCGCCAGGGAGAAGCCCCGATCACCCGCGCCGCCTCGACATACGGCATGGCCTTGAGGCTGAGCACCTGCCCGCGGATCACACGGGCGAGCGTGAGCCAACTGACCCCGCCGATCGCCGCCAGGAGCGTGAGCACATCGATGGTCATGCGTGCGCCGCGGCTGATCTCGCCCGTACCAAACGTCGCAAGAGCCTGGGCGTGGGCCTGGTGGCGCAGGGTTTCATCGGATGGATCGGCGGCGATGGCGTGCTCGATGTAAGCCTCACGCTGGCGTGACGCGGCGTCGATGCGGCTGCGCTGCACGCGATCGACCAGGGCATCGCCCGCGACGGCCAGCAGCACCACCAGCAGCACATAAGGCAAGCCGTAGAGCACGTCGACGATGCGCATCATCAGGGCATCGATGCGACCACCGGCGTAACCCGCGACCATGCCGTAAAGCGTGCCGATGCAAACCGAGAGGAACGCCGCGGCGATGCCGATGGCCAGCGAGATCCCCCCGCCCGTCAGCAGGCGGGTCAGCAGGCTGCGGCCAAGCACGTCGCTGCCGAGCGTGTAGGCCGGCCAGTGCGCGCGCAGATCGGCGGCGATGGGGCCCTCGAGATGATCGGCCAGCGTGGCGGGATCGACGCCGTGACGGCTGGCGATCTGCTGCTGCTGGTCCGCGGGCACGAGGCGGTTGAGGCGGGCGGCCTGGTCGGGCGTCGCCCGCCAGGACAAAGGCGGGAGACGCGCCGCCTCGATGCGTCCGTCGTTGTAGCGGGGCGTCGAGGCGCCCGGCTCGGGAGCGAGTGTCCAGGGGAGGCTGCCCACGCAGGTGATCGCGACCAACAGGACGACGAGCAACCCCGCAAGGCCGGTGCGGCTGCGCAGGAGCGGATGCCGCCCGTGACGCGGACGAGCGGCGGAGTTGTCAGGGCCGGGTGTGGCCATCCGCCATCACGGTAGCAGAGACGGCGGGGGTAGTGAGCAGCCTCAGCCGTGACCAACACTGTGGCTTAGCCTTCATGAATTTCTGCGCCTGCTTGGCCTTCCCGAGCCGGGCCAACGACTGGGGGAATCGGGGAATTGCTCGGATAAATCCCGCTTCCTCGAGTTCGCGGATCCCCGCTATACAGGCCATCCCACCAGCGCTTGCCAGCCGCGACGAACTCGCCGATTGCGATCTCGGTGCGATCAGGGCGGAAGATACGTAGTCCTCCAAACCAAAGCCTCAAGTCCAGGTGTCGCTCGTAACCCTCTTGAAAGAGCGTGATTGAGTGTTGTTTGCTGCCACCATCAAAACGCTCATCCAGACTCAGGCGATTCGCCCATCGCTCATAGCCGTCGTCAGTATCAATGAACTTCCATCCGTACACAGGCTGACCGCCGAACGATTGGACAGTCTTGAGCAACTCCGCGAGTGCAAATGGAACTGCTGGCGCTTGGTCATCATCCCAGCGTGCGTTGCGCAATGAGGCGACGACACGACCGACCTGAACGAGCACAAGAGACACGCGAGAATCAACGGGCGGAGGAGCACCATCGAGCGGAAGCGACAACACGGCGAAAGTGATGGCGGCGCATCGGCGATCTTGAATCACCTCGGCTCCGAGAAGTGCGGCTTCGTTCAGTGCCACACCAAGGCCGTCTTTGGTGCCTTCGTCCACGAAGGGCTCCTTCTCTCCAACTCTATAAATCAGGGTGACAGGATTCGAACCTGCGACCTCGTGGACCCAAACCACGCGCTCTACCAAGCTGAGCTACACCCTGCGAAGGACACACTGTATCCCGCCCCGCTCACCAGAAAACAAGGGCCCGAGCCGTGAAGCCCGGGCCCCGTTGACGAGCGGCCGACACCCCGCCGCGGCCGCTGTCGTCGATTGAACTCACAACCCGCGAATCCTGGCCCCGTGTCTCCATGCCGCGGGGAGTATCCCCACGCGTCATCAGTTGTACGGCACCTCGCGCAGGAGCAGGATGTTGGGGCGCTGGCCGTTCTGCACCACGTTCGAGCGGTCGACCACCATCACGAAGCGACGGGCGATGGACGGAACCAGCGGCTGGGTGTTGGTCAGGTTGTCGACATCCGACTTCTGATAGCCGTGCACCACAAACCAGACCGCGAAGACGTCGCTGCGGGTGGTCATGCTGGGCAACGCCGCGTTGGCGATCGCCAGTTTCTCCTTGTACTCGTTGCGGATCTCGTCGACTACGGCCGCCCCGGCGTTGGTGTAGAGCACGCTGTCGACGCCGATGCGGCTGCTGTTGGTCGGGCTTCCCGTTGCACGCCCGTCATAGCCCAGGTAGTCGATACTCCAGGGGAGCTCGTAATCCCCCGCCACCGTCGGATCGGGGATATTGCGGCAGGCCAGCAGCTCGCCGGTGCCCGAGAACCCCAACGATTCGCGCAGGGCCGGCACCCGGGCGTAGGTCCCGCGCGTCTTGGCCGCGGGGGGATTGGTGAACTGATCGGCGTCGAAGTAGGTGACGACGCCGTAGGTCGTGGCCGTCGCGTTCTGCGGACGCACATACACATCGTTCTTATCGCGATAGGCGACCATTGTCGCGGCGATGTCGGCCCGCTGGTCGTGGGCGGCACCCGTCCACCACCACCACGCGCCCCCCAACGGATCGCTCGGCGGGGGCGGCGTGAGCAGGGGGATCATCCGGGCCACCTCGACCGGGGCCGTGTTGATGTTGATGAGGCCCGGCTCGATGCGGGTGAGCGAGGGGGCACGCTGCGCCACGGGCGAGACATAGAAGATGTCGGGGATGGTCAGCGCGGCGGGGATGCCCGCACCCAGGTGGATGTCGGGCGTGCCGCCGGTCGTGTCGAACACGCCGTTGGCGTTGCGATCGAGGAAGAGGACAAAGTCGTCGAGACGGAGATTGCCGCCCCGGTCGTACATCTTGCGCGAGGGCATTGCCGGATCAGGGCGGAGGAGCACGCTGAAGTCAGCCATATCTGGAGTAGCAGAAGGATTCTCATACCCCATGGCTGCTGCCATGGCTTCGCCCAGCGTGGTCCAGCGGGCGTTGGGGCGGGTGGTGTGGTCGAACAGGAAGTTGCTCGTCGGGCCGATCCCCATAGGCAGGAGCAGGTCCAGCGGGCGCAGGGTAGAGGAGGCCGGCGTACCGCCGGGCGCACCGGTCGGAACCCGCTCGAAGCGTTCATTATCGATGACGATCTCGGGATAGAGGTTGGCGTAGTTGCCCGTGTCCGGGTCTGCCGCGTTCGCCCGCGGGGCCTGTGTCATGCGGGGCGAGGTGGTCTGGGAAGGATCCTGCGCGAGCGAGGCGATGAGCCCGCGGTTCTCCATGACGTTCCGCCACTCCTGCACGCTGCGCCCGACACCAAGGCTTGTGCTGAAATCACTGTCGTCGAGCGTGGCGCCCAGCAGATTGCCCGGCTCGGCGTGGTTCCAGCCCAATGTGTATTTGGGCTCGATGCAATAGCCCGGGAACGCGCCACGCGGCACCTGGCCCGACGAGGCCGGATCCGACGGGCGACGGGCCGCGGCCCAGAGGGTCAGCGCAAAGCCGTCGTTGTCGTTGTCGGCATCGGTTCCCTGAACCTCGTTGTCGCCGTCGGGAAGTTTGCGCTTGAGGTCCACGCCCGCGGGGATGCGGAAGCGGTCCATCAACTGGTCGTTCTCTCGCACGTTGCGCACGTAGAAGTTGAGCGAGGCCGCGTTGCTCGAAGTCTGGCCATCCCAGAAGAGCGACGGCGGGGTCAGGGCCTGCGACTGACGTTCCGCGTCGACGCGAACCGACCGCCACAGTTCGACCGCCTGGTTGGGCGCCCCCGTGCCCGAGATGGCGGCGGGCGTCGTGGTGAAGTCGTATCGGCCCGTGGCGTCGTCGATCGCGCCGATCCAGTAGACCCCGCTGATGCCCGATGAGGCATTCGCGCGAATGTCATTCTGGATCACATTGATCACGGTCGAGCGCATGCTGCCGACCCCCCCCGCCACCAGCGTGGGGTCCACCGCGCGGAAGCGCTCGAGGATCTTCTGAGGCGATTCGGTCAGCACGTAGCAGACGATCGTCCCGCCCGCGGGGATCGTGATGCCGCTGGCAGTGATGTCAAGGCCCGAACCGGCGACGGGCGAAACATACTGCCCGATCCGGGAATCGTCGCCCATCGCGGGGACGCCCGAGTTCTGGAGATCCTGCGCCGAGATTCGGTCGAGGAAGGTCTGCTCGCGCAGGGCGGCCAGCTTGTAGTTCCGCCCCGCCCATCGCAGGTAGTAGTAGTCGGACTCGCGGTCGGCCTCGGGGATGTTCGCATCACCCTGGTCGTAATAGTCGGCGTTCTGCCACACCCCGCCGTCCACGGTCCAGGTGTTCCGGCTGAGCGTGACATCGCGCCCGAAGGGGTTGGTCAACTGGAAGAAGACCCCGCTGTAGAGGTATTCCTTGTTGCCCACCAGGTCGAGATCGCCCTTGATCTCGATCTCCTGGCCCGAGCCTTCGAAATCGCTCGCGCCCGGCTCGTCGGCATACGCCGTGAAGGTCGCGATGTGCGTGATGAAGGGCTGGGCCTCGACGCCGTACACGTTGATCGCATCGAAGGCGAGGCCGGCGGCGTTGTTAGCGGCGCGGCTGTCGGTCAGGTACATCCCGTTGCCCAGCGACCAGCCCGGGAAGAGCTGCTGCGCGGGCGGCTGGGTGATGTCGTTGTTGAGGACATTCGCCTGGTCGTTGTTGAAGAGAAGCGTCGAGACCGTCGGGGTGCCGTTGGTGTCGAAGCTGTCGGCCATGTTCACGCTCATGTGGGCCGCGGTCAGCGCCGCCAGCAACGGGCCGCGATGCCCGTAGAAGAGCGTTGAGGTTTCGGGCCTTCCCCGCCACGCGTCGGCCACATCAGAGAAGGGCATCAGGGCGTCGGCGTAGGCGCGGAAGAGATCGCGCAACGGCTCCTGGTTGGCCACGGGGGCGCTGCTGATCCGCTGGAGCAGTGTCCTGGCGTCCACGAGGACATCGGCGCTGGTCAGCAGTTCACCCTGCACGCCGCGTGCCGCACGACGCGGGGCGGCTCCGCTGATCGTGGTCAACCGCTGGCGCGGATCCGTCGCCAGCATGTGCATGACGTCAGCCCTGGGCATGCCATTGGCGAGCGGTCGCGCGGTCTCGGTATCGAGCGCACGGTTGTCGCGCACGGGGCTGTACTGGCGGCCCGGGTCCGCGCCCGGGTCGGCCCGCCCGCCCAGCGTCTGCTCAACCGCGCTCGTGACCAACGGGTCGTTCACGCTGTTACGCGTGAGCAGCTCCGCCAACGAGTCAAGGTCGTACCCAGCACGGGAATCGATCTGGCCGCCCGCGACGGCGTAGGCCCCGATCGAACCCAGAGCACGACGCTGATAAAAGCTGGTGCGGATGCGGGGCTCGCCGCTCTTGAAGTTCCAATCCGCTGGATTCAGCGTCAGCGGGTTGAGGTAGTTCGCGAACGCCGCGGGGAACTGGGCCCCGGGCGCGAGGCTCGCGGGCGGGGTCACCCCCGCCGCGTGCGCCATGCGGAGTGCTTCGTACCCCCACGCGCCGGCATTGAACTGGATGGGGGCCGTGATCAGGCTGTAATCATCGATGCGCCCGCCGCCCGGCTGAGGCATGCCGGCAAAGCCCAGCGGCACGGGCGAGCCCTGGTACATCTCGAACGAGTCGTATCCCGAGAGCAACCGGCGAAGATCCACGTCCGCGGGCGAGAATCCCGCCACGCCCACCGCATCGGGAGCGATGCGCTGGTCAGTCGCCGTGTTGAGGTTGACACGGGCCGAGAGGTCGACCACGCGCACGGCGAAGAAATAGCGATAGCGGGAATCACCCTCGCCAAAGATCCGGCGCAGGGTGTTGTCGCGCGAATCCGTCCCCTCGAACCAGCGGGCGTCGAACATGCCGTCGCCGTCGGTGTCGGCCCATTGATAGGGCGGATAGGCGGCGTCACCCACGCCAAAGGCCGTCGGCCATGAACCCATCGGGCGGAAGGCGAATCGCTGGCGCATCGAGAAGTGCGCGGGGATGTTGGGGTCGAGCGACGCGCCCCAGTCGGTCTGGCTGGCGGGGCTGCCGTCGGCGTTGAAGAGCGTGAGATACTCGCTCATCCGCCCCGCGCCCGTGCCGGCCTGGGCGTTGATGTTGTTGCGCAAATTGAAGAGGTTGACGAACCGACCGTCGGGCGCGACATTCGTGATGTTCGCCCAGTCCATGCGCAGCAGGTAGTGCTGCGCACGGGGCACCGCGTTCGCCGTGCCGTCGTAGATGAACGAGGCCTCGCTCGACGCCAGGAAGGGATCGCTCGACGGCCACACATCGGGCACGTTGCCCCCGGCGATCAGCGCTTCGTAGCGGCCCACGGGATCAAAGGGGATCTGCGTGGCGGTGGCCATCGACAGATCCGACCTGGCGTTGAGCAGGATCGACGGATAATCGGTGTTTTCACGCGTCTGGATGATCGGGCCGTTGCCGGGCAGTCGCCCCTCCGGGCCGCTGTAGTCAAAGCGCGTGGCCAGCGCGTCCTCGCCGATGATGTTGGCGATGTACTCGGCCGCCCCGCGCGGCACCTCTT
This sequence comes from Phycisphaerales bacterium, assembly GCA_013360675.1. Classification (GTDB taxonomy): domain Bacteria; phylum Planctomycetota; class Phycisphaerae; order Phycisphaerales; family UBA1924; genus JABWBB01. The sequence continues at coordinate 148,392 of JABWBB010000002.1, read as the reverse complement.
CCAGGCGGTCCTGGCGCGCCAACGCCGAGCGCGTGCGAAGGTCCTGGTTGCCGATCGAGACGTAGATGATCGCGATCACCGCCAGCAGCGCGAGCATGCCCACCACCAGCACCAGGAACGAACCCCGGCGCGAGGGCAATGCGCGGCGTGGAGCGGCGTTGGGAGACAGTTTCATGGCAACCTCCATCACTTTTCGCGTCCTCAACGCGTCGGCGCGTCAGGCACGTTGAACACAAACTGGAAGGTCGATTCGATCGACGGATCGATCGGGTCGGCCAGCGTCATGGTGACGCGGATCAGTCGCGGCCAAGTCCAGGGCAGCGAACGCACGACGGGCTCGCCCGGCTCACCGAACACATTGTCGAAATCCGGATCCGCATTGAACGTCGGGTCGACGTACCCGAAGTAACTCGTCAGGCACGCCTGTCCGGAGACTGGCGAATAGCCGTAGATCAGGCGCTGCGTGACGGTGTGAACCCCGATCCCCGGCAGCCCGCCGAGGGGGGGCTGCGTGGTGTAGGCCTGGCCCACCAGGTTCAGCCCGCCCGCGCCGTACGGCAACGTGATCAATGAATCCGGGCCGTCGATCCGCCCGTTGTTGCTCGTGTCGGCGTAGCGTTCCGGGCCATACCAGAGAATCTCGCCCCCGATCAGCGTCTGCCCGAAGGACCACTCGACGATGAACTCGCTGCAGCGGGCGGCGAAGATCGACGAGCCGAGCATCAACTGGTCGGCGCGCCGGATCGCCATCGCCAGGGCCTGCTGGCCCGTGGCGCCCGCCCCCGAGGTCGCGTTGATCACGTTGTCGTTGAGCAGCGCGGGCGGGGTCTGCTCATAGCGGAGGCGTGCCCCCAGCGGGTCGGTGGAGTCTTGCGCCCCGCCGATCTTGAACATGGCGTCGGTCATCGGGTTGGATTCGGTGGGGAAGAGCTGCGCCATCCAATCGTGCGCCAGATCGAGCGATGTCGCCGCCGCCGGATTGGTCGGACGGGTCGTGGTGGGCGCGGTGTAGTTGAAACGCCCCGTGGGCTTGAGCGGCGGACGGGGACGCCCGGGGATCATGAACGCCGAGGCCTCGGGCATCGAGGTGACCATCGCGCGAACCTCGTTGAGGTCGCTGGTGGCGATATCGATCAGGCCGCTGGCGAAGACAAACGCCGGACGGAACACTTCAGGGCTTTGCCCGGTGGGGCGCAGCGCAAAGGCGGCATTGGGCGCGTCGGGACCGAAGAGCACACCCGGGCGATTGATCGCCTTGAAGATGCTCGGGGCCGCGGGCTGCAGGGCGTATTGAAAGTCGTTATTGCCCAGGCGTGAGCTCGTCGGGGCGATCCCGAACACGGGCCCGGAAAGGGCCGGTGGGCGAGCCGATTCGGGGTTCACCAGCAGCGTGACATGGCGGAGGAGGGTCCAATCCGAGGCGTAGCGGTTGGGATTGTCGGCCCGGTTCAGCCCCAGCGGGGCGTCGAACGTCGGGTAGAGACCGCGATGATTGGTGTCGTCCGTGCGCGGGAAGTAAAACCGATTGGTCAGGTCTGATTCGACGTCGGTCAGCGGGTGAATGTGCGCCGCCCCATGCCCGTAATAGATCCTCGCCTCGCTCGACTCGGCCACCGCGTCTGCGTGCAGCGGCGGGCGTGCCGATCGAACCGAATCGCGCACGAAGAAGACGAGCTCATCGATGCGGCGCGGGCGGGGCGCTTCATCCCTCGCGTGCAGGCGCACGGCGTCCGCGCTGGCGGTGTTGTTCGGAACCACCAGCGTCACCAGCCCATCGGGCGACCACGTAGCGCCGATGGTCCCGTCGGTCCACTGCTGGCGGATGACGAGCACCCCGTCGCGGGTCATGGCGTCAAAGTCGCGGCGCATGCGGTTCTCGAGCAGCCCCGCATACTGCGTGAGCAGGCTGATGCGACGCCCGCCGCTGACCGTCTTGCCCACCGAATCAAAGATCGTGGCCAGGCCGACGGCGACCAGCGCCACCGCCCCCACCGCGACGAGCACCTCGAGCAGCGTGAAGCCCGCGGGGCGTGCGCCCGGGCGTTGTTGGATTGGTTCGTGCATGGTCTTCTCCATGTCGATCAGCCTCGCTGCCCGACCGTCATGATCTCGATCGCCACCGGCGGCTGGGGTGTAAAGAGCAGCCGACGCCCCTGCGCACTGGTCCGCCAGCGTTCAATCTGCTCGGGCGTGAAGGCCGGAGTCAGCCGCAGCAGCGGCGGAAGCGTGGGGTTGGCCTCGGGAACCAGTTCGACCACGCGGTGCACCACGCCGTCAGGGTCAACGAAGCGCTGGCCCACCTGCGAGGCGAACGGCCTCAGCGCCGTGAAGGCCCCCGCGCTGATCGGGCGGATCACGTCCAGATTCCCCGCGGGCTCTTCGAACGTGAAGGAAGAAATCTGTGAATAGACCGGGTTACCCTGCGGCCCAAAGCCGTCGTTGGTCGGGCGCCCCGCGCCATCCTCGGCCACCGGCACGCGACGATTGGCCGGCGAGCCCCCGGTCAACGCCGCCGACAACGAAACACCACGCGGCAGACGTATCGACGCATCGACGCGACGAACGAACAACGCGATCTGCACCGCGTCGTCAAACTCGGTTGCGTCCCCCTGCATGATGCGCCGTGCGGCCAGGTCCCACACGAAGCGAGGTTCGTCGCCGGTCTGCGGCACACCGCCGCCGCTGGCATACGGCGATGGGAACAGCCGCTGCCCGACAGGCACGTTCACCTTGTTGACCCCTTGCCCGATCGAGAGCACTCCCGTATTGACATGCTGCTGCAGCATTGCGAGTTGCTCTCGCGGCAGGACCCACTCTCCATCGGGAGAGAACGTGGCGTCGGCATAGAGCATCTCCCACCCCAGCCGGTTCGCGGGGATCGCCAGGTTCGTCCCGGGCAGGCTGCGGGCGTTGAGCCCCAGGTGCCCGTGCACCCAGGCCCCCACCGAACGCTCGACCGAGATCCCCTGCACCGTGCCGCTCGCCTCACGCTGCTGGTAGACCACCACGGGGAAGACGGCGGCCAAGCCCAGCAGCCCCAGCGCCAGCACGACAATCGCGATCAGCACCTCGATAAGCGTGAAGCCACGGCGTATGAGAATGAAAGGCCTCATGGCGTCACCTCCTTCAGCTGGCCCAGGTATCGCTGCATCGTGAAGATGCGTGCGTCCGAGGCGACGAAATCGGGGCCGTCGGGCAACCGTCCCTCGATCCACTGCGAGATCGCAAGGCTGATCGCCGCGGGGTCAGGAGTCGCGGGGAAGAGATCCGTATCGAGGCGGGGCTCGGTGGGGATGTCTCGCCCGCTGCCCGGCACGCCATAGACCGAACCCGTCGCCCGGTTGAGGCCGCCGGCCTTGAGTCCCGCCGCCATGCGCCGTTCATCGACCAGGGCGATCTCGGTGACGGGCCGAGCCAGGATGGTGTCGAGCGAGCGATCGCCCAGGAGAGCCTGACGCTGAGCAGGCGTCAGCGGATTGGCCGGAGAGATCACGCGCTTGACGAACTGCACCTGGTCGCTGGCCTCGTCGAGACGATTGGCCGAGAAGGGCGCCGCGGTGCGGAAGGCCTGGTTGGGCACCGGGTCCACGATGAGGCAATCGTTTTTTGACCCCACCGAAAGCGAGCCGGTGCGGGCCTCGAAGCGCACGATGAACGTCTGTCGCTTCCAGCCGTCGTTGGCGCGTGAACCGTCGTAATAGCCCGATTCGGGGAAGAGCCAGTTCCCCCGGGTTTCGCTCCCGGTGGGCTGGCTGAGCAGCGCGTCGTACCACCCGTTGGCGATGCCCGTGCCCGCGTCGATGGCGCCCGGGGGCGCAAAGCCGCGGATCGACCATCCGCGCGGGAGGGCGATGGGCTCACCCGTCGCCACCGGCACAAAGACATCGCGCGTGCGGGTGGTCGTGCCACCCACGGGCGCGCCGTTGACAATGACCTGGTCCTCGATGGTTCCCACCATGACGGCGGGGATGATGAGCAGGCGATCGCCCGGGCGGAAGATGAAGACCGCCGCCGCATCGCCTCCGTCCGAGGCAATCGCCGCGTCACGGGCGCTAGAGATGCCCACGCGCAGCTGGTTCTCGGCCTGGGCACGCTCGTTGTTGTACAGGATGGTGCTGAACGCGGGCACCGCGATGGCCACCAGCAGCACGATGATCGAAATGACCACCAGCAGCTCGGTGAGCGTGAAGCCCTTCGCCAGAGTTTGTGTGCGCGTGGTGTGCATCAGTTCCCCACCCGGACGATGTTGTCCTTCTCGGCCTGAAGACGCGCGGTCAGTTCGTCGATCGCCGTCGTCAGCCCCAGCGTTGTGCGGATCGTGGCGATGGGCTCGTCGCCGAACACCCCATCGGGCCCGGCGGCCACGATCGCCCACGTCGCGCTTCGCAGCGATGTGTTCTTCTCGAGGTCCCGATCCTCGGGCGTGCTGATGAACGAAGGAGTGCGGGCGGGGTCATTGACGAGCCGCCCCACCAGCAACGGCATGTTGAGATCGCGCAGTTCCTCGACGACGTACGACCCGTTGACCAGCCGCCCCGGCAGCCACCGGTAATAGCGGATCATCGCGTTCTTGCGGCCGCGGATCTCCACGATCTGCCGGCTGCCGGGATCCGCGAAGAGCGTGAGTGAGCCCGAACTCAGGTTGACCAGCGGCTCGTACGTCTTGCCCGTGCGGTTGCGCTGGGCCGCGTTGCCCGCGCCCGCCGCGATGACGTCGCGCGGTATGACGAAAGACCCTTCCTCATCGGGCGGGTAGAAGCCCGGCCCGGAGATGCCGTCGATCGGGAGAGAGTTCCCAACCGCCACAGGCTCGGCCAGAGCGCCGACCAGGTAATAGGGCAGGGTGCGCTCGCTGTAGCGGTAATCTTCAAAGGGATTGGTTGCCGGGGGGACGGGCTGCCCTTCACGCCGCAGCCACTGCTTGTGCTGTGTGCTCGTCTCCTGGTAGACCGCCACGCGATTGACGCCGCCGCCCGTCTCGATCGCCGCGGGAGTCATCGGCGCCCGCTCGCGCACGAGCGGCGGGAAGAACCCGAACTCTCGCTTGAAGTCGTTCACGCCCGAGGCCAGCGCGTCCACCGCCCGCGCGTCCGCGACGCTCGCGACATATCGGCGTGCGTACACCATGCCGTAGATGAGCAGGCTCATCAACACCCCGATGACCAGCACGCCGATGAGCAGCTCAATCAGCGTGAAGGCGCGGGATCCGGGCCCGCGAGTGCGCGGGCCCAGGGGCGAAGCGTGGGTGTGCGATCGTGTGTGCATGAAGGACCTCAGATCCCGCCGCCCTGCAGCGAGTTGATCATGGCCACCAGCGGGAGGAACATCGCCACGACGATCGTGCCGACGATCCCGCCCAGCACCACGACCATCAGCGGCTCGAGGAGGCTGACCAGCGAGGCGACGGCGACGTCGACCTCTTCGTCGTAGTTGTCCGCGATCTTCAGGAGCATCGCGTCGAGTTCACCCGTCTCCTCACCCACGTCGATCATGTTGACGACGAGCGCGTCGCACGTCTTGCTCTCGCGCAACGGGTCGGAGAACCCTTCACCCTCGCGGATGCTGTCGTGCACGCTGCCCAGCGCCTTCTCGAAGACGTAGTTGCCGCTGGTTTCCTTGGTGATGGTGATGGCCTCGAGAATCGGCACGCCCGCGGCGACCAGGGTGCCCAGCGTCCGCGTGAAGCGGGCGATGACCGTCTTGCGCACGAGCTTGCCGAAGATGGGCAGCCAGAAGACCGACGTATCGGTCGCCGCTCGACCGGGGCGAGACTTGCGCAGCAGTTTCCAGCAGATCCACGCGACGAACGGGAACGGGATCGAGATCAGCCAGCCGGGAATCTCCTGCCCGGGGTTGGTTCCCGCGAACCAGCGGCTGACGCGGATCAGACCCATCGTCAGCGCGGGGAGCGCCACACCGAAGTCCGTGAAGATTTCCTCGAACTTGGGGATGATGAAGTACATGATCGCCGACAGGATGATGCCCGCGATCGAGATGACGACGATCGGATAGACCATCGCGCCCTTGATCTTGCGCTTCAGCCGCTCGCTCTTTTCCATGAACTCGGCCAGTCGCTGGAGGATGATGTCCAGCACGCCGCCCACCTCGCCCGCGGCGACCATCTTCGTATAGAGCTTGTTGAAGGCCTTGGGGTATTTGGCCATCGCCTCGGACAGCGAACTGCCGCCCTCGACCTCTTCGCAGATGCCGATCAGCACGTTCTTCATCTTGCCCGGCTTCTGCTGGCTCTCGAGAATCTGCAGCGAGCGCAGCAGCGGCAGGCCCGCGTCCTGCAGGGTGGACAACTGCCGCGTGAAGGCCGTGAGGTTCTTGGCCGACACCCCGCCGATGCTGAAGCCGCCCTTGGCCTTGGGCTTCTTGGCCGTGGCGGTCGCCCCGCCTCCGCCGCCGCCCTGCTTGCCCTTCTGCTCGCGCACGCTGGTCGGGAAGAAGCCCTGCCCCTTGATCCGCTGGATTGCTTCCTCGGTCGTGGTGGCCTCGATCGAGCCCTTCTGGGGCTTGCCGGCGGCGTTGAGCGCTTCGTACGCAAAGGTCGGCATGTCACACTCCAAACAGGATGAACCGGCCCGTGCCGTCGGCCCCCTCCCACCGGGGTGGGCGACACGCGCCATGGACATGGGTTGTCACCGGGCGACGACGCCGCCGCCCGGATCGATCACTCCTCGCTGATCGTCTCGCGAACCACCTCGTCGATGGTGGTCTGGCCCTCGAAGATGGCCATCAGTCCGCTCTCGCGCAGCGTCCGCATGCCGCGTTTGCGGGCATAGGTCCGCAGCACGTTTGAGTTCGCCTGCTTCATGATGAGTTCACGCATCTCGTCGTCGATCACCATGATCTCGAAGATCGCCATCCGCCCCTTGTACCCGGTGTTGTTGCACTTCTCGCAGCCGCGTCCGCGATAGAGCTTGCGCCCCTTCACGTCATTGGGCGTGAGGTTCAGCTCCATCAGCTCCTCTTCCTTGGCCTCGTATTCCTCCTTGCAGCCGCGGCAGATCGTGCGCACCAGCCGCTGCGCCACCACGCCCTCGAGCGTGGCGGTGATGAGGAACTGCTCCAGACCAAGGTCAACCAGACGCACGATGCTGCTCGGGGCGTCGTTCGTGTGCAGCGTGCTCAGCACCAGGTGCCCCGTCAGCGACGCCTGCACCGCGATCTGCGCCGTCTCGATGTCGCGGATTTCGCCCACCAGGATGACGTCCGGGTCCTGTCGCAGGAAGCTCCGCAGCGCCTTGGCGAAGGTGAGCCCGGCCTCTTCGTTCACCTGGCACTGGCACAGACCGTCGATGTCGTACTCCACCGGATCCTCGACCGTCAGGATCTTGGTCTCGATGTCGTTGATGTTCGACAAGGCCGCGTAGAGCGTCGTCGTCTTGCCCGAGCCCGTGGGTCCCGTCACGATCACGATGCCGTTGGGCTTTCCAATCAGGTTCTGGAACGTCGCAATTTCGTCCTCGCGAAGCCCAATCCGGTCCAGCGCCAGTTCCACGTTACTCCGATCCAGCACACGCATCACGCAGCTCTCGCCCCAGATCGTCGGCAGGATCGCCACGCGAAGATCCACGGGCCGCCCGCCCAGCGTCAGCTCGATGCGACCGTCCTGAGGCAGACGCCGCTCCGCGATGTCGAGGTTCGACATGACCTTCACGCGGCTGGTGATCGCCGGCCCCAGCTGCTTGGGCGGGGGAACCATCTCGTACAGCACGCCGTCGATGCGATAGCGCATCTTGAATTCATTCTCGAAGGGCTCGAAGTGGATGTCGCTCGCCCGGTCCTTGATCGCCTGCAGCAGCACCAGGTTCAGCAGCCGCACGACCTGGTTGTCCTCGGCCAGATCCTTGAGTTCGTCAAGGTCGATCGATTGATCGCTCTTGCTCGACAGCTTGGAGAATCGATCGTCCGTGGCGATCGCGCTCACAACGTCGGTCATCGACTCCTGCTTGGAGAAGTGCTTCTTGATCAGCGCGTCGATCAGCCCCGCGTCCGCGATCACCGCCTCGACGGTCGCGCTCAGCAGCATCCGCAGGTCGTCCACCGCCCGGAAGTTGTCCGGGCTCTTCATGGCGATCTTCAGCCGCTTGGAGGTCGGATTGAACTCAACCGGAACCACCTCATACATCCGGACGTTCTCGGCGGGAATCGCCTCCCGCACTTTCTCCGGGATGTCAAACCCCGTGAGATCCATGAAGGCCATCCCGGCCTGACCGGCCAAGCCTTCACTGATGTCTTTGGCAGAGCAGAACCCCATCTCGACCAGACGCTCGCCGATGAGCCCCTTCTTGGTCTTCTGTGCCGCCAGCCCCTCGTGCACCTGCTCCCGGGAAACCTTTCCCAGTTTGGTCAGCACGCGGCCGAGTTTGCGGCCCTTGAGTTCTGCGAGATCAATCGCCATGGGTCTTTACTTTCCCCCTGAACGTGACCAACCGCCGCCTTCGATACACCATCCGAACATCGTGTGAACCACAACCGCTATGCGGCAGGGTGCACACAGTCTCTTCGGACAGCATATCGGCCCGGTTCGCCACGTCCAGGGCGTTTATTGGCCCTGCATTGACAGGACATGTGGATATTGACGCAACAGATCAGCTCTTCTTGCCAGACTCAGTTGCAGTTTCCTCGTCTTCGTCAAGTTCGACACGCCCGACGGTACGACCAAGCTTGTGCACCCGAGACGTCAGCTCTTGTGGATTCTTGCTCAGGTCGACCATCTCCTCGGCCCCGATCATGCCGCGGGAATACATGGACCAGAGGTGGTCATCGAGAAGTTGCATGCCGTACTTCTTGCCGGTCTGAATCGCCGAATCGATGCGGAAGGTCTTCGATTCGCGGATCAGGTTCTGGACGGCCGGGGTAAGCACTAGGAACTCATACCCGGCGACCATCCCGGGCTGATCGACCCGGCGCAACAGCACCTGGCTCAGGATGCAGATCAGGGCCGTGGACAACTGCACGCGGATCTGGTTCTGTTGGGTGACCGGGAAGGCGTCGACGATTCGGTCGATCGTTTTGGCGGCTCCGGTGGTATGCAGGGTGCCGAAGACCAAGTGGCCCGTTTCGGCGGCACGGATGGCGGCTTCGATCGTTTCGAGGTCGCGCATTTCACCCACCAGGATCACGTCCGGGTCCGAGCGGAGCACGCGCCGCAACGCCTCGGAGAAGCTCGGAACGTCGGACCCCACCTCGCGCTGATTGACGATCGACTTCTTGTGCGGGTGGTAGTACTCGATGGGATCTTCCATCGTGACGATGTGACGATCCATGTTCATGTTGATGTAGTCGATCATCGTGGCCAGCGAGGTCGTCTTGCCCGACCCGGTGGGCCCCGTGACCAGGAACATCCCGCGCGGGCGACGGATCAGGTCGCGCACCACCTCGGGCAGGCCGATCTGCTCGAACGACAGCAACTTGTTGGGAATCTGGCGGAGGACCATCGCCAGGTCGCCTTTCTGGCGGAAGATCGACACGCGGAAGCGGGCCGCCTCGCCATAGGCAAAGCCAAAGTCCGTGCCGCCCTCTTCCTGCAGTTCCTGCTGGTTGCGCTCGGGTGTGATGGCCTTCATCAGGGTCACCATGTCGTCCGAGTCGAGGACCTTGGTCTGCAGATCCTTGAGCCCGCCGTGGTGGCGGATGGTCGGGCGGCGACCGACGGTGAGGTGAAGGTCCGAGGCGCCGAGTTTGACCACGGTGTCAAGCAGGCGGTCGATCTGCATCGTACTCATGAAGACAGTCCTTTCGTCGCGAGAGTCGTCGTGCGATCAGACGGAGGCCTTGGCCTCGGCCTCTCGCTGGGATTCGAGATCGACCTGGGTGGCGCTGGCGATTTCGCCCGCGGTGGTGACGCCGCTGAGGATCTTGATTTTTCCGTCGTACACGAGGGGGCGCATCCCGCTGGCCAGGGCGGCGCGGCGAAGCTCGACCAGCGGCGCGAGATTGAAAGCGAGCTCTCGCACGTGCGAGTTCATGTTCATCAGCTCGAAGATGGCCTTGCGTCCGCGGAAGCCCGTGCCCACGCAGTTGTCACAGCCCACGTTGGTATGCGCCCGCCCGCGGGCCTCTTCGAGCGTGGTGCCCGTCAGGATCAGGTGCTTGGGATCGAGTTCGTCGTCCTTGGCCACGCGCTTGCACTTGGGGCAGAGCACGCGGATGAGTCGCTGGGCCATGATCGCCTGGATCGAACTGGCCACCAGGAAGGGCTTGACGCCCATGTCGATCAGTCGCGTGATCGCGCTGGGGGCGTCGTTGGTGTGCAGCGTCGAGAAGACCAGGTGCCCCGTCAGGGCGGCCTGGATGGCGATCTCGGCCACCTCCTTGTCGCGGATTTCACCCACCAGGATGATGTTGGGCGCCTGACGCAGCATCGACCGGAGGATCTCCTTGAACCCCAGCCCGATGTTCTCTCGCACCTGGCACTGATTGATCCCCTGGAAGTTGTATTCCACCGGGTCTTCGGCCGTGATGATCTTCTTGTCGGGGCGATTGAGGATGTCCAGCGCCGAGTAGAGCGTGGTCGTCTTGCCCGAACCCGTGGGCCCCGTGACCAGGAAGATCCCGTTGGGGCGGCGGATGATCTTGTTGAACATGGCGAGGTTGTCGGGCTCGAAGCCCAGGTTCGCCAGACCGATGCGCACCGAATCGGGGCGCAGAATACGGGCCACCACGCTCTCTCCGTGATAGGCCGGGCAGGCCGACACGCGGTAGTCGATCATCACGTCATCGACCTCGAGCTTGATGCGGCCGTCCTGCGGCACGCGCCGCTCGGCAATGTTCATGCTCGCCATCAGCTTGAAGCGGGAGAGCAGCGCGTTCTGCATGCGCTTGGGCAGGTTGTCACGCTCCATGCACACGCCGTCGATCCGATAGCGCAGACGCACCCGGTCGTTCATCGGCTCGACGTGCACGTCGCTGGCCCGCATGCGGACCGCTTCGCTCAAGATTCGGTTACAGAGCTTGACGATCGGGGCCTCGTCGGCGGCGACGTCGATGGACTTGTCCATCGACCGGTCCACCGAGCGATCGATCGTCTTGTCGATCGACTTGTCGATCGAATCGGTCACCAGCGACTGGTCGGCCTCGAAGCGGCGCGCGGTTCCTGCCGCCGCCTGATCGATGTATTTCTTGATCTGCGAACGCGGCGCCAAACGCGGGTCGATCTCGGTATTCAACCGGAACCGGAGCATGTCCTGCAGCTCCAGATCGAGCGGATCGTGGATGATCAGCTGCAGACGACCCCCCGCCTTGGCCAGCGGCAGAATCAGATGCTTCTTGACCAGGTCCTCGGGGATCAGCTTCATGTCGACCTTGTCGGCTGCCCCGCTCGCGCTCAGGTCGACGAACTCCATCCCAAACTGGTTGGCCAAGGCCTTGCAGACCTGGTCTTCCTTGGCCAACCCCATCTCAACAAGCGCGTCGCCCATGCGCTTGCCCTGCGAGGTAGCGGTCTGGGCCGCCTTGTCGGCCTGTTCCGGGGTGAGAACGCCCCAGCCCACCAGGATCTCGCCAAGTTTCTTCCGTGATCTGGCCATCCGCACTCCTCGAAACCCCGGGCCGGGCGGTCGCCTGACAACGCCGGGGGGAAGCACTTTACACGTTTCGATCGTTCCACGCCCGCGCGACGCACGGGGGATGATTATCCTTCGCCACCCATTCTCGATCAAACCCAGAACCACCCCACGGTCGACCCCTGACCCATTCCATGCCCGTAGCCCAGGATCAATCCCCACGCCGCTCGATCACCCACCTGCTGGTGACCGCCGGCCCTACGCACGAGCCCATCGACTCGGTGCGATTCCTGGGCAACCGATCCTCGGGCCGCCTCGGGGTCTCATTGGCCGACCAAGCCGCCCAACGCGGCTGGGACGTGACACTCCTGCTTGGACCTGTGTCGATACTCCCCACCGATTCGCGGGTTCGCCTGCGCCGGTTCCGAACAGCCGCCGACTTGCAGGGGCTCCTCAGGGAAGAAATGACACGGGCGACGATCCTGATTATGGCGGCAGCCGTGGCCGATTATCGGCCTCTGGACGGTGCTTCCCCCGGGAAGATCAGGCGCACAGCGGACAACCTTCGCCTGGAGCTTGAACCCACCCCCGATCTGCTGGCCGAGGTGGCCCAAAGTCGCACGCCCGGGCAGTTCCTGGTTGGGTTTGCGCTCGAGCCACGCGAGCGGATGCGAGCCTCCGCCGCCGAGAAACTCGCGCGCAAAAACGTTGACATGATCGTGGCCAACCCCCTCGAGACGATGGACAGCGCGACGATCGAGGCCTTGGTGCTGCAGGCAAACGGCGTCGAGAACTTCACGCAGGGCGCGATCGACAAGACTGAATTTGGATCATGGCTGCTGACGCTCATCGAGCAGGCCGCTGGAAAGGATGCCCGATGATGAAGAAGGGTCGACCCGGAACCGGACCACGAAAGCGCACCGCCCGCAGCGGCTACGTCGAGGGTGCCACGCACCTGACACGGGGACTGCGCATCGTTCACGAGGACGAAGCGATTCTGGTCATCGACAAGCCCGCGGGGATGTTGACGGCGGGCCTGGGCGGGCCCGGCGATGACTCCGCCTTCGCCGCGCTCAAATCACACGTGCGCGAACAGGCCCGCAAGCGGGGCACAAAACTTTGGATCGTGCACCGCCTCGATCGCGAGGCCTCTGGGCTGCTGGTCTTCGCCAAGACCGAGACGGCGTATGAGCACCTGAAGGAAGAATTCCGGTCAAAGAAAGCCCACCGTCTCTACGCCGCCGCGGTCGAGGGCGAGTTCGGCGGGAGCGGCCCGGCCTCAACGGGCACGGTGCAGTCATTCCTGTGGGAGGATTCCCGCGGGATCATGCACAGCATCGATTCTCCCACGCAGCTGCGTGACACGCCCGCGCGGGGTTCAGCCCCGATGCCCGCGGTCACGCACTATCGCGTCCGCAAGACCGCCCATGGGCGCAGCCTGATCAACGTGCGCCTCGAGACGGGGCGCAAGAACCAGATCCGCGTGCACATGCAGCACATCGGGCGGCCGATCGTGGGCGACCGACGCTACGGCGCATCAACCGACCCGCTGGGGCGGGTCTGCTTGCACGCGTGCGAGTTGGGGTTCACGCACCCGCAAACACGCCACCCTGTGCGATATTCCAGTCTGCCGCCCGATGAGTTCACCAAGCTGCTCGGACGCGGGACGGGTGACGCCATGGCCCCAGCGACGGCCTCTGTCGTGCCCGCCAGTACAAAGGTCACTTCATGGGATGAGGTCGCGGGCTGGTATGACCAACTGCTCGAAGACCGCGGCAGCGACCACTACGAGCAGGTGATCCTGCCGGGCGTCATGCACCTACTCGCGCCAAAGAGCGGGCATCGCGTCCTCGATATCGCCTGTGGCCAGGGGATTCTCGCTCGTCGCCTGGTCAAGGCCGGGGCGACGTGCGTGGGAGTGGATTCTTCGCCTCGCCTGATCGCCCGCGCCAAGGAACTGGGTGAGGATGGATGCGAGTTTCACGTGGGAGACGCGCGGGAACTGGGCTCGCTGGGACTGGCGGGTGAATTCGACTCCGCCGCGTGTGTCATGGCCCTCATGAACATTGAGCCCATGGCCCCTGTTGTCAATGCCTCCGCGGCGCTTCTGAAACCCGGCGGCGTGTTCGTGTGCGTGATCCTGCATCCGGCCTTTCGCTCGCCCGGGCGGACGTCGTGGCACTTCGAGGGTGCGCCCGCGCCGCGTCCGACGCGCGGCATGGAGCGTGGACCCTCGCGTTCCCGCCCGCCTTCGGAAGAGCGAATCGCTCGTCGCGTGGATGCCTATCTGTCGCCCGATGCGAGCAAGATCGTGATGAACCCCGGCGAGGCGGCGCACGGCAAGCCCGAGGTCGTCACGATGACGTACCACCGTGCGATCCAGGACTATGTTCGCACCTTGGCCGACGCAGGCCTGCACCTGACCGCGCTCGAGGAATGGGTGAGCAACCGCAGCAGCCAGCCGGGCCCACGTGCGGTCGAAGAGAACCGCGCGAGACGGGAAATCCCGATGTTTCTGGCATTGCGCGCGGTGCGGGCGCGGCCTTTTGCATAACATGCAACCGCCCCGGTGTTCTTCATGGGGCGCTGTTCCTCAAGGAGCCTGACTCATGGTGGACCTGCCACGACAGGGAGAGGGTGCGGCCACGCTCGAGTCGATGATCGAGTCGCGCGATGTGGTTGGGATCGCGCAGTGGCTCGACACGTGCCAGGGGGCCGAGGCTGTGCGCACGCTCTCGGCCCTGAGTGATGAGTCCCGCGAGCAGATGCTGCATCTGCTGACGCCCGAGGACGCCGCGGACGTCATCGAGCAACTACCAGAGCCACAGGCACTCGATGCGCTGGGCGATCTCGACCCGGCCCAGGCCGCTCGAATCATCGAGGAACTCCCCAGCGACGAGCAAGCTGATCTGCTGGGCGAGATGGACGAGGAGGAAGCCGACGCGATCCTCCGCGCCCTGCCCGCGGAAGACGCCGACGAAGTTCGACGCCTGGCGGCGTACGAGGCGGACGTCGCCGGCGGGTTGATGATCACTGAATTTGTGAGTTACCCGGCCAGCGCGAGCGTGGCGATAGTGCTCGATGATCTCGCCGCCAACGCCACGACCTATACCGACTACGACATCCAGTACGCGTATGTCACGGGAGACAAGGGAGAACTGGTCGGGGTGCTCCCGCTGCGGACACTGCTCTTGGCGCCGCGCACCACGCCCCTCTCGGAGATCATGCTGCGCGATCCGGTGCGCGTGACCGACACCATGGGGCTCGCCGAACTGGCCTCGCTGTTCAAGGACCTGGCTTTCGTGGGGCTGCCGGTCGTGGATTCGCACGGGCGACTCGTGGGCATGGTGCGACGCTCGGGTGTCGAGCACGCCCTGGTTGAAGAATCGGATGAAACCTATCGCGCCTCGCTGGGTATCGTGGGCGGCGAAGAACTGCGCAGCATGCCGCTGATGCTCCGCTCACGCCGGCGTCTGGGCTGGCTGAGCATCAACATCCTGCTCAACGTGATGGCGGCGAGCATCATCGCGATGTACCAGCAAACGCTTGAGGCGGTGATCGCGCTGGCGGTCTTCCTGCCGATCATCTCCGACATGAGCGGCTGCTCGGGGAATCAGGCCGTCGCGGTGAGCATGCGCGAGTTGACGCTGGGCGTTGCCCAGCCGCGCGACGCCATGCGCGTGGTCGGCAAGGAACTGAGCGTGGGCGCCCTGAACGGGGTCGTGCTGGGCATACTGCTCGCGGGCGTGGCCTATCTCTGGAAGGGTAACATCTACCTCGGTCTAGTCGTCGGCTCGGCCCTCATGCTCAACACCATGGTGTCGGTCACGATCGGCGGCGGAGTTCCCCTCTTGCTCAAGGGCCTCAAGAAAGACCCCGCCCTCGCCTCGGGTCCCATCCTTACCACCATCACCGACATGTGCGGCTTCTTCTTCACGCTCTCGTTCGCCGCGGTGATGCTGAAGAAACTGACGATCGCCGAGTGATCAGCCCCCCGCCGATCCCTCGCCGCCTGGCAGCGTCATCGACCATGGGTTCAGGTATTCATCGATCGCCTTGGGCGTGATCGCCTTGCCCGCATTGTCCTTCTGGCCAACGAGCGTTTCGACAGCGAGTTGACGCACCGTCTTGCCCTGCTTGAAGGCTTCCTTCGCCAAGGCCGCCGACTTGTCATAGCCGATCACCGGCACCAGCGAGGTGCACATCGCCAGCGAGCCCTCGATCAGGCTGGCGCAGCGGGCCTCGTCGGGCTTGAGGTCGGCCAGCAGGTTGAGGCAGAAGACATCACACCCGCGCGCCAGCAGGTGGATCGAATCGAGCATGTTCGCGGCCATCATGGGCATCGCGACGTTGAGATCGAGCACCGAACCCACGCCGCCAAAGTTGCCCAGCGTGATCGCGTGCGTGTTGCCCAGCACCTGGCAGCAGACCATGATCAACGATTCGCAGATCACCGGGTTCACCTTACCGGGCATGATCGAGGACCCGGGCTGGACGGCGGGCAGGACCAGTTCCCCGATGCCGCAGCGCGGACCGCTCCCCAGCCATCGGATGTCATTGGCGATCTTGGAGAGCGAGGTGGCGAGGGTGACGAGGGCCCCGGCCGCCTCGACGTAGGCATCCTTGGCGTGCTGGGCCTCGAAGTGATTCTCGGCCTCGCGAAACTTGATGCCCGTCAGGCGCGTGAGTTCCGCCGACACCATGCGTCCGAAGTCTTCGTGGGTGTTGATGCCCGTGCCCACGGCGGTGCCGCCGATGGGAAGTTCACCCAGCGCATGCAGGGCACGACGGACTCGCTCCTGCGCGTGACGTACCTGCGACGCATAGCCGCCGAACTCCTGGCCCAGGCGGATGGGCGTGGCGTCCTGCAAGTGGGTGCGACCGATCTTGACGAGTTTGTTCCAGGCCTTGGCCTGCTTCTCGAGCTGATCGCCCATCGCGTCGAGCGCTGGGAGAAGTTCGTTCTGCAGCGCGATCGCCGCGGCGACGTGCATCGACGTGGGGAACGTGTCGTTGGATGACTGCCCCATGTTGACGTGGTCGTTGGGGTGAACGCCGCCGGCGGCGAGATACGCCGGGTCCTTGGAGAGCCCGATGGGCTTGTGGTTGCGCACGCAGACAAGGTTGGCCACGACCTCGTTCACGTTCATGTTGGTCGAAGTGCCCGACCCGGTCTGGAAGATGTCGATCGGGAAGTGGCGGGCCAGCCCGCCGAACGAGGCGAGCCCGTCTTGGATCTCGCGGCAGGCCTCAAGGATCGACAGCGTCCGCTTCTGATCCAGCCGACCGAGTCGGTTGTTCACCGTGGCGCAGGCGGCCTTGATCATCGCGTAGGCCCGAATGATCCCCTCGGGCACGGGGCGGCCTGAGACCGGAAAGTTGAGCACGGCTCGCTGGGTCGAGGCCCCAAAGAGCGCGTCGACAGGTACGTCCATCGCCCCCATCGTGTCCTTTTCGACACGGGTGGCGCCAGCGTCACTCGCCTTCGGCAAGGGATGGCTGGACTTGTCGTTCTTGGCCGCGGGCGACTTGGCCGTGGCCTTGCTGGCGGGCTTTCGGGTGAGAGCGGCGGAGCGTGCTTTGGGCATATCCCGAGTGTAGATGGGGAACCTGTTCGGGGGTGAACCGTCCGACGTAGAGTTGAACGCATGAACCCTGGATCCGGTACAACCTGAGTGATGGCGTCATTGACCCGCGACGCAAGAGGCCCACACATGAATCGAACAGCACGCACCCTGACCTCCGTCTGTCTGGCCATGGCGACGACTGTCGCGATCGCCCAGCCGGACCAGCCCCAGGGCCCGAGGCGTCCCGGGGCGGCACCATCGCCGTCACCCACTCCCACACAGCCAACACCCACGAACCCAGCCACACCGGGGGTCAACCCTGCGGCTCCGAGCACCCCCGCCGTGACCACGCCGCGCGAACCCCGCCCCGCGCCATCACCGGGTCCGTACATCACGCAGACCCGGCCGCAAGACTGGCTGATGAGCGTGCGGGTGCGACTGCGTTCGACCACCGCTCGTGACCGTGACGCGCAGACCGGTCTCCCCAAGGAGACGGCGTTCAAGTTCCAGACCATGGGCGTGGTCTTTCCTCTCGCCACCGAGACGGGTTCGAGCCGTACCTACGACCGCCAGATCGAGGCCGAACTTCGCATCAGCGATGTCGTGATCGACAAGGAGCCCGTGGTTCTGGCGGGGTATGCCGCGGGCGCACGCCTGCTGCGGCTCGACGCGGGCGGGACTGATGCGGAGACAACCTGCCGCGAGGTCGAGTTGCGGGCGGCGATCCCATCACGGTCGTGGCGTACCGAGTTCGATGAGAAGGCAGCATCACGCGTGGACTGGCCCAAGGAGGGCTGGCCCGCCGAGGCGATGAGCACCTTCCAGCCGCAGATGTACCTTGATCTTGGCTGGAACCCGCAGACCGGGCAGATCGAGGCGTACGACGACAAGCCCCTCGCCGATGCGATCGAACGCTGGGTGAAGGAAGCGGGCGGGCGTGACGTGAAGTCGCTGCCCCCGGTGACACTGGCGAAGTTCCTCGCCGCCCGGGTGTGGGCGTCGATCGAGCCCAGCCGCGGCGACGGGCTGATCGCTACCACGCAGGGTGAGTTGGCCGGAATCGAGCTTGCTGCACCCTCGATGGTCCTCGCGAATGGTCGCGCCACGCCCAGCGAGATGGCGTTGCTGCTGACGGCGGTCTATCGCAAGGCCGGCCTGCCCGCACGCACCGTGATCGGCTGGGACGTCGGCGCCGATTCCGACCGCTTCCTCAAGAAGGGCGGCAAGCAGAACCAGATCCGCGCATGGGTCGAGTTCGCGCTGTATGACGAGGTGAAAAACACGATCAACTGGGTGCCGGTCGACATCGTCAAACTGCGCAAGATGACCAGCCGCCCGCAATCGCTCGATCGCGAGTGGCGGTTCTTCGGCACGCACGATGAATTGGCGGACATCGCCGTCATCGGCTTCCAGTTCCACCCGCCGACGGACGTGGTGAGTTACGGGAGCGCGGGGTTCTGGGGCTGGTTCGTCACGCCCGAACCCCCCGTCGCCGCCGAACAGGCGATCAGTTTCAGCGCAACGACGATGGCCAAGCGGGCGGGTGATACCGGGCCGGGCGAGCGGGGCGAGAGTCCGTCGCCGCGTCGCGGGCGGTAAACACCGTTTCCAGAGACTTGCACATGCGAACCTTGAGGGCTCTGATTTGTTCAGTACCTTTTCGCAAGGGCTGACTGACCGTCCAACATGAGTTGCCCGTCAGTGCATGGCTCCATCGTGATCTTCACCAATCCCCATTAACTCTTGTGGTAGAGCGACTTGCGCCGGTATCGATGCCGGCCACACCCCCGCCTATTGACTTATGAGAATCTACGTTTATACTCCGGCGGCGACACGCCCGGAGGACCCTATGACTCGGACTCAGGAAACCGCTCTTCCCCGTCACCATGCCTGGAACGCCGTCCAGAATCTGCCCGACGGACCCCTCGATCTCGTGGGCGACATCCACGGCGAACTGCCCACGCTCGACACCCTCCTGGGCCACTTGGGCTACACCCCCAGTGGCACGCACCCTCAGGGTCGACGCCTTGTCTTCCTGGGCGATCTGATCGATCGCGGCCCCGACAGCCCGGGTGTGGTGAGGCGTGTCGCGGACATGGTTGAGCGCGGCCGCGCCTTCGCCCTGATGGGCAATCATGACCTGAACGCGATCCTCCGACTGCCCAAGAAGGAGAACACGTGGCTCTTTGACCACGGGCCCGTCAGTGAGACGGAAACCAAGGTCGCCAACGATCGCGATCGCGAGGAGATCCTCGGCTTCCTCGCGCGGTTGCCTGTCGCGCTTCGTCGTGACGATCTGCGGTTGGTCCACGCGTGCTGGGATGACGCCGCCCTGAAGTTGCTCGAAGGCGAAACAGGAGCAACGCAAGCCTTCAGCCGCCACAAGGAGCGCATCAAGGCCACACTCGGCGCCAACGCCGACCCCATCGCACGCAACCTGGCGTTGCAGAACGGCAATCCGATGAAACTGGTGACCTCGGGCCCCGAGGTTCGTGCGCCCCAGCCCTTCTTCGCGGGGGGCAAGGAACGGCACGAAGCCCGTCACCCCTGGTGGAACGACTGTGCCGCAGGGCCCATGGTGGTCTTTGGTCACTACTGGCGGATCCCCGTGACCGGGATCCAGAAGGACGACGGCCTCTTCCGCGGCGTGCCTCTCAACCGCACGCTGGGGCACGGGCACGCGATGTGCATCGATTACTCGGTGGGCGGGCGCTGGCACGACCGGAAGGAAGGTCGGCTCCACGGCCCATTCACCGGGAGACTCGCCGCCCTTCGATGGCCCGAGCGCACGCTGGTCTTTGACAACGGCGAGCAGGCAACCCTGGATCAGCCTGGGAGAGACGCATGACGCCCGCACCCCGCGCACAGGATTGGATCGACGCCGGACGCACCATCGCGCAGTCCCCCGCGGCGACCTATCTCTCCAGTGTCGGCGCTGGTTCACGACGCACCGTCCAGCAATCGTTGACGCACTTGGCGTCGTTGCTCGCGGGCGATAAGGCCGATCCGATCACCCTGCGCTGGGAACGACTGACCCGAGCGAACACCGTCGAGATCCGCGCACAACTCAAGGCGGCCTATGCCCCGGCCACAGCCAACAAAATGTTGTCCGTGCTGCGGGGCGTGCTCCGCGCGGCACGCGCGATGAAACTGATGACCGAAGGCGCATTCCAGACCGCGGCCAGTCTGGAGATGATCAAGCCTTCAGCGACGCCTCCCGCTTCAGCATTCACAGAAGGCACCGCCGCACGTCTATTCGAAGCATGCGCTAACGAGCCCGGTGCCGCGGGCCGTCGTGATGCCGCACTGCTGGCCATCTTTCTCAGCACGGGTCTTCGCCGAGCCGAGGCCGCCGCCCTCGATGCTGGCGATTACGACGCCGTGACGGGTCGACTTCATATCCGTGGTGAACGACCCGAGTATGACCGCATCGTCACGCTGCCCTCGCCCGCACGAGACGCTCTGGCCGACTGGTTCAAGGTCCGAACGTCCGAGCCCGGTCCGCTCCTGCTGCCCGTCGATCGGGCCGGGCTGATCCGCTTCCGGCGGATGACCGACCAGGCAATTTACGACATTTTCGGCCGAATCGCGGCCCGAGCCGGCATGACCGGGCTCTCGCTGCGCGGGATGCGCCGGGCGTATGTCGTGAGCCTGATCCGCGCGGGACACACGCCCGAGCAGGTCCAGTACATGGTCGGGCACGCGAGTTGGTTCACCACGGCGACCTACCAGGATCTGGCCGCCGATTCGTCACAAACGTGGTACTCGATCGACCGGATTCCGTATCGCGCCCCCAAGGGAGATTGACGCACATGAGAGACATCCGTCACACCGTGACTCTCGTCGACGATGCGTATCTGGAATGGATGTTCTCGAGTGCACGCCAGCGGCTCATCATCATCGCCCCGGGAATGAGCGCCAGCCTCGCCCGGGTTGTGGCCGATCGGTGGCGCATCCTGGGGTCGCACCAGGTCATGGTGACCCTCGATGTCGACGCCGAGGTCTGCCGCCTGGGCTACGGCGAGATCGAGGCGGTCACGATCCTGGCCGAGGCCGCTCGCACGCTTGGCACCACGCTCAACACGCACGCGGGGGTGCGCATCGGCGTGGTGATCGCCGACGATGAAACACTAATCTACGCCCCGACCCCGCTCTGCGTCGAAGCCGGCCCATACTCGGCCGCCGCGTCGCGGCTTAAGCCCAACGCCGTCCGAATCGGCCCGCCCCCGCCCGAACTGGCTCAAGACATCGGCTTAGGACCACACGGCGTGCGTGGGCAGACCATCGGTCTCGATGCGGCCGAGAAGTCCCGCATCCGCGCGGTCGAGGAGGATCTCGCCGCGATTCCGCCACAGGCCTTCAACCTTGGACGCATCCTGAGGGGGTATACCTCAAGGCTCGAGTTCGTCGAGTTGCGACTGAAAGGGTGTCAGCTCAAGCGCCGCAGCGTGAAGATCACGCCCGAGTTGATGGGCATCGCCGACGCCGCCACGCAGCGGCTGCTCAAGAGCACGTTCAGCCTTGTCGACGCCGATGAATCCCCCGTGTGGGGCGAGGAGCTCGTCAAGATCAAGGAGTTCATCGTGAACCGATACCTGGTGCACCTGCCCGGGTTTGGTCTGGTGCTCCGTGTGCAGGATCGCCCGGCGTTCGAGCTGGCCGTGCGAACACTGCGCAAGATGCTGAATCGCGCCCGGGTCCGCAAGTGCGCACGCCTTCAAGCCTCGATCGACCGTCGGATCCATAAACTCGAGGAGGCGCTGCTCCCGGCTCTCACACGCCACCCGCCGCCGCATTGGAAGCACGACCTGGTCTGCACTCCGCTACGCGAACTGCTTCGCAAGAAGCTCACCGCGTTGACGGGCACGGCACGCGAACAACTCAGCGATGCCAGGGTCGACCTGAGATACAAAGGGGTGACGCTGGAGACTCTCAAGGATCCGGCGTTTATCGCCGCCGCACGAAAGGGGATGCCTGACCTTGACAACCTGCATGATGAACTGGACGTCACGCCGGCGGTGAAGAAACGAGCCGGGTAAGCGAATGGGGCGTCACGGCAACCCCGTAAACCGCAATGACTCCACACCCACTCCAAATGCCAAGACATTGGAGTGGAGCGTCACGCGATCAGAATACGGAATGGGGGAAAGTGGGCGATACTGGATTCGAACCAGTGACCTCATGCGTGTCATGCATGCGCGCTAGCCAACTGCGCCAATCGCCCAACGCTCGGTCAGAAAGTCCATAGGGCACCTGACCAAGGACCCAAGTATACCGCATTCCGGCGGCGGGTCACTTCCCACGCCGGATTCCGCCCCCGGCGACCAATAACACCCAAGATTTTTGCACTACCTTTTCGCCGGGATCGACGCCGCCAGGGCGGCCACCTCGTCGTGCAAACGCCGCAGGGCCTCGTCGGGTCCCAGGCGGGCCAACTCGGCTTGTGGGATCAGCCGCCCAAACTTCAGGTACAACCCCGGCCCGCGCCTTGGCACCGGGAAACCTCCCCTGGGCCAGGCCTCGTGGGCACCATCGACCGCCGCCGGCAGCACGTCGCACTTGGACTTGCGAAGCAGCAGTGCGGCCCCACGCTTGAACTCGGTCATGCGGCCGTCGGGTGAACGAGACCCTTCGGGGAAGATCAGCACCGCTCCCCCCTCTTCGAGGCGCTTCACCAGCGCCTTGATCGCCACGATGTCGCTTTCCTTCTCGCGCAGGGGGATGGCATTGAGCGCACCGATGAACCACCCGAATGGCTTGAATCCGAACAGCCCCGAGCGTGCCACGAAGGTCAGCGGTCGCGTGTTGATCATCGACCCGTACAGCGGGGGATCGATGTACGACTCGTGGTTTGACACGATCAGCACCGGCCCGGTCCGAGGCAGATTTTCCATCCCCTCGATCGTCACGCCAAACAGCAGCCGCATCATCTGCCGCGTAAACCAACTGACAAAGCGGTAGAGCCAGGTGCCCGTCTGCGGCTGGAATGCCGCAGAGGTCAACCCGCTGCCTGTGGCTGCGTCCGATTCACTCACGCCTGAGCGGCCTTCTGACGCACAAGCCGCTCGAGCTCACCGACCACCCCTTCAAGCGACAATAAAGAGGTATCCACGACGATCGCGTCTTCGGGACAGATCAGCGGGCCATCGCTGCGGCCCGCGTCGCTGGCGTCACGCGCGATGATCTCGCGCAGCAACTCGGCTTCGTTGGCGTAGACGCCCAGCGCCCGCAGTTGCTCAAAACGGCGCCTCGCCCTTACCGCGGCGGCGGCATCGAGGTAGAACTTCAGTGGCGCCTCAGGGAAGACCACTGAACCCTGGTCGCGTCCTTCCGTCACCAGGCGGGGGTGCTGGCGTGCGATCAGCCTCTGCTTGGCCACCATGTGCCGTCGCAGGGCCGGGATCCCCGCCGCAGGTGAGACAATCGCCGTCACCTCGGGCGTGCGGATCAGGCGTGTGAAATCCTCGCCCGCCACGAGGATCGCGGGCGGATCGAGCGACCAGTCAAAGTGCAGGTCGGCCTGTTCAACGGCGCGGCAGAGCGTGGCTTCATCGCGGATGTCAATCCCCTGGCGCAGCGCGATCGCCGCCGCCGCCCGGTACATCGCCCCCGTGTCAAGGAAATCAAGCCCGAGCTTGCGGGCCAGCTCGCGCGCGACTGATGACTTGCCCGTCCCCGCGGGTCCATCGATGGTGATGATGATCGGGCCGTCGAGTCTGATCACGTCGTTCGCGACAATCGCCGATTCGACGATCACCGCCCTGCTCACCTTGGGCTCAACTCCCTGAGTCATGCCGCCGCCCTCACGCCTGCAGATCGCCTTCGCCCAGCAGCCGACGAATCGTGTCGCGGCTGCGTGTCAGCCCCATTGTAACGTCCCCGGTGCCACGATAGTCGAGGGCCAGCGGGCCGTCATACCCCACCGCACGCACCGCCTCGATCATGGGTTCCAGGTCGTAGGGCTTGTGCGTCAGCGAATCGCCTTCCTCCCCCTTGCCTTTCTTGGCCACGAACTTGATCGTGGTGGCCGAGACTACCGTGGCATAGGGGGTCAGACGGTGCAAAAAGCCGATCGGGTCATCGCTCGCGGCGGCGGCCTCGAAGTCCGGGAAGGTGCCGATCCGGAACCCCCCCACCCGCTTGATCAGGTCTGACACGCGGTCCGCACTGGCCGTGAGGCCGGCGTGGGGCGAAACCAGCAAGTTGATCTCCAATCGCTCGGCCCGCTCCACGACCTTGCGCAGCCCATCGGCCGCCTTGGCCAGCAGAAGGTCCTCGTCTTTGGCAATGATGCTGACCGCGGCCGAGGAGCATCCCAGGATGTGCGCCGCCTCGACCACGCGCGTCATGCGATCGATCGCCCCCTTGACTTCGGCCCGGTCTGCGGAGGCAAAGGGAAGGGGCTCGGGCTCGATGAGCAGCAGGCACGCGCACGCGGCCTTGTCGGCCCGCTCACGGATCCCCTCGAGCAGCGTGCGATCGGCACCCGCCAGCAGGTCGGTTGTGAGGTTAACCCCGCCTAGCCCCAGCACCTCGTGCGCATACCGAGGCAGATCCTCCACCGCGAGGCGATGCTTGGCCTCGGGAAGGAGCATGGGTTTAAGACAACTTGCCGTCAGTGTCAGAAGCACGGGCCGCGAGCGTACAACGCCTTCGCCCCGGCGGCAAACCAGGGACGGTAGTCAGGGTTTCCCGGGTGACAGCCACGCATGAAAAAACGCCGCGGAGTTGCCCCCGCGGCGTCGTGTCAACTGGCCTGAAGAACCCTTCCTCGGGAAGGATTTACTTCTTTTTGTCCTTGCCGCCCGACTGGGCCTCGAGCAGTTCCTTCATCATGCCCGAGGGCATCTGGCGGTACTCGAGGAACTCCATGGTGGACGACGCACGCCCCTGAGACATGCCTCGCAGCGAGGTGGTGTAGCCGAACATCTCGGAGAGGGGCACTTCACAGGTGACGAGCTTGATCAGCCCGCGATCGTCGGTGTCGATGATCATGCCGCGGCGCGATGACATGTCGGCCGTGACGTTGCCCAGATATTCGTTGGGCACCGTGACGACGACCTTCATGATCGGCTCGAGGAGGACTGGACCGGCCTTCTCGACGGCCTCGAGCAGGGCCAGGCGACCCGCCTGCTCGAAGGCGACCTGCGAGCTGTCGACCGCGTGGTACGACCCGTCGACCAGCGTGGCCTTGATGTTGATGAGGGGGTAGCCGAACTTCACGCCCGTCGTGGCGGTGGTGCGGATGCCGTACTCGATCGAGGGGATGAACTCCTTGGGGATCGATCCGCCCACGACCTTGTTCTCGAAGGCGATCGAATCATCGAAATCAAGCTCGTTCTCGTCGGCCTGGGCCTTGGAGTAGGGCTCGAGGTGGATGACACAGTCGCCGAACTGGCCGCGACCGCCCGTCTGCTTCTTGAACTTGCCCTGCACCCACTCGACTTTGCGGGTGATGGCCTCGCGGTACGAGACCTTGGGCTTGCCGACCTCGACGCCGATCTTCATGTCGCGCCGGAGCTTGTTGGCGATGATCTCGAGGTGGAGCTCGCCCATGCCCGAAATGATCGTCTCGCCCGTCTCCTCGTTGTAGGTCCAGCGGAAGGAGGGGTCCTCGCGACGGATCACCATGAGCGCCTCGGACAGCTTGCGCTTGTCCTCGGCGGTCTTGGGCTCGATCGACATGCTGATCACGGGCTCGGGGAAGTGCATCCGCTCGAGCATGATGGGCTGGTCCTGGTCGCACAGGGTGTCGCCCGTGTAGCTGTCCTTGATGCCCACGACCGCGACGATGTTGCCCGCGCCCACCGATTCAAGCGGGATGCGGTTCTGCGCGTGCATCTCGAAAATGCGCGAGCAGTTCTCTCGCTTCCCGTTGCCCGGGTTGAGCAGGCGCGAGCCCTTGGTCAGCGTGCCCGAGTAGATGCGGATGTACGTGAGATCGCCGTGCGTGTCCGACACGACCTTGAACACCAGCCCTGAGAAGGGGGCGCTCGCATCGTGCGGGCGGGTCATCCGCACTTCCTTGTCCTGCGGGTCGGTCCCTTCGACGTCGGGTTTCTCGGTCGGCGAGGGGAGATACTCGATGACCGCGTCGAGCAGCATCTGGATGCCGATGTTCCGCAGCGCCGCCCCGCACATGACGGGGTTGCAACGCTGCTCGATCGTGCCCTTGCGGAGCGCGGCACGCAGTTCGGCCTCGCTGATGGGCTGCTCGTTGAGGTACTTCTCCATCAGAGCATCATCGAGTTCGGCGATCCGCTCGACCATCAGGTGGCGCCACTTGTTCGCTGATTCGGCGAGTTCTTCGGGGATCGCCGACTCCTTGACCACTTCGCCCTTGTCCCCTTCGAAGACGAAGGCCCGCATCGTCATCAGGTCGACGATGCCCTTGTGGTCATGGCCCAGGCCGATGGGCATCTGGATCGCGATGCCGTTGGCCCCCAAGCGGGCCTTGATCGTGCCGTACGAGAAGTCGAACGACGCGCCGATCTTGTCCATCTTGTTGATGAAGCAGATGCGCGGCACCTTGTAGCGGTCGGCCTGGCGCCACACCGTCTCCGACTGCGCCTCCACGCCTTCCTTGCCGTCGAACACCGCCACCGCCCCGTCGAGCACGCGCAGCGACCGCTCCACCTCGATGGTGAAGTCGACGTGCCCGGGCGTATCGATCAGATTAATCTTGTAGTCCTTGCCCTTGTAGATCCAAGGGCAGGTCGTGGCAGCGGACTGGATCGTGATGCCTCGCTCCTGCTCCTCGGCGAGGAAGTCCATCGTCGCCGTGCCCTCGTGCACCTCGCCCATCTTGTAGTTCTTGCCCGTGTAGTAAAGGATGCGCTCGGAGACGGTCGTCTTGCCTGCGTCGATGTGTGCGCAGATGCCGATGTTGCGGACAAAGCCCAGATCGGTCGCTGTCGTGGTTGCCATGGCTCGAACCTCGTGCCCTTCCTTGACCGCCTCTCTCCTGGCCTCTCGCGTCCATCGCGAGATGCCCCTCGAGTTTCCGGCGTCTACCTTGTGCGCGGGCCCGCGTCTGGCCCGACTGTTACTGATCCCGCAGACGCGCCCACACCGGGCGTCGCCCTCGTCTCAAACCTTGTTTCATGCAAACTCGTGGAAGACCAGCGGCCTAGAGACCGCCCGGCAGATCGGGTGCGTTTTCCTCGTCCTCGTCCATCGCCCGAATCTCCACCTGTGCGCAAGGCCCCGGATCAACCCGGAAACCATCGCGCAGAACCCCCGCAGCGGGGAGCAGAATACTAACACCATCCACCTCTGAATCAAGCCACCCCAGCCCGGGTTTACCCGGGCCCTTGGGCCCCATCAACCAACTTCCACATCGCCTCCTGCTCCCGGTCTGGCAACCCGGAAAGAGGGTCCAAGCGACGGTTGGCGTGGAGTTCGAGGGCCCGCCGTGCCCAGCTCGCGGCCGCCGATGGATCCCCCGCTGCTGCATGGGCACGTGCCAATCGCGAGGCCAAGATCGGGTCGAAGGGGGAACAGTCGACAGCCTGCGTCAGGTGCTCGACCACAGCCGCCCGCTGGACCCCATCACCCAGCTCGGCCCTCTTCTCAAGGACCTGGGCCATCCAGGCATGGACCTGCGCTCCCTGGGCTCCGGGGATTGACAGAATCCGAGTTCCCAGTTGCTCAGCATCATTCAAAGCCGCAGCGAGCGCCCCCGTGCCGCCCCGCGCCTCCAGTCGCTGCGCGAGATGGAAGCGGACGCGGGCGAGGGCTTGTGCTGTGGGCAGGTGAGAAGGGACACGATCGTGCGCACGGGCGAGGTGCTGCGCGGCGACACCGAGGGCTCCTTCCACATACACACCCAAAGCCTGCTGGAGAGATGCGTTGTCCGCAGCTACCGCGCGTCCAAGCAAGCCGCCGAGAACCTGAGCCAGGTCTTGCCGAGCAATGGCGTTGGGGGGAGAAGGAATGACACGAGTCAATTGCTCGCCCAGGTCCGGGATCGGCGCCACGACGGCATGGGCCTCGCGGAGCGACCGCTCCCATGCAACGACCCGGGGCGTTTGCCACGCGAGCAGCCCTCCCACCACGAGAATCCCCGCGGCGATGACCCGCCGGGTGCGCACCACCACGGTCGGTGTCCGTGACACGCCGACCCCGATGAAAAGCAGAATCCAGGTCGCCGCCCCGATCGTGGTGGCGGACATCTCGATCTGGAGGTGCATCACGCAGGCGAGCAGGGCGATGGCAATCCCCACGCTCATGTGACGCGGGAAATGCCTTTGGAATCTCAGCAGTGTGATGACGAACATGAGGCTGCCGACTGTGCCGATCAGCCGCGTGATCGCACTCTCGGGCGTCACCATGGCCCGCTCGACGATGAGCCCGGCGATGACCGCGCCGATGATAGAGAGCATTCCCAGACGCAATTCCCAATAGTCGTCCGCGTCCTGAGGTGAATCAGGATCCGGATGAACCGCGGACCGAGCCGCCTTCATGCAGGCATAGATCAGCAGCACCCCCAGCACGAGGCCCGCAAGCCCCAGCCCCGCGCCCCAGTCAAAGAGGATGCTGTGCGGGCTGACGGGATCTTCGGCAGCGAGGGGATTTTTGACCCGCACGTACGCATCGCGGAAACCCGCGGGCCCGACGCCGGTGAGCCAGTGATCGGCGAAGATCCTTGTAGCACCCTGCATGTAGAACCAGCGGAAGAGGAGGCTGAGCTCGGCGAAGCGTTCGCCCAGAAGCCCGCGGCTGACCACGCCCGCGAGCGGGAGCGCGACGCATGCGAGGCCAAGGCCCATCGCCAGTCGGTTCGAGAGAGGCAGCGCGAAACGATGCAGGCGAGGCACGAGGATAAAAAGAGCAAGGCCCACAAGCAGGGTTCCAATTCCGCCCTTTGACCCTGTGAGCACCACGCATAAAGCGGGGGCGAGGAACAGAAGAAACAACCCGAACACGCCCGCGGGTGCAACCTTGTGCCGCCACGCCGTGATGAGCAGGCCGAAAAAGACGAGGCTCATCGTGAGCATGTGCGTGGCGAAGACGTTGGCGAGACCGAACCAACCCGAGGGCTCAGCCTGCATGAGGCGGCGTTCATAGGCCAACGCCATGGGCGAATCGGCAAGCCACCCCTGGGCGTCGAGGAACTCGGCTTTGTGGGCGAGATAGGCCGCGACAGTGTCGGGATGCTCGACCTGGAGTTGGAGCACCGCCTTCATCGCCAGCGGGGCCATTGCGCCCATCAGGATCGCCACGAGAAGGCGACGGGCACGGGGGTTGAAACATGAGGCGTGCCACCCCGCGGCCGCCGCCACCAGCGACGACGCCCACGAGGTACCCGCGATAAGTCCTTCCAGTTGGAACGACGTGCCCAGGCGTGCGTGCCCCACCGCCACGAGCGATGCTGTCAGCACGATCCCCCAGACGATGCCCGCGCCTCGTGGCGCATGACCAGACGTGAATACCACACCCAGGCTTGCGACGACGAGAAGCAGATCAAAGGCGAGCATCCAGACGGGGGTGTAGGTGACGATCACCGTGCCGCTGATGACCGGATCACCACCCCAGCCCGGGAATGGATCAAAGCCGGCGAAGACTTTGGCCAGCGCGACGCCGCCGAGGAGTGCGGCCCAAAGCAGGAGCCGCGGCGCCGGCTCGCGATGCGCGGGCGACGTGTTCATCGCACCCTTGCCTGTTCGCGGGCCCTCGCATACTCAAAGAGCGCAAGGACTCCCAGTAGCAGCACGACCTGCCCGCCGATCACCGCGGCCTGCCACGGCTTGAGCGAGCCAAGCACGATCCCCGCCAGGCCCGTGACGCCTGTCGCCCCCCAGATCACCAGCACGCTCGCCCGGCGCGAGAGACCACGCTCGACAATCCGGTGCGACAGGTGCTGAAGGTCACCCACGAACGGGCTGCGCCCCTGGCGCAGGCGGATCAGCACGACGCTCGCAAAGTCATACAGCGGGACGGCGAGCACGACCAAGGGCATCAGGACGGCGTACCACGGCCCCGACGCCACGCCGCCGACGTCGTCGGACGAGTAGTACGTCGTGCGCGTGGTCAGAAAGGCGAGCAGAAACCCGAGCGTAAGCGAGCCTCCGTCGCCCATGAAGATGCTCGCGGGCGGGAAGTTGTAGAGCAGGAATCCCAGCGACGACCCCACCACCAGCGAGAGGCACGCCGCCACGAACCATTGACCATTCACGAGGGCGGCGACGAGAAAACAACTGCCCGCGATCGCCGCGACCCCCGCGCTTAAGCCGTCCATATTGTCGATGAAGTTCATCGCGTTGGTGACGACGATGAACCAGAGGACCGTCACGGCGAAGGAGAGCGCGTATCCCCCGGGATAGGCGTCGAGCATGGTGAGAAGGCGGGTGCCGTCGGTGGTGGCGATGAGCCCCGCTGCCATCGTCATCACGCCCAGTTTGAGCCACGGGCCCATGGGCCTGCGATCATCGACCAACCCCATCACGTGCAGCACGCCCAGGCAGGCCAGCAGCGTGGCCACCAGGGGAGCCTTGTCACGCATCCCGGGCAGGTGCCTTGTCACGCTCTCGGGAAGCAGGGAAGCGATGCCCTCACCCCCCACAAGCGCGAGGATGACGCCCGCGCCGATAGGCAGTGCGATGGCCAGGAAGACGCCGATGCCCCCGGTGTTGGGGATGGCCCGCCTGGGGGCCTTGACCTGCCCGGGCACGCCCAAGCTGTCGATGGCCCCGGCGTGACGACTGAGCGCGCGCACGACCCACGTCGTGGTCATGGAGAGAAGAAAGGAGAGGCCAAGCAAGGCCAGGCACGCCGCCACCATGCCCGCGAGTCTACGTCCCGCGCCGCCCCGACGCCCGCCCTGCCGCCTGTCCAACGGCTCGGGCTAGCGGCCACACGCCCCACAGCATCGCAAAGACGCAGGACCCCATCAGCATCATCACCAGAACTCGCCAGGGCCAGGGGCCCAGTGCGGCAACCAACGTCCCCGCCGGCGCTTCGCCCGGGCCGACGAAGGCGTAGTTGTATCCGGAGATCCAATCAAAGACGGCGATGAGGATGATGTACGACCAGGTCATGGCGAGGGCCTTCCCAAGGTCCTTGGCGCCGGGTCGAAAACCCAGCACGACCACCTCGTACAGCGCCGAGCCGACGATCGCGATGTGGGCCATCCAGAAAACCCAGAAATGCGTGTGCGTAGGGCCCGCCGTCAGGGTTGGGGTGATGAACGCCTGCGTGCTCAGACCAAGGCCCCAGAAATAGAGAAGGATCCGGGCCCACCTCCGCCCGGTGAGCAGTGCCACCGGGGCGACAAACCCCGCCAAATCGCACAACTGCAGCGGCAGGCTGACGCTCCAGTCACGCCGGTCGGGGCTGAGCCACCACCCCACCGCCGCCAGTTGGAAGGCCAGCGTCCCCCAGGCCCAGGCATCACGGAACCGGCGTTCGCGCGCGGGGGTGGGGAGCAGGCGCTTGCCCATCACCAGCGCGGCGACCATCGCGAACACGCACACCGTCGCCGTGACGAGGTGAGTGAGACTCCCGGGTTGAAAAACCTCGGCGGGCAATGCGTTCACTCCTGTCCGGGGTGGCTCAGGAGACGATCGCGCCCGGGCCGATCTCGTCGGCGGTGGTCAGCACGACAACCTTGCGTGGGCCTTGCGCATCCTTCGGGGCGTTGCTCGCCGCCAGGAGCATGCCACGGGATTCCTCGCCACGGATGACGCGCGGTGCCAGGTTGGCGACAATCACGATCGTCTTGCCGACGAGTTGCTCGGGGGTGTACTGCTCTCGGATGCCCGCGCAGATCTGGCGGGGTGTACCCGATCCGTCGTCGAGCTGGAGTTTCCACAGGCGATCGGCGCTGGGGTGCGGCTCGCACTTGAGGATCGTCGCGGTGCGCAGATCAACCTGGGCGAACTGCTCAAAGGTGATCTGGGGCTTGGCTTCCGGCGTGGCGGGAATCGAAGGGGCGGCTTTGACCGGCGGCTGGGCGGGGATCGGCGTGGGGGTGTCGGACATCGCGTGGTGGCTCCTCAATGTGGTGCGAAGCCGCACTGTAGGAATCTCACCCGCCGCCAACCTCAGGAACGACAGGTTCAGGCCCGATCTCGGGCGGATCGTTGAGTTGAGGTTGGGGTTGGGGTTGGGGGCCAGCCTTGGGTGGGGCTGGAGGCACGGGCGATTCGGGCGGCATGTGCCATGCGCCATCACGCCACAACACCAGGCGGGGATCAACCCCAAAGGCCACGGGCACGTCGTCGGGCTCAGGATCAAAGAGCGGCTCGCCAAAATCCATCCAGAGTTGAGCGGACCAGGAGGTCGTCGAGCCCTGAAGCAGCCATGACTCGAGACGCAGCTGGTTGAGCAGGTCCTTGTCGCTTAATCGAGGCCCCGGGCTGCCGTCGCAGGTCGGGCAGACGCGATACTCGTTGGGGGCACCGCCGGGTTTGCGCACGACACGCTGATTCGAGCACTCGTTGCAGGGCCACGAAACAGCCTGGCGTTCGAGGCCCGTGAGCGTGCCGCTGATCCCCGCGATGGTGAGCAATCGGTCGTAGGTATTGATCGCGGCCCGGACCTCCGGCTTCGAGAGCATCTGGCGAGCCTGCGCTCCTTGACCGGCGCGGATATAGCCCAAAAGGGTGGCGACCTGATAGGCGGCGGAATCTTGCGTCGTCGCCGCGGGCTGGTGAAGCCACGCCGCCCCGCCCTGCCGGGCGTCGAGTTTTCTGGCAACCGCGTAGAGCCAACGACGGCGCTGATCGCCGCTGGTCATGTGGGCCAGCGCGACGCATGAACTGGCCGCGATCGCATCACGACCGGGCTGCTGGCGATCAAGCACAAAGGCCAGGACGAAGAGTTGCTCGGCGAGGCGACGCAGAGTCGGATCGCTGCTCTCGTCGCCGATCTCCTCCGCGAGCAGGAAGTATGCCTCGGGCGTGCCTGGCGTCAGCGCCTCGAGGCGCGGGGCGAAAGCCTCCCAGCGCGGCGGCGTTGCCGGCGGCTGGCTGATCGCGGCAGCGATGATGACGATGGCGGTGCGGATCATGGCACGGCCTCCCCGAACCTCAGCAGCCACAGCCGCGCGATGGCCTCTTCGGCGATCTCCACTTGTTCGAGAATGTGGTTGGCCCGGCGACGCTTGTCGTGCGCGGCGGTGACAATCTCACTCGCCTGCATCGCCCGCGAGGGCTGTTCCGAGGCGATCACATACGCCATCAGTTCGACGATACCGATCTGCTCGGCATGAAAACGTTGGATCGGCCCCGAGGCGAGCCCGGTGCGCGCCGCACGCCGCACACTCAGCTGGGCCGCCGAGATGGCTTCTCTCCCGCCGGGCACTGCCGATGCGGACGCCTGCTCCCAGCGTGCGCGTAGTTGTCTCGCGCATTCATCGGCGGGAGGTGTCATGGGATTCGCCGCCGACGTTGCGGCATCACCATGATCGAGCGGATCGGTGATCGGATCGGCCTTGGCTACCGAACCCGCACGCGACGAGGCCAGATATGCATGCGCGATCACCTCGGAGAGGGGGTCGGCCACGCCCTGCTCGCCCGAACCGGCGATGACCAGGATCAATCGCTCGACAAGCACGCGTCGCAACTCGGGGCGCCACGAAGGCTCGCGCGGGCCGGGCAGCGTCTGTCCTGTCAGACGCTGAATCATCTGTGTCGAGTCATTGGTCGCGGGCATGACCGGCACGAGTTCGAGCATCGCGTTGATCATCGACCGATCGGCGGCGAACCGCTGCACCACGCCCACCGCCTCGCCCCGGAGCTGCGATGGCGAGCCCCGCACCGCGTCCTCAGCGACCATCTCGGCCTCGACCGGGTGCAGCGGAACATTCAACTGCGCCCACAACTCCCGCTTGGTGGTGATGCTCTGTCCCGCCGCGGCGTATCGTCCGGCCCATGCCTTATCCGTCTTCACGATGGTGTAGGTCGCCTGCTGGACCGCGGCCGACTGCAGCTTGGCCTCCAGATCCGATTCCAGATCGGCCTGCAGATCACGTGATCCAACCGCTTCGCCAATCCAGAGACGAGCCGCGGTGGAACTGAGCCGCGCGAGCCGGGCCGCCCGGGCCAATCGCTGCGTGGGTGATGTGCCTTCGGTATAGGCCCCCAGCACGTTGCGAACGCTCACCGACCACTGAGTGACCAGCTCGCTCCGCGAGACCGCGGGCGCACTGCCCCACAGCGTGGCGAGGCGATCGCGCAGCTCGACGCGATGGCTCCAGCCGGCCTTGGATGACAACGCGAACGAAACATCGATCCCCTCCACGCCCGATTGCGTGCCTAGCGCCGTGGTCAGCACATTGAGATCGGGCGTGGCGATGGCCTCGAGATCGAGCCATCGCAGCAAGGTGTCGCGGGCCTGCCCATCGCTCCGCCAAGTCAGCGAGAGCGTGATCTGGCGGATCGCGTCCGCTGTCGCCAGGCTGTAGGTTGGGTCGGGCCCGTCCGTCATGATCCTCTCCAGCGCGAGCAGCTTCGTCCGTTCGTTGATGCTTCCCCCCGGCGGATCGACCGCATCGAGGCAGGCGATCCAGGCCTTCCACGCTCGCTGCATGGCGGTGGTGGCCGGTTCGTCCATTGGCGCGGTGGGGATCAGGCGATCACCCAGGCGGGCCAGCGCGGCCGCCGCACCGTTCTGGAACGAGGCATTGGCCGGCAATGAAGCCCCAAGCACCTGCGCCACGCTGTCGCTGACGCGTCGCGATGCGGCGCTGCCCAGTTCGCGCTCGCGCGACAGCCGGGCCAGCATCCCCGCCCCCCAGACCGCGGCCGGAAGCGAGTCGGCTGTGGGAATATCTCCCTTCGCAACAAGGCCGCCATCGTGCGCGAGTGCGTCGATCAGGCTCATCGCCAGGTCCTGCCGCGACGCGACCCGATACAGATAGTCGATCACCCCGTTGACCCCGGCCAGCACGCCATCGCTCCCCGCTTCGGGCCACCGACGAGCCATCTGAGACATGACATTCAGAAACTCGGCATGCGCGGCATCGGGGTCGGCATTCATCGCCGAACCGCTTCGCGACATGTCGCGCAAAACATCGGCCCATTCGCTGGGACGCGAGGAACCGGCCTGTGATTGCGTCGCCGGCGTCCTCTCCTCCCGTGGTGCGGGGAAGAATTGCTCGGGTGCTGTGATTGGTGTCGGCGGGGCCTGCGCCACGACCTCGTCGCCCGAGGTGGGTGTTGCCTGATTCTGTGATCCCAGCCCGATGATCAGCATCACCGTCGCCACGATGACGGCCACCCCGACACCCACCACAGCCATCAGCACAAGGATCGGCGTCCACAGGGATGGCTGCCGCGGGGTGGGCTCCTCATCGATCCCCGCGAAGACCGCCTGATCGCCCGGTCGAGAAGGCGGATGGCGAGCCGCCCGTCTCAGCGCGAGTTGGTCCACTTCCGGATCGAGCATCGGCGTACGGGTCGGAATCTGAGTCGCCGCGGCGTGTGAAGGGTCACTCCCCGTGAACCTGGCCACGGTGGCGGCCAGTGTTTCCTCGTTGACCCCGTGGCGTCGAGCGAGCATCCCAATCCACGTGGATGATTCTCGATTCCACCCCCCATACTTCGCCAGGGCCATGCGAACCTGCGACTCAAACTGTTCCAGCGTGCCGGAGACGGCTTGTGCCTTGGGAGGTTGCCTTGGCGTGACCGTCGCCGGAGTGGGTTGTTGGTGCGATGCAGGAGTTTCTTGGGCTCGTTCGATCGCCGAGAGGATTGCTCCCGCAGCGTCGTGCAGCACCACGCGGGCCGCATCGGCATTGATGCCCCCCGCTCCGGCGATCTCGTTCACGCGACGCAGCCGCTCGCGCAGAGCGGCGAGCACGGCGTCAGGGCTGTTCGTTGCCGGTTCGATCCCGAGCACGTCATGCGCCGGGGCATCGAGGGGAATGCCGAGTTTGTCGAGCACCGGATCGGGATTCATTTCGTCCCCCCCGGCGTAGCCATGGCCGCATCTAAGTCACGAAGCAACGAACCCCAAGGTTCGGGCCCGAAACTTGGGTAGAGCACCTTGTGCTGAAGCATCCCCTCGCGGGCCTTGACAGGGTCGACCGCCGCCAGCAGACGCAGCGAGTGATACCTTGCCTCGAACCATGCCTCGCTCGTAGGTTCAAGCCCCACGCTCAGTTCACGCCATGCATCGAGCGCGACGGACTCTTCTCCCGCCGTGTCGGCCATCTCCGCCAAGCGACGCAGCCCCTCGGCGGTGCGAAGGCCCGCCGCGATCTGGGCCTTTTCCAGTCGCAGGCACAGATCGCGCATGGTGGTGTCCTGCTCGGTGTTCCAGAGTGCCGCGGCGGCTCGGGAAACGCCATTGCGAAGCGCGGCACTGGTGGCATCGGGAGATTCCATGGCGTTCTTGGCGGCGTCGAGCACGCGCACGCCATAGCGCACCACCCGCTTGGCCCATTCCGCATCCCCCGGGTTGAGCGCGAAACGCTCGCTTGCACGCCGGAAGAGCAGCCGATCCGCCGCGATCACGTATGGCCCGCTGGCCGAGAGGAGTTCATCCTCGCTCCGTCGCACCAGGGCTTCATCGCTGGTGGCCAGGCCGATCTGCAGGCGTCGATACGCCAACTCTCCCGCCAGCGAGGCCAGATCCAGGCTATGCGCGTGTGCCACGCCTTCGAGCACGTGGAACGCGTTCTGCACACGAGCCACGTCGGGCGCGCTCATCCCCAGCAGCGCGTCGGCAAGCTGACGCACCCGGACCACCACCGCGTCGGCGGCGTCCTTCGCCCCGGGGTCCGCGGGCGTGAGCGCTCGGGCCGCTTCCAGTTGCAGGGCTTCTTCGGCCACTTCGGCAAAGCGCAGCGCCGCAAAGTCCCTACGGCTCGGGGGCGATCGTCGATACGCCCCATACAGCAGGCGTGCCGCCTGGCGTCGTGCCGCCTCGTAGATGGGCGCCGATTTCTCGATCCCCAGTAGAATCTCGATGGCCTTTTCGTCGGGCACCAGATCGGCCCCGGTCTGGCGAAGCAGCAACTTGGCCGCGTTGGGCGTCGCCGGAAACTCCTTCAGATACACCATCGCCAGCCCGTCGCGCGCCACGCTCAACGAGGGTTTGCCCCGCTCGACCCCAAGGTCCAACGACACGATCCCGTACCAGAGCGCATCACGGCGCAAATCTGACGACGCCGGTGGCTGAGCCGCGGACTGGAACTGCTCGGCGGCCTTCTCGAGATCGCCGGCGTAATACAACGCCAACCCACGACGGATCCGTGCCTTGCCCAACTCGCCCGCGAAGGCCGCCGCGTCCGACGCCGACTCCACCCCCGCCAGAAGTCGAGCCGCCTCGCGATAGTCGTTGATCAGTTCGGTTGAGTCCGCGGGGGCCTCGGGATCTTTCCCCGATGCCTTGTGCGCTTCTCGCGCCTTCTCGAACGCCTGCACTCCGCGCACAAAGGCGGTGATAAAGCCTTCATCTCCCAGCGGCATTGTGCCAAACTTCTGCACCAGGTCCACCACGTGCCCGATCTCGCCCTTGGCCACCAGGTCCGCGAAGGCGATCTGTGCCAGACGCCCCGCGGCTTCACGCAGCATCGGGCGGTCCTGGTCCTTGCGAGAGGCCCCGAGCGTGGTCACGGCCAGCAGCCTCGCCTCGCCCACGTTCAAATGGACGATTGGCTTGCCGCGCTCGGGTTCCCGCTGGCGACGAACCGCCGCCTCAACGTCGGCCCAGCGACGGGCCGCGCCATAGATCGTGATCTTGCGCCCGAAGATCTGCGAGGCGACCGCTGGGGAGAGCCCCTCGGCGTATTCGACCGCCTCGATCCAGCGGATGGCCTCGGAATCATTCCCCAGCAGGCTTGAGGCGAGTGCACAACCAATCGCCGCCCGCGCCACGTGCTCGTACCGGAGCATCCCTTGCGAGGCACGATCCAGCGTCGCCGCACGACCGGAAGGCGCGCCGAGGATGACACCAAAGTGCTCCATCGCCTTGACGCAGCGTTGTGGCGTGCCGGTGAGCAGCGCGAGGTAATACTCGGTCCAGCCGGCGTAATAGCGGGCCAGCGATCGCAGTCGCCGGGCGTCGCCCAGCTGCAGGCGGATCGCCTCGATGTCCGTATCCCGCGCCGATGTCTCCTGCCTTTCGAGCGCCTCGACGCGCCGTCCCACCTTGGCCGCGATCGATTCGAGCGTCTCGCCCACCTGTCGAAGCACGCGCTCCGCCTCGGCCTTTTCTTCGGAGCTGGCCAGCAGCAGCCGCTCACGCTCGGCCATCTCCTCGGCCTGCAGATACGTCGTCTTCGCCAGGTTGATCCGCAGCTCGAACGAGTCGGCCTCGGGCACGATCTCGAGCAGCGATCGGCAATGCGTTTCGAGCGATTGTCGTTCGTCGCTGGTCGATGCCCGCTCGAGCATCCGCACGTAGAGCGCTCCCAGCGTTTCAGCCGTCCGGCTGCGCTCATCGCCCGATGTAGCCGCCAGCCTTGATCGCAGGTGGGCGGCCAGCGCACCATCGAGCGACCGTGACGCCAGATAGGTCTCGAGGGCATCGCTCCTCGAGGCCTGGGCGCAGACCGCCGGCGTGAGCGTCGCCACCGCCGCGACCATGATCAGGAACAACCTACGAAGCCGGCACATAACTGACCTTTTCAAAGCCCGCGTCGCGGGCAACCTGGAGCGCCAGTGCCGCGGCCCACACCGGCGCATCGGATGCCAGCCGCACCACAATCCCGCCACCCTTGGGCATCTGCGTGCAGACCAGCGACAGCGCGGCCCGATCCGTCATCACCCGCTCGCCCAGCGTGTAGGTGACCGTCCCCTTCTCATTGGTGATCCGCAGCACTAGCGGCACCAAGTCGGAACCCGAGGAACCGCCCTTGGACTCGGTGCGCAGCGCGGCTTCCAGGCGCGACTCGGGCGCCGCGAACTGCGAGCCCATCAGGAAGTAGAGCAGCAGGAACAGCACGACATCGATAAACGCCACCAGCGGCAATCGCGGGAGTTTCGCCAGCCCCTTGCGCTGCGGGCGTCGGAACCTCATGTTCCCTCTCCTGCGACGGCGAGCTTCCACGAACGCACCCCCACCGCCGCGAGCGTCGCCGCAAGTCGGTTCAGGTGCGAGCCGGGACAGTCTCGATCCGCACGCACGACCAGTTCCCAGGTCTGACGCTTCGTCGTGAAACTCTGGATGTCCGCCGCGACCAGCAGTGCAAGTCGGTCCACCGGAACCTGCTGCCCACCGACCATCACGATCCCTTCGCGTGTGAGGTCGACCACGATGGATTGCTCGGGTTTGGCGCGGTTCTCGCCCTTCTCTCCGGGCAGGTTCATGGGCGAGCCGAAGGTCTCGGCAAACTGCGCCGACAACATGAAGAAAATGATCAGCAGCAGCACCACGTCCACCATCGGCGTGAGGTCGAAGGGAGCCTCGGCGAGTTCACGCGGGCGATTGAGCCTCACGGCTGGGCCCTCCGCGTGGCATCCGCCGCGGGCACGCTCGGCGCCGGACGCGCCACCGGCCGCACCGGGCGTGGGGCCGCCTCGGGCTTGGCCTCCTTGCCCTCGAGCAGCCCGGCCAGATCATCGATCGTCACCGCGACATCGCCCGCCATGGTGTCGATCCGCCGCTTGAAGACGGCGAAGAGCACGGTGCAGGGGATCGCCACGGCCAGGCCCTGCGCCGTGTTGATCAGCGCCAGCGCCATGAAACCGGCCAGTTCGCGCGAGCGGGCCGCCCCTTCAAGCGCGCTGATGCTGCCGAACGCGCCGATCATGCCAAAGACGGTGCCCAGCAGCCCCAGCATCGGGCCCACTGCCGCGATCAGCCCGATGCTGTCGGTCGTGCGATGAAGGCGGTCGAGTTCCTTCCCGCCTGCTTCCTCGAGCGCAGACCGCATCTCGAGCAGCCCGAAACTCGAACGTGAGCACCGAGCCAGCGCCTGCCCCATCACCCGCGTGAGGAAACTCCCCCGCTCGTCGGCGCGGCAGTATCGCGTGGCCCCGTCGATATCCCCCGCGCGCAGCAGCCGCTCGATCTCGGTCACCGCATCTTCAGGCGCCAGCTGCGACGGCCTGATCTTGATGAAGTGCAGGATCGTCAGCCCCAGCGCGACGAACGACAGCCCTACCAGCACATAGCCGAGTTTCCCGCCCGCCTGGATGTACTCGAGCAGGGTCTTGGTCGACCCGGTGTCATCCGCAAGCATCGCCATCCATGCCGAATCCATCACGACGAACCCTCCTTGGCGCTGCCTGCCGGCGCCGGTCGCTGTATCCCTCGCACACCCTGCCAGTCGAGCACCGGATGCCCCGGGAAACGCTCGACGATCTCGCCCGCGATCTGCGCTGCGCCCATGCCATCGCCCAGTTCACGCAGCGCGCTGGCCGCCTCGCCCATCGCCAGCCCCGTCACATACGGCACCACACGCTCGACCTCCGCCGGCACGCGGAGCAGTTCCGCCACGCCGCGCCAGCGCTGCTCGTCGTCGCTTTCGCGCAGCAACGATCGTCCCAGGGCGGCCCAACGCCACGCCCGCGCCCACTCCGGCTGCTGGTCGATCTCTCGCACCAGTTCCTCACGCGCGGCCGCTCGTTCCATCTCATCGCCGATGCGCGATGCCACCACGGCGTACACCAGGTCATACCCGGCCCGTTCTGCATCCGAACGGTGCGACGTGACACGTCGCGGCAGAATCGCCGCCAGCCCCGCCTCGTACCGCGCGGCCTGTTCGTACAGAATTCCGACACCTGTCTTGGGCCACTCCTGACGCGCCAGCGACTGCAGCGCGGGCGACCCCACCCACATCGGCGGCAGGCCCGGTGCCAGCAGCGTCCCCGCGTCGATCAGGCCGACTTCCGTCGGGCTCGTCACCGCCCACGACGCCTCGCCCGCATACCTCGCATCTCCGCCCGACGCCTGATGCCAAGACAGATAGGCCGGAGCCGCCGCGATCACCGCCCCGCGCCCCAAGCGGCAACGCACCAGCCCCGCGAATACCAGCCGCGAGGTCGGGCCCACTTCAGACCCCACGCGCGTGGCCAAATCCTCGAGCAGCGGTTCGGCGCTGACCAGATCACCCCGTTCGAGCCTCGCTCTCGCACGCCAGGCCAGATCCGCGAGCTGGGCGAACCGGGCCGCCTGCGCTTCGAGCGGCCCCGAGACGCGGCGGACTTTGTCCCAGCCGATCAGGCCTTCGCCTTCGAGCCGCACCCCCTGCGCCTCGACGCCAACGACCTCGCCTGTCGGCGCAGGCTCATGGCCACGCATGACCAGCGTGCTCTGAGCCCACACTGGCGAGCACATCGCGAGCAGACAACAGCATGTCCAAGCCAGTGGGTTCAACTCATGGCCCCGGGATGAACGTGTACGTGCCTCGGCTCTGCTTGGCCAACTGCTTCATCAGCGCCTCGCCGTCGCTGCTCCCAAAGCAGATGCAGTGGACGGGGATCTTGAGTTGTTTGTTGAGGATGGCGACTTCGTCGACGACATTCGCCGCGAACTCTCCGTCCGTCATGAAATAGATCGCATCAGGGCGAGGTCGAGTGCCAAAGACGATCTGAAAGGCCGGCAGCGGATTGGTCGCGCCGGTCGAATCGATCTCGCGGATGTGCGTCTGCGCCCAGCGCTTGCCCCCCACCGAGGCCTCGGTCCAGGTTCCTCGCCGTCCCAGCAGCGCAGCCTCGGTCGAATACAGCACCACCAGGAACTGCGACGATTCGAGCAGGCGATCGACCGACCGTTGCAACTCCTGCTTGAGAGCGGCGATCCGGGGCCCTTCCATGGATTCCGAGATGTCCACGATGTAGGCGAAACGATTCCCCTGGGCCTCGACGCCGAAGAACCGTGCACCACCGCCCCCGCCGCCCCCCCCCGCACCAAGCCCACCCAGCCCATCGCCGGCGATATCGCCACCGCCACCGCCGCTGCCGACGGCTCCTAGTTCGAATGAATCGTTGAGGTCACCGCCTGGCCCGTCGCCCATCAGGTCGGTAGGGTCGGGCGAGACCATGTCGACGTCGGGCACTGCGGGGGCGAGCGCATCGACCGTGGCCTCCCCCAGCATCGCGGCGAGCTCGCCCTCGGTCATGATGGCCATCTCGACCGGGCGATCGTCGCCCGCCAGCCCCCAATCGCCACCGCCACCGATCAGGACATACCGCGACACCATCGCCCCGCCCAGATGGAGTAACCCTGAAATGGCAAAGGCGATCACCGCCGCCCATGTCGCCGAGCGGATGAACAGATCGCGCCACGAGGCTGGGCGATGAGTCTGTGTTGTCCCCGCGTCCATCAGCGCTGCTCACTCCGTTGGGCCACGCCAGTATCGGTTATTCCGCCCCTGCCTGCACGCCTGTGAAGGGGTGGATG
The DNA here is from genome assembly GCA_013360675.1 of Phycisphaerales bacterium. GTDB lineage: Bacteria > Planctomycetota > Phycisphaerae > Phycisphaerales > UBA1924 > JABWBB01. Next base: position 106,013 of record JABWBB010000002.1, on the reverse strand, counting down.
TGTCGCTCAGGCAATCCAGTTCTACGCATCAGAGAGATTGGGGGTTGAGTCTCTCTCGGGCACTCCGGGCGATGTATCCTTGCCCGGACACCCTTGTCCAGCATCGCCAGCCCGCACAGGATCAGCCCATGCCCACGCCCTCGGCCGCCTCCAAGTCTTCCCCCCAGCCCGCCAGAGGTGATTCCCGCCCGGACAAGCCCTATACGAGGGTCCTGCTCAAGCTCAGCGGCGAATCCTTTGCGCAGTCGGGGCACTTCGGGATTGATCCGGCTGAACTGGCGATCATCGCTTCGGAAATCAAGGACGCCCTCGCCGCCAAGGCCCAGGTCGCGATCGTGGTGGGCGGCGGGAACATCATCCGCGGCGCCGAGATGGCCTCGAGCGGGCACATCCCCCAGGCCACGGCAGACCACATGGGCATGCTGGGCACCGTTATCAACGCGCTCGCCTTGAAGGAAGAGCTTCGCGCCATCGGGGTGGATTGCCGCGTCATGTCGGCGATCGAGATCCGTGCCGTGGCCGAGCCGTTCATCCGCGGGCGGGCCCTGCGTCACATGGAGAAGGGGCGGGTGGTCATCCTCGCCGCGGGCACGGGCAACCCCTTCTTCACGACCGACACCTGCGCCGCCCTTCGCGCGACCGAGCTCGAGTGCGAGGTCCTCCTCAAGGCGACGAAGGTCGACGGGGTCTATTCGGCCGACCCCAAGAAGCACCCCGACGCCGTCCGCTACGACGCCATCTCCTTTACCGACGCGATCAACCAGCGCCTGCGCGTCATGGACATGACCGCACTGGCCATGTGCTCGGAGCATCACCTGCCCGTCGTGGTTTTCGACTTCAAGAAACGCGGCAACATCGCCCGCGTGATCAGGGGTGAACGCATCGGTACGCTGCTTCATTCGTCCTGACGTCTACCGCCGCCCGTGCCAAGGGTTGCGGCTCGCCCCACCACAACCCACGCCGTACCATCAAATCGACCCTCAACCCACCCGGAGCAGCCATGAGCACCGATCCAGACACCATCCTGTTGGAAACCGAAGAGGGCATGATCAAGGCCATCGATTACCTCAAGCACGAACTGCGCGGCATGCGCACCGGTCGGGCCACGCCCGCCATGGTCGAGTTCCTCAAGGTCGAGGCCTATGGCTCACAGACCGACCTCAAGTCGCTCGCCGCCATCATGGTCCCCGAGCCGACCCAACTGCTCATCAAGCCCTTCGATCCGCAGACCATCGGAGCGATCAAGACCGCCATCGAGAAGTCCGGCCTGTCGATCAACCCGATCGTCGAGGCCAAGCAGATCCGCCTGCAGATCCCCTCGATGACGCAGGAACGCCGCCAGAAAGACGCCGCCCGCTGCAAGAAACTGGGTGAAGAGGCCAAGGTCGTCATTCGCAATGCCCGGCGCGACGGGAACAAGCACGCCGACGCCCTCTCCAAGAGCACCGCCAAGCAGTACTCCGAGGACGAGATCGAGACCCTCAAGACCGAGGTCCAGGACCTGCTCAAGAAGTATGAGGCCGACGTCGATCAGCGCGTCGAAGAAAAGTGCAAAGAGATCATGACGATCTGACGCTCAGTCGCATGTCTGACGTGCTATGCCGTCGCATGCCAACGGATCTCGACGAGGCTCTTGGTTTCAAACACGCCGTGAGAAAAGGAACCCATGAGGGTTCCTTTTTCATGCTCATGGGTTGGAGGCCGCACGGAAGAGAAATGCCTCACCGTCGACGACGCAGCGCCGCAAGACTCGCCACACCGAGAAGCGACAGGCTGCCCGGGGTCGGGACGAACGCGGCCGCCACGTTAAGTGCGAAGATCGCGTTGGCGTTCATCGCCGCGTAATCGGCCTGGCCCGGGTAACCGACGTTGGTGGCGATCGCGTCTACATCGCAGACGATGATCATGCGCCCCGAGTTCGGGCCAAAGGCCCCCCGGTCCCAGAAGGCGACGGAAGGAGCGCCGCCATTGGTCCCCATCACCTGCCCGCCCGTGCTGGCCACGTTAATCGGATTCAACGTACCGATCAAACCGGAGTTGTTGATGGCGTTCACATTACCGAAAGGCCCTGTGAATCCGACAGGCCCCACGCCAATCGTCTGTGCCCCCCCGGTCCCTTGCGTCGGTACGCCCAGGCTCGAGGCGATCATGTCGTAATCCGCGCCATCGTTCAAAAGCAGAAGGTCGCCCCCGGCCATGAACCACGCGGTGATCGCCACGATGTCCGCGGGGATGTACGCCGAATCGTGGTTCGCGGGCGCTACGAAGCAGTCGATTGTCGCCAGGTTTGCCGCGGAGATCGATGGGATCGACACCGTAGCCACGCTCGTGCCGACGACCCCCGCGGGCCCAAAGTTGGCGGGGTTGGTGAGGGCCGATCTGAATCCGAGCATCCCGCTCTGATTCCAAGTCCACCCACCGCCCCCGGCGGGAATCCCGCCGAACGTGTAGGGCTGGGCCTGAGCCACAGACCCGGCAAGAACAATCAGCGCCATTCCGATCAACTTGGCACGCATCGACGTACTCCACGAGCATTGCATCACCGACGAAGCCGCACGGCTTCATACACTCTGAGTATGGACCAACTGGTGTTATTGACCAGAAAACTGGCCCAATAAGTAATCCTGACACACCCTGAATGCCATCAATGACAGTGTGAAAAAACGCCACCCCCATGTGGAGGCGGCGTTTCGTGCTATCCGTGATCTCGCCGCTTGAGTCAGCGTGACGATCGTCTTACCAGTTAATCAGGTTCAACTGGCCCGGGTTGGGAAACTGCCAGTTCTCGCTGGTGGCGATGTTCGCCCACTTGCGCATGTCTCGCAACTGTTCGAGTGACTGGAGCTCGACGTGCCCGTCGGCCATCGCCGTAGTGACCTTTTTGAGATTGCGCGGGTGGAGCATGCCCCACATCCCCGGGAGATCGGTCTCCTTGAAGTTGTTGGCATTCACCGGCGCGGTCCAGCCGCCGCCGAGCGTCCACCCGGCGTTGTACCCGCCTCGGTTGATGGGGTGACGGTTGGGGGGCAGGATCAGGTAGTAGCCAGGACGGACCACGCCCGAGTTGGGGATGGTCTGGCCCCAGCTCCAGTAGCTGCCGTCGCGCACATCGCCGCCGCGCGCCGAGCCGTAGATGATCAGGCGATCCGCCCATCCGATGTCGGTGGCGTGACGCACGTAGAAGTTGCCGCCCGACACGCGCGGATTGCCGCCCGGCGTGGGCACGCCGTACTCGCTGCCCGGGCGTCCATCCGACGGGGGCTGCCCGCGGAACGCGCCCATCGTGTACGAACCGCCGATATACACGCCGTTGTACCCCAGCGAGGGGTGCCAGCCGACCGCGGCGGCGTAGCTGTTCGATGGGTAATCCTGATAGTTGCCCGAGATGTTCGTCGGCTGCATTGGACGCGACCTGAAATCCTGATAGGTCGCCTTGTCGATCTGCACCGAATCGTGCGGGAAGTAGTTGTTGCCCAGGAAGTGCCACGTCCACACCTTGGTGATGGAGTGATACAGGAACTTCGTTCGGTCATAGGGATCGGCGGGGAACATGCTGTACGTGTTCGCGCCGTGATTCCACGCCCAGTGCGGCGCACCGGGAAGAATCTTGTCGCGGCTGTCCGTGTAGTACGCCGCCCACGCCACCACCTGGTTGTGCGCCACGGCCTGCTCACGCAGCGAACGCGCCACGGCGCGGGCATGACCCAGCGCGGGCAGCAGCAGCCCGATCAGCAGCGCGATGATGGCGATCACGACCAGGAGTTCGATCAACGTAAATGCCCGACGCCTCGCTGACGCGTGCTGGTTCATCATGAGTACTCCTTCCGGTCTATTGTCCCGCGTGCAGTCACTGTCCGCGAGAACTCGCGAACACCCCCAACATGAGGATACCCGTACTGTTCGGGTTTCGCAACCCCCCTTTTCGGAGAGTCCTTACGCCAAAGGCCAGATTATCGGGCAGAGAGTGCCCAATCCGGTGATGTTGCACGATCCGACCATACTCGCATGTCACGCAGCCCGTCCCATCCACGGACATCTGCATGCCCATCGAGGAATGCCGCCACCGCCCGTCCTGAATGCCGCAGCGATACGTACCCGCTGTTCGTCCCCGGTTCATCACTGGTATGGTCATACCCGGCGGCCCAGCGCAATCCCGTCGTCACCGAAAACCGGGGCGGCTCGACCCTGAAATACCCCTCAACATTCCCGAACGTCATCGGCAGGGGCTGAGGCCCGGTCCGCGCCGAAACGAAGCCCAGCACGCCTTCGGGCCTGGTCGCTTCGTCGATGCGACTCAGATGAATGCGTCCAAAGACCCGCTGGAACAGAGGGTCGAAGCCCTGGTGCAGGTCGCTCCCCCCCACGAAGACCACGTTCATCGCCAGCGATGGATACAAACTCACGACATAGTCGTAATCAACGCCGCTACCGCGGTATTGATCCTCCTGCTCGCGCAGTTCGCCCAGCAGGCGTTCGTTCTGGTACAGCCCTCGGAAGTCAAAGTTCAGATATGGCGCGAGCCGCCATGGGTAACGCTGTGCCAACTCATTGGTCAGCCGCTCACCGTTCTGGTTCCGGACGACCATCGAGCCGTTGACCATGGCCCGCGTGGCGTAGCCGGGCAGGATCGCCCCGGCGTAGTCATTGGCGTACATCATGGTCGCCGTCATCAACTGGCGGGCCGCGGAAGCCTCCCGCGCCTGGCGGCACAACGCCCGCGCCTTGACCAGCCCCGGCAGCAACAACGACACCAGCAAAGCCACGATCGCAATCACGATGAGGAGCTCGATCAGGGTGAACCCCGACGAACCCCTGGCCACCACTCGCGAACTTCGCGTCGACTGCCGGCAATGCACTGACCCCTGGGTTGAAAATGGGTGCTTCATGGATCTGCCGGTACGATAGTCATGCATACTGTACTGCAGCAATAAGTCCGGCCATGCAAGAATGCGAACGGCCTGATTTTCACACCCCGCTGAAGGAGACCCACCCGGTGCGTACCCCACTTATCGTCGGAATGAGCCTCATTTGTGCTTCGAACGTCATGGCTCAGGTGTACGACATTCCGGGTGCGGCTCCCTCGATCGATCGCTGGTTCTATCCCTTCGCGGGGAACGGCACAGAGGTTCAGGCCCCGACCTTTGCCGCCCTTCTCCAGGCCGGGTTCGACGACCGCGACTCGCAGATGCTGCTGGCCTTCGCCACATCGCCGACAGTGCCGACCAACCGGGGCGCACGTCGTTACGTGGTTCAGTCGGCCCGGGTCCGCCTGTGGGTCAGCGCGGACCTTCGCTTCGCGTACGACCCTTCGTGGGATTCGGTCGCGACCTCCTTCGCCGAGGCTGACCCCACGCGCGAGCCCGACGCCGACGTGGGCAAGCCCGTCGAGATTTTCGCGGCAGGGTGGCGTGGTGGATGGCACCCGATGAACTTCGCGGAGAACGGCCCGTTCGCCAATGGGCCGTCCTTCCCGCCACAGGAGGGAATCCGCAACGCCTACGCGGCAAACCTCGATGCTTCTGGCAATGCCACGGACGTGTCGCGCCATGTGCGTCAGCGGTTTGAGGCCACGCCGCTGAGCGTGGGCACGTGCGCCCTGCCACCGGGGACCATGGTTCCGGCGGGTACCGAGTTCGTCTTTGAGTTGGACGTTTCATCGCCCGGCGCAGCGGCTTATTTGGGCCAGGCACTCAATCAGGGGCGTGTGGCGTTCATAGTGTCAACTCTTCACCCGGCCGCGGGCGGGCCCGGCGGCGGGCAGGGCGACCCCAACTATCCGGCCTTCTACACGAAAGAAAACCCGCTCTCGCCGGTGCTGGGTTTCACGCCGCGCCTGGAGATGAGCGTGCTGGCCTATCCCAGCCCGGACTTCAACGGGAGCGGCGGCACGCCCGACGACGCGGACGTGGACGCGTTCTTCAGCGCATGGAGCGTGGGTGATGAATCGGCCGACTTCAACCTGTCGGGAGGCACGCCCGACGATGCCGACGTGGACGCGTTCTTCACCGCGTGGGCGCTTGGGGAATAAGCGCCCAATGTCTGCCCCGCGGCTTGACGCCTGACCATTAAGCGGGCTGGCACCGCTTCGACGGCTCAGTCGAGCCGAGCGGATTCACTTTTGCGTCTGCGATTCCGTGGTGACCTCGCCGCGGACTTCTTTGTAGACCTTGCCGTCGACGAAGCCCTGAAGCTTGCGGGCCCGCACGGGGTGCTGGAGTTTGCGGATGGCCTTGGCTTCGACCTGGCGGACGCGTTCGCGGGTGACCTTGAAGATGCGCCCCACTTCTTCGAGCGTGTAGGTGTACCCGTCGCCGATGCCGTAGCGCAGTTTGATGATCTCACGCTCGCGGTAGGTGAGAGTCTTGAGGACGGCCTCGATGCGGTGCTTGAGCATCTCCTGGGCCGCGGTATCGCTGGGGGCCGACTGGCCCTCGTCCTCGATGAAGTCGCCGAAGTACGACTCGTCGTTCTCGCCCACGGGGCGATCGAGCGAGACAGGGTGGCGGCTGATCTTCATGACCTTGCGCACGTCGGCGGGGCTCATCGCGGCGCGTTCGCCCAGTTCCTCGATCGTCGGCTCGATGCCGTTCTCCTGCAGGAGCAGTTTCTGCAGATTGCGCAACTTGCTCATGGTCTCGATCATGTGAACGGGGATGCGGATGGTGCGGGCGTGGTCGGCGACGGCACGGGTGATCGCCTGGCGGATCCACCACGTGGCGTAGGTCGAGAACTTGTAGCCTCGCTTGTATTCATACTTGTCGACCGCGCGCATCAATCCGGTGTTTCCCTCCTGGATGACATCGAGGAACGAGAGCCCGCGGTTGCGGTACTTCTTGGCGATCGAGACGACCAGGCGCAGGTTCCCGCCCGAGAGGTCGCGCTTGGCCTGCTCGTATTCCCAGAAGACAGTGTTGAGCTCGCGCACCTTGCGCACGAGGTTCGAAGGCTCTTCGAGCACGAGCGAACGCAGCCCTTCGAGTTCCTCGCGCATCACCTGCAGGTCCTCGGCGTCGTACTGACGCTGCGGACGGCGCTTGCCGCTGCCCGGCGGGCGCGTGGCGCGGGTCAGTTCGTTCTCGAGTTCGACCATCTTCTTGGCGATGGACCGGAGCTTGCGCATCAGCGGGATGATCCGCCCGGTGCGCAGGCACAGTTCCTCGGTCAGGGCGGCCATGCGTCGTCGACGGGTCTGGATCCGCTCGCGGATCTGCGCGACGAGTTCGGTTTCGCCCGCGGCCTTGGCGGTGCGCTCCGATTCCCAGTCCGCCCGGTTGAGTTGCAGCAGACGCTCGATCGTCGGGAGATTCGCCGGGATGCGCTTGGCGATCTTCTCCTTGGCGTTGGTCTCGGCGGTCGAGACCCGCATCGTCCGGTCGAAGGGCAGTTCGCCCCGGTGCACCATCTTGAGCGTCTCGACGGCCTGGGTCACCACGTAATCGTTCTCGAGGCAGCGCCGGCGGAAGACCATGCGCGTGGTCTCGATCTTCTTGGCCAGGCGGATCTCCTCCTCGCGCGTCAGCAGCGGGATCGTCCCCATCTGCGACAGATACATCCGCACCGGATCGTCGATCCGCTTGCCCGTGGTCTCTTCGGCGACCACCTCGGCCAGTTCACGCTGCAGCGTGGCCTCTTCCGAATCGATTGGTTCGCCCTCGTCGTCGACCTTGAGCAGGGCGTTGGCCGCGGCGCACAACTGCTTCTGCAGGGCGGCGGCCTCGCCCGAGCGTTCGCCGCCGGCGACGGTCATCGCTCGGAAGACCTGCCCCAGCGAGCTCGTGGCGGGCGACGCTCCCGCGTCGCCCCGGTCCAGCGCCTCGCGGTGAAGGCGGGCGCGGTACTCGAGTTCGTCGACCATCTCGATGCGGAAGCGATCGAGCACCACCAGCAGGAAATCGACGTGCTCAGGGTCGACCATCTCGTCGGGGATGGTGTTGTTCAGTTCCTCGAAACTCAGCCAGCCGCGGCGGCGACCGATCCCGATCAGGTCATTCACGGCGGGGTGGAGTTCGAGCACGACGTAGGCCTCCTCGGGTCGGACCACAACCTTGCGCGACTCGGGCTCGCACGCCTCACGCACCGGGCGACGCTTGCTGTTCACGGGCTTCTCCATGCGGGTCATGCTCCCCCCTCCCCGGGTCGCGGCAGAACGCGACGGTCGGCGCCCAGCGCGTGGGCGCGGCGTTTGAGTTCGATCGTGTCCATCAATCCGCCGCCCGACGCGCGGTGCGCCTGGTCCAGCTCCACGCGGTGCAGGCAGGCCCGCCAGTGCTCATGCAGGCGTTCGGTATCGCGGTCGGTTTCACGGTCGATCCGTGCGGCGAGAGCGACGGCGGCGGCCTTGAGTTCATCATCATCAGATGCGCGCAGAATCGCCGCCAAGTCCGGGCGTTGCCCGCGCGACGACAACTCGTTCACCATGTCCGCCACCTTGGCCAGCACCGGCCAACGGTATTCCGTGGGCGCGATGAAGTCCCGGCGCGACGACAGCCCCGCGTCCAGCGACCCGTCACACAGGATGCATCCCAGCAGGTGCTCGCGGGCCCCCATCGTGCCGCTCGTCAGCCAGGCGATGTCGGCCAGGGTTGATTCGGCCTTGGTCGGTGCTTGGCGCGGCGACGCCCGCCCGCCGGGGATCACCCGCGCGATGGTCGCCTCATCAACCCCCGCCACCTGCGCCAGGCGACGCACGATCAACTTCTGGCGGATGGGCTCCACATCGCGCAGCCCCAGTTCGACCAGTCGCTCCACCTGCTCCTCGACGGCGCGGCTCAGGGCGGCGATCCCTGCACCCTTCAGCCCCGCCGCCAGGCGCGCAAAGCGATAGTCCAGCACGTCCGTTGCCCCCGCCAGCACTGTGCGCAAAGTCTCCGCCCCACCCTCGCGCTTGAGTAGTTCGTCGGGATCTTTTGCGTCGGTATGCGTGTCGAGCATGGCGATCCGCACGTCGATGGGTTCGGCGAAGAGGACCTCGATCGCACGCTCGGCGGCCTTCTGGCCCGCGCTGTCGCCGTCGAACAGGAGCGTCACGCTCGAGCAAAGGCGTCGCAGCACGCGGGCGTGGTCGCGGGTCAACGCCGTCCCCAGCGTGGCCACCACGTTGCGGAAACCCGCCTGGTGACAGGCGATGGCGTCGGTATACCCCTCGGCGATGATGGCGAGGCCCTCGGCCTGGATGGCACGCGAGGCGTGGTGGATGGCGTAGAGCGTGCCCGACTTCTTGAACACCGGAGACTCGGGGCTGTTGAGGTACTTGGGCTCGTCCTCGTCGTTGATCCGGCGCGCGCCAAAGGCGATCACCCGCCCCGTCATGTCGTGGATCGGGAACATGAGGCGGTTGCGGAACCCGTCGTAGAACCCCTCGCCGCGTTGTGAGCGCTTGATCAGCCCGGCCTCGACGAACGGGGCTTCTGGGAGTTTCTTTCCTCGCAGGGTCAGCAGCAGCCCGTCGTCACGCGAGGGAGCGGCGCCGATCTGGAACTGCTCGACCATCTCGGGCGTGATGCCGCGCCGGTCGACGATCGCCCGGGCCGCCCGCCCGTGGTCGTTGTGCCGATAGACGGTGCGGAAGAAATCGACCGCGAGCGCCCCCGCGTCCATCAGGGCCCGACGCGAGACTCCCGGGCGTTCGTCGGCGGCGGCCTCGCGGCGCGGGGTCAGCTCGATCCCCGCACGCTGCGCGAGATACTCGATCGCTTCGCGGAACTCCATCCGGTGGAGCTTCTGGACGAACGTAAAGGCGTCGCCTCCGCTCCCGCAGACAAAGCAGTGGAAAATCTGCTTGGAGGGGACGACGTTCATCGAGGGCGAGTGATCGTCGTGGAAGGGGCACAGGCCCACGTACTCGCGTCCCTTGGGCTTGAGGGCCACGTGCTCGCCCACGAGGCGGACGATGTCGGTCGCGGCGCGCACCTTCTCTTTGTCCGCGTCGCCAAGGGTGAAGTTTCGATTCTGGTCTGGCACGGGATCGATCCTGACCTTGCCATGCGCGTTCGGAGCGAGCGGGCGCCAGGCGCCCGTGGGCTCGAACCGAACCAGTCACCGTCGGCCGCGTCGTGCGGCGAGGTAGTCGCGACTCCCTTCGCCCGTTGCGCCCCGCCGCCGTGCGGGGACGAGTAGTTCGGGAAACCAACGCCCGATCGCGGTTCCGGCCACGCCCGAAAAAATGGCCCTTGGCGAGCCGAGATCGCGACCTGTCGGAACGGTCTCCCGGAATAAACCGTAGCACGGGAATAGACGGGTGCCAGAAAGCCGCGCCATGCAAGGGCAAGTTTCAGGGGTGACGGCGTTCCTCAGGGCGGTATCGGGCCTTGAATCCGGATGTGAAGGCCCCCGTGGAACGCCGTCGGCTGGTGGTCTCTGGTCGCGTCCAGGGGGTAGGGTTCCGTGCGACGGCGATGGGTGTGGCGCGTCGTTTCCCCGTGACGGGGTTCGTCCGCAACGAGCCCGACGGAACGGTCTTGATCGAGGTGCAGGGGCTCAGCGGGGCGATCGACGCCTTTGTGCTCGCGTTGCGAAACCGCATGGTGGCGAACATTCAGGGGATTGATTCGCTGCCGATGGCCCTGGCCGAGGACGGGCAGGGGTTCGTGATCGAGCGATAATGACCTGATGCTGATCCTCTTTGATATCGATCTGACACTGACCAACACCTCGGGGGCGGGGATGAAGGCGTTGGTGGACGCCGGACGCGAGTTGTTTGGTCCCGCATTCCACGCCGAGGGGGTGGACTTTGCGGGGCGTCTCGATCCGTTGATCATTGATGATCTGCTGGCGGTCAATGAACAGGAAGCCACTCCCCACAACCGCGCCCGCCTTCGCGCGACATACCGGGGGTACCTGTCGCGTCGCCTGGCCGCACCGGGAACAGCGCAGGCCTTGCCGGGTGTTCTCGATCTGATCCGAGTATTGCGCACTCGCGAGACACAGACCCTGGGTTTACTCACGGGCAACTTCGAGGAAACGGGGCGGATGAAACTGCAGGCGGCGGGGATCGATGCCGGCGCCTTCACGCTGGCGGCGTGGGGAGACCATTCGCCGATAACGCCGCCGCGACGGGACCACCTTGTGCCCGTCGCCATGGAACGGTACTTCGAGCAGCACGGGCGGCGTGCGGACCCCGCTCGGGTGACCGTGATCGGCGACACACCCCACGATGTGGCCTGTGCGCGTGCGCACGGGTGTCGCAGTATCGGGGTGGCGACGGGACGGACAAGCCTGGACGAGTTGAAGGCGTGCGGGGCGAGCCTGGCGGTTCGGGACCTGACTGGAACCCAGATGCTGGTCTCGTGGCTGGAAGGTTGAATGCCGCGGCGGAATCGCTGCGCTGCGAGCCTAGGATGACCCCTGATGTCCGAGAGCTATCGAGCGCTGTGCACGGACTTCTACGTCAACATGAAGTTGACCGTGAAGATGGAACTTCCCAAGACCCGGGAGACCGTGCTGGATTTCTTCGAGCGGACGCGTCGCCAGTTCGGTGCGATGAACCAGTTCCGGCGGTATCGGGATGAGCTGGCGCTGGAGTCGCCCCAGACCGATGCCCCCCACCGCTGGCTCTCGCTGCGGACGAGCACGGTCCGGGCCGGGTGCGTGAACGCCCCGACGCTCGAGGAGGCGTACGCGCTGCATCGCCACGTGCTGGAGACTGCACCGGCCTATCTCTCGATCAGCCCGCTTGACGTCGACTTTGTCGAACTTCTTTACGGGTTTGACCTGTCGGCCCCGGGCAACCACGACGCGATCGTGCTCGATGCGCTGATCCCTGGCTCTCCCCTGTCGGCGCTGCTGGAGATACCCGGGGCCTCCCCGATCGACTGCCAGCCGGTGGTGGGTTTGTCGCTGGGAGGCAAGGGCGAGGTCGAGGTCTATTTCGAGGTGAAGACCCGTTCTTCGACGCACCCCAATCGCGACCCCGAGGCGGGGGATCCGATCAGCATCTTCCTGACGCTCAGGAAGTTTGGCCCGTTTACCGATGTGAAGGCGTTGCCCGTGGCGCTGGCCGAGCTGGCTCGGCATGGCGAGGAACTGGTGGAACGCCGGGTCGTGCCCGGGCTGCTGGTGCCTATCCGCGAGGCGATCGCATCCGGGAACTCCTGAGGCCCGGGCCATCGAGGGGATGCAGCGCATGGATCCCGCGCAGCGAGCCGCGACAACGACGGAGACCAGCCAGATCCTGCTGTGGGTCGCGGCCCTGGTGGTCGTGGTCATCGTGGGCGGGGTGATGATCCTGCTGGTGCGTCGGCGGCTGCTCGCCAAGGACGCGGACGCGCCAACGGGCGCGGGGATGATGGAGGGGCTGCGTGGAATGCGACGCAGCGGCCAGATCAGCGAAGAGGAATACGACCTGATCCGCAAACGGATGGCCCAGAGGATCCGCGATGGCGTCGACCGAACGCCCCTGCATGGGGGGACACGGGACGGGTCCGAATAAAAGTGCATGGTGTGTAACGCGCGGACGGACTGGGCGAAACCCCGTGGAACCGGGGTGTCGTTTGGACGTCGTACGCAAGTTCGTACAGACACGGGGGCTGCTCGCCGATAGACTTGCCAACCGCGGGGGTTAGAACGCGGGAGTTTCCGCAGAGTGAGGGCACGAGATGGGCAAGAACAAGCAGGATGGCGGCGAAAATCAGCCGCCGCGTGAGGGCGATCAGGGCGCATTTCGTGGGCGCAAGGTCACGACCTGCTCGTTCTGCGGGAAGACCAGCCGCGACGTGGGGCCGATGGTCGAGGGGCCCAACGCGGTCTATGTCTGCTCGGCGTGCACGGACCTGTGCCAGAACATCTTCAAGCAGGAGCGGCGACGGGTGTCGTCGTCGACGACGTGGCTGCGGGATATCCCCGCGCCGCGCGACATGAAGGACTTCCTGGATCAGTACGTGATCGGGCAGGACCGGGCCAAGAAGGCCCTATCGGTCGCCGTGCACAACCACTACAAGCGCCTGATGCACCTCGAGAGCGCCGACGCGGCCTCGGTGGAGATCGACAAGTCGAACATCCTGCTGATCGGGCCGACGGGATCGGGCAAAACGCTGCTGGCCAAGACGCTGGCGCGGATGCTCAAGGTGCCTTTCGCCATCGGCGATGCGACGACGCTGACCGAGGCGGGCTACGTGGGCGAGGACGTCGAGAACCTGCTGCTGAAGCTGCTGCAGGCGGCGGACTTTGACCTCGAGGCCGCCCAGCGCGGGATCATCTACATCGACGAAGTGGACAAGGTCGGCAAGACCAGCAACAACGTGTCGATCACGCGGGACGTTTCGGGTGAAGGCGTGCAGCAGTCGCTGCTGAAAATGCTCGAGGGGACGCTCTCGAACGTGCCCCCGCAGGGCGGGCGCAAGCACCCCGAGCAGCAGTACATCCAGGTTGATACGACGAACATCCTGTTCATCTGCGGCGGGACGTTCGTCGGCCTCGAGGAGATCATCCGTCGCCGCCTGGGCAAGACGAAGATCGGTTTCCGCGTGGATGATTCGCCGCGCGGTGGCGACCAGCAGGAAGTGGCGGATGTGCTCAAGCAGGTCACCGCGGACGATCTGATTGACTATGGCATGATCCCCGAGTTCGTGGGCCGCTTGCCCGTGCTCGCGCCGCTGATGCCACTGACGGTCGACGCGATGATCAACATCCTGACGCAGCCCAAGAACGCGCTGGTGCGTCAGTACCAGCACCTGTTCTCGCTGGAGGGCGCGAAGCTGTCGTTCACGGAGTGTGCGCTCAAGACGATCGCCGAGCGGGCGACCAAGCGGGACACGGGAGCCCGAGCCCTGCGTGCGGTCATGGAAGAGATCATGATCGACCTGATGTACCAGCTGCCCAACATGGACAACGAGGGAGCGGAATACGTCATCGACGAGGCGGCCCTGAACGGCAAGGCCGATCTGACGAGCCTGCGGACTCAGCGCAAGGAAAGCGCGTAAGGCCGATCTGGCTCAGGCGTAGCCTTCGACCAACCTCACACCGCCCGCTTCTCGCGGGTGGTTTTTTCTTTCGCGAGCACCACCGGCCGACACCTTCAATGGACTGACGAGTCCGTTTGTGTCTATCGGGCGTCATTTCTGCCTGTTTGTAAATCGGACCCTACCCAAAGCCTGATCTGGGCTTGTCCAAACGGGAGAAACTAGTAGTCTAGAGTCAATCGAGGGAGTCGTTGAGGGCACGAAGGGGTGCCTTCACGATCGTGATATGACCCATTCGGGTCCCAGAGTGAGAGGAGTTTTTGTATGCGTCACTTGCGTGCTTTGGTCGTGGTCGGCTTGGCCGGCCTCGCGACGGGGATCGCCTCGGGCGGTCCGGACGTGATCGTGGGCGATCTGCCCGATGTGGCAAACTACACCACCAGCGGCCCGGTGAGCGGGATGCGGGCCTACGCCGTGGGCACGACCTCGTGCAACATCGGCGATACGCCATTGACATGGATCGATTGTTCAAACTCGAACGATCCGCAATGCCGCAATCACCCGGTGATTTCGCAGAACATGTACCGGATCATCGACGGTCGGTTCGAGCAGATCGGTCAGGCCTGGCTCAAGCACGGGTTCTGTGCGCTGCAGGGAACGGTCTGCAGCGCGTGCACGCCCGGCGGAAACTGTGATGCCCTGTTCCCGGGGTGCTCCGACCCCTACTCGGCGGGCCTGAACGGCTCGCAGGGGGGCCTGGGGCCCAAGAGCGAGGTGAACCCCTCCACGGGCTATTTCCCCTACCCCTTCATCAACCAGGGGAGCGGTGACGCGACGCTGCGCAAGCGGCTGCTTGTTGCAGAAACTGACATCGACGTCGCCGGTGCGATCTACTTCGTCTCGAGCATGTACATTCAGCCCGAGGACGCGGCCTTTGGCAACGACAACAACAACCAGAGCTACCGGCGCATCACCTTCAGCGCGGCCCCGGCGCGCAACCTGCTGCTGCAGGATTCGACCCAGCGCACCAAGCCGGCGGTGTTTGCCTGGCGCGATCACGGTCTGGGCGTCGGCCAACCCGATCCCAACGTGATCCTCACCAGCGTCGACGTGCCCGGTGACGGGCGGTTCTGGGTGGCGGCCAAGGCCCGCGACCTGGGCGCCGGCCAGTGGCGTTATTCCTACGCGGTGCAGAACCTGACCTCGGAGCGGGCGGGCCAGGCCTTCAGCGTGCCGATCCCCGCCGGCGCGAACGTGACGAACATCAACTTCCGCGATGTGGATTACCACAGCGGCGAGCCCTACACGAACACCAACTGGACTTCGACCCTGGCCGGCAACGTGCTGACGTGGCAGGGCCAGACCTTCGCCCAGAATGCCAACGCCAATGCCCTTCGCTGGGACACGGTGTACACCTTCTGGTTCGACTGCAACATCCCCCCCGCGGGCGGGAACGCCACTCTCGCGCTGTTCAAGGCCGGCACGCCCGGCTCGATGACGGCGGCGACGGTGATCCCCAGCCCCGATGGGCAGTTGCACCCCTTCAATGACGCCTGTCTGCTGGCGACTCAGGTGGGCGTAGGCCAGACCCCATTCAACACAACCAACGCCACCACCGATGGCCCCACCGAGTGCCTCCAGTCGGGTTACAACCAGATCGGCGCGGATATCTGGTTCACCTTCACGGCGGTGTGCAACGGCAGCCACACGATTCACACGTGCGGCTCGTCCTTCGATACCAAGATCGCCGTCTACGCCGGCTCCACCTGCCCGACGAGCGCGGGCACGGCGCTGGCCTGCAACGATGACGCCGCGGCGGGGAGCGCATGCTCCGGGACGCTGCAGTCCTCGGTCACGTTCAGCGCGACGCAGGGCAGCACATATCTGATCCGCGTGGGCGGGTATGCCAGCGGAACCAACCCCCCCGCCATGGGCGCGGGCACCCTCACGGTTGTCTCGCCCAACTGCGGACCGGTCCCGCCGAGCAATGACAACTGCGCGAATGCGGATTGGGTTGCGGCGGGCACCGCCGTCGCCAGTTCGACTTCGCTGGCAACGCTGGACGGCACGGCGACGTGCGGCGCGTCCTCGGGCACGCCTGACGTCTGGTTTAGGTATCGCCCGGCTTCCTCGGCGAGCGTGACGGTGACCACGTGCAACTCCAGCATTCCCGGCGGCACCACCAACTACGACACGGTTCTTTCGCTGCACTCGGCGTGCGGCGGCACGCAGCTGGCCTGCAATGACGATGCGTCGGGCTGCGGGCTGCAGTCGCGCATCACCTACAGCATGACCGCGGGCACCACCTACTGGATCCGGGTCTCGGGGTACAGCGGTTCGACGGGCAACTTCTCGCTCCTGGTGACCGGGGGCGGTGGTGTGATTCCGCCGACGCCGCCCGCCAACGACGATTGCGCCAACCGCATCGGCGTCGGCCTGGGCACGCACAACTTCACGACGGTCGCGGCAACAACCGACGGCCCCGCGCACGCGGCGTGCAACTACTTCGGCAATAACCAGATCACCAACGACATCTGGTTCAACTACCCCTCGCTGTGCACGGGCGTGCTCACCGTGACCACCTGCAACACCGCCGGCTTTGACACCAAGATCGCCGTCTATGACGGCGCGGGCTGCACCAACCTCGATTCACGACTCCTGTCGTGCGTCGATGACACCTCCGGCTGTGGGACGACCACGACGGTGACGGTCAATGTGGTCAGCGGTCAGAACTACACCATCCGCCTGGGCGGCTATAACGGCGCCACGGGTTCGGGTCAGTGGACGCTCTCGTGCGTCCCCGGCTCGTCCTGCCCGCCGTGCGTGGCCGACTTCAACGACTCGGGCGGCACGCCCGACGACGCCGACGTGACGGCCTTCTTCGAGGCGTGGAACAACGGCGACGAGTGTGCCGATTCCAACGGCTCGGGCGGCACGCCCGACGACGCCGACGTCACCGAGTTCTTCACCCTCTGGAACAACGGCGGCTGCTAAGTCAGCCTCTTGATTCGTGTCAATCCCCCTACCCCCGGCC
This sequence comes from Phycisphaerales bacterium, assembly GCA_013360675.1. Lineage (GTDB taxonomy): Bacteria > Planctomycetota > Phycisphaerae > Phycisphaerales > UBA1924 > JABWBB01. The sequence continues at coordinate 89,084 of JABWBB010000002.1, read as the reverse complement.
ACGATGGCCGGGGGTTTTTTTATCAACAGCGCCCTCCTCCTTGCTATTCCATGGAATCGATCTAAACAGCGAGTCGATTGAAGGGCATTTCGACAGGTGCATTGGGTAACGCCGCACGTCGCCTCAACTCTCCGCCTTTGATTGGATACACCCATGAGCGACATGCACGACACACGTTCGATCGCCGGCTGGTTTGCGGGGCCCAAAGGCGAGAACGCCGAATGGTTCAGCCGTGTGATCGCACGGGTGGTCGATGACTATTACGCGTGGCGTCGCAACTACTTTCCCGAGGACGGAGTCACGGTGGACTCGGCCCTGCGCCGAGCCAACGAACCCTTCCGCGACGCCTTCGAGGACCGCCTGATCGAACTGCTCGCCCGCCTCAAGGGGGACTTTCCGTTCCAGAGTCCGCGTTACGCGGCCCACATGCTGTCGGAGCAATCGCTCCCGGCGATCGCGGGGTACTTCGCCGCGATGCTCTACAACCCCAACAACGTCTCGTCCGAGGCCGCCCCGGTGACGGTGCGTCTTGAACTCGAGGCGGCCTCGATGCTGGCGGCCATGGTGGGCTATGGGCCCGGACACTGGTCGCATCTGACCAGCGGGGGCACCGTGGCCAACATCGAGGCGCTGTGGGTGGCACGCAGCGTCAAGTACCTGCCCCTGCTCGTGCGCGAGGTGCGGGCGGCGCTGGGCCTTGGCGACGGCGGGATGAGCGCCGACCCGCGCGTGCTGCTGGGCCTGAGCCCGCGGAACGCCCTGGAGGCGTATGCGTCGCTCGCGGCTGAGGCAACGGCCCGGTACGCGCACGAAGCCGGGGCCAAGCTCGCCCGAGCGGTCGGCGAGGCCACGCACAACGTGGGCGAGCGCGGGCTGGCGAGCCTGTGTGCCGCGATCGGTTCGGACCCCGTGCTGCTCGTCCCCGAGTCACACCACTACTGCTTCGAGAAGGCGATGGATGTGCTGGGGATGGGGCGTCGCTCGCTGGTGTGCGTGGGCGTGGACGAGACCTTCCGCATGCGCGTGGATGATCTGGCGGCACGGCTTGACGAGATCGACGCGCGGGGACGCCACGTGCTGGCGGTCGTCGCGGTCGTCGGCTCGACCGAGGAAGGCGCGGTCGATCCCGTCGACAAAATCGTGGCCTTGCGCGAGGAGCGAGAGCGGAGCGGCAAGGCGTCGTTCTGGCTTCATGCGGACGGGGCCTATGGCGGCTATCTGCGCACCGTGACGATCCCCGCTCGCTGCGGGCTGGGATCGCCCGTGTCGCGCGTGCGGGTCGGGGGCGTGGAGCTGGAGATCCCGCTGCGCCTGCCCGAGCACGCCGAGTGCAGCGCGCTGGAACGCCTGGGCGAGTGCGACTCGGTGACGATCGATCCGCACAAACTTGGATACGTGCCCTACCCGGCGGGTGCGATCTGCTTCAGGTCGAACCTGGTCAAGCCGCTGGTGCGCCAGGTTGCGCCGTACCTGGAGGAAGCGCCCGAGGACCTGGACGCCGAGCGTGCGTCGGATCGCGTGGGGGTGTACATCCTCGAGGGAAGCAAGCCCGGGGCGGCAGCGGCGGCGGTGTGGCTCAGCCACTCGCTCATCCCCCTCGACACGCACGGGCACGGGCGCCTCATCCGCGAAACCATCCGCAACGCCTGCGAACTGCACTCGCTGCTTGAACGTTTGCCGACAATGGTGGACGGGCTGTCGACGCGCTGCGTGCCGCTGTGCGCGCCGGGCTCGAACATCGTCTGCTTTGCGTTCCGCCCCGAGATGCAAGGCACGGATCTCGCGGCGATCAACAAGGCCAATCGGACGATCTACGAACGTTTCAGCATGGACCCCGGGGAGCGGGTGTACGACCAGTCGTTCTTTGTCAGCCGCACGACACTCTCGGCCCATCAATATGCCCCCGCGACAGTGAAGGGGTTTCTATCGCGTCTGGGCGTGAGCAATGAGGAGTATGTGCGCGAGGGGATCTTCCTGTTACGTTCGGTGCTGATGAACCCGTGGTATGACCAGGCCAAGCAGCGCGGACGGTTCTTCCTGAGCGAACTGGCCCAGAGCCTGTACAACGCGGCAGACGAGGCCTTCACGCCGTCACGCTGATCCGGACAGATCGTCCGGGCGGTTGACGTTCCGCGTCGCCTCGGAATCGACGGGCACCAGGAGCAGACACTCGCGTGGGATCGCGTCGATCAGCGCTCGTTGGCCGGCGGCGAGTGCCTTGGCGAGGTAGGGGCGTGCGCCGGGCGTGTACACCCCGATGCAGGGCTCGATGCGGTCACTCGAGGCCAGCACCGCGAGGACGTGCGGCTGTGCGGCGAGGGCGGTGTCGAGCACCTGGCGTATCACCAATGGCGTGATCGACACCAAATCGCCCGAGAGGACGAAGACGCCGCCACGTGTGGATTCGAGCGCGGCGAGGATCCCGCCCAGCGGCCCCACGCCCGGATAGGGATCGGGGAGCGATGCATCGGCGCGGGCGACGATCGCGGCGTCGCACGCGCCCACGAGATGAACTCGCGGGCCAAAGACCTCGCGCAGGGCGGCGATCGGGCGATCGACGAGCCATTCCCGGGCGGTTGGATTGACGATCTCGCGGAGTTTGTCGCGCCCAAAGCGGCGGCTCTTCCCACCGACAAGCACGACCGGGGTTATCGACGCGGGTTCGATGGCCATGCGAGACTCAATGGATCCAGGGGTAGAAGGGGAACGTGTTTAAGTCGCTGCCACCGGGCGGGGTATTGGGCGGGATTTCGACAAAGCCAACGGCACGAGCGGCGTACACGACATCGCCCGACCCCTTGCCGCGCACGAACACGCCATGCCCTTGCTCGTTGATCGTGACGGGCATGAATCGCCAGATTGGGGCGTGGTCTGGGGGTGCATCGACAAGTCGGATCGCTGTAACAGGCTCGGGCGTACGCACGCCGCCAAGGTGGGCAAGCACGGGAGCGCCGATGCGCCGGGCGGTCACCATGACGCTGACGGGGTTGCCGGGGAGGGCGAGTGCGAGTTTGCCCCCGGGCATGATCGCCCCCAGCACCGGCTTGCCCGGGCGCTGGGGGAGTTTGTGGAAGATCACGTTCGCGCCCAGGGCCTTGAGCACACCCGGCACAAAGTCGCGCGTGCCCATCGAGACGCCCCCGGTAAGGAACAGGGCGTCGCAGGCGTCGAGCAATCCCGCCGCAGCGTGCTCGATCTGAGAGGTGTCATCCACAACATGACGCGGCGGAAGCACGTCGATCCAGGGGGTCGCGCCGAACATCGATGCAAGCGTGTGCCCGTTGCTGTCGCGCAGTTGCCAGGGCCGCGGCGAAGCCTCCCCCACCGGGCGGACTTCGTCGCCTGTGACGAGGATGCCCAGCCTCACGCGCCGGTGCAGGTTGGGCGTCGACACGCCAAAACTGGCCAGGGCTCCCATCACGCCCGGTGTGATGCGTGCCCCGGCGCGGATCACGACTTCTCCCGCGCCGATGTTCTCGCCCCCGCGTCGGACATTGTCGCCGGGATTGAGGGATACGGCGGCGCGTAGGTGGTCATTGTGAACCAATGCGTCCTCAACACGCAGCACGGCGTCGCACCCGGGCGGGATGCACGCCCCCGTCACGATCCGCAGCGCTTGGCCTCTTGCGAGCGTGGGCGGCTCGCACCCGATCCGAACCTCACCCGCGATCGTGGCCTCACCTGCCGCGATCTCGGATGCGCGGACTGCATAACCGTCCATCGCGCTCACATCGGCGGCGGGGCTCTGGCGGTCGGCGTGCACATCCTGCGCCAGCACGCGCCCCGCGGCGCAGGCCAGGGCGACGGCCTCGAGACCGACGGGCGAGAGGTGCGTGATCAGCGCGGCCGCGGCGGCGGCGGGCGAATCGAACGCGAAGGTCTCGCCGCTCCCGCAGGCCATGGGATCAGCGTGCCTTGGGGGGTGCGTCGAGGACGTCCTGCACCCAGCCGCGGGCTCGCATCATCGACGGAAAGCCGATGGTGGGCGCGGTGAGCGTGGCCACGTGCAGCAGTTGGTCGGGGGTGCAGCCGGCCTCGAGGGCCTTGCGCACGTGCGAGTGGGCCGCCCCCTCCTGCCCGGTCGAAAGCGAGACGGCAAGTTTCACGAGCGCGACGCACGTGGCATCGAGCGGGCCGGCACTCGCGCACGCGCTGCCGAATGCCTCGTAGGCCTTCATGAGATCCGGGTGCGACTGCTTCATCTGCATGTATGACGACGGGATGCCGAGTTTCGCCATGACAAGACTCCTGGTTGGATCACGCGGTTGTTTCGGGCCTGAGGGGTGCCGCGGTGGGCGGTGCATCAGGTGGGCGATCTTGCAGCGGCATGACGAGGATCGCCTTGCTCGGGGCCGGGCAGACATTGGCGCACACACCACAACCCGTGCACGCTGCTTCGTGGATGACCGGTTTGCCTTGGCGATTCTCGATCGCGCCCGGCACCGGGCAACGCTCGGAGCAGACGGTGCAGAACGATCCCGTGTGGGCGAGGCAGGCCATGGGTTGGACCCACGCCGTGCCCATCTTGAGCGGACGGTCTTTCTTGAGCACGCCCGGCTCGCAGGCGGTGATGCAGGGGGTGTCCTCGCACATGACGCACGCGGCGATCGAGAGATCGAGCACGGGGGTGCCCTCGGCCCCTCGGAAGCGCCCTGACGCACGTGTGATCACGCCCTGCGGGCAGGCCTTGATGCAGGCATCGCAGCGTGTGCACCCGGCCAGGAACGCGGCCTCGGGCACGGCCCCGGGCGGGCGATGCAGCGCCAGCGTGATCGGACGGGCGGGGTTGATCGCGCCTCGCGTGGATTCGGCGGGCGGTTCGCCCTTGAACCCCGCATCGCGGAGCACCTTGGCGGCGTCTTCGATCTTGCGTGAGGCGACGTCCGCCGCTCGGCCGAGAAAGCCCGCACGCAGCCAATCCCGACGCGACATGGGACGCGGATCTTCCACGCGTGGACTCTAGGAACTCCGGCTCTAGGGCGCGGTCGACGCCTCATCGCCGAAGACGGGCGACATCTGCTCGAAGTGTGCCCCGGGGGTGTGGCACTGGACACAGTTGGTGCGGGAGAGGTGATCGGGCCGCCAGCCGTCGTAGCCGTACTCGCCGTGGCAACTGACGCAGTTGGTGCGCATGAAGGTGGTGTGGGGGATGACGGGAGGCGCGCCAACCCAAGCCCGGGTGGATCCATAGCCGCTGGTGGCTAGACCCTTGAAGAGGTTCTCGACCGGAGTGGGCGCGACGCCGATCTGGGTCAGGCCCTGGTCCTCGACATGGCACTGGGTGCAGTTGGCGAGATAGGTGTGCGAGGCCATGCGGGCCACCTTGTCGCCCGCGCGCAGGCCATGGCCGTGGCACTCGCGGCAGGCGTGCACGCTCAAGCCCTCGGTCGCGTGGGGAACTACCGGCGGGGCCCCTTCATACGCGCGCAGCTTCGCCCTCGCTTGCGCCGACTCGAACCGGGCGTGATACTTGTCGGGCACGGCGGCGGGGTTGGCTTTGGCCTCGGGCACCACATTGGGCGCTGGCTCGGTGAGCGTGCGCTGCGTGGGACCCTTGACCCGTGCGGGAGGGTGATGGATTGACACGGGCATCGCCATCCCCTCGACCACAGGTGGGGTCTTGGATTCCTGGCCGCTGATGGCCAGCGCGGCGATGGCGGTGCCGGCGACGCCGATCGCCCAGCAGGCGCCGAGCCATCGAGCGCGGGCGGATTCTCGGGTGTGCAGAGTCATGGCGTCCCTCCTCAAACCGTTTTGGTGATGGACACGGCGCACTTCTTGTAGTCGGGCTGCTTCGAGAACGGGTCGTGCGCGTCGAGGGTGACAAGATTGATCAGCATCGCCTCGTCAAAGAACGGCACGAAGGCACTGCCCTTGGGCGGGTCGCCGCGGCCGCCGATCCACGCGGGGAGGTTGACCGCCGCCCGTCGCGATGTGATGGTGACCAGGTCGCCGCTGCGCACGCCAAGGCGTACAGCGTCCTCGCGGTTGAGTTCGACATAAGACTCGGGCATGGCCCGCTTGAGTTGGGGGATGCGCCGGGTCATCGAGCCGGTGTGCCAGTGCTCGAGCACGCGCCCGGTGCAGAGCCAGAAGGGGTACTCGGCATCGGGCACTTCGGGGGGCGCCTCGTAAGGCCTGAACCAGATGAGCGCCTTGTCGTCCTTGGTGACGGAGTGGTAGAACTGCATCTCCGCGCCCTTCTTGACGTAGGGGTCGTCGAACTCGCTGAAGCGCCAGCGGGTTTCGCGCCACGAGCCGTCGGGCTGCTCGACCACGGGCCAGCGCAGGCCGCGGGCCTTGACGTACTCGCTGTAGGGAGCGAGGTCCTTGTGCTTCATGCGGGTGAAGGGGCGGTAACTCTCGAAGAGGGCCTCGTCGACGTTGATGTCGTAGTAGCGATTCCAGTCCCAGACGGGAACCTCGTCGCCCTTGGCGTTGGTGAAGGTGAAGAGGAACTTCCCGTCCTTGTCCTTCATGCCCTCGAAGCCGAGGTCGAAGAGTCGCCGGGCGACGGCGATAGTCTGCCAGCAGTCGTCGCGGGCCTGCCCGGGCGGATCGACCATCTTGAACCACTGCTGGGTCCGGCGTTCGCTGTTGCCGTACATCCCGTTCTTCTCGACCCACATCGCGCTGGGGAGCACGAGATCGGCCAGTTCGGTGGTGGCGGTCGGGTAGACGTCGGAGACGATGAGGAACTTGTCCTGCAGATCCTTCTTGCCCCGGAAGAGTTTGGGCAGGTTGGGCAGCGAGTGCCCCGGGTTGGTGACCTGAACCCAGAGGGTTTGCACGTCGCTCCCCTTGTCGGTGGGCGTGCAGAACTTCTCGAAGAGGAGCACGGTGTGGTAGCCGGGCTTGGGGTTGATGCGACCCTCGGGCAGATTCCAGAACCCCTCGGCCTGCTTGCGGTGTTCTTCATTGGCGATCAGGCGTCCGCCCGGCAGCAGGTGGCAGAGCGTGCCGACCTCGCGGACGGTGCCACAGGCCGAGGGCTGGCCGGTGAGACTGGTGGCGGCGTCGCCGGGCTTGCCCAGGTGACCCGAGAGGAGATGGATGCCATGCACGAGGCAGTTGATGGCGGTGCCGCGGGTGTGCTGGTTCATGCCCATGCACCAGAGGCTGTTGATACGGAGGTCGCGTCGTCCGAAGAGGTCGCCCAGCATGCGGATCTTCGCCGCGGGCACGCCCGAAATCTGTTCGACGCGCTCGGGGGTGTACTCGGCCAAGGCCGATTCGTACTCGGCGAACGTCATGGGTTTGCCCTGCATCACGTCGGGCTTCTCGGGGTCGAGCTGGCGGAAGTTGCAGAACTTCTCGACGTAGCGCTTGTCGTAGGTCCCGTTCTTCAGCAGCAGGTGGGCGATGCCGTTGGCGATGGCCAGATCGCTCTGCGGGTTGAACTGCAGATACTCGTCGGCATGGTCGGTAGTGCGCGTGCGCCGGGTGCCAAGGTCGATGACCATGACCTTCTCGCCGCGGGATCGACGATCGATCAGGCGGGAGAAGATGACCGGGTGCATCTCGGCCATGTTGTTGCCCCACATGATCGCAACGTCGCAGACGTCGAGGTCGTCGTACACGCCCGGCGGCTCGTCGACGCCGAATGTTGAGAGGAAGCCCGTAACGGCGGAGGCCATGCACAGGCGAGGGTTCCCGTCGAGGTAGTTGTTCGACAACCCGCCCTTCATGAACTTGTTGGCCGCGACGCCCTCGGGGATGGTCCACTGGCCCGAGCCGTACATCGCGAACGTCCTGGGGTTCGCCATGATCCGCCGGGCGATGACGTCGATCGCCTCGTCCCAGGTGATGGGTTCAAGGCGTCCGTTCTTGCGGAGCATGGGCGTAGTCAGGCGGTCGGGACCGTACATGGCCAGACCGACGTGGTATCCCTTGACGCAGAGAAGCCCGCGGTTCACTTCGGCCTTCTGGTCGCCCTGGATGGCGACGACCTTGCCCGCCTCGGTGCCGACCATGACGTGGCAGCCCGTGCCGCAGAAACGGCATGGGGCCTTCTCCCACTTCAGACCCCCCTGGCCCATGACGGGGAGGGAGACGGCCTTGGCCTTGCCGGCGACAGCCGCGGTGGCGGCGGCCATGGCGGCCGCGGTCAGGAACTCACGCCGATCTACGGTCAGCATCCGACTCCTCCTGTCCCCGTTGCGCGGGGACTCGTGTGGTGCTCGGTCGTTTCATCCAGCCCGACAAAGACGATCTCCACGTCGACCACACCCTCGGTCGCCCGAAGATCCGCCACGAGGTGTTCATCTTGTTCCACGGACGGGGTCACGCCCACGGCGGCCTGCCGCGGGCCGTTCCGCTCGCCCAAGGTGAGACGCGGATCTCCGCGGAGCTTGGCGAGTGCCGCGCCCGCGGCCTCGTCTCGTTGCGTCAGTGTGATGACCAGCCCGCTGATGCCCATTGTGCTTAACGCCCTGATGAGGCCCGATAAAGGTGTCGGCCAACTACTCCCCTGACGATCAGAGTATATACTGATCGTCTAGTCCTCTTCTCGCTCGATAGAGAGATTCTTGGAAAGGAGTGCCGCTCTCATCGCACGCCCAGCACAGTCGAACCGGGTCGTCTCGTGGCTGCTCCCGGCGGGGTTCCTCGCGGTGGCGGGTTGGTTGGTCTTTCTGTCTCCCGGGTCAGAGATTCCCCTGGATGAACCTGCGATCATCGATGCGGCGTCGATCGCACCCGGGCCACGCCGACGTCCCCTCTCCGACCCGGCCCACATGCTGATCGGCGGCGACGAGCAGCGCTGCAACGGGTGTCACCAGATATTCGCCTCGCGCAAGGACCGCTCCCAGCCCCCCACGTATCACACCGAGATCGTCCTCAACCACGGGCTCAACACCGACTGCCTGAACTGCCACCACCCCGAAAACCGCGAGGCCCTGCGACGCCTCGACGGGAGCGAGGTTCCCTTCGCCATGACGCCCGAGACCTGCGCCGGGTGTCACGGCACGGTCTACCGCGACTGGCAGCACGGCACGCACGGCAAGACCATGGGCTCGTGGCAGACCGGATCGGACGCACAACTCCGGCTTACCTGCAACGAGTGCCACGATCCGCACTCGCCGGCGTATCCCAAGTATGCCCCCCTGCCCGGCCCCAACACGCTGCGGATGGGCGAGCCGGGCGCATCGGGCGCGGTGCACGACGAGAAGCACCGCCCGCTTCGCATGCGGCTGCGGGGTGTTCCGGCGCGTGATCCCACCAAGAACGCTCCGCCCGCCCAGGACGCCCCCTCACCGGAGACCACGCGATGAGCGACGTACGCATCTGGAATGGCAAATCGGCGGGCGAACCCGGCAGTGGGCATGATCTCAACCGGCGCAGCTTTCTTCGTACCGGGGCGGCGGCGGTGGGCGGGATTGCGGCTCTGGCGGCGGCCCTGAGCCCGCTCAAGGACCTCAAGCCCGATGAACTGCCGACGGTCGATGAGTTCCTCCAGAAGCACTACAAAGAAATGAACGCCCAGGAGATGGAGCAGGCCCTCGAGCGCATCCGGGAACAGGTGGCCAAGCGCTACGGGGTGCGGCCCCACCTGCGCGATGTCAAGCCGATGGACGGGGTGGAGTTCGTGTACGCGCTGAACCTGTCGCGGTGCATTGGCTGCCGCAAGTGCGTGCACGCGTGCGTGGCGGAGAACAACCAGTCGCGTTCGCCCGAGATCCAGTACATCCGGGTGCTGGAGATGCCCCGGGGCACAACCGACGTGGAGCAGGCGAACCATCACTACGACCATGCGATGGTTCCGTCGCCCAATCACTACTACATGCCGGTGCAGTGCCACCAGTGCGCGAACCCGCCGTGCGTGAAGGTGTGCCCGGTGGAGGCGACGTGGCAGGAGCCCGACGGCATTACGGTGATCGACTATGACTGGTGCATCGGGTGCCGCTATTGCGAGGCGGCGTGTCCCTACTGGGCGCGTCGATTCAACTTCACCACGCCCACGCTCCCCGGCGCGGAGGTGAACCCCGAGATGGGGTACCTGTCGAACCGCCCGCGGGCCAAGGGCGTGGTGGAGAAGTGCCACTTCTGCCTGCACCGGACACGCGCTGGGAAGATGCCCGCGTGCCTCGAGGCCTGCCCCACGGGCGCGCGTAAGTTCGGCAACGTGCTCGACCCCAACTCGGAGATCTCGCAGATCCTGCGGACCAAGCGGATCTTCGTGCTGAAGGAAGAGGTGGGCACGCTCCCGCGGTTCTTTTACTACTTCGACGAGCGGTATCCCTTCAGCCTTGACCCCGAGGCCGTCGAGATCGGTCGGTCGCTGGCGCTGATCCCCGACACCGGGAGGTGCGTGTGAGGCAGTATCTGACGTTTCTGGCCCGGTGCTTTCGCCTGAGTTTCGTGGGCGACTGGCGCTACTACACCTGGATGTTCGTGCTCACCGTGGGCGCGCTGCTGGGCCTCAACGCCTACTGCAAGCAACTGGTCTACGGGCTGGGCGTCACAGGAATGACCGACCACGTCTCGTGGGGCTTCTACATCGCCAACTTCACCTACCTCGTGGGCATGGCGGCGGCGGCGGTGATGCTCGTCATCCCCGTCTATATCTACCGCAACAAGGAACTCCACGACCTGGTCATCTTCGGCGAACTCTTCGCGGTCGCCGCGATCCTCATGGCACTGGCCTTCGTCACGGTCGACCTGGGACGCCCCGACCGCTTCCACCACCTTTTGCTTCGCTTCAACTTTCCCACGTCGATGCTCACGTGGGACGTGCTGGTCCTCAACGGGTATCTGCTGCTCAACCTGCACATCTGCGGCTATCTGGTGTACACGGCGTATCGGCGTCGCACCCCCACCAAGATCTTCTACATCCCCTTTGTCTTCGTCGCGATCGTCTGGGCGATCAGCATCCACACCGTGACGGCGTTTCTCTACAGCGGGCTGGGCGGCAGGCCGTTCTGGAATTCGGCGGTGATCGCGCCGCGCTTCCTGGCTTCGGCCTTCGCCGCGGGGCCGGCGTTCCTGATTCTCACGCTGGCGGTGCTCAAGCGCGTGACGCGTTACCACGTGCCCGAAAAGGCATTCATGACGTTGCGCAACATCGTGACGGTGGCGATGACGATCAACATGTTCCTGCTAGGGTCCGAGGCGTTCACCGAGTTCTACACCGACTCGGCGCATGCTGCTTCAGCGCACTATCTCTTTGTGGGCCTTCACGGACACACGGCCCTGGTGCCGTGGATCTGGTCGGCGATCGCGCTCAACTGCGTCGCACTCTTCGTGCTGTACATGCCCATCAGCCGCACCATGGGATGGCTTGGCCTGGCGTGCGTGCTGCTGATCGTGGGCGTGTGGATCGAGAAGGGCATGGGGCTGATCGTGCCGGCGTTCATCCCCACGCCGCTGGGCGAAGTGGTCGAGTACTTCCCAACCCTCAACGAAACGCTGGTATCGATCGGGATCTGGTGCTTCGGGCTGCTGGTGTACACCATCCTGGTGCGGATCACCGTTCCCGTGCTGTCCGGGCGGCTGACCTATGACCGCGGCTTCACCGATGAGTCCACGACCATCGCTGCGTCCGACGCCGCGCCGGGGCACGCCTGATGGAGCATCAGTCACGCGAGCAGCAGGCCCAGCAGGCCCTGCACGAGCATTGCCGGGCCAAGGCTAGCGACGCACGCCTCCGCCATGGGATGCTGATCGATTATCCGGCGATGCTCAAGATCCTTGATGATCGCACGATCGTGCGATACCCGTGCGGGCTGCGCTTCGATGCGACCCCGCTGCGCAAGGGCGAGTTTGCCTGTCTCGAGCCTTTGGGCGAGCACCCGGGCACTGGGTTTTGCCTCTTCGTACACCCCCACTTTCAGGATCAACCCGATCTGCTGCCGCTGCTGATCGCGTACTACATCCCCAGCATCAACTACGGCGACGTGGCCGGGCACATCGAGGCCGAGATCTTCGGGAGCACGCTGCTGGGGCTCGAACGCGAGCATTACTACGAAACACTGTGCGCGGCGGCCGACTCGCTGCCCGGGTGACCCTTCCTATGCTCCGCGACTCGGCCCGGGGCGGCGTCAAGGCCGCTCTTGCCGGGGCTGGAACCACGCATGGGACACGCACGCCAGATCAAGTCCATCGCTGTCTTCTGCGGCGCGTGCCACGGGGGCAGGCCTGATTACGCCGCCCAGGCTTTTTCGCTGGGGCAACTTCTCGCGCAGCGCGGGATTACGCTGGTGTATGGGGGCGGACGCGCCGGGCTGATGGGAGCCGTCGCCGACGGGGCCCTCGCGGGCGATGGCAAGGTTGTGGGCGTCATCACGCGGCTGCTCGAAGACCGTGAACTGGGTCACACGGGAATCACCGACCTGCGCGTGGTCGAGACCATGCACGAGCGCAAGATGATGATGGCCGAACTTGCCGACGCCTTCATCGCGCTGCCCGGCGGGCTGGGAACGCTCGACGAGATGTTCGAGATCCTGGCGTGGGCCCAACTGGGCATCCACGCCAAGCCCGTGGGGCTGCTCAACACCGCGGGCTATTACGACAGCCTGATGACCTTTCTCGATCACGTCGAGCAGGAGAAGTTCCTGCGGCTGAACCACCGCACGGCGGTGGTCTTTGACGCCGCGATCGAGCCGCTGCTCGACCGCCTCACGACGGTCGAGCCTGCATCGGCCGCGTTCCCCAGCCCCGACCCGCCCCCGCGCCGGTAGCAAACCGGAAGCTGGACGGCGCAGAAGGACGGGTTACTTCCGCTTCCACTCGGGCACGCGCCCGGGCGTCCAGGGCATGCCGGCCTTTTCGAGGCGTGACTCGAGCGCGGGCAGGTCCGTCTGCACGAGGGCCTTGAGCGAGGCCAGGGCAGTCTCAAACTCGCGTCCCGCGATTTCGTACTGCTCGCGCTGCGTCTTTGTCGGCGGCTCGGTCGAGCCCGACAGGCTGTAGATGGCGTTCGAAACGCGCTCGCCGATCGAGGGCGGCTCGGGCACCACGCGTTTGCCCAGCGTCGGATCGCCACGCAACGCGTTTCGGATGTCCGTCGCCCGCAGTCGAAGGGCGTCGATCTCGGCGAGCACAGCCGCATCGAGCCCGGGCGTATCACTCACGCCCGCGCGCAGGTGATTGATGCGGTTGAGGGCCTCGTCCACCAGACGCCCGGCCCCGCCGATGGCCCGCTGCAGATCGGTCAGATCACGCTCGAAGGCAAACTTCGCGTTCAGCCCATCGCCCTTGGCGGTGCGCGGCGAGAGGTCAACCGCCTTCACCTCAACGGGGATGGGGCCGGCGATGTCCGTGCTCACGCCGTCCACGACTTTGGAAAGCACGGCGCCGTAGGTGCCGGGCTTGGCGAGCGTGCCGCCGAATTCGACATCCCACGGCTCGATGCTCCCCGCCGAGAGCGACACGGGATCAGCATCGGGGTAGCGCAGGTTCCACGAGACGCGGTGCATTCCTTCGCCGCGCGGCACATTCAACCGCCGGATGCTCTTGCCCTGCGCATCGAGGATGGTCAGGATGACCTTAGGCTCGTCCTCGCGGTCTTCGGCGCGGAACTGTTCGATGGTGGGATATTCCCAGCCTTCCTTCTTTTCGGCCTCTTTGCGGCGTTCCTTGCGCGAGGTGATCTTCTCTTTGAGGTAGTACGTGAAGACCGCGCCCATGGGCGGGTTCTTCGCCGCGTAGTGCGTCGCCCCGAGCCAGCCGCGGCCCGCGCTCCCGCCCACGCGGCTGCGCGGTACGTATCGCAATGCCTCGCGCGGCGCGAACATCGTCACCTCTTGGTCAAGCATCCCAGCATCGATCGTCCGCAAGGGCGTGTAGTCATCGAGCACGTAGAACCCGCGCCCGAATGTCGCCATCACCACGTCGTTCTCGCGGCGCTGGATCTCGACATCGCGCACGGCGATGGTCGGCACCCCCGCCATCTTGAACCATTTGGCCCCCGCGTCGAGCGAGAAATAGGCCCCAAACTCGGTGCCGATGAACAGCAGCGAAGGGTTTACATGATCCTGCGCGATCGAGTAGCAGACTTCACGCGGGCCTAGGTCGCCCGCGATCGAGTGCCACGTCACACCCCGATCGTCGCTGCGCAGCACGTAGGGCGTGAAATCGCCGCTCTTGTGATGGTCAAAGCACGCGAAGACCGTGCTGGCGTTGTGGCGGCAGGCTTCGAGCTCGCTGACATACGCCCCCGCGGGCACGCCCGGGAACGATTCCACCTTGCGCCAGGTCTTGCCCGCGTCTTCGGTCACCTGCACCAGGCCGTCGTCGGTGCCCACGTAGATCAGGCCTTCGGCCAGGGGTGATTCCGTCAGCGACACGATGTTGCCATAGATCGAGGTCGACATGTGCTTGGCGACGGCGTCGGGCTTCTGGATGACGCCCATGACGGGCAGTGCGTTGCGATCGACGCCGCGGGTCAAGTCCGGGCTGACGGTCGTCCACGAATCACCGCGATCGTCGGAGCGGTGCAGCACCCGCGAACCAAAGTAAAGTCGAGCGGGGTTGTGCGGGCTGATGATCAGCGCCGAATCCCAGTTCCAGACGAAGGGTGCGTCGCCCTCGCGCTCGCGCGGCTTGATGTCGACGATCTCGCCCGTGCGCCGGTCCATGCGCACCAGGCCGGCGTGTTGCCACTGGCCATAGACGATGTTGTGGTCTTCCGGGTCGATCGCCGGCTCGAAGCCGTCGCCGCCCACGACCAGGAACCAGTCTTCGTTGGCGATGCCCATGCGATCGAAGGTGCGTGACGGCCCGCCCAGCGTGCTGTTGTCCTGGGTGCCGCCGTAGACGTTGTAGAAGGGGGCGGCGTTGTCGACCGCGACGCGGTAGAACTGCATGACGGGCAGGTTGGTGACATGCCGCCAGTTCGTGCCGTCAAAGGTCTCATACAGCCCGCCGTCGTTGCCCTGGATCATGTGGCGTGTGTCGCGCGGGTCGATCCAGAGCGCGTGCGAGTCCACGTGCACGTCGGGCATGGGCACGCGCGAGAATGACTTGCCCCCGTCGTCACTCACGTGCATGAAGGTATCCATCGAGAAGATCCGGTCGGCATTGGTCGGGTCGGGGATCAACTCGTTGTAGTACTGCGGGCTGTTCGAGACGTACGACGATCGCTTTTCCCAGGTCTCTCCTCGATCGGTCGAGCGGAAGACGCCCCCTTCGCCGTTGGCCGCCTCGACGATCGCGTAAAGCACCTCGGGGTTCGCGGGGGCGACGCACAGGCCGATCTTGCCCTTGTCGACGCCCGGCAGGCCCTTCTCGATCTTGCGCCAGGTCTTGCCCGCGTCGGTCGATTTATGCACGCCGCTGCCCGGCCCGCCGTTGATAAGCGTCCAGACATGGCGACGGCGCTGGTACGAA
The DNA here is from genome assembly GCA_013360675.1 of Phycisphaerales bacterium. Lineage (GTDB taxonomy): Bacteria > Planctomycetota > Phycisphaerae > Phycisphaerales > UBA1924 > JABWBB01. The sequence continues at coordinate 73,757 of JABWBB010000002.1, read as the reverse complement.
CTGGCGTAAAGCACATCGGGGTTGCCCGGATCGATGTGGACCTCGTTGACACCGGTGTCGTCGTCGATATGCAGGATGCGTTCCCACGTCGCGCCGCCATCGTTTGTCTTGTACAGCCCTCGCTCGCCCCCGGTGCGCCACAGCGGGCCATGGGCGGCGGCGTAAACCACGCGCGAATCACGCGGGTCGACGACGATCCGCCCGATGTGCTCCGACTCTTTCAAACCCACGTTGGTGAAGTTCTTGCCCGCGTCGCGCGAGACGTAGACGCCGTCGCCAAAGCCGACGCTGCGCTGACTGTTGTTCTCGCCACTGCCGACCCAGACCACATTGGGGTCATGAGGGTCGATCGTGACGCAGCCGAACGAGTACGACCCTGATGAATCCATGATGGGCGAGAAGGTGACGCCCGCGTTGGTGGTTTTCCACATCCCGCCCGAGGCGACCGCGATGTAGAACTCGCTCGGGTCCCTGGGGTTGACGGCGATATCCGCCACGCGCCCCGAGAAGAGCGCAGGGCCGATGCACCGTGCCGACAACGCACCGAACGTGCCCGCCTTGAGCGAGGGCTTCTCGGGCTCCTTGACCTCGCCGTCCTTGGCTTCTCCCGGCTTGTCCGGATCGGTGGGTTGTGCCGCCGCCTGCTCAGCATCGCCCTTGGGCTGGTCCCCTTGGGCCTTGGTCTCGGGGGGCTCGACGGGCTTGGTGCCCGGGGCATCCTGGGCGAGGGCAGAACAACCGGCCAGCGCCAGCATCAGCATGAGTGCACGCATGATGAATCCTCTCAAAGAGCCGGGAAATCGGATCAAGCCCGGCAATGATCTGGTGAAACGAAATGCTCGCAAGCGATGCAGAAAGTTCGCGCCGAGATTGTCTGGGCCCGTGCCGCCCGAATCGAGTACCACGCCGATGCGGGCCGCCAGCCTACCCGATCCGAGCCATGCCCGTGGCGGAATTCAAGCCGTTTCGATCCCACGCCGACCCGTGCCCCCCGCAACCTTGACCCGCCCGCGCCGCGGGCTACCCTAGTGCCTGATCGCGGCCGCCCGAGGGCTCGCGTGCCGGGCAGTTAGCTCAGTTGGTAGAGCACCGCATTGAAAATGCGGGTGTCCCCGGTTCAAGTCCGGGACTGCCCATTGGTTTGTTTCGCATCGTTTCGCGTTCGTCGGCGTCGGGTTGCGAAACCCCAGCAAAACAAGGCGTTTCCGAAGATTCCCGCGAAGGGCCGCGATCGTGTGCGGTCGGATGCTGCGCCGCATTTTGCGTCGAAAGTGCGCCGCTTTTTGCGCCGCTTTCCCCGCAGCCCGTCGTCCCGTCCGTGGCGCGGGTCCAATCAGCGTCGGTGACTTGCAGGTAATGCCCCGCCGCGATCGCCTTGGTGTTGCCGATCCAGGCGCAAACGGTGTGCAGGGGGTACGTCGCCGCCAGTTCGGTTTGCCGGCTTGCCCGCAGATTGTGCCACGTCCGATCCCAAGGCGTCAGCCCCGCCCGCTCGATGATCCGCCGAAAGTGAGGATTCAGATTCGCACCCTCCCGGTAGCGTCCGATCACGTTCACCGATCCAACCGGGGCCGCATCAAAGACCGTTTGCAGGTGTTCCCGAATCTCAGGAAACAGCGGGATGATCCGCTCCCCCTTGCCTTCGTGGTGTTCGGTCTTGGGCGATCGCACCGTCAGCCGGTTGTGTTCCCAATCCACGTCCGACCATCGCAGGGCCAGGGCTTCACTCGGCACACGCAGCCCGCCGAACCGCGATAGGACAATCAACAGCCGCCATTCGGCATCGGGGGCCGCGTCGATTACCTTGGCGATGGTGTCGCGTGACACAAACACCGCGCGGGCCGTGTTTGTTTGCGATCCCGCCTTCAACGCCGCGAAGGGGTTACGGCTCGCCATGCCTCGACGAATCGCCCACCGGAACACTTGCCGGGCGTACAGGACAGTCCGGCTGATCGTCGCCGGCGCGTATCCGTGTTCCTTCAACTTCGCTCGCCACGATTCAGCGTCGGCTTCGTCGATGGTGGCAACGTCGCGCGCATCGGTGAAGTGGTCCACCATCGCGGTCTTGACTTGTTCCATCCGCACTCGCGTTGCTGGCTTCACGTCCACGCCTGCGAAGAAAGCCGCCAACAGCCCCCCGAGCGTCACCCGCATTGCGCTGGCGCGGGGATCGGTCAGCCCGACGCGCACCAGCCGGGCGTGCATGCGCTCGGGCAGGTCGTGCAACCACGCGGCGAGTTCGGCATCGGGGGATTGGTGAAGTTCCTTCGCCGCCAGCAAGGCTTCGACGCGCAGCCGGAATGATTCCGCCGCCTTCACCGAAACCTTGCCCAGCCGCACGGAACGCCGCTCGCCGTCGCCGTCCGTGAACAGCACCCGCTTCGTCCCGTTCGCATCGCGTGAAACGCTCGCCATACGTCACCGTCCCTTCGTGGTCTTGCCCTTGGGTTCGATCGTGATTCGCAACCCCAGGTAGTCCGCCAGCCGTTCGATCGTGTCCGTTGTCATCCCGCGTTCACCGCTCAGCAGCCGCGACAGTTGACTACGGGCCACTCCCGCGCCCTTGGCGATCGCGTAGGGCGTTTGATCGCTCGCCTTCACCGCCGCCGCTATCGCCTTCGTCAGTTGACCCATGCCCAGAGTGTACCCCATGCGTTGCCGCGTGGCAACCATCCCCCATCGACTCCCCGACCGCCACCAGCCACGCCACCGATCCGGGGTGCGTGGGCATCCCCAACCCATCGGCCACGCCCAGCCGTTCGCCCAAGACGTACCCCGCGTCCGTGTCGCCGTGGGGGTCGGGGGTGTAGCCGCCCGCCAACAGCCCCAGGATCGCCGCTCGATGCAACCTCAGACGCGCCGACAGGTCGGGGGGCAGGTCCGCCGGGCGATGCCGCAGCCGGCCCGCGTCGGTCAGGTGCGGGGCAAGTTCAACGCCGGCGCGACCCAGGGCCACCAGCAGCGGGGCGAGTTCGTGGGGGTGCGGGTTCACAGTTCCCCCCAGGCGTCGCCGGCGTTTGTGAGCGCGTCCCCGGTGTCACCGTCACCAGAACCCACGTCTTTCCCGGCGTTCGTGGGGGTTTCGGTGACGGTGACGGTGGAGACAAGCCGGAATCGTCGGGCCGGTCGCCCACCCTTCGGGCCGTGGGCGTCGGCTTCCCAGCGCCCGATGCCCGATTCCGCCAGTGACGACAGGGCGCGTTCCGCCGCGTCAGGATCGCCGCGATACGCCCGTAACCCGTGCGTCAGGTCGCGCACCGTCACCGTGCCGCCCTTGTGTTTGATCCACTCAAACAGCCGGCGCGTTTCCCGGTCGTCGTCACTCTCGGACAGGACCGCGTAGACGCGCCGGGCTTCCTCACCGAACCAGCGGGCCAGGACCACGCCCGCCGCGATGCTCGCTTCATCGACCCGCGACGCATCGCGGAGTGAGGCGTCCCCCGCCGCCCAGCGGGTCAGGTGAACCACCAGCGCCAGCCGGGCCGCGTACCCCTCCAACTTCGACCACGCCGCCGCTTCGTCGCCCGACAGGTTCACTTGCTCGCCGGCGTGTTCGTTGTAGAACGGGATCCAAACCCGCTTTCCGTCATCGGTCATCGTCACCAGCCGTGGCTGTTCGTCGCCGTTGTCGTCGGCTTCCGGCGTCAATGCGTACAGCCGGTCGAACACCGCCGCCACCGCCGCCTCTGTAGTTGCGTCCACGTCCGCTTCGGTCCACCTCTTGGGCTTGCGCGGGGGGCAGGTCAGCAGCAGCCGCGACGCCAGCCCGTTGTCACGGTGTTCCTGCCCCAGCGCCCGCCGCAGGGTTTCCGGTTGGATGCCGCCGGCGATCGACACCGCCGCGCGGGGAACGTACAACGTGCCGCCCGTCTTACGATCCACCACCATCGGGCGACCCCCGAACATTTCCAGCCACTTCGCCACGTCCCCGCCGCCCTTGCCGCCGGCGTAGCGATCGAAGTTGAACCACCCGGCGAGTTCATCCCGCACCATCAGCAGCCCGCGCGGGTTTTGTTGCAGCAGCACCGCCAGGGCTTCGGTCGTTGCGTCGTCGGTCCAACACCGATCCGCGATCGGCGCTTCGGGCTTGGCTGGCGGGGGCGTGTCCGACTTCGACCGCTTCCAGTGTGCCGCGTCGCGTTCGTGCATCGCCAGCGCGTCGGCGTGTTGTTTCATCGCTTCCGCGTGTTCCTTCATCGCGTCGTGTTGCCGCTTGCGGATCGGGCGTAGGCCCAACTCCAGCGCGGGCGACTTCGCCGTACCGCTATCGCCCACGATCGCCGTCCACACGATCGCCGGCTCGGACCACCCTCGCTTGAGCGCGATCCGGTGGGTGTTGCCGATCGCCGACGCCAGCCCCGACAGCAGGGGCAGAGCGATGTAAGACGCATCGCACACGATCGCCTTCGCCGCGTCGGCCACGAATGACCGGATCGGCTCGGGCAGCACGTCCACCGGGAAGGGGGTGTACGCCAAGACAGCCGGCGCGTCGGGTATCACCGAATAGGCGTCGGTTGTGTTGGTCAGGGTTACGAGTTCGCCGCGCAGTTGCTCGAGCGCGTCGGCGTCGCCGCCCGTGCGCTCCACAAGGTCCGCCATATCACCGCCTTCGGGCATCCCTGCCCAGAGTTGAACAAGCCGCACCACCCGCACCGACTTCGCGCCCGCCGCCGTCGCCAGCCGCGCCACGTCGTCGGCGTACCGCTCGCCCGAATCGTCATGGTCGGGCAGGATCACCACGTCACGCCCCGCCAGCGGGGACCAATCCGAACCCTTCGCCCGTTGCGAGCCGCCCGCGCTGGTAGTGACCACCAGCCCGAACGCGTGGGCCGCGTCCGCCGCTTTCTCGCCTTCGGTGACGTACACCCGCGAACCCGGCGACGCCAGCAGTTCGGGCAGCCGGTACAGCGGGTGCGGCTTAGGGATCGCCCCGATGCGCCAGCCCGAGCCGCTCGCCACGCGTGACACCGGGCGCACGTCTTTTCCGGTGGGCGTGTCCCAGCGGACAATCAGCCCCACCGGCTCGCCCGCCGCGTTGCGGTACGTCCAGGTCGCCGAGCGCGGGCCGTGCTGGCGCTCCAACTCAGCCACCGCGTCGCGTGCCGTGGGGAACGTCTTGGCGTCACCGTCACCGAAACCCGCGTTTCGTGCGGGGGTCCGTGGGGTTGTGGTGACGGTGACACCCGGGCGGGTCCGTGGCGCGTGTCCATTGCGCCGGCTCGTATCGGGCATGAACAAGTCCGCCGCCCGCAGCCCGATCGCCCCGCACAACGCATCGACACTACACCCGGCGTGGCATTTCACCAGCGCCCGCCCGTCGTCGCCGGTGCGGATGCTCAGGCTTGGGTTGCGGTCATCGTGGGCAGGGCATCGACAGGTCCAGCCCGCGCCGGCTCGCTTGGGATTGTGGCCGTGGTCGCGTAGAGCCGCCAGGATTCGTTCTACGGCGTTGCTCATGCCGCACCCCCTTCGGGTGCGGGGGGCGTGCCGGCGTGATTGGGGGTCACCCACACCGCCGCCGGGCGTCCGCGTGGGGTCATGCGTCGTCGCCCGCTATCGACCACCAGCCCCAGGGCGCGGAGTTCACCGCGACGCGGGGATACCGACTGGGCGCGGATGCCCGTGGCCGCTTCAATCTCGGCATCGGACGCGCCGAACGCGCCCGCCTTCACGATCACCGCCAGCACGTCGGAGCGTTGCTTGGCCGCGTGGCCTGCGATCCGATCCGCCGCAACGTCCGACGTACCCGCCGGCGCGTTGCGATGGGCAGGGGGCGTCAGGGGTAACCGGGCCAAGGTAGAATCAGGTGAAGTGTTCGGACGATCGACGCCAGCCCCGCCCGCCAGCGGGGCCGCGTCTTTGATTGGGGGCGTGTTCAAAGTGCGCCCCCCTTCGCTGCCTGATCGGCCAACCACCCTTGCAGCAGGTGATATGGGTACAGCACACAACAGCCGACGCGCACGCACGGGATCGGGCCGCGCGGGTGGGTGAGTTCCCACAGTTTGCGTTGCCCGATGCCCAGGGCCTTCGCCGCGTCTTTAGGTCGAAGGGACAGCGGGGCCGTCGTATTGGTGTTTATCGTCGCGTCAGACGTGCCGGAAGTTGTGGAGCGTGCGCCGTTCACTTAGCACCGCCATTCCCCGGCTTGGTGGATAGCGCCGCCAACACCACTTCCAGGTTGTAGCGAACCGCCTTGCGTGAAAGCCGCAGCGTCGGAATGCACCCGCGCCGCGCCCACGCCCGGACAGTTTCGGGCGACACGCGCAGGCGCTTCGCCAACTCTCGGGCCGTCAGATATTCCGTTGCTTTATCCATCGAAGATACTCCGGGTGGGTCGGGCCACTCGGCCCATCCCCACACACCCGGCGCGTATCTGTCGATAACCCCCGATACTCTCCGATACCCCTTGATTCCAGCGTGTTTTCACGCTGATACCGGGGCCACAATTATTCTTCGTCGTCGCCGTCTATGGCCTTTTGCCGTTCCCGCTCCCGAAGATGGTGGGCCTTGCCGTCCGTTCGTTTCCCTAGTTCCGCCGATGCCGGGTCAAGCGTCCGGGCCGGCGCTCGGAAGGATGCCCCCGTTACCTTGTCGGCCAACCCGCTCGCTCTAGCGTGTGCCATCGCCCGCTTAATCGCTTCGCTAACCCGTGGCTGAGTCCAGTTCTCCCCGGGGTACTGTTTATTTAACAGGCTCGCGATCTGTTCTTGAGTCATCCTTGCCACCAATGACGCTTGCCACGCCTCTTTGTCCCGCACGCCCAACTCGGGCAACTCCACCGCCGGCGCGTCGTCGTCATTTCGCTTGTGAATAATCGTCCACAGCGACTCGAAAGCAATCGCTGGGCTAATTCCGTCGATGGTGGCAATGTTCACGTTCACCACGGAGGGGCTTGGTTTTGTAGGCGAGTGGTGAAGCGTGCTTTCAGCGCCGTTAACTGGCATTACTCCATCCAGCGTCCATCCAATGTCGTACGTCGAAAAGACGGCTTCAAGTGCAGGTCGAATCTTGTTCCATCGCGGCTCCGATTCGTGCCGCTTCTGCATTACTAGGCGAGACTTCGCGATCTTTACGAAAAAGAGAAGGGTTGCAAGCGTTGGCCTGTTGCCATCAAGTTTCGCGTGAAGGCGACCATACTTGCTGTCACGATACTTGCCAATCTCGCTCTCAGCAGCGGGTTTCGTGAGTTCAGCCTCATTGAGGCATTCCTCAATCTCTCCCTTTGTCAAGCCATCATCGGTATGAGCAAGCACGCGGGCAACAGCCGCCCAGAATCCAGGCTTCGCCATTTCAGAAGCACGGTTGGATAGATCCACGGATTCACTCGCCTTTCTCGGGCCGGTCGGGCGGGGCTGTAGGGCGAGTGAGCGCCACAGCCCCAGCCCGATCCGTTCACCGGGGAGCAAATCCCGGTGCCCGTAGTTCGTTCGTGTCCAACCAGGACCGTACCCCGAATTGGGCACCCGTCAACCAGCCGGGGGTCGATTGCTGGCGCGACCCGTGGGACGCTTACGCCCGCTTCCGCGTACGTTGGAGACAGGCAATTTGCAGGCACCCCACGTCCGATCGCGTCGGGAGGGGGAAGTCGTGCCCGCAGGCTTGAACCCAGCACGACGCCAGCGCGTCGGGGCTACCGCGCCGGCCCGGTGGGGATCACCCCGAGCGACACCAGCAGCACCAGCAGGAACAGGGCCAGGATCACGCCGTAGGCCACCGCCGATCCGATGATCCGGGTGGGTGACCGCATGATCGAACACGCCTTGATCGCGTCGATGGTGTCTTGCAGCCGTGCTAGTTGTGTCTGCGTCGCCCTCAGCCGTTCATCGACGTGGGCCAGTGTGGCATCGGGTAGGGATCGAATCTCAACCAAGACCGCCGGGCCGGCGATGCCCGCTTCCTCAGCCGCGATCCGTTGGGCCGCCTCTGCGTTGTCCGCCTCAACCCGGACTGTCCGATCCTGCCCGGTGTTCGGGTTAGTCACCAGCACGTCGTAGATCAACGCCCGCATGGAACCCCCTTTGGCCGGGGGCACCCCAGCCCAGGGGGCAAGGTACACGATGGGGCCGGGTCGGTCATTCAGGCTTCCCGCCCGCCGCCCTCACCAGCGCCAGCACGCCCGCCCGGATCGCCGGGGGCAGGTCGGGCCATGCCGCGACTACCGCCGCTAACTCGGGATCGGTGGGCTTCGTCAGCGTCGGGTTTGGCACGGAATCGCTGGAAAGTGCGCCGCATTTTGCGCCGCTTGGAAGTGAAACCCCCGTATTTCCCGTCGTTTCCGGGGGTTGTTCAAGTCCGGGACTGCCCATTGGTCGGGATTTTTACGCCCGACACAAGCCAATCGCCCCGGTTTGCACACGCAATGGGGGTGTGTTTTTTTTGCTGTGATCATTCTGGCCGCCATGCGACAGCGATGGTTGAAAGGCCATCTGCGCCCTGGTCGATGCCGCGGCCGAACCCCGGACATCTTTCAGAGCGGTCCCCGATTTGCAATAACGACCTGGTCCCGCGGCGTGCGGAGCCCTATTCCTCGACAAACACATCGAGAAACTTGGCCTGGGAATCGCTGCTGCCCACCAAGATCATCTCGCGACCGGCTTGCAGTGATGTATCGGCCTTGGGGTTGATCTCAAGCACACCCCCTTCGCCACGCAAGCCAAGGATCGAACACCCGGTCTGTTCGCGCACGCCGCACGTCGCGATGGTCTTGCCCGCGAGCGACTCGGGCACGGCGTGCCTCGAGACCTCCAACCCCTCGGCGATCGTCAGCACCCGCCCACGCTTGAGCAGGTTGAAGATGCTGGTGGAGCCCATCGAGGCGTAGGACATCACGAAGTCCGCACCCGCCCGATGAAGCGTCTCGACGTTGCGCTCGAGCGTCGCTCGGCTGATGATCTGGATGTCCGGACGAATCGAGCGGCAATAAATCGTCAGGTAGATATTCAGGCTGTCGTCGGGCGAGGTGATCATCACCGCCGGGGCGTCAAGAATCCCGGCTCTCTTGAGAACGTCCGGGTCGGCCGCGTCACCCACGATGCCCCGCTCGCCCTCGGGGACGTAGCGCGACTCCTTGTCAACGAGGCGCCAATCGACGCCGCGCGTGCTGAGCGCACGAGAGGCCGCCTGGCCCACGCGTCCCCCGCCGATGATCACCACGGGCTTGACGCTGACGTTGTAGATGACGAAGTTTTCGTCATAGGTAGCGAGCTGCGCCGCCGAGCCGGCCAGCAGCAGGATGGCGTGCTCGCCGACCACCGTGTCGGGCGTGGCGGACTTGAGCCGCCCGCGATCCCAGATCCCCACCACGCTCACGCCCATTTCCGACAGGGCATTCTCGCGGAGTGACTTGCCCACCAGGGGCGTGCGCTGGGCGTTGGCCTCGGCGATCAGCAGATCGTCGACGCCCCCGACCACGTGCGTCACCGCGTCGCCCCCCACCATGCAACGGGCCAGCGCCTTGCCCATCATCTCGCCCAAGTGAAGGACGTGCGTGGCCCCCGCTCGATCGAGAATGTCGATCGACGTTGCGGTCGCGGCGGTCGCCACCACCGGCAGCGTGGCGTTGACCTGTCGCACCGTGAAGGTCACGTTCGTGTTGATCACATCGTTCTGCGTGGTCGCCACGAGCACGGCCTTGTCGGCGCGCGCATTGGCATAGGTCTGCGGATCGTCCAGGTGCCCCAGCACCACGCGAACACCCTGGTCGTGCAGGCGCATCGCCTCGTCGATCTCCTCGCAGACCAGGACATAGTCATACCCGTACTGCTCGAGCTTGCGGATCAACGCCGATGACACGGGCTCATGGCTGGTGAGGATCACGTGCCCCTGGGTCTGCTCGGGCAGCACGCGGGGGGTTCGCGCCGCCGACTGCGCCTCAACCCACGGCGCGTAGAAGAACTGGATGATCGTGAACGGCAGCAGGATCATCAGGCAGACAATCCCCGTCAGCAGCACGAGCATGGAGAAGAGTCGGCCAAGATCCGAGTGGAACGTGATGTCGCCAAAGCCCAGCGTCGACATCACCGTCAGCGTCCAGTAGAAGCCCGTCAGCCACGAAAACTCGCGCCCCTCATACTGCATCACGTAGTGGAACACGATGCTGTAGAGCGTGATCAGCCCCAGCAGCGCGAACATGAAGCGGGCCAGCGCCCCGAGATTGCGCTTCGCGCCACGCTGCCTCAGAAAATGAACCACCTGGGCCGGGACGTACTTCATCGCGGGGTGTTTCGCCTCGGCACGCGATCCGGCCGCACGCCCACACGAGCGCCCGCCCCAAACCGCCTTGAGGCGTCATTCTACAAAGCCCGGGAGCACGCGCGGGCTCACTTCTAGAAATCACGACGGCAGAACAACCACCCCGCCACCAGCACCACCAGCGCCTCAAACCCCAGCGAGGTGCCGATCACCCAGTAGACCGTCCGTCCTCGCACCGCCTCCTCGGCTCGTTTCTGAACTTCCCGATCCGGCTGGCCAAAGCGAACCTTGCCGTCGGGGTCGCCCGATTCGCCCCGCTCGGGGCTGAACAGCGCCTTGTCTTCCGGGGTGAGCAGCCAGCGGTCGAGCAGCGCGGTCGTGTCCACCGTCTTGGGCAGCACCGTCTTGGCCCCCACGATGAGACGCGTCCAGCGCTTCCAGAAGGCCGCGCTTTCCTCGGCGTCTGCGGCTTCCTTGCGTGCCGGGGCGAGGAACGCGTTGACCGCTTCGAGCTCATCACGAACATTGGCCGGCAACGTATCGGCGGTGGGCACGGGCTCTCCCGCCGCCGCGAGTTGCTCGATGCGACGGCGCGAGGCCAGCTCCTGGCGTTCGACGCGCTTCTGCGCCCGTTCGTGATTCACGATCGACGTTTCCCGCTGCAGCACGAAGATCCCGTCGGTCGTGTTCAACCCCCACAGAAAGAGCCAGAAGAGCAGCGTCGCCAGCAGTGCGGCGATCGTCGAGCGCGTCATCATCCCCACCAGCACGCACACGCCAAACAAATAACTGAACACCAGCGTCACGATGGGCACCGCCAGGAACAGGCTCGGCTCCCACGATTCCCCCCGCACGCCGATCACCAGAAAACAGGCCAGCGAGAAAACACCCACTTGCAGCACCACAAAGAGCAGCCCCAGCACGTACTTCACAAGGAACAGACGCATGCGCGATATCGGCTTCGACAGGGTCAGCTCGATGGCCCCACCCGCGATGAAATCGGGAAAGATGCTCGAGGTCGAGATCAACGCCAGGATCATCGCCGCCCACGTGAGCCAGATGGGGATCCCCAGGTTGGCGAAGGCGAAGATGTAGAACTTCCGCGGCTCGATCGTCTTGGCCGAGAGCAGTGGCGTGTCGAACTGCCACCACAGGAAGCTGATCCCCTTGTCATTGAGCCCGAACGCCGCGAAGACCCCCACCACCAGCCCCGATAAAAGCATGGTGATCCAGAAGAGTTTGCGCGAGTTGAGTTCGCGGTACGAATCCGTCAGCAGCGCGAGGATCTGCGTCATGAGCCCTCCCTCCCCGCGCCCTTGCGCGCCCCCGGCGGGAGTGCGACGCCCGTGGTCGGATCCGTCACCGCCTCCATGAACAGGTCTTCCAACGACGGGCGCACCGGCCTGATCGACCGGATGATCACGCCACCGGCACGCAACGCATCGATCACCGGCTGCACTACGGCGGCATCAGTCGTGGCGAGCGAGAGCGTGTTCCTCGCAATGGTGTGGGGCGTGCTCCCCGCCGCCGCCGCGAGCGATCGTTGTGCCGCGGCCTCATCACCACCGACGATCTCGATGTCATATCGGATCTTGCCGCAGGTGAGTTCGTCGATCGTTCCCTGACTGGCGACTGTCCCCTGCACCAGGATCGCCACGCGATCGCACACCATCTCGAGTTCGCTCAGCAGGTGGCTGTTGAGAAAAACGGTCTTGCCCTGCTCCTTGAGCCGGACGAGGATCGCGCGGATGTCTCGCCGCCCCACCGGATCGACGCCGTCGGTGGGCTCATCAAGCACCACTAAATCGGGGTTATTGACGATGGCCTGGGCGATGCCCACGCGCTGGCGCATGCCCTTGGAATAGCCGCGCACCTTGGTGTCGGCCCAGTCCTTCATCCCGACGATCTCGAGCAGTTCGTCGCGCCGTTTACGTCGCTGAGCCCGCGGCATGCCCGCCAGCGCTCCGTAGTAATCAATCACCTGCGCCCCGGTCAGATACTCGGGAAACCGATGATGCTCGGGCAGGTACCCCACCCGCGCCAGCGTGGGCTTGTGCCCCACGCGTTGCCCTAGCATCGTGCCGCTGGCGGTCGTCGGGCGGATCACGGTCATCAGAATCTTCACCAGCGTGGACTTGCCCGCCCCGTTGGGCCCGAGCAGGCCGAAGATCTCGCCCGCGCGCACGCGCGTGTCGATGCCCCGCAGCGCCCGCACCTTCCCCCGGTACGTCTTCGAGACGTTCGTGAGGTCGATGGCCCATCCTGTCTCCGCCGCGTGCGTCACCATGCTTGTGGCATCCTTGGGTATCCCGTGCTCCGCCTTGCACCGAAGCAATCTCGCCTATCGCTTCTTCGCCACCACGTGAAAAACATGGTGGTGCTTGAGCCCCCCCATCGCGTCGTCGCCGTCCTTCTCGACCTCGTCGAGCCATTCCACATCAAAATCCCGCAGCAACCGTTTCACTCCCGCGCGGGTGCGATGGCTCCTGGGGCGCACGCTCGCCCATTCGTCCCGGTCCCCGAAGAACTGCCCCGCGAACCGCCCCCCCGGCTTGAGCAACCGCCCGATCCACCGCCACAGCGCGGGAAACGCCCGCGGCTCGCAAAAAGGCAGCGCGAAACTCGCGTTCACCAGGTCCACGCTCGCGTCCGCCTCGTGGTCGTCCTTAAAGACCCGCGCCAGGTCCTCCATTGAGGCTTGGTGCACCCACCAGCGTTCGCTCTCGCCTTTGCCCGCCGCCGCCCGCGTCCGGCGCACCGCCTCCTCCGAGTCGTCGTACCCGACGACGATCCATCGCGTGGGCCCGGCCCGCCCGAGCATCGCCCGCAGGTCGCGCCCCTCCCCGCACCCGATGTCCACCGCCGTGCGCAATCTCGGCGTCTTCCTCGGGCGGGCATCCTCTTTTTCGAACAACTCCAACGCCCGCAATAGCGTGTCGCGAGGCGGCATCCCCCGCACGGCGTCAAAGTACCGCGGCCAATCCCGCTGATAATCCGGCGTCAGTGTTGCCCGCTTCGCTTGGCCCATACGCTTGGCACAATGTACGAGAACCTGCAGGACTTCGTCGCGGCCCTCGACAAGGCCGGTGAACTCAAGCGTATCAGCGCCAAGGTCGATCCCGTCCTCGAGATCGCCGCCATCACCGACCGCGTGAGCAAGTCGCCCGCGCCCTACGCCCCCAGCGCCCGCGCCCGCGCCACTGACCCGCGCTGCTTTGGCAAGGGCGGGCACGCGCTCCTCTTCCAGAGCGTCGAGGGCTCGGACATCCCCGTCCTCATCAACGCCTACGGCTCGTACCGTCGCCTCGAGATGGCCCTGGGCTGCAACGAGCCCGGACCCGGCGTCGAGGCTGGCCCCTCGACCACCACCGACGGCGCGGGCTTCGACGCCCTCGCCGCCCGCGTCGCCAAACTCGTCAAGCCCGAGCCGCCCCCCACGCTTCTCGCCAAACTCCAGAAGATCCCCGAACTCCTCGACCTGGCCAAACTCCCCCCCAAGCGCGTCAAGAGCGGCCTCTGCCAGGAGGTCGTCGTCACCGGCAAGGACGTCGATCTCACCCGACTGCCCCTCATCCGCTGCTGGCCGCACGACGGCGATCCGGGCGCGGTCGGCTATCCGCCCGACGTCAACGCCGGCATCGAGGGCCTCTCGACCGGCCCCGCGTGGGACCGCTCGCACCGCGGGCGTTACATCACCCTCGGCGGCATCCACACGATTCACGCCGACGACATCGGCAACCCCGCGCCCCCCAGCCGCAACGTCGGCATGTACCGCGTCCAACTCCTGGGCCCGCGCCGCATGGCGATGCACTGGCACATCACCCACGACGGCGCCCGCCACTGGCGCTCGTGGAAGGCCCGGGGCGAACGCATGCCCGTCGCCATCGCCCTCGGCGGCGAGAGCGTCCTGCCATATTGCGCCACCGCCCCCATGCCCCCGGGCATCAGCGAACTCATGCTCGCCGGGTTCCTCAACCGCGGCTCGATCCCGCTCGTCCCCTGCACAACCGTCCCCCTCGACGTCCCCGCCAACAGCGAGATCGTCATCGAGGGCTACGTCAGCCACGACGCCCCCCACATCGGCTTTGACCCGCGCATCCCCAACGCCGACGGCTCACACCCACGCCTAGGCGAAGGGGCGGTCTTCGAAGGCCCCTTCGGCGACCACACCGGCTTCTATTCGCTCCCCGATCGCTACCCCATCCTCGATGTGACGGCGATCACGCACCGGCGCAACCCGATCTATCCGACGACGATCGTCGGTTTGCCGCCGCAGGAGGACTACTACCTCGGCAAGGCGACCGAGCGGATCTTTTTGCCGCTGCTGCGCACGATCGTGCCCGACATCATCGACTACGACCTGCCGATGTTCGGCGCGTTCCACAACTGCGCGTTCATCAAGATCCGCAAGGATTACCCGCTGCACGCGCGGCGCATCATGCACGCGATCTGGGGCGCGGGCCAGATGTCATGGACCAAGATCATCGTCGTGGTCGACGAGGAAGTGGACGTGCACGACCAGGACGACGTCTTGTTTCACCTGTGCGCCAATGTTGATCCGGGGCGCGACCTCGAGATCGTCGCGGGGCCGGTGGACATCCTCGACCACGCCGCCCCGCGCCTGGGGGCGGGGCACAAACTGGGGATCGACGCGACCCGCAAGATCAAGGGCGAAGAGGTCAACGGGCACGCCGTGCGCGACTACCCGCCGATCCTGGCCATGCCGCCGGAAATCCTGACGCGGATCGAGCGGCGGTGGCGTGAGTACGGCTTGTAAGCCGACTTTGGCTCACCGCAACTCCGCCGCCAGCGCGTCGTAGACCGCCGGCTCGAGCCCCGCCTTGCGGGCCCGCTCGATCATGGTCCGCGCGAGGTTTTCGCGCCCCTCGGCCTGCATGATCGCGCCGACCGTCAGCCACGCCGACGCGCTGTTCACCTTGTGCGCGAAACCCACCGCCCGCGTCAGCAACTCGCGCATCCGACCCTCGCTCAGCCCCGCCGAGCCAAAGGCGATCGCCTCGTTGGCCAGCCCCGGGTCGGTGCGATAGGCCAGGCCCATCACCGCCGCGGCGTCCTCGTAATCCCGCGCATCGAGCAGCGCCAGCGACAGCAGCCGCAGCGCCCGCGTGTCCGAGGGTTCATCGCGAAGGTGCTCGCGCAGCAGTCGCACGGCCTCGTGGGCCTTCCCCTCATACGTCGCGTACGCCGCCCGCTCGGTCAGCGTCAGTTCCCGCGCCATGCTCGGCTCGGCCGCCGCGACGGTCACGGGCATCGATTGAAGGCTCGGGTCGATATACGTCCCCGTCGATCCGACAAACGGGCTCGTCCCCACGTTCACGCCAGAGTAGCGTGAGTTCCACACATACGGCCCACCCCACCCGTAGTGCCGCCAGCCGTAGAGCGCGTCGGTGCACGTCGGCGTCGGCGCACAGACCACCGGTGTCACCGCCTGGATCGGCTGGCCGAGTTGGAACCCCACGCGCCAGTTGCCGCTCGAATAGGTCCCCCCCACCGACAACCCCGACCCCGTGGTGATCACGATCGGCGTCGGGTAAGCATGCGGCGGGCACGGCTGCGGCGGACAGGGCCGCGGCGGGCACGGTGCGGGTGGGCAGTACCCCGGCGGATAGACCACCGGCGGCCTGGGGAAAATCGTCACCTTCGGCGCGGGCACGACGATCGGGCGGTTCCGCACCGGGCTCGAGATCAAATCGGTGTTCGCCCGCGTGCCGCCGATGCCCGACATCCCGCCGCGACCGGCGTTGGGCCCGGGCTGCCAGCCCGGCTGGATCACGACCGGGGCCGGGGTGGTTGCCTCGGGGGCCGCCTGGCCCAGCGCCATGGCGCCGGCCATCATCAAGCCGCCGGCAAACCCAACCACGTAGTACGCATTCGTCATGGTGCAGCCTCCCATCGGGGGAAAGGTCACGAGGGCCGTAGCGCCTCGTGACACGCGGGCCCATCGCGTTGGACGGGCCAAGGACCACTCAAGTTCCCAATCATCGGGCGGCGATGCCACCCGTCAGGAAACCCGGGGACCTGTGTTCTCATTGGAGCATACCTCCCAACGACCCGCAAGGTTCCCCCGAATCGAGTGGTTCACCCCCTACACCGCGGGCCAAGCATCAAGCCCGGTTCGGGATCCGGTCGATGTTTGTGAACCGGGCGCAGTATCTTCCCGGACCCGCCCCCCGTACTGTGCCAGATGCCCAAGGGTGACACCATGCCGAGATTGCTGAACGTTGCGCTGCTGACCGCGGGGCTGATCCTGCTCCCAGCCGTGGCCGATGCCCAGACCAACCGTCCCAAGGGCCCCGCCTTCGCCGAGCCCAGCGCCAAACCCAAGCCCAAGCCAACCCAGCCCGGGTCGCCGTCGATGGTGCCCATGGGTGATGAGGTCTTCCGCCTCGACAGCGTGGGGCTGACGATGATGCTGCCGCTGGGGGCGCGGGCCGAGTCGACGACCGTCGGCTCGCGTTCGACGGTGCAGATCACGCCCGGGGGGGCGTCGCCCTCGTGGTTCATGAACATCCAGACCCCCGTTGACCCCGAGCCGGGGCGTTCGAGTTCTGACCTTCTTGAGGAACTGATGCGCCGCCTGGGCGAAGCCGCGGGCATGGTCTATCGTCGCGACGGCGACAAGCGCCTCGAGGACCAGTTGCTGGGCGTCAACATCAGCGTCGTCGAGCCCAAGGCCACCGTACAGATCGGCAGCCAGAGCGGCGAGCGGATCTACATCTCGCTCCCCTCGGCCCGCCCCAACACCCCGCGCGTCGTCCGCGGCTATACCGCCTTCAAAACCACACCCACCCAGTTCGTCAGTTTCGAGCTCGTCACCACTGAGTCCGCCTTCAAGGAGGCCCGCGGTCTCTACGAGACCGTCGTGGCCACCGCGTCGTTCGAGAACGCCGACGAACTCCGCGCCGAGCGGGCCGCGGCGATCACCGCCGGCGTGCGCATGTTTGAGGCGGTCACCGAGGACGACATCCAGGCGCTGCTCCGCGCCACCCCCGAAACCTGGGAGCGGATCTACAAGCCCAGCGCCACCGGGGCTGACGCCGATGCGACCGAACTGGGTTACGTCCGTACGCGCCTGCTGGTGGGCACACCCGACGACCTGGGCACCACCGGCACGGTGCGCACGATGGGCAACCGCCAGAATGGGTACGTCGTGCAGATCGACGCCCGCCTGCTCGACACGGGCCAGATCATCGACACGCGCAGCGCGTTCTTCATGGCCAAGGACCGTACGAGCGAGGTCTGGACAGTCCGCACGGCCCTTCGCGCCTACCGGCAGATCGACCCCAACCGCCCCGTCACGGGCACCTTCAGCGAACTGGGCGCACGCAACGACACGAACATGGTCATCGAACTCGATGCCCCGGGCCGCAGCAAGGAGACCATCAAGCCCATCATGCAGGGCGACGGGTACATCAGCCGTGTCGAGGCTTTCCTCCTCCCCGCGCTACTCGTGCGCAAGGGCATCCAGGCCGATTTCGCCTTCTACGGCTACGACTCGCAGGCCTCGTCGATCCGTCTGCGCCGCGATTCGCTCGAGCGCCCCGACAACCGCGCGGGGCAATGGCTGGTCCGCACCCGCCTGGCCGAAGATAAAAAGCCGCAGATGGCCTGGTACTCGAAGGAGGGCCAACTCCTTCGCATTGAACTGGGCGACGGCACGATCCGCGAGCCCGTCAGCGGGCAGCGTCTCCTCCAGATCTGGAAGTCCAAGGGTTTGCCCGTCGACTAAGGCGAGGGTTCGGGTACCATCCGCGAGAGGGAACGCCGCATGACGACGGATCGCATCATCAGCGCCCAGCCCCGCCCGCAGGAGGACCAGACCAACTGGGCCCTGCGCCCCACGCGGATCCATGAATACGTGGGCCAGCGCGATCTCATCGATCGCCTTTCTATCGCCATCGAGGCCGGACAACGTCGCGCCGAACCCCTTGAGCATGTGCTGTTGCACGGCCCGCCGGGGCTTGGCAAGACCACCCTCGCGCATGTCCTGGCCCACGAGATGGGCACGAAACTGCACGTTACTTCAGGCCCCGCCCTGGCCCGGGGCACCGACCTGGTCTCGGCCCTGACGCGCTTGAGCGCGGGCGACATTCTCTTCATCGACGAGATCCACCGCCTGCCCGTCGCGGTCGAAGAGTTCATCTATCCCGCGATGGAAGACTTCCGCATCGACGTGACGCTCGACAGCGGGCTGTCGGCACGCACGGTGCAGATCCGCTGCAAGCCATTCACGCTGGTGGGGGCGACGACCCGCGCGGGGCTGCTCTCGTCGCCGCTGCGTTCGCGCTTTGGCATCACGCACCACCTGCGGTACTACGGGCAGGACGATCTGCTGACGATCCTGCGCCGCTCGGCCCACCTGCTCAACGTGCCCGTGACCGACGATGAGGGGCTCGAAGCCATCGCCTCGCGTTCTCGCGGCACGCCCCGCATCGCCAACCGCCTGCTCCGTCGCGTGCGAGATTTCGCCACCGTCCGCGCCAACGGGAACATCACGTCAAAGGTGGTCGACGCGGCCCTCGCCCTCGAGGGCGTCGACGCGCTGGGGCTGGATGAACTCGACCGCAGTTACCTGGGGGCGATCGCGAGGACCTACGCGGGGGGGCCCGTGGGGCTCGAAGCCGTCGCCGCCACGATGAACGAGGATTCGGGCACACTCGAGGACGTCGTCGAGCCGTACCTGCTACAAATCGGTTTTCTGGCGCGTACGCGGCGTGGGCGTGCCCTCACCCGCAGCGCGTGCGAACACCTGGGCGTGGCCTACCGCCCGCCCGAAGAGACGCCCGGCGGGCTCTTCGCCGCCAACGCGTGAGACTCCTCGTTAATTCAGAGGTTCAACCCCGCTTGGAACCCGCGGGCTTCATCGCCTCGCGCGCGGCTTCATCGAGATAAAGCAGGCACTGGCACGAGACGCACCGCGTCAGTTTGCCGCTGATCATGAGCGTGCTCACTGATTCGACCGGCACGGTCATGCGGCAACCGCCGCAGAAGAACTCATGGCGCCGACGGTCCTCGACCTCGACCGCGGCCATCGCATCATCGCCGTGCGAGATGACCAGTCGTTCAAAGATCGTCATCGCCTCGGGGGGAACGTCCTTGGACGCCTCCTTGCGCTCGACCTTGAGGGCCTCGAGCCGCTCGCGGATCTCGGTCTCGCGCTGGGTGCGTTCGCCGGCGGCGACGCCCTGCACCTGCTGACGCTGGGCGCGCTGCGCGTCGAGTTCTTCGATCTGCGCCCGCAGCGTGTCGCAGGCGGTCATCTTCTCGAGCGCCGACGTCTCCAGGCGATCTCGCTCGGCCTTGAAGGTATTGAGTTCGGTGAGGAAGGCCTTGTACTCGCGGTTGGTCTGCGCCGAGTTCATCTGCTCGCGGATCTGGTTCATCCGCGCGTCGATGCGGGCGATCTCGCCCTCGTCGGTTTTGGCGTCGACCTGCGCTTGCTTCAACTGGGCCTCGATCAGGCGGCGCTTGGTGTCGAGCCGCTCGAGGTCCTTGTTCTGATCACCCAGGAAACGGTCGGCGGCATCCAGGCGGGAACGAAGGCCCCGCAGCTGTTTATCCACCAGGAACACCTTCACCAGCATCGACGTGACGTCCATCCGTTACTCCAGGCAGTCCCTGAACAGTGTAGTGCATCTCGCGTCCGCGTGCGGATGCACCCTGCTAAATCGCCTCGACGACCCTTTCGGACATCATCTTCAACCACCAGAACGCCAGCGGCGCCACGAGGATGGGCGAGTCCACCACATCGAGCACGCCGCCGAATCCGGGCAGGATCCGACCCGAATCCTTGATCCCCGCGTCGCGCTTCATCAGGCTGGCCAGCAGGTCACCCGCCTGCCCGGCGATCCCGAACAAAAACCCGGGCACCAGCGACCACCCCATCCCGGCCCACGCCTGCAACCCGTAACGGCTCAGGATCCAGAGCCCCAGGCACCCCACCCCGGTTGAAAAGACAACCCCGCCGATCAACCCCTCCCAGGTCTTGCCCGGGCTCAGCCATGGAATGAGCTTTCGCCGCCCGATCGATTTTCCCGTGAAGTAGGCGCCGATGTCGCATGATTTGACGGTGAGCAGCATCCACGCCACGTGCCATGCGGTGAACTCTCGCCGCAGCGCCAGCACCAGCCCGAACATCAGCCCCAGATAGACAAAGGCCAGCAGCGTGCCGCCGGTAGCACCGACCACCCCTTGCACGTTCTGCCCGCGCGAATAGAAGGCCATCGAGCAGGCCAGTGCGACTGTCGCCGCAGCCCCGACCGCCGCAACTTGATCAGTGCCCCCAAGCCCGACGGGGAGCATGAAGACTCCAAGGCCCAGGCAAGCGCCCATCGTCAGCACGCCCCGGGCTGCCATGACACCCCTG
Source organism: Phycisphaerales bacterium (assembly GCA_013360675.1). GTDB lineage: Bacteria > Planctomycetota > Phycisphaerae > Phycisphaerales > UBA1924 > JABWBB01. The sequence continues at coordinate 53,179 of JABWBB010000002.1, read as the reverse complement.
GCCCGGAGGATGACGCCCAGTTCAATGGCCCCCAGGCAGGCGATCAGTACCATCAACGGAGCGATGACGACCCCCGGGGGCAGCGTGTGTCCCCACGGCCCGGCCACTCCTTGGAGGCGCTGATCGAGCCAGAGCCCTCCCACCAGCGCCGCAATCAGAACCGGCCCGAGCAAGAGTCGTTCACGCATGCTCGGCTCCGGAGGGCCTTGGGTTCTCGATCCCGCCGTAGCGCCGGTTGCGGCGCGCATAATCGCGGATCGCCGCGTGCAATTGGTCCACGCCAAAGTCGGGCCATAGGGCCGGCGTGACGTACAGCTCGGAGTAACTGATCTGCCACAGCAGGAAGTTGCTGACGCGCATCTCGCCCGCCGTACGGATCAGCAAGTCCGGGTCGGGCAGGCCCGACGTGGAAAGCCGCTGCTCCAGGGCCGCCTCATTCACATCCTGGGGTCGCAGTGTGCCCGCGGCAATGTCGGCGGCGATCGCACGGGCCGCGTCGGCAATCTCGGCACGCGAGCCGTAGTTGATCGCCAGACAGAGCGTCGCCCGCGTGCCGTGCCTGGTCGCATCTTCGACACGCGCGATCGCCCTGACGACCTCGGGCGGCAGGCCCTCTCGCCGGCCCACAACCCTGAATCGGATCTGGTGTTTGACCAGTTCGGGCTCCTCCGAGGCGAGGTAGGCCAGGCAGAGTTCCATCAAGGCCTGCACCTCGTCGCGCGGGCGACGCCAGTTCTCCATCGAGAACGAGTAAAGCGTCAGCACCTCGACGCCCAGGCGCCCGCATTCCTCGACCACCTTCCGCACCGAGCGAGCCCCGGCCTGATGCCCGGCCTGGCGCGGCAATCCCTTGGCCGTCGCCCAGCGACCGTTCCCGTCCATGATGATCGCGATGTGGCGCGGCAGGCGGGCGGGACTTACATCGGGCAGCCGTCCCAACGGATCGGCCTGCGGGTTGCGAGAGTGGATCGAGGCAAGGGCGGCCATCGCCGCGTCGTCCAACGCGATTCGTGCGCCTGTCTCCACCGGCTGGGGCACGCTGGCTCCTCCCGTCACTCCGATTCGCCCCGGACCATCGTCTGCTCGCGGTCGGGCCCGACGCTGATGATGTCCGCCGGTACGCCCACGCGCTCTTCCACGAACTCGACGTAGCGTCGCGCCCCGTCGGGCAGGTCCTGACGTCGACGGCAGCGACCGATCTCCTCGCCGAAGCCCGGGAGCGTGGTCCACACGGGCTCCACCGCGGCCAGGTCGATCGCATCGGGCGGGAAGCGGTCGGTCACCGAGCCGTTGACCTTGTACGCGGTGCAGATGCGCAGTTCGTCAAAGCCCGCGAGCACGTCGAGCAGCGTGATGGCCAGGCCCGTGACCCCGTTGATCATCGACGAATACCGCACGGCGACGAGATCGAGCCAGCCCACGCGCCGGGGGCGGCCGGTGGTCGTGCCGAACTCACGCCCTCGCTCGCGGATGCGATCGCCCGTGGCGTCCTTGAGTTCGGTTGGGAGCGGCCCGGTGCCCACGCGGGTGGAATAGGCCTTCATCACGCCCAGGATGCGCAACACGTTGGCCATGGGCACGCCGGTGCCCGAGGGGATGCCCGCCGAGCCGCAGTTGGACGCGGTGACGTAGGGATAGGTCCCGTGATCGACGTCGAGCAGCGTGCCGTTGGCCCCTTCGAAGAGGATGGGGCGGCCCTCGCCCAACATGTCGTGCAGGAGGTAGGTCGTGTCGGTGATCATCGGGCCAAGGCGCGTCCCGACCTGGGCGCACGCCTCACGCAACCGCGGCAGGTCGATATCGGGCTGCTTGCCCGCCAGTTCACGCAACAAGGGTCGCTTGATCGCCATTGCCAGCTCGAGTTTCTCTGCCAACACGCCCGGGCGAAGCAAGTCGCCCATCCGCACGCCCGAGGCCCGCTGCACCTTATCGGCATACGCCGGACCTATGCCTCGCCGTGTCGTGCCGATCTCGCTGATGCCCGCAACGCCCTCGGCGTGGGCTTTGGCGGCCCCGCCCTTGAGCAGGTCTTCGCGCAGGCCGTCCTCGAGCTTGTGGTAGGGAAGCACGACGTGCGCACGGTCAGAGATCATCAGCCCGCGGGTGTCGACCCCGCGCGAGGCCAGGCCGTCGAGTTCTTCGATCAGTTTCCAGGGGTCGACCACCACGCCGTTGCCGATGATCGCCCGCTTGCCCGGGTAGAGGATGCCCGAGGGGATGAGGTGCAGCGCGTAGCGCGTGCCGCCGACGACCACGCTGTGCCCGGCGTTGGCCCCCCCGTTGTATCGGACCACGGCGTCATGCCGGGCGGCGAGGAGATCGACGGCCTTGCCCTTGCCTTCATCGCCCCACTGCAAACCGACGACGGCTGAGCAGTTGGCGGGGCGTGATGTCGTTGCGCGAGTCGATGGCGTCATGTTTCAGGTGTAATCCGAAGTTCGCGGTGGCGGGCTATCGGGCCTTGATGTGAGAGCGTAGCCACCGATTCCGGCCCGTCACGCGCCAAGGCCGGTGTGAGTTGATGAGGTTGACCGAAGTTCGAGTCTCCGGTGGCCGATCAGACGACGCAACCGGGGTCCATTATGCCCAATGAATCTGTCAGGATAATGTGCCCGAACCTGACGTGCCGCAAGGTGCTGGCGGTGCCGGCGGCCGCACGCGGCAAGACCGTGCGTTGCCGCTGCTGCGGTACGAACATCCGCATCCCGGCGACTGATGCCGGTGCCCCGGCCAAGGCCGCCGAACGCAAGTCCGCCTGAACGGGTGAACCGCGCTCAGAGGCGAGGCTGCTTTTTCATGTCGGTTTCATCGAGAAAATCCAGGTCGCCGAAGCTGCTCCCCTCCGGGTCCGCCTTGGCCTTGGGGATCGTCGCCCCCTGGACCGTTCTGGTAGTCGGCGTTGCGGGGCCCTTGCCACTGGCGGGCAGCACGACGCCGTCCTCGTAGCAGTCTTCGGCTTCGATCTCGGCCGGTCGCCCGTCGATGCGGACAACAAAGACCAGGTTCCCGATGGCCAGCAGGTCACCGGGCGAGAGCTCGGTCTGGTTTACCCGTCGCTGGTTGACATAGGTTCCATTGCTCGAGCCCAGATCACGCACCGAGACGGCCTCGCCCGCGACGCTGATCTCGCAATGATGGCGCGAGACGGCGGCGGTTGGGATCTGGAGTGCGCAATCGGTCTGACGGCCGATCACGGTCGTGGCGCGCGTGATCTTGGCCTCTTTCTGGGTACCGTCGGGCCTGACGAGGACGAGAGAAACGTTCATGCGCCGGACCTCCCCGCGACGACCGGAAAACCGCGGGCCCGCGACCAGGCCCGCCGCCCACTACGATCGCGTGTGCCAGAGCGTACGAGCCTGCCGCAGGCCAATCAAACCCCCACCACCCACGCCGGGCTGGTTCTCGGCTCGGTATCTGGGCCGGTCCGGTCGCTGTACATGCACATCCCGTTCTGCGCGCACAAGTGCCACTACTGCGACTTTTACAGCCTGGTGGACCCGCGCGACCGTCAGGGTTCCTTCGTCGATCGTCTCGGTCGTGAACTCCACGCGCTCGCCCCCTGGGGGCGCGGAGCATCTCTGGCGACGATCTTCGTGGGTGGGGGCACACCCAGCCTGCTGCCTCCTTTTCTGTGGGATCGCCTGCTCGGTGTACTGCACGAGGCGTTCGACCTGACTTCCCTCGAGGAGTTCAGCGTCGAGTGTAACCCCGAGAGCGTCAGCCCCGAGTTGTTTTCCACGCTGGTGCGCGGGGGCGTGACCCGAGTGAGCATGGGGGCCCAGTCGTTCAACCCCTCGCACCTCAAGACGCTCGAACGCCGTCACAGCCCGGGCAACGCTGGGCGCGCCCTGGCCATGGCCCGAGACGCGGGAATCCCCCGCCAATCGATCGACCTGATCTTTGGCATCCCCGGGCAGACGCTCGACGATTGGAAGCACGACCTTGACGACGCGCTGGCCCTTGGCACCGAGCACCTCTCCTGCTACAACCTGACCTATGAGCCGGGCACGGCGATGACCGCGCGTCTCAAGCGCGGCGAGTTCACCCCCGCCGACGAAGACGTTGAGGTTGAGATGTTCCGCATCACGCTTTCCGCGGCCCGTGGCGCGGGTCTCGAACGCTACGAGGTCTCCAACTTCGCCAAGCCCGGGGCGCAGTGCCGGCACAACCTGGTCTACTGGCGCGGCGGAAACTGGCTCGCCGCCGGCCCCAGCGCATCGGGGCACATCAACGGTCACCGCTGGAAGAACACGCCCCGACTCGATGACTATCTCTCGATCGACCGCGACGGCTTTGCGCCCGTGAGCGAGCACGAGACGCCCGACCCCGGTCGTGCGCTCACCGAACGCCTGATGACGGGGCTGCGCCTGAGCGAAGGGTTGGAACGTGCCTGGGTGGTAGCTCAAGCCACGGCACTGCACGCGGGTGCGGCGTCGGGGCTCGCCCGGGCGATCGAGCGTCAGACCGCGTTGGGTTTTCTCGAAACGGACCCGGCTCGCTTATGCCTCACCGACGCCGGGTTCCTCGTCGGCGACAGCGTCATCCTCGAGTTGGCCGGGGCTCTCGACCTGTAGCGTCTCGGGGCGGGGCAGTTGGAGTTTGCGCAGCAGCCCCTTGAGGTCGTTGGGCCAGGGCGAACGCACGTCCAGCACATCGCCGGTGACCGGGTGCGTGAAGGCCAATCGATACGCGTGCAAAGCCAGGCGCGGAGCCGCGTCGCGCGCGCTCTCGGGCCCGTAGAGATCGTCGCCCAGGATCGTGCAACCGATCGCGTCGAGGTGCAGGCGGATCTGGTGAAGCCGCCCCGTCACCGGGCGGCAGTCGATCAACGCGGCCGCGAGCGAGTGGGCCAGCGTGCGGTACGCCGTGATCCCTGGCTTCCCGTGCGTCGAGATCTTGGCGAGTTTCATGGTGCGTGTGCCGCGACGCCCCTTGTATTCCTCGATGGGCTTGCGGATCACGCCGGAGGGACGATTGGGAGCCCCCCGCGTGACGGCCCAGTAAAGTTTCTTGACGCGACGCTGGGAAAACGCCTCGCGCATGGCGTCGTAGGCATTGGCCCGCAGCCCCACGACCACCAGGCCGCTGGCCTCTCGGTCCAGGCGGTGGAGTAATCCGAAATCTCGCTTCGCGCCCAGGTTCTGCAGGCGCGTGCCCCACCTGGCGAAGAGCCCATTGAGCAGCGAGTCGCTCTCGTGCCCCAGGCCCGGCTGGGTGACCAGGTGCGCCGGCTTGTTCACCACGAGCAGGTCTTCATCCTCGTGGATCACGCGGAAGGTCACGTTCTCGTTGGGCTGCACGCTGAAAGTGGTCATCCGTGCACCTGGCGTGGCATCGACGCACGCTCCATGTACCAGCGCAGCTCGCCCCCCACGGGAGAGAGCCACGTCCCGGGGGATCGTTGTTCGCCCCCGGCCAGTTCATCGCGCACGCGTTCGAGCCCGCGCCGGCCATCCTCGCCGCTGGCCAGCACCGCCACCAGGCGCGAAGCGTTGATCAGCCGACGGGTCATCGAGGCGGTCATCACGCCGGCGGCGTCGGGGCCGGCGCGGATCAGTCGCTCGTCGTCGTTGGGCTCTCCCGGCGCGAGCGATGCCACGCAGCCCAGCGCGTCGATCGACAGGAGCACCGCATCAAGCCGGTCGTGACCGGGTTCACGCCAGGCCAAGGTCTGGCGCAAAAGCGCGTCGTACGCCTCGGCCCCGCCCTGGTCAGCGCCTGAGATCAGGTGGAACTGTGATTCGGGAACCCCCGCGTGGTCGCCCCAGTATTCGTGGAGCAGCCTGCCACGCGAGCCGTCCTGCTCGTCGCAGAGCCAGACATGGGTCCGACCCCAGGGGAGGCTTCGCACCTGCGGATCGACCATCAGGCGAAGCAGCAGCGGCTCGCAGGCGGGTGTGGCCGAGACCGCGAGGTGAAAATCACCGAATGTCCGAACACAGGCCTGGGCCTGCATGAACAGATCCGCCGCCAGCGTGTCGACCACGTCGTCGTGGTCGGGGCGGAGCACGACCTTCCCCGGCAGGCCGGGGACGGACGATTCCTCGCTGGAGACGACGTCGTACATCCGGTGCATTATCCGCTCGGGGTGCGCCCGGGGCCAGCGGGCCACTACGCTTGGTGCGTGAAACCTCCGGCCCGCCTGATCGACGCCGCCTCGAACCGTGCCCGCGAGGCCCTGCGGGTACTCGAAGATTGCGCGCGCTTCGGGCTCGACTGCACGCCGTTGTGCGAACGGCTCAAGGCGATGCGCCACGGGTTGCGGGCGGCGCTCGACCAACTCCCGCTGGATCGGGCGATGCTGCTGGCCTCGCGCGATGTGGAGGGCGATGTCGGACGGACGATCGCGGGTGCGGGCGAGTACACCCGCAAGGGCATGGGTGATATCGCCGCTGCTGCCGGGGCTCGCCTGACCGAATCGCTGCGCAGCCTTGAAGAAGCCGCCAAGGGGCTGGGCGCGCCCGACGCGGCTGGAACAATCGAAGCGCTGCGATATCAGGCGTATGACGTGGAGCGTGACATTGGCCTGGCGCTGGCGGGGGGTCGAGCCCCGCAATGGCGGCTGTGCGTGCTGATCACCGAATCGCTGTGTCGCCATCACCCGTGGGACACGGTCGCCGCGATGGCGATCGATGGCGGGGCCGACTGCCTGCAACTGCGCGAGAAAGAGTTATCCGGTGGCGCACTCGTCGATCGTGCCCAGCGTCTGATTGCGATGGCCCGCCCGCGCGGCGTGCACGTGATCGTGAATGATCGGGTGGACGTCGCCCTGCGCGCGGGCGCCGACGGCGTGCACGTGGGCCAGCAAGATCTGAGCGTCGCCCAGGTGCGAACCCTCGCGGGCGAACGCCTGCTGGTGGGCGTCTCGACCGAATCGATCGAACAGGCACAACGCGCTACCGACGCCGGGGCGGATTACTGCGGCGTGGGACCGATGTACCCGACAACGACCAAGGACAAGCCCCGCATCGCGGGTGTGGAGTATCTGCGCGAGTATCTCGCGCATGAGGCATTCCCGCCGCACCTGGCGATCGGCGGGATCGACGATGCACGGGCCGAGCAACTCGCCCAGGCGGGGTGTCGGGGCATCGCGGTCAGTTCGTTTGTGTGCGGGGCCAAGGACCCGCGTGAGGCCTGCGCACGGCTGGTCAAAAAAGAAACCACCCGTCAAGCATGAGCCCGACGGGTGGTTGACAGGGACCTATTCCATAGCCTCAGCTCGGGTCGTTGGGCAGACCCGGCAGAGTCAGGGCGGTGCCAAAGGGCACGATGGTGCCCGAGGGCATGCCAAAGGTGCCAAAGCCGCCGCCGTTGCCGTTGTCCCAGTGCTCCAGCATCGCGACGACGGGACCGGTGGACGAGACGCGGACGCCATACCACTGGTCGTTGGCGCGCAGCCGCAGCGCGTCGATGCGATGGAGCTTGATCCCGTCGAGTTCGCCCGGGTCGAGCGATTCGGTGACGGTGAGCGTGGTGCTGTCGGTGAACATGAAGGTCAGGGTGATACCGGCGTAGCCCTGCTGTGGGTTGTAGACGTAGATCTCTTCGAGGATCCCCGTGCCCCCGCGGGTCAGGCTCATGTACCCCTCGCCAAAGTCCCAGACGGTGGCGGCGATGGTCGAGGCTTCCACGCCGACCGCGTCCATCCCCTGGAAGCGAGTGCCGCTGACGGTGACGGGAATGGTCGAGCGATAGATCACGCCGAACTCTTCGTCAAGGGGCAGGTTGTAATCACGCAGGTTGACGGTCTGTCGCGTGCCTGCGTTGACCACGACGGTGCGCGTCTGGGTCGCGGGGCCGCCGCTCTCGAAGACGAAGCTGAGCGTGACGACGGCGAAGGCCGGGCTGGTGTTGGTATTCAGGATGGAGATGAAAGCGTTGGCCTGATAGCGGGGAACGCCGCGGTGGCTGTCATCGCCGTTGAGGTCGTAGAAGTCGTCGTCGAACTCGATGGCGGGGACGATGCCGTCGGTCGAGCCGCCGTCGGGAGTGCCGATGGCGCCAAAGCCGCGTTCCTGAGAGAACTCATAGCGGGACTGGGCCGCGACGATGGGCGTGGGCGCGGTGATGCGGGCCGAGTATCGGTCATCGCCCAGTTCGGCGATGTCGTTCATGGCCCAGCCGCCGCGGCGTTCGGCGCCGAGGGTGATGGTCTTGATGATGTTCGCGCCGCCCTCGCGGTAGATCTCGATCTGGACCTCGATCTCGGACGAACTGGGATTGAAGACGAGGATGAAGTCGCGGGCCTCATCGCTCTTCTTGCGGCCCTCGGCGAAGGTCCACTCGGTACTCTTGGTCGTGGTGAAGGACTCGCCGATCGCCGTGCCAAAGTCGTAATGGCTGATCGTCGCCGAGAGCGGGGCCGAGGCCTTGAGCACAAGCGCGTACGGCACGTTCTTGCGGACGATGGTGTCGAGCGGGAAGTTGACCTCGGAGATGGTGACCCCGCCGCGGGTCTGCGGCGGGATGACCCCGCTGGCGATCAGCGTGTCGCGCTCGCCAAACTCGTAGCGGGCGTGCAACTCGAACTCGACCGAGGTGTTGTTGTGGTTCGTGATGGGCACGAACTCGTTGATTGCGTCCGAGGCGTAGCCCTCGGGGTAATAGGCCTCGAAGGTCAGGTGATTCGAGAGCACCAGGCGTGGCTCGAGGTTCTCGAAGACCTCCGCCGCGTGCCGTGCGTTGCTGAACATCGCTGTTCCTCCTTCTCTCTGGGGACAGGGGATCGACCCCCGCTTTCGCGGGGTTCATCTCTAGGATATGAGACCAAGTGCAGACCACGGTTCCCGTCTTCTTGAAATCTGCCACAACGGAAAACCATGGGCACACGCCAGGGCGAGGGGCTTGGGTACACTCGCGCCATGCCCCTGACCTTTCACGAGCACCGGCTGCCCAACGGACTGACCATCGTCGGCGAGGTTGACCCGGACGCGCACTCGGCCGCCTGCGGTTTCTACGTACGAACGGGCGCCCGGGATGAAGACCCCGCGGTGATGGGGGTAAGCCATTTCCTCGAGCACATGATGTTCAAGGGGACGCAGGAGATCACCGCCGAGGCCCTGAACCGGGCCTTCGACGACATGGGCGCGCGCAACAACGCGTTCACCTCAAACGAGATGACCTGCTTCTACGCCCATCTGCTGCCCGAGCGCCTCGACGCGGGCGTGGAGCTGCTCGCCCGCATGATGCGACCGGCCCTGCGCCAGGAGGATTTCGACACCGAGAAGGGCGTCATCCTCGAAGAGATCGCCATGTACCAGGACAACCCCTTCTGGGTCCTGTATGAATCCTCTACCGAGAAGCACTTTGGCACCCACACGCTCGCGCACCGCGTGCTGGGCACGGCCAAGACGATCACCGACCTGACGCGCACCCAGATGCTCCATTACTTCAACGCGCGCTACGCCGCCGACAACACCGTGGTCTCGCTCGCGGGGCGCCTCGACTTTGCGCAGGCCTGCGACCGGATCGAGGAACTCTGCGGCTCATGGGCCGCCACGGGCGTGACCCGCGACAGCACGCGTCCCGCGCTCGCCGGCGGGGCGCTGCAACTCCACGACGCGAAGGTGAACCGGGGCTACCTGCTCGCGCTGGCCGATGCGCCGGCGATGGATGATGAGCGTCGCTACGCGGCGATGCTGCTGGCGCAGGTGCTGGGGGCGTCGGACAACAGCCGCCTGCACTGGGCGCTGGTCGAGACGGGGCTGGCCGAGGAGGCGCAGGCGGGGTACGAGCCGCACGATGGCGTGGGCGAGTTCATGCTCTTCGCCGTCGCCGACCCGTCGCGCCTGGACGAGGTCTGGTCGGTGATGCAGCGGGAACTCGATTCGCTGATCGAGTCGATCACGCCCGACGACCTGGTGCGCCTGACCAACAAGGTCGCGACGGGGGCCACCGTCGGGGGCGAGCGCCCCCACGACCGGATGCACCGGCTGGGGCGGCTCTGGACCTACCTGGAGCGCTACATCCCCCTCGAGGACGAGGTTGATCGGATCAGCAACGTGACCCTCGACGATCTGCGCGAGACGCACAAGGCCTTCCCGATCCGTCCCGTCACGGTCGGGCGGCTGCTGCCGGCCTGAGCCGCCCGCCGAAGGACCAGCCAAAAACACAACGACCCGCGTCAAGGGCGGGTCGAGGCGGCGATCAAACTGCATGTCCTGGGATGCCCCCGGCCCGAGACCGGTGCCGGGAACATCGAAAAGCGGGTGAAGGGACTTGAACCCTCGGCCTTCTCGTTGGCAACGAGACGCTCTACCACTGAGCTACACCCGCGGCTCCTGCCCCGCACCTTTCGGCCGGGGAGAGGCGTTAAGTTAGCGCGGCACGCCCCCGACGTCAAGATGGGCGGCCTCTACTCCGCATCGTCGGCCTTTCCGGGCCCGGTTTCCCGGGCGGCCTGAATCTGGTCAACGACCCAGGAGGGCGTATAGGCGTTGCTCTTGGCCCACCCGGTCGAGCCGGGCCCTTGAATGGCCAGCAGGGGGATGCCCGCCTCGCCGAGGGCACGCAGGCGTTCCCAGCCCGGGGCGGACCGGGTCGTCAGGTCGACCTTGACCGCGTAGACCCCATCGGCCTTGAGAGCCTCCTGCACTTCGGGGCGGCCGAGAACCGCGGCTTCGAGGGTCTTGCAGTTCAGGCACCACTCCGCCGTGAACTCGAGCACGACCACCTTGCCCTCGTCCTGGGCTTTGGCGACCTTGGCCTCGTCGTAGAGGTGCCACACGCCGTGGGCCTGCTCGCCTGCGCCGGGGGGGGTGTAGTTCTGGAAGGCGACGTTGGTCTGGAAGTGAGCCCAAGCCAGTCCGGGCAGGACGATGAAAATCGCGACGATCGTAAAAATGATCCGCTTGATCCCCGACCGCGTGATCTGGAAGGTGCGAAGAACAAGCCACGCGCCCGTGACGAGCGCGACCGCCGCGATGAACCACCAATGCAGCACGCCCCCGAGCCAGGGCTGCTCGGCGACGAGGCCCAGCAGGCCCGTACCGATGAAGAAGATCGCGACGGCGACCGTGAGCAGGCCCATGACCTGCTTGACGAGTTCGCCCGCCGGGCCGGTGCGGGGCACGCGCGAAATCCAGTTGGGGTTCGCCGACAAGAGCAGATAGGGCACCGCCATCCCCACGCCCACCGAGCCGAAGGTGAGCAGGGTCATGCCCATGGGCTGGAAGGCGGCCCAGGCGACGGCGGTTCCCATGAAGGGCGCCACGCAGGGCGTGGAGAGGACCGCGGTCAGGATGCCAAAGACGAACGACCCCTTGAGCGTGTCGTGCTTGGGGTTGACCATGTGCACCCATTCGGGCAGTTGCACGGTGAATGCCCCGAACATGCCCAGCGACATGACGAGGATGAACACGCCCACGCCAAGCCCGAACCACCAGATGCCGATGAGTTGGCTGGCGGCTTTGAAACTGGTGCTCGCCGAGATCACGCCGCCGATCGCGAGCCAGAAGGCGAGGATGCCCAGCGACATCACGACGCCCATGAGCAGGCTGCGGGCCGGGTTCCCCGCGGACTGCGTCAGCGAGATCATCTTGATGGGGATGACCGGGAGCACGCAGGGCGTGAGGTTGAGGATCAGCCCGCCCACGAGCGCGATGAGCACGAGCAGGCCCTTGCCCAGCCACCCCGCGGTATCGATCGAGAAGGAGAGACCGAGCACCTCGAAAGCGAGATTGGGATCTTCACCAGCGGCAGGGGTCACGCCGTCCTTGGGCTGTCCCGAGCTCTTCGCAGCCGAGTCCGGGGTCGGCGACAGAGCCTCCGGATCAAAGCCGACAAAGAGCGAGGCATCGCCTGGCTGGGGCGGCGTGCCCGACGGGGTGATGGTGAGGGTCAGGTTTGTACTGGCCGCGTCGGGCATCAGGCAGACCTTGTCGTCGCAGGCCTGGTAGCCGATGGTGGCGCTGAGCCTGACCTCGCCCGCGGGGGCATCGGCGGCAATTCGTACCGGCACAAGGATGACGACCTTGCCCTCGTAACTGAGCAGTTTGATAGGGCGATCGCCCAGGGCTCCGGTCTCGATCAGGTGGGGTTCGGGCCAGCGAGCCGCGGCGATGTCGGGCTTGATCCACGCGGGCAGAGGCGAGCCGTCGGCCAGTTGAATCTGCTCGATCTCGGTTGCGATGGGGTCGAAGCCGGCGAAGCCCTCGGGGGCGACGGGCTTGTTGGGGTAGGTGTGCCACCCCGGCTCGTGCTGCATGATGAGCGCGATGGCGGTGGTCGATCCAGCGGGGGTCGAGGCGTGCATCGGACTGGCGGTGAGCGAGACCACGGGTGTCTGTGCCAGTGTGGTCCTTGCGGGAAGAAGAATCACGACCGCGGCAATGAGCGTGAGCCGAACCAACGAGAAGATCGACAAGGGTCGCTCCCTGTAAGGGTTGTGCTAGGAACCAGCCCGTGGCTGGCGGGCGATGAGAACCCACGCGAAGGGTACGTCACGGGCATGGGGTTTGTGCGGGGGAATGGTCTGGGTGTTCAAGGCGTGGCGCGGGAAGGTCCGATAGATCGGGAGAACCGCCGGAGGCGGGGTGACGGATTAGCCGATGAGTGCAGGAAGCCATGTCCGACGTCCTTGATCAATCTGAAGTTGATGCACTGCTCGCCGCGGTGGATGTGGGCGAAGTCGCCGAGGAATCGCGCGACTCACTGATCTTTTCGCGCCGGGTCCGGGATCCGGATACGACGGAGATCAAGGCGTACGACTTCAAGCGGCCCGAACGCGTGAGCAAGGACCAGATGCGGGCGTTGCACACGCTGCACGAGGCCTTTGCGCGAAACTTCGGAGCTTCGCTGAGCGGGTTCTTGCGCACGATCGTGGAGGTCAAGGTCGCCACGTGCGAGCAGATGACCTATTCAGAGTTTACGGCCGGCCTTCCCAACCCCACGTCGTTCAACCTGCTCGAGGCCGACGGGCTTGAGGGGCAGATGTGCCTCGAAATCAGCCCGCTGATCATCTATCCGATCATCGACCGGCTGCTGGGGGGAACGAGCCAGGATCTATTCATCCCACAGCGTCCCATGACACTGATCGAGACGCGCCTGATCGGCAACGTGAGCAAGCGCGGGCTGCAGGCGCTGAGCGAGGCGTGGGCGGGCATCCGGCAACTCGAGTTCCGCGTCAGCGCGACCGAATCGAACCCACAGCTGGTGCAGATCGTTCCGCCCAACGAGGTCGTGGTCGTGCTGGGCTTCGAGCTCAAGATGACCAACCGCGCGGGCACGATGAACCTGTGCATCCCCTACAACGTCATCGAGCCGGTGATGGAGCAGTTGTCGAGCCAGAGCTGGTTCGCGGCGGCCAAGAACCAGCGATCGCGCGACGTCGAGAACCTGGTCGGCCGCGGGCTTTCTCGTACGACGCTCGAGGTGGCGGGGCTGCTCGCCGAGACCACGCTGACGCTGCGCGATCTGATGAACCTTTCGGTAGGCGACGTGATCGTGACCGAGAAGGAATCGGTCAAGCCGGTCGTGCTCACGGTCGGGGGGGAGAAGAAGTTTCTCTCGCAACTGGGGCAGTACAAGGGGCAGCGCGCCTTGCGCGTCCTTCGCTCTATCACACCCGACGACCACTGCTAACGCGCGGTGTCGGAGGCGGGTGACTCTCCGCGGGCTGCCAGTCGCTCGGATAAGAGTTCATTCAGTGCCGCTGCGAGCTTCGTGCGCACATGTAGGAAGCTCGGCGCTGCGTCGCCCAGTTCGCGGACCAAGCTGGTGACGCCACGCCCCACCAGCCCGCACGGGACGATCAGGCCGAAATGGTCGAGGTTCGTGGCGACGTTGAGCGCCAGGCCGTGCATCGACACCCATTTGCGAAGGCGCACACCCATGGCGCAGATCTTCCGCGGGGGTTCGTCCTCGGGCACGTCGACCCAGACGCCCGTGGCCTTGGGGTCGCGCCCGCAGGCCAAGCCGAACGCGGCGCAGGTTCGGATGACCGCCTCCTCGAGAAGCCGCATATAGGCATGCAGGCCAAGGCCAAAGTAGGTGAGATCAAGGATGGGGTAGGCGACGATTTGCCCCGGGCCGTGGTAGGTGATGTCGCCCCCGCGATCGGTCTGGGCGACACGGACGCCCTCGTGGGCCAGAAGATCTGGGCTCGCCAGGAGGTGCGCTTCGGCGCCCGCCCGACGGCTGACGGTGATGATCGGATCGTGCTCGACCAGGAGGAGGTAACCCGGGATGGGAGAACCCGACTCTCGAGCGGCGAGAACTTCGTCGACACGTCGGATCTGCTCGTCATACCCAGCCTCATAGGGGAGGCGGCCAAGGTCCAGGATCGTCGGCACGGCGCTGGGCACGAAGGATGCTAGTCGCGGGGCGCGACGGGGCGGATCGTGTGATCTACGATCGGCCATGGCCCAGATACATCCCACCGCGATCGTCTCCAAGGAGGCCGAGTTCGCGCCCGGCGTCGAGATCGGCCCCTGGTGCGAGATCCGCGGGAAGGTGCGGCTGGGCGAAGGCGTGCGGTTGATGGCCCGCGTCTCGATCGAGGGGCCTGTCGAGATCGGCGCGGGGACGATGCTCTACCCGGGCGCGTGCATCGGCATGCCCCCGCAGGACGTGAAGTTCAAGCCTGGCGACCCCACCCCGGGCGTCCGGATCGGCTGCAACACGCTGATTCGCGAGTTTGCGACGGTGCATGCGGCGTCCAAGCCCGACACCCCCACCATCGTGGGCGACCGAGTTTTCATGATGGTCAACAGCCACGTGGGGCATGATTCGAAGGTGGGGAACGACGCGATCCTGGTCAACTCGGTGCTGCTCGCCGGGCACGTTGATGTGGGAGAGAGGGCGATCGTCAGCGGCGGGGCGGCGATCCACCAGTTCTGCCGCGTCGGGCGATTGGCGATGGTGACTGGGGTGATCGGGATGACGCGGGATGTGCCGCCCTTCTGCCTCGGGGGGACGCGCAACCGGATCAACGGGCTGAATGTCGTGGGGATGCGCCGCGCGGGGATTCCCCGAGACGAAATCTCGAAACTCAGAACTGCGTTCCGCGAGGCATTCCGACGGGCGATGCCGCGCCAGGAGATCGTCGCCTGCCTCGAGGAACACGGGCGTGGATGCTCGCTGGCCAAGGAGATGGCGGACTTTGTTCGCACGGCCAAGCGCGCGGTCTGCATCGCGGCGGCGGGGAGCATCGAGGAAGAGACCGTCTCGGGTTGATCGACACGTTTGCCTGTATCGCTCTCACGGAAGGGCCTGATGGAAGAGCACGCGGCCATGGACGCGCCCGAGCATGACGTGTCGCTTTGCGTGCTGGCAAGCAGTTCGAGCGGCAACTGCTCGGTGGTCTCGGTGAGGCGTGACGGGCAGCGGCGCGTCTTTTTCATCGACGCAGGGCTGAGCCCTCGCCGGACGCGCGGGCTGATCGAGCAGTTGGGGATCGATCCCGCGTGCATCGAAGGGGTGCTCTTCACGCACCTCGATCACGATCATCTGCACCCGGGGTGGATCGGCGGCATGCCCGAGGCGTGGCGGGTGATGCTGCACAAGCGACACCGGGGACGGGCCGAGCGGGCCGGCTTGCTGTCGCAGCGCACGGACATCTTCGAGGGAGAGTTCGAGGCGGGCAGCCTGCGGGTGTCACCCCTGCTGATGAGCCACGACGATCTTGGCTCGGCGGCGTTTCGCATCTCGTGCGAGGGTCGTTCGCTGGGGTTCGCGACGGACCTGGGCACGCCCGACCCACGCCTGGCCGAACACCTGCAGGGCGTGGACGTGCTGGCGATCGAATCGAACTACTGCCCAAAGATGCAGTTGGCCTCGGGTCGCCCGGTGTTTCTCAAAGAACGGATCATGGGCGGGAACGGGCATTTGTCGAATGAGCAGAGCGCGGCGATGGTGCGGCAGATAAAGCCACGCGAGCACGTGGTGCTGCTGCACCTGTCGCGACAGTGCAACCACCCGTCGCTGGCCGCCGCTGTTCACGAGAGGGCGGGGTATCGCCTGACGATCGCGGATCATGCGATACCGACGGGGTGGGTGCCGGTGGCCTGGCCCGGGGCGCGGGTGACGCCGCCGGTGGTGAGGGTGGCGAAAAGCCTGTTTGAAGGCCTGCCCGCGGCGGGCGGTGAGAGCTCGCGCCGCTGAGGGCATGAAGCCCCCTACCGTTGGCGTCCATGGCGAAACAGGTAAAGAAAGTCGCGAAGAAGACCGCATCGGCTGCCAAACCCTCCAGGGGGGCGCCAGCCAAGGCCTCCAAGGCCAAGGCGGTCACACCGAAGAAGGTCACTCCCAAGGTCCAAGCGAAGAAAGCCCCCACGCCCAAGGCGACCAAACCCAAGGTGGCCAAGCTCAAGGCTGCGAAGGTCAAGGCGGGCCCCTCGAAAGTCAGCAAGCCCAAGGGCGTGAAGACCGCGGTGGCCAAGCCCGCCGCCGTGCCCGTCGAGGCGGCGATCGTGGAGACGGCGCCGGCTGTGGCGGCCAAGCCCGTGACACAGGATGTGAACCTAGCTTTTGCGATCGATGCGGCGCGCCTGGCGCACGACGACAAGTGCACGGATGTGGTGCTCATGGACGTGCGCGGGCTGAGCCAGGTGACCGATTACATCATCGTGGGCTCGGGCTCGAGCGAGCGGCAGATGCGTTCGGTGCTGGATCACATCCAGGACCTGGGCGCCACGCGCGGGTTCAATGTCTTCCGCACGAACAAGGACGAGCGGGCGTTGTGGCTGCTGGCTGACTTCGTGCACGTGGTGGTGCACCTGTTCGAGCCCGCGACGCGGTCGCACTATGACCTTGAGATGCTGTGGGGCGATGCGCCGCGCGTCGAGTGGGAGCGCCCCGACCAGATGAACCGCGATCGGGCTGGCCTCAAGGCTTAAACCCCAGGACAGGAGTCTCCATGCCCACGCCCGAGCCGCAGGACGCGATTCGTCGGGTGACGGTGACGGTGGAGCAACGCGCGTATGTCGTTCACATCGGCGCGGGGTGTTTTCAGCACCTGGGCTCGATCGTGACGCGGGCGTGCGGCGGCTCGCCGCGTGCATGCGTGATGGTGCGTGATTTGGGCGTGCCCGAAGAGCGGGCGAGCGAGATCGGGCGTTCGCTCGAGCGCGAGGGGATGCGTGTCGTCGAGTGCGTGGTCCGCGCGGGGGAAGAGGCCAAGACGCTGGCGAACGCCGAGGGGCTGCTGCGCGGGTTTGCGCAGGCACGCCAGGACCGCGATGACGTGGTGGTGGCACTCGGCGGGGGCGTGGTCGGTGATCTGGCCGGGTTCGCGGCGAGCGTGTATCGGCGCGGTGTGCGGGTGATCCAGTGCCCGACCACCCTGCTGGCGATGGTCGACGCGAGCGTGGGCGGGAAGACGGGCGTCAATCTCGACCTGGGTCAGGGGACCATTCTCAAGAACATGATCGGGACCTTCCATCAGCCCGCGGCGGTGGTCGCCGATGTGCGTGCACTCGCGTCGCTCGATGACCGCGAGTTTCGCGCGGGGCTGGGCGAGTGCCTCAAGCACGCGATGATCGGGGCCGACGCGGGCGATGCGGGGCTCGGGGCGTGGATGAACAACGCCATGGAGCAGATCGCGCAGCGAGACGAATCAACGCTGGTGGAACTGGTGGCGCGGAATGTCGCGCTCAAGGCGCGAATCGTCGAGGCGGATCCATACGAGACCAGCGCCGCTGGCGGGCGGGCGCTGCTCAACCTAGGGCACACCTTCGGGCATGCCATTGAAACGCTGGGGGGCGTTGGGGTGATCGGGTGCGGGCCGGGGATCTTGCACGGCGAGGCGGTAGCCCTTGGGCTGATCGCAGCGACCGCGACGGCGGCCTCGATGGGGCGTGTCCCCCCCGCCATGATCGACGCGGTGCGGGAGCGAGTGCGGGCGGCCGGGCTGGCCGATCGGGCCACGGGGCTGGGGAGTGATCAGGACCTGATCGACCGAATGGGGCACGACAAAAAGGTGCGCGGGGGGGTGCTTCGTGTGGTGCTGCCTGGGGACGAGGGTAGGGCCGGGGTGGTGGCCGGTCCGACGCACGAGGCGCTGGCCGCGGGGTGGGCGGCGATCCGGGCGTGAGGCGGGCAGCGTAGATCCACCCGTATTGGTGGGGACCCGAACAAGTTTGAAGTCCGAGAACGGGTGCGTCCGATAGGTTCGCGATCGGCAGGACGCCGCGGGCTGGAGCCCTTCATGCGCACGATCGCGATCATTAATCAGAAGGGTGGGTGCGGGAAGACCACCACAGCGATCAACCTCTCTTCGATGCTTGCGCGTCGGGGGAGACGGGTGCTGCTGGTGGACATGGACCCGCAGTCGCACTGTGCCGCGGGGCTGGGTATTCCCGAGCAGCGGATCGACCAGGACATCGGCGACGCGATGCTGGCGGCGGGGGTTCGGACGATCGACCCGGCGCGGCTGTTGTGGCGGGCGGGGCGGAACCTGGACCTGGCCCCAAGCCGCATGCGCCTGGCGGGCTTGGAGGCGGCTCGGGGCGGGCTGAACGAACTGGCGGACAAGGAACTGCGGCTGCGTGCGGCGCTGGGCTTGTTGGCCAAGGACTACGACCTGTGCTGCATTGACTGTCCGCCATCGATCGGGCTGCTGACGTACAACTCGCTGGCGGCGGCGGACGTGGTGCTGATCCCGGTGGAGACGGCGTTCTTCTCGCTGCAGGGGGCGACGCGCCAGGTCAACACGGTGAAGACGATCGCGCGGCGACTGGGGCGCTCGCTGCAGATCTGGCTGGTGCCGACGATTCACGACGACACCAACGAAGTGTCGGATGACCTGCTGGCGGAGTTGGGGCGCAGGTTCAAGGACCGGGTATCGCCGGTGGTGATCCGACGCGACGTAGCGCTGCGCGAGGCGGCGTCATTCGGACAGGCGATCGCGGATTACGCCCCGCAGTGTTCGGGCACGATGGATTATGCCGCTCTGGCGACATGGCTGCTGCAGACGATGAATGAGCCCTTCGAGGCCGATTCACTCGTCGAGTCGATCGAAGCCGGAGAGAACGAGCCCGCGGCCGAGACCCGCGCCATTGACTCGACCTCGCATCCTGTGCCTGTGGTACTGACATCAGAAGATGCTGTGCCTGTGGATCGACCGGGCGTGTCGGCGGCGGGTGAGCTGAAACCGGTCTCGAGGGCCGAGGACGTGGCCCGTCGAGCGCAGGAGTTCCTTCGCCGTGTGGCGGTTGGGAAAGCCGTGGCGATGGAGGCGCTCGCGTCGAGCGCGGCATTGCCCGAGCCTGAGCCCGCGACGGCGGTGCGTCTGGTCACCGAGCCGCGCGTGGTCGCGGTCAGCCCGAGCCCTTCTGTGCAGCGGTTGTTTGGGGCGAGACAGACCAACCAGGGCGTGCTGTTTGTGCAGCCGATCACGAGCGGGATGAGCGTGTCGGTCGCGGGGGCTTTCAATGGCTGGTCGTCGACGTCTCACGTGATGCGTCGCAACCCAGAACTGGGGGTTTTCGAGTTGTGTCTGCCATTGCCCCCGGGGAGGCACTTGTACCGGCTGGTCGTGGACGGCCAGTGGACGGCGGATCCGTACAACGACACGTGCGAGCCAAATCCTTTTGGTGACACCAACAGCGTTATTCTCGTCGGTTCTGGCGACAGAGCAGAAGTACCCGCCTAGGCTCGTCCCCGAGTTCGAGAGAGAGTAGAGACGTCGCTTCATGGAAGGAGCGCCGGATGACGCGCGGATCGATCAACTTGCCCGATGACCAAGGCGCGAAGGGCGCTCGCTGCGAGCACGACGCCCTGGCTGACCTGTTTCTGGAAGACCTGCCCGCACGAGCCGATTCGGGCCATGCGCCCAAGATCCGGCTCGTGGATGATCGCGTCGAGGCGAGCAAAGCCGCGACGGTCGAGGTGCTGGTGCTGGGGCACCTGCCGGTGCTGGGTGCGGCCTGGGTTGGACCCTTTGCGTCGCTGCGTGCCGAGCAAGGCGGCAGGCCCATCGGGCTTGTTCGCGTGCATGGAAGCGAAGTGTCGATCGATATCGTGTCCGCAGGCGGCACGACACGCCCCGAGATTGCCGGCTCTCCTCGACTTGAGCGAGCCATCGGCGCGGCGGCCCGAGTGGTGGGCGGCTGGATCATCCGGGCGGATGCGTCGAACGAAGCCGAGTTGCTCCGTTCTCGCTTAGTCGAGCGTGTCACGCTGCTGACGGGTGCGGATGAACCGGCGATCGTGTCGGCGTATGGCATGCTCAAGCGGTTGTCCGAGGCCCTGGGTTCTCGTCGCGATGTGCGCCTTGGTGTGGCGGTCATGGGGGCGGATGCAGCCCGGGCCGCGGACGTCATGCACCGTCTGCGTGAGTCCGCGTCGACTTTCCTCCAGCGAGAAATCGAGGACGCGTCTCGCCTCGAGCGTGTTGGCGCATGCCCGATGACAGGGGTCTATCTGGGCGAGTGCGACGGGGACGTGCCATCCATCCTTTCGTTGATGGTTGATTCGATCGCGGCGATCCAGTCGTCACCCGAATCCGAGCGGTCCACGCCCGAGGTCGTCGTGCGAGTACCCTCATCGGCCAAGATTGTTGAGCGGAATGTTGTGCGCGAGCCCAAGGGTGAGGTGAGCAAGCCCTCGCCTATCGAGACCGATCACGCATCGGTCGCGCCGATTGAATCAACCTCCTCTCTGGCGTCTCAGATCGCGGGGCTGACGCCGTTGGGATGCTTGTGCCCGCACGCGCCCGAGGTCGAGGTCGCCACGGATGCGTACGGACGGGTGCATCTCGTCGCGGGGGCTTTCAGCGCCAACGTGGACAACGGGAGCGCCGTCGAGGGGCTGCTGGCGGCGGCGGGGTGGGCTCATGCCCACGATGTCCTGCTGCGGCGGCTCTCGCCCGCGGTGCAGGGGGGCGAGCCCACGCTGCACCTGGTGACGGACAGCGCGCCGAGGGTGCGTCCGCTGCTGGATAGCGTGCTGCGGGTGCACCTGCTCGCCGCGGGTTTGCACGGGCCCGCGATGATCGAGCTCAACTAGCGCATGTCGGGCTATCCCGCGTTGCAAGGACGAGGGCGGGGCGCGTACCCTGTCGGGTGATGGCACGCCACAATCGCCAGGGAGGGCGACGCATGACCCAAGCGTTGGTTGAGGAAGAGACCGCCCCGCAGGAGACCGGGGGCAAGCGGGCGACCCGCTCGCGGGCGACCGCCGAGACGATGGCGGGCAAGCAGCGGGATATCTCGGTCAGCGAGTTCTTCGCGAAGAACCGGCATCTGCTGGGGTTTGACAACCCGCGCAAGGCGCTGCTGACGACGGTGAAGGAGGCCGTGGACAACTCGCTCGACGCGTGCGAGGAAGCGGGGATCCTGCCCGACATCACGGTGGTGATTGAGGACCTCGAAGACGCATCGGCCAAGCCCGACAAGGCGGACAAGGGTGGCGAGGGCGGCGCGAAGAAGCGCCCACCCGCGTCGTCGCGTTATCGCGTGACGGTGGTCGACAACGGCCCGGGCATCGTGCGCAAGCAGGTCGAGAATGTCTTCGGACGGCTGCTGTACGGAAGCAAGTTCCACCGGCTCAAGATGTCGCGCGGGCAGCAGGGCATCGGTATCTCGGCCGCGGGGATGTACGGCCTGCTCACCACCGGGCGTCCCATGGTGATCCACACCAAGCCCTCGAAGAAGGCCGAGGCGCACCATCTTGAATTGGCGATGAACACCAAGACCAACCGCGCCGAGGTCACGGTGGACACGGAGACCGACGACTTTCCGCCGCGGCGGCTGGGCACGCTCAGCGCGGGGACGCGGGCGCTCGCGGCCAAAGGTGAGTTCCTTGACCCCGAGCACTATCCCACCGGCACGAGCGTGAGCCTCGAGTTGGAGGGTCGATACCAGCGCGGGCGAGGCTCGGTGGACGAGTTTCTCGAACTGACTGCGATCGCCAATCCGCACGCACGCATTGTCTTTGTTCCCCCCACGCGCGACGCGGGGGATGATGAAGACGTGCTCGAGTTTGCGTCGCGGGTTGGCAAGGCCGCGTCGCCCGACGAGCCGGTGCGGACGCAGGAGACGGGCGGGGTGGTGGATTATCCGCGCGGGGTGACGGAACTCCCGCCCGAGACGCAGGAGATCCAGCCGCACCCTCGCGGGGTTGAGTTAGGCATGCTGCTGCAGATGCTCAAGGAGGCCGAGGTCGAGCGGGCGAGCACGACGCTATATCAGTTTCTGCAGGAGAAGTTCTGCCGCGTATCGGCGGCGGCGGCTTCGTCGCTCTGCTCGAAGGTGAAACTGACGAGCCGCACGAAGGTGGGCGAGGTCGATCACGCGATCGCGGAAAAGTTGTTCCGCGAGTTGCAGGAAGCGAAACTGCCCCCGCCGCCGGTGGATTGCCTCGCGCCCATTGGCGTGCGGCAGTTGCTGGCGGGGATGCTCAAGGGGGTGCGGGCTGAGTTTTACGCAGCGTCGTCGCGCGAGGCTGCGGTGTATCGGGGCAGGCCATTCCAGATCGAGGCGGCGATCGCCTTTGGCGGGGATCTGCCCGGCGATGAGACGGCGCGGGTGATCCGCTTTGCCAACCGCGTGCCGCTGCTGTATCAGCAGGCGGCGTGCTCGTCGTTCAAGGCGGTGGTGGACACGAACTGGCGGAACTATGAGTTGCAGCACCCGCGCGGGGGCGCGCCCATCGGCCCGCTGGTGATCATGATCCACATGGCCAGCGTGTGGGTGCCCTTCACCAGCGAGAGCAAGGAGGCGATCGCCGACTATGACGAGATCCGCAAGGAGATGCGCCTGGCGCTGATGGAGTGCGGGCGGAAACTCGGGTCGTATCTGAACAAGCGCGCGAAGATGCGGCGTGAGTCGGAGCGACGCGACGTCTTTGAGCGGTACATCGGCGAGATCGCCAAGGCCGTGCACGAGGTCAATGGGACCGATCCCAAACGGTTGTACGAGGCGCTGCTGGCGCAATCGAAGAAAAAGACCGCGGTGGCGGACCTGGTGCTGGATGACGAGGGGCGTTCGGTGAAGAACGCCGAGGCCGACGATGACGGCGTGATCATCATCGCGCGGGACGCACCCACTCCTCCACCACCGGTGACAGGGGCGAAGCCGCCCGCTCGCGATGAAGAAACCACTCGAAAGTCAGCGGCGGTCAAGAAGCCCGGCGAGACCCCCACCACCAGGGGCATCGCCAACAAGGGCGCGAATAAGCCCCGCATCGGTGTGAAGGCCAAGCCCGCACCGGGCGGGTTGTTCGACGAGTGAATCGACGTGCTGACGAGACGGGGGTGCGGAGAGCGATGATCAGCCGCCGATGAGGCGACGGTAGAGGATCGCCCCACCCCACGCCGCGGCGAGGCAGGTGATGTTGGTGCCGACGATGTAGGCGAGGGCGAGCCAGCCGCGGCCAGAATCGGAGAGGGTTGTAGCCTCGCGGGCGAATGCGGAGAAGGTTGTAAACCCGCCCAGGAGCCCGACAAGGATCGCCGACCGGAGTGCGTCGCGCATGGGGAATGACCCCGCGAGCCAGGCCCCCACGATGCCCGCGAGCAGGCAGCCCAGGATGTTCGCCGCGAGTGTGCCCCAGGCGGCACGCGAGGCGACCGAGCCAGCGACGGCGGCGGAGAGGGCATAACGAGCCAGGCCGCCCAGCCCGGCACCGACAAAGACGAGAAGCCCGTTGAGCATGGGGCATGGTACCGGGGGTGCTTCCCAGAGTGGCTGCGGTGCGACGCTGGACCCAAGGAAAGGGGCGGCCGGAGATGCGGACGCAGGATGGCGTGCTCAAGGTGTGAGGACCGGCCTGGAAGTGGCTACTATTGGGCCCAGCGGCCGAGGTAGCTCAGCTGGTTTAGAGCGGCGGATTCATAACCCGCAGGTCGCCGGTTCAAGTCCGGCCCTCGGCATTGTCGGATCGAAGGCGGTTTGGGCGAGTGAAAAGTCGGTACACACCGGGCGGGCTTTCAGCCGATCCTGCCCGCGCGTCGGCGTAAGCCCCAAGGGGCTGCGGCGGCATTCTGGAGAGGTGGCCGAGAGGCTGAAGGCGGCGGTTTGCTAAACCGTTATACGGGTTTAGGCCTGTATCGGGGGTTCGAATCCCCCCCTCTCCGCTTGAGCGGGAGACTCTCCTTGCGAGGGTCTCCCGCTTTGTCGTTTCTTCGCGATTTCCCGCGAGATTCCGCGAGTCTCGGGCGCGGAAAGACGCGGGAGATCGCCGATGCGGTCGGCTTCGGGCCGTATTCGCCCGAAAGTCTCTCGGGGCCAGTTTCGGCAGTGTGGAATTCGAGGGTCGATCAACTCGGACCTCGCGGTGCGCGCCCGGCGCTCGCTGAGGCTTGGCAGAGCGCGCGGCCAAGGGGCACTCGACAGCCGCTGTAATTCAGGGCGATGTTCGCGCGATGTCCGCCGGTCGAGCGAGCGGCGCGGTGTGATCTCAGGCGTGGCTCGGGTGATCGACGGGTTCAGTCAGCGACGGTCACGCGCCGAGCGCCTGGGCCTGCCGCGACCAGTCCAAGCGCTGGGCTGCTCGGAGCAGATCGAGCAGGGTGACGCTCGATCCGAGAGAGCCGGTGAGGACCGATCGAAGGATCGTCGGGCTGAGCTGCGTCAGTGTGAGGATCGAGTGAACCCGTCCGGCGGTCACGCCGGCGCGCACCGCGACCGACTCGATTGTGCGGTCCGCCCGTGTCAACTCGCGGTGCCACGCGAAGGCGAGGCCGACCGCGCGGACGAGGTGGTCGCGGGTGACCGGGCATCCGTCGGGCGTGATGGTGGTCAGCAGGTCGTGGCCGTCGGGGCTGAGGAGCACGCGGCGGCCGTCGTGGCGCTTGATCTGGATGCGTAGCGTGAGCGTCATGTGCTGGCCGCGATCTTCGATCTCGGGCGTGAAGGGGCATGCCGGTACCGCTTTGGTGCTGTCGCAGGCGCTCGCCGCGCGGCTGGTTCCCTGGTCGCGTGCCGCATCGACGCATGCGGCGATCCGCTCGTGGATCAGTTCGACGGTGATGCGGTCCGTAGCAACCACCACTCGGTGAACAACCTCGCGGATCCAGCGGTCTCGTGTCTCGGGTTGCTGATCGCGCAGGTTGGCGTGATGGTGGTTCTTGAGGTGATCGAGCACCAAGCCGCGGATCAGGTCGTCGATGTGCGCCGCGTTGATCGTCTTGATCGGACAGGTCATGAAGCCCTGCTTCACGGCCTTCTGGCTGACGTAGTAGCGGACGATGCGTCGAGCCGTGTCGCCGCGAACGCGGCGGCAATCGTCGCGCTTCGACACCGGGCGCTGCACCGACCCCGGGCTCATGGCGTGCCCCTCGGAGGTGCGGATCTTGCCCTTGAGCAGGTGGGTGTGCGTCCACTTGTGGCGCGACTCGCGTTCGATCGTGCCCATCCGGGCATGGACGCTGTCCCAAGTCGCTTGGTCGATGATCGGTTGGTGGTGCCCCTGGTGGACCTCAGTCTGCTTGGAGACGCTCTTGTTGTTGCGGCCGCGGGTGTGAGCGATCTTGCCGATGTAGACCGGGTTGGTCAGGACTCGGTAGAGGAACGCGGCGGTGAGGGGGCGTCCGCCGTGGATCTTGCCGCGACTGCTAGTCCAGCTCTTGGTGGTATGGCCCTCGGCGTTGAGCCTGGCGGCGAGGTCGACCAGCGAGCCGAGTTCGAGGTAGCCATTGAAGATTGCGCGAACCAACTCGGCCTCCGGTTCGATCACCCGGAGCGTGCGGTCGCCCGGCACGAAGTCGGCATCACCTTCGCACGGCAGCCGGTAGCCCACTGGAGGCTGGCCACAGACCCAGACGCCCTTGCGCTTGGTCGCGGCGATCTTGTCGCGGATGCGCTCGCCCGCAACCTCGCGCTCGAACTGGGCGAAAGAGAGGAGCATGTTCAGCGTCAGCCGGCCCATCGACGTCGTGGTGTTGAACTGCTGGGTCACGGAGACAAACGAGACGTTGTGCTCGTCGAAGGTCTGCATGAGCCGGGCGAAGTCGGCCAGTGATCGCGAGAGGCGGTCGACCTTGTAGACCACGACGACGTCGACGCGGCCCTTGCGGATGTCGTCGAGGAGTCGCTGGAGGCCGGGCCGGTCGGTCGAGCCGCCGGAGTAGCCGCCGTCGTCGTAGGCGGTAGTGATGGCGGTCCATCCCTGGTGCTTCTGGCTCTTGATGTAGTCAAGACCGGCCTCGCGTTGAGCGTCGAGCGAGTTGAAGGCCATGTCGAGGCCCTCCTCGCTCGACTTGCGCGTGTAGACGGCGCAGCGAACGATCGGCGTGGTCATGAGTCACCTCCGTTGCGGCGTGGGCGTTGCCTGTTGCTCGAGCGCGGGTCTTCGTCGCCGGAACCCTCACGCGTCGTCAGCCCAAAGAACCGCGGGCCGGACCAGCGCGTGCCGGTGATCTCGCGGGCGATCTCGCTGAGGCTGGCGTAGGTCTCGTCGCGTCCCCCCAAGCGGAAGCGGCCGCCGTCAAGGACGTAGACCTCATACCGGACTCCTTTCCAGACACGGGAGAGCTTCGTGGCCGGTGGGAGGTCGTTTCCCGAGGCCCGCGCTGTCGAAGCAGCGCCCCGCGGCCGGCGCTTCGCGGTTGGCACCTGCACGCCGTTCGCGTCTGCGGCCGCATCGACAGGCTTGTCGTCCGCTGTCGCGGCTCGCATGGCGCGGGAGAGGAGCCTCCGCGTCTCGACGTCGAGGCCGCCGTGGACGCGTTCCTGCACCCGCCACGCCAACTCGCGGATCAACAGTCGCTTCTGCGACGGCGGCGATGCCCGGCCCATGTGCTTCAGCCACAGATCTCGTAGATCCGCAATGGAAAGGTCCGCAAGGCGCGCGACATCAATGGCGCCGGCCCGCGCCTCGCGTTGTTCGTTATCAAGCCGCGCAGGTCCGGGATGTTGGGCTTTCGGTTCGTGCTTCACAGTCAACTCCCGCCGTCATCTGGGACCTCGCGTCAGTTGCGCCAATCCCGGCTCGGCGCACACACTGAGCCATGTAATCTCGGAGATGGCAAGGGGTTTCGGCGCACATCCGCGCGAATCTTCGGTAACCGAGTTCCGCAGATCCGGAGAGCGGTGGACGACGCGAGTGGATCACGCATCGCGAGTCGGTGACGCCAGCCCGATCGCGTGAATGGGCCGGAGTAGCTGCAGATGGACCTTGCCTTCCTCGCCTGTTGATGGTCCTATCCGTTGCGTGTCGGCACCGTCGCCGGCCACGCGTTGCCGCGGCACTCTGCCACGATCGCCATCAACGGAAAGGAAGTCCTATGACTGGGAAGAAGTCAGGAAGTGGAAAGAGCAAGAAGGTTGACGCCAACTCCAAAGCCGCACCGGTGGCGGGCACCGAGAGGGCCCGGAAGGCCGCGATCGCCGAGATCCAGCAGCGATTGCAGGGCAAGCCGAGCGCCGCGAGGAGTGCGAACAAGAACACGGGGAAGCCACCAAAGGCCAGCAAGGCAATCAAGCCCAAACGCCCGGGTGCTCTGGACGCCGCGGCACAGATCATCGCCGATGCCAACAAACCGATGACGGCGAAGGAGTTGATCGAGCAGATGGCCGCCAGAGGCCTGTGGAAGAGCCCGAGCGGCAAGACCCCCGAGGCAACGCTGTACGCCGCCATCATCCGCGAGATCGCGGCCAAAGGGTCCAAGGCTCGGTTCAGGAAATACGCCCGAGGGTTGTTTGAGACGTCAGAGCCATGAGATAGTCTCGTGCGCATGACCAAGGAGCAGGAACGTCAGATCCGAGGTCCAAGGTCCATGTGCCCACGATCGCGACTGGCTTTGATATCTCGGGCGATCTTTTCGCTGGGCCGAACAGGTTCAGGGAGCGAGACCCAGTCGGACCACCCCGGCCCAGACTCGCGCGAGACGCACGGGTTGAGAAACACCAATCATCACGAATGGGCATGCCGTGCATCGAATCGTCGGATCCACCGGTGCCACATCGTTACTAGCGTGCGGTCATGGCACATCTGCACGGCCTCTTGTGACTGGGCTTGCCATCCGCGTCTTCTGGCGTTCTCGGCGACGAGTATCCAGTACATAGGCTGAAGGGGTCCGAGGTCGGTCGCGGTGGCAAACGATGGCAGAGACGGGCGGTCGTTCGTTTGGGCGACGAGCTCTTGCGCCAGTCGGTACAAGTTAGTCCATGCGACCTCTGCATCAGAGCGCGGAAGCCTGATGTCGAACGATTCGCCGACTGCGGGCACCTCTGGGTCGATGTGAAACTCGCTGAGAGACTTCACATATGCATGCAAACTGCTGATGGTGTGCGAGTACTGGCCGACGTCGGCTCCGATCCAGCCAGCGATGATCTCCTGAAGGCAGGTGAATTGAACGATGTTGTTCGGCAGGCCACGGAATAGGTCGTTGCTCCGCACGGTCTGGAGCCAATGGAGCCGGCCGCCAACCAGCCGGAGGCAGCTCAGGACGTTGCAGGGGACGTCACCCGACCTGGGGCACCCATTGGCTTCTGGCAAGTCCGTCCGGGGGTCCCAGATTGAGAGGACGACCTGTCGGCTCTCGCCACGAGCAGCCAGCGATTCGGCCGCTCGCGCGATCTGATCGAAACCCCACCTGACCCGAAGCCGTGTGCCATAGGCGCCGGCGGCCTTGTCACGACTCCCCACGTACTCACCGTACTTTGGGAACCAATGCTCGAGGAACGGCACGTCGTCCCCAGCGGCCACGATCTGTGCCACCTCCGCGATTGCCAAGGCGATGTTCATCGCTGGCAAACGGGAAGCGATCCAGCGTGCGCGCGGGTTGGTGACGGTCACGCATGCGTGGACGAGTTCGACAGCTCGACCGTTGCGAGACTCCACCTCGTCAGCGCCGTGGCGGCGGACGATGGCATCGGCGGCCTGTCGCCATGCCAAGTCAGCGGAGTTGGCGTTGAAGACATTCATCTTGGCACCTGCTGCAACTGCTTGGAAAGGACCTCGTTGACGCCCCACTTCGGCGGGAACCAGAGCTTTAGAAGCTCGCGCTTCGGCGTAAAGACCTGCTTGATGCGCGTCCGTCCGCTGAGGCCCTGGACCTCTGGATGAGCCACGCGCGCGTACTTATCTACTTCGCAGAAGAGATTCTGGCAGTCGACCAGTTGGAGCCGACGATGGCCAAGAGGCTCGAACGTCAAACCCCGACTCTGGAACTCGGCGTCCTGTCGGTCGGCAACGAGCTTGATGATGTCGACCTCGTTGAGCCCGGCTCGCGTGCTGAAGCACTTGGCGATTCCGTCCAGAGCCCCCGGGCCGGGCACAACGAACGACATCTCGTCAAAGTCGATGATCGGCGAGTAGTTCAGGTCGATCGCCATTTGGAATGCGAGGAATGGACCAAGCGATGGATACGAGCGAAGCGTTGCGTACACGCCGCCCAAGCTCGCCGCCTTCGTGATCTTGGTTGTCACGCGGTCCCGCATCATGTGCTCGATCAGTGCGAGATGATTGCGGTGTTTCTCCGCAGATCCGAATGCCGAACGTGCGGAAGGCATGATGTATGCCGGTGAATAGATGCGCGTGCCCGCCGCTCTGGCGCCAGAGAGAATGGCGGCATACTGAGAGGCTTCGAATCGCCTCCACGACAGTTCGCCAAGTCGTTGCTGCAAGAGTTCCCACGTCTCAATCTTGTTGAACAGCTTGAAAAGCAGGACTCGGAACACGACCTCGTCCGCTTGCGCGGAACCCTGGTAAATGACATGCGCAATCAGGAACTGACTGACGCGGTCGGCCGCCCGGTACGCATTGGTAAACTTGTGCCGTAAGAGGACTGGATCTTTCGTCCAAGGGGCCGGAGCGCCGCGGGCGCGACGGAGGAGAATGGCCTGTCGCTCGACCGCGAACCGCCAGTACGTGTCGTAGACCGGAGTAGTTTGAACCGGGGCCAGTCGACTGAACACATAGGGCGCCGACGGACGTTCGGCAGGCCCTTTGCGGCGAGGTCGGCGTTGTGAGGTGGCTCGGGGCATCGCTGGACTCATGCGGGACTACGTCGGCCACGGGCCCCGAACTCCTGCAGGATCTGCTCTGCATAGTGGTCGTTCACTCCGCTAGCGTGCAGTACCCGGACTGGGAAAGAGACCGTGAGCGCCGCAACGAACTCCGAGTAGGCGTGGCGGAGCTGATCCGTCTGGCTCTGCGCGCTTGGCGGACCATCCGACTGTCCCATGAGCACGTAGGCAGCCGACGGCACGGCGAATCTCCAGTGGTGCTCGGCGAGTTGCTGTAGCAACCCGAGCGTCACGGCGTCGACTCCTGTGACGCGGCCGTAGACGAGGGTGGACCACCAGAACCGGTCCATGATCACGATGTCTCCCCGCTCCAGCGCTGGCCGGATAGTGGTGTAGATCGAGTCAATGTGAGCGGCAGCGTGCAGCACTTGCAGAGCCGTAGCGTGGATGCCACGGACCCCGTGACGCGTCGGTTCGTGGTGGAGGCCGTGCACGTGTTTGCCGAGCGAGCCGGGTTCGTTGCCTGGGAGCGCAAAGCAGGACACGCACTCCCCGGCCGAGCGCAGCCGCTCGGCCAAGCGCGCCGATGTCGTGCTCTTGCCGGCACCGTCCGGACCTTCCAGAACGATGAGTCGACCGGCGGTCATGGAGTTGCCTCCGCTGCGGGCAAGGGATTGCACTCGTAGCAACGGAGCAGGTCCGCGAGCGACTGGGTGGCCGACTTGGAGACGCTCCCACGCTCGGGGAGCGCGACGAAGATGTTCACCCGGTCAAGAGGCAGCTCCATCTCATGCGCCATGAACGCCCCGAGCTGGCAGAGGCCAAGGTAGTTGCCGTACCCGCGGTCGAGAATCCACTCGGTCGGGTAGTACGCCGAGAGCACGAGGCCACGGTCGCTCCACCCGAAGCTGACCTGCTGCAAGCAGGGGAAGCCGCCTTGGCCCGAACCGGTGTGGTCGCGGGGTGGGTCGTAGATGGACACCTGCATGGCGCTCCGGCGCGTGCGTTTGCCCTGGGCCCGGTCTCGCCTCCACCACTCGATGATCGACCCGAGCTGGTTGACACGGGTGCCATCGGGGCGGCAACTCGGGCAGTCGATCATGCGGAGGAAGTACGTCCCATGCGTGTTGAGCGAACAGAGCTTCTTCAGCCTCGGGTACACCTTGTCCCTGTAGTGGTCGAACAGCTCGGCGGCGGGGCGGGTGGACCTGGGTGACCAGCTCATGTGCGGGAAGATGGTGCTGGCGGTGGCGGAGACGCCCTGGAGCTTGCGTTTATTGCCACCCTTGTTGATGGCGTCGATGGTCTCGTCGAGGGCGTCTCTGATAGCCGGGATCTCGACCGGCTCCCCGAGGTTGTTGAACTCTGTGACCGACAGCAGCAGCGGGTGCGCGAGCTCGCCCCCGGTCGCATCGAACACGCGAAGGAAAGCACGGGCCCAAACCACGGATAGGTTGCCACCGGGTACGACACAGTTCTCATGGCTCATCTGGATCCTCCAGGTGTCGATGGACCGCGGCGCCGTCATAGCACTTTGGCATGACCCGAATGAACGAACTCCACTCGGGCCGGGAGGCCTCGGCCCGTGCGATGCCGCGCCGTGTGGCGCGGATCGTAACGCGGTCCTCGCTTTCATCGATGAGCTGAACGGCCATGCCTTCAACCCGAGCACCGGTGGGCAGAAACGCCAAGTCTCCGGCCACCAGATCAATGGGGCGGTCCAGCCAGTGAACGTCCACAACGATGAGGTTCTGCGGCGTGGCACGGCCGCGGAGCGACTGACGGATGTCCTTGGCCTGGAACCCGAGCAGATGGTCGAAGACACTTCCGGCCAATGAGCGGATCGTCCATCGAAGGTGATGGACGAGTGCCTGGTAACCCACGCCGAGGTATCCGGCGGCGATGTAGACCTGCTCGGGCGTCGGGTGTTTCAACGACCATCCACGCGCCGCAAACACGCGAGCGACCGCGGCCTGAGGCATGAGGAGGTGACTGCCGAAGAGGTTCGCGAGGGACTCGTCTGGGTCGTCAGATCTGGCGCGACCGGCGCCCTCGACATACTCATCGACTCTGGTTCCATGCCCAAACACATGGTGACCGATCTCGTGCGAGCAGACGGATGCCTGGTAGCCGGCGGGGCGGTCCGATCCGATGATGATCGTCGGGTCGTCTGCCCCGGAGTACATCCCCGCCAGGCTCGCGAGCGGCTTGAACCACACTTCGAGGTCGAGTTGCTGCGCGACGTCCACAGCGCAGACGGCGTGGTCCATCGGGATCGCCAATCGCTTGCGGGTCTCGATAGCCTTGCGGAGCGCCAGGCGGGCGACATCAACGGTGATCGCCATGGCCACCCCCTCTCTTCTTAAGGGCGGTGAGCAGCTTGATGACGCGTTGGAGGTCGTCGGGCTTGAGCCTCCCGAGTTCCTTCGCCGCGAGCTCGAGCTGGGGGTCGGCCTGGTCCTGGTCTGGTTCTCCGGTCTTCGCCAACCACGACACCGAGACGCAGTAGTGTTTGGCGAGCGAGGCGAGCTCTTCGGCGCTGACCCGTCGCTGACCGGCCTCGATCTGGCTGACGGTAGGGCGGTGCCAGCTCATGAGCTTGGCCACCTGTCCCTGACTCAGGCCGGCCTGCTCACGCGCGACACGGAGCCGCCGCGCGATAGCTTCACGTTGTACGACTGCTTCGTCCATTCTTTCAGCCTCCCTTCTTCGCCGTGGTCGGCTGCTGGGCGCGGGCCCACGCCTTGAGTTCACCGAGCGTGCGCATGCGGCTTCCGCTCTCGTGGACGAGTGGGTTGAAGTCGCCTGGGACGATGATGCCCAATCGCGCCTCCAAGTCGCAAGCCATCTCAACGCCGTCTTGGCTGGTGAGTCCCGCCTGCATGAGGTTGTCGCCGTCTCGCACGGAAGACGGATGGCCTCCACGGCCCAGGAGTTCGTGTACGATCCGCTCGACGGCCTCATCGGACTTGATGCGTGTGGTCATGGGCGTCCTTTCTACTGGTAAGAATATCTTACCGATCCTTCCTCACGCGGTCAAGCCTCTGGAAAGCGCGTGGTCGGTCGTCGTGTCCACCCCGGTTCCGGGTGCGTAGCCGGGATCGATCGACGAACTGCGACCACCAGGCGATGATCTCTCACATCACGTACCGCCCGAACTTCGCTGTTCGGCGTTCGACGGCGCGGGTGACGACGAGTTCGAGGGCGTCGGGGCCGTCGTCGTGTGCGCCGAGTGGAAAGTGGCGGAGCTGGTCCAGCAGCGTGGATTGGCGGCGGCTGAACTTGAGGCGGCCGGAGCTGATCAGCGGCTCGAGGCCCTCCACCCGCGCCTGCTTGTTGGCGGTGTTGCTCACCGCGCGGGGGTAGAGGCGCACGCCGCGGGTGCGGGCGAGGTGCTCGAGCTGGCGGACCATGATCTCCTGGAACTGGTTGGACTCGACGATGAAGTCGTCGTAGCGGTACACGCCCGCCAGCGCGAGGATCCGCTCGATGGTCTGCTCGGGCTTGCGGCGGGCGATGTCGGCGTCGAGGACGTAGATCGAGTCGTCCCGGACGTCCTTGGCCACGGTGATGATCGCGGTGTAGTCGCCGCGACCGACGTGGCGTCCCAGACTCGGGTCGCAGGCACCATAGATGCGGGTGTGCGGGCCGAGCTTGCGGAGAAGCTCTGCGGGATCTGAAGGATCGGAGCTCTGATCATCCCAGTAGCGGAACGACGCCGACGAGAAGAGACACTGCTCGGGGTCGAGTGGTTCGTTCTGCTTCTCGGATTGGAAGCTCAGCCGACCCTCGTCGACGCGGGTCTGCATCAGCCGGTGGTAGTCCTCCATCTCGGGCCAGAGCACGCGCGTGCCGCGGAGCATCTCCTGTCTGTTCGCCTCGAAGAACGCCGCCGCCGCCACCGGGCCGCGCCGGCCGTCGTGCTCGGCCTCGCCGACGCGGATCGACTCCCAGCGGTCCCAGAGGTCGGCGCGCTCGCTGAAGGACTCGACGGCGCGGTATACGCGGCTGTCCCAGCCCGAACCCTTGCCGCGGACGGGGTTGACGAGGGTGGCCAGGAGCGAGTCGTAGTGCAGGACGGTGCCGACGATCACGACGTTGGTGCGGCCGTCGCCGGCCTTGAGTAGCGTCTTCTCGAACCAGTCGCGCATCTTGGCACGCTGCTCGGGCGACTCGCACTGCTCCTGGTTCTCGAGGTCGTCGCCGATGATCAGGCTGGGGCGGCTGGCGCCGTGGCGCACGCCGCGGAGGCCCTGGCCGCTGCCGAGGGCGCGGATCATGACGCCATTGCGGAGGAGGATGTTGTTGTCGCGCCACGGCTTGGGCGTGCGGCCCTCGCCCGGGCGAGAGCAGACCTCCGGGAAGTCCTCCAGCAGCAGCTCGTTGCCCTGGATCTCGTCCTTGACGTTCTTGAGCAGTTGCACCGCCTGCTCGCGTGTGGCGGAGACCAGCAGGATCAGCGGCTCGTGGCGGTACAGCGCCGACCACAGCACGTAGGCCAGGCTGACCACGGTGCTCTTGGCGTGGCCGCGCGGCGCGGCGACGGCTAGACGCTTCGAGCGTTCTTGGGTGGCCTGACCCAGCAGCTCGAAGACCCCCTCGTGCATGCGCGAGGGCTTCAAGCGGAAGTGGCGGGCGAGGTACACCTTGGCGAACGCCCGAGGCGACTGCGACGCGAGTGATCGACGGTGAAGCGAGAGCGCCGCCCGCACGCCGACGAGGGTGTCAGAGGTCTTGGACATCGGGCTTCTTGGTCCTCCACTTCTCTTCGATGCGTCGCTTGATGTCCTGCTCTTCCAGGCGCTCGCGTTCAACGCGTGTCTGGGCTCGAGGCACGGATGCACCGGCCGGGCCCCTCAGTGCCGAATGCTCTCCGGCGTGAGCAGGAAGGTCGCCTTCAGACGCGTCATCCATGGCGTCGCCGATTCCATCTGACTCGATGACACGGCACTCGGCGTCGATGGACTCGAGCCGGGTGAGCTCGGCCTTCAGCTCCGCGAGGCTGCTCAGGTCGCCGGTGTTGTGGGTTAGATCGGCTTGAATCCGGTGCGCGGCCGTCGGCAGGTAGCCCATGGACTGCAGGCGCTGCACGAAGCGGTCGAGAACGTCGTAGCACTTGAACTCGCCGTCGATCCTGACCGCGTGCGGCGTGTCCTTGTCGCGGGTGACGCGGCGGATGCGGCCGATCGTCGCCTCGGCCTCCGCGGCGAGCCGGCCCGCGTACAGGCCGGCCAGCCGTGCATCGGGCTGGATCGCGTTCTCCTCGTTGATCGCCCGGCGGTCGCGGGCCACCGTCCGCACGCTGATCCGCAGCACCTGCGCCACCTCGGAGACCGACAACCCTTCGCCCACCAGATGAGCGACGCACAATCGCCGGTCGTCGGGTCGGACGTTGCGCGGGTTCACCTGGCCGGACTTGATCGCGCGGAGGATGTCGAGCACCGTCGCGTGGTCGGACTCGACTGGCTCTTCGGGCTCGGGAACAGGCCTCCGCGCGCGAGGCGGCGGCGCTTGGTCAGCGCCGCCGCCCTGCTCCTCTGGAATCGAAGGGTCGTGGCTTTCGCTCACTGCCCGCCCTCCGTGGGTTGAGCAGCCGTCTCAACCGTCTGCGCAGGCACCTCGCGAACGCGGTATCGCTCGGCGATCTCTGGCGCCACGGCGTCCTCGCCGGCCAGCTTGATGAACCGCCGCACGATGAGGTCGCAGTAGACCGGTGAGATCTCGATCGCAAAGCAGCGCCGCCGCAGCCGCTGTGCCGCGATGATCTGCGTGCCGCTGCCGGCGAAGGGCTCGTAGCAGACCTCGCCGGGCCTGGTGTGCTGCCGCATCGGGATCTCGAAGACCTCCAGCGGCTTGGGCGTGGGGTGGTCGGGGCGCTGGTCGCCGTTGGGGATGGTGTCGATCGACCAGACCGTGGAGAGCCGCGATTCGTCGGCGCGATGGGGCAGGTTGCCGCGGATCCAGCCCATCAGGCACGGCTCGTGCTGCCAGGCGTACCACGTCCGCGTGAGCACCGGGCGGTTCTTGGCCCAGATGATCTGGCAGTGAACAAACGCGCCGTGGCGGTTCCACGCCGCTTCGAGCATCGCCTGGCGGCGTGAGGCGTGCCAGCAGTACCACGCCGCGTTCGGCGCGATCGCCTCCGCCACTGCGGTTGCGATGAACCGGTCGTAAAGATCGCTGTTGGCGTCGGCGTCGTCCCAGGTCACGCCGTAGGTGCCCGACCAGTCCTTGTTTTTCACGCCCGCCTTGGCCCCGGGGTGGTTGGTGCCGTCGTAATCGACGAGGTACGGCGGATCTGTCGCAAACAGCGCCGCCCGCTCGCCGTCCATCAGACGACGCACGTGCTCGGGGTTGGTGCTGTCGCCGCAGAGCAGCCGGTGCTGGCGGGCGGGATCGGTGCCGAGCAGGATGAGGTCGCCCGGCTGCGTCACGGCCGGCTGCGCCGCGGCCTTCGCCAGCTCCTGCTCCGCGTCGAACTCCTCTTCGGCTTCTTCCTCGGCGTCGGCGAGCACCTCGGCGATGATGTCCTTGGCCTCATCGAACTCGAAGCCGGTGAGGTCCCAATCAAGGTGCGGCGTCAGCATCAAGTGCTGGAGAACCTCCGCGAGCCTGGTGTCGTCCCAGTCGCCCTGGATCTTGTTGAGGGCGAGGTTGAGGGCACGTTCCTTCTGCGACGAAAGATCCACGACCACGACCGGCACCATCTCATCACCGCGGTCACGGAGGATCTTCAGCCGCTGATGGCCGCCGACGAGGTGGCCGCTGCGCTGGTTCCAGACCAGCGGCTCGACGAGCCCGAACTCGGCGATGCTCTTGACAAGCTTGTCGTACCCCGGATCGCCGGGCTTCAGGTCAACGCGCGGGTTGTACGGCGCGGGGTTGATGCGCTCGATCGGGATGAGCTGCACCACCGTTCCTTGCGGCAGCTTCGGGGGCAGGTCGGGGTTGTTGAGAAGGATGTTCGGATCCATATGGTGTTTCCTTTCGCCGGCGCCGGATCGATCACGTCGAAGCGGCCGCGCGGCATCTTGTACGGACGGGGATCGCCGACGCGACGCTGGAGCGCCAACACACCGCGAGCATGCGATGAGCCAGCGACGCAGGTCGCGACGGCACGAATGACTCAGTTGTGCTGCTTCGTGTGGATCCCAGTCCAAGCCGTGCCTGGGGTTCGCCCGGAAGCCGTGCCTCCGAGGTCGGGACGCCCGCGAGAACTGCGGGCTGGCGGCTGGCGGAGCATCGTGCCCCTTCGCCGCAACGTCTGGATTCGACTCCGACACGCCGTGCGTGATGGAGAGGAATCCATGTCACGTTACGCAGCTCGTCACGCGGAGTTCAAGCGCGGGAGCGCAGGCCATCGCACTTTCCATGTGGGATGCGCCAGAAGACTACTGCCGCGACGGCAATTCGGCCGGCGACCGCATTCTCGGACGGAGTCCTTGCCGGTTAGCCAGATCTGCGCAGACGCAGACTGTTGAGTACCACGCTGACGCTGCTGAACGCCATCGCGGCGCTGGCGATGATGGGTGAGAGCAGCCAGCCGGTGAGCGGATAGAGCACCCCGGCGGCGACGGGGATGCCCACGATGTTGTAGACGAAGGCCCAGAAGAGGTTCTGCTTGATCGTTCGCATCGTGGCTCGCGACAGCGCGATCGCTTGCGGCACGGCGCGCAGGTCGCCCCGCATGAGCGTGATGTCGGCGGCCTCCATCGCGACGTCCGTCCCCGTGCCGACGGCGAGGCCGACGTCGGCCTGCGCCAGCGCCGGCGCGTCGTTGATGCCGTCGCCCACCATGCCGACCACGTGGCCCTCCGCCTGGAGCGACTTGACCTTGTCGGCCTTGTCCTGGGGCAACACCTCGGCGAAGACGAGGTCCACGCCCACCTGCGAGGCCACGGCCTCGGCGGTGCGCCGATTGTCACCCGTCATCATCACCACACGCAGACCGAGCCCGTGCATCGTCGCGATGGCGTCCTTGGACTCGGGGCGGACGGTGTCGGCGACGGCGACGATGCCAGCCTCGCGCCCGTCCACCGCGACGAACATGGGAGTCCGCCCGAGGGCCGCGAGCTTCGCGGCATCGTCCGAGAGCGACACCGCGACGCCGCGCTGGTCGAGCAGGCCAGCTTTGCCGACCAGCACGCGATGGCCGTCGACCACCGCCTCCACACCGTGTCCGACCACGGCCTGGAAAGCCGTGGGCTCCGCAAGTGTGAGCCCGCGAGCGCCAGCCTCACGCACGATCGCAGCCGCGAGCGGGTGCTCGCTGCGCCGTTCGGCCGAGGCGGCGAGCCGGAGCAGCTGGGTGGTGTCGAAGGACGAACTTCGGGAGGGCACGACGTCGGTCACGGATGGCTTGCCGTGCGTGATGGTGCCGGTCTTGTCGAGGATGATCGCCGTGAGCTTGTGCGCCGTCTCCAGCGATTCGCCGCCCTTGATGAGGATGCCCGTCTCCGCGCCGCGACCCGTTCCCACCATGATCGCAGTCGGGGTTGCCAGCCCCAGGGCGCACGGGCACGCGATGATGAGCACCGAGACGGCCGTGACCAGCGCCATGCTGAGCCGCGAGTCTGCCGGTGAGACGAACCACCAGACCACGAACGTCACGATAGCGATGGCGATCACGATGGGAACGAACACGCCGCTGATCGTGTCGGCCAGGCGGGCGATCGGGGCCTTGCTGCCCTGCGCCTCCTGCACAAGCCGCACGATCTGCTGGAGGGCCGAGTCGGCCCCGACCTTGGTCGCCACCAGCCGCAGGGCGCCGGTCGTGTTCATCGTCGCGCCAAAGACTCTGTCGCCGGCGGCCTTCTCGACGGGCACGCTCTCGCCGGTGAGCATGGACTCATCCACCGCGGACTGGCCGCTCTCGACGTTCCCGTCCACGGGGATCTTCTCGCCTGGGCGCACCAGCACGCGGTCGCCCACGATCACGGATTCGATCGGCACATCCTGCTCGGAGCCGTTCCGAATGACCCGTGCGGTCTTGGGCTGCAATCCGATCAGACGCTTGATCGCGGCGCTGGTCCGTCCCGTGGCCCGGGCCTCGAAGTACTTGCCCAGCAGGATCAGGACGATGATGACCGCCGCGGCCTCGTAGTACACGGGGACCATGACCATGCCGCCCATCGTGCCGTCGGCGTGTGCGGCATGGGCCGCGGCTCCGCTCACACCTGCAAAGAACCCCGGCCAGATGGTCGCCGCGAGCGAATAGAGGTATGCCGCGCCGGTGCCCATCGCCACGAGCGTGTCCATGTTGGCGCTGAAGTGCCGCAAGCCCTTCCAGGCGGAACGGAAGAACTGCCATCCGCACCAGAACATCACCGGCGTCGTGAGCGCGAGCTGGAGCCAGTTGATCCAGGGGACGTTGAAGGCGTCGATCTTGCCGTGCGACATCGCGACAACCAGCACCGGCAGCGACAGCACGGCCCCGACGGTCGTCTTGATCAGCAGCCGCCGGGCCTCCGCCTCGCCGACGTTCATGTGGGCCGAGTGGTCCTCGCTCGCCACACCACCGTGCATCGTGTGTCCGGCGTGCGGGCCGTGCCCCTGCGCCGCGAGCATCGCCGCGTGGTCGTGCCCGGGCTGACCGTGGGCGGGGTTCATCGCCGTGTGCTTCGCCGCAGCCGGCGCGGAACGGATCTCGGGTACCACAGCCTTGTACCCGATGTCGTCCACCGCCTTGGCGAGCATCTCCGGCCCCGTGGCGGCGGGGTCGAACGTCACGGTCGCCACCTTGGTCGCGAAGCTCACGCTCGCGGACGCGACGCCGGCCTGCTTTGCCAGGCGCTTCTCGATCCGTGCCGCACACGAGGCACAGGTCATGCCTTTGATGGGCAGATCGGTCCGCTCGGTCACCGCGGTCCCAACCCGTGGCGAGGGCTCGGGACCGTGATGATTCCCGTGGTGGTCGTGGCTTGTCATCGTGGTCCTAGTGTGTCGACTTCTTTCACGGCGTTCGGGCCGTCGTCTTCGGAGCTTGCAGAGTCGAACCGCGGTCCTGGGTGCCGTCCTTCCTCAGGAAGGCCCCCGCGATGATGGCGGCGAGCACTCCCACGCCCACGATCACCGGCACATACCTGCGCCATCCCGTAGCCGGGGGCTTGTCATCGTGGCATCCGCAGTTGCAGCTAATGGCGTCTCCTCTGTGTCATCAGAACAGGATCCTGAACCCGAGGGTGACGACGAGGTCGGTCTCGGGGCGCTCTCGCACGTCCTGCACAATGGGGAAGCCGACGGTGGCCTCGAGCGCGAAGGTCCGGGCCTCGTACAGCAGCCCAGGTCCGAAGAGGATCTCGTTGTCGCCGCCGGTCTCGTACAGGCCGTTGAGTTCGAACGTGAGATACGTCGCTGCGGTGGTTTGCGCGGTGTACTCCGCCGGGTCGAGGCGGAACAAGTAGGCCGTGTCGTAGCGGAGCGCGTCGTCGGGCCCGTCGCCGGCGCGGGTGTTGAAGCGGTCGCCCCCGGTGTTGAACTTGTACGAGAGGCTCTGGTTGAAACCGTGGCGCCCGAGGATCGCCGTGAAGACCGCCCCCACGTACGGATCCCAGGAGTGGCTCCCGAAGTCGCCCGAGCCCGTCGGCGCTTCGACGCCGCCGAAGAAGGCGAGCCGCACCGAGTCGACGGGGTTGAGATCCCACTGGAACGGGCGCCACTTGAGCGAAAGCGAGAGGTCGTTGGCTCCGAAGTCGGTGTTGCTCCCGGCGGTTCCCACGGGATCCTCAAAGCTGAGCACGAGCGGGAGTTCGAGCGAAGCCGAGAGGTCGCGGGTGATGCCATAGGCGAGCGTGGTGGTGGCCACGATCTTGTCGATGTCGCGTTTCTCCGGCGACGGGTCGTTGCCGAGCTTGAAGTACTGCACCTTCTCGCGGAGGTACCACTTGCCCACCGAGGGCTGGGTCGCGGCCGGCGTGTTCGTCGCCTCCTGCGCCAGCGCGACGGGCGCGAGGACGACCGCGAGTGTCGCGGCGAGCCCGCATCGGAGAAATGGAACGGATCGTGGTCGACGGAGGAGCAGGCTCATGGGACGCGAACCTCCGCCAGCGTGAAGCCGCTCTTGTAGACCGCGTCGGCCAGTTGCTGCTTGGTGACCCGGGCCTTGGGGAGGAACTCCACCTTGGCCTCGCCCGTGCCCATGTCCACGTGGACGCTCGAGACACCGGGGACCTCAAGCAGCTGCTTGTCCACGTTGTTGGCGCACAGCGGGCAGCTCATGCCGTGCACGACCAGCGTCGCCGTCGGACTCTCGACCACAGCGGCCGGATCGGTGAGCCCCGCCGGGCCGTCCGTGCGGGGTCCGCTCGCGCATCCCGACAGCGTGAGTGCGGTGATACCCAGGCCGAGCACCGTGCCGAAAGTCTTTCTTTGATTCGCCATGTGTTGTCTCCTTGTCCACTGTCGACGCGCAGCACACCACCGCGCCCAACGCGGGCGATCGGGGCCGCAACCAGTTCCGATGTCCGACGTCCTACCGGGCGATCCTGCCCACCAGCGTGATCAGCTCCTCGACCATGGCCTCACGCTGGGCCGGAGCGCCGTGCATCGCGTGCGTCGCGCAGTGCGTGAGGTGGTTCTTCAGAAGGTTCTTTGAGACCGATCGGAGTGACTCCTGCACAGCAGCGCACTGCTGGATGATGTCGGCGCAGTACCGGTCCTCGTCGATCATGGCCGCCAGGCCGCGCACCTGTCCCTCGATCCGCTTGAGGTGCTTCAGGTTGGCCTCCTTGAGAGACGCATCGACGCCGACGGCGTGCGCCCCAGGGCCGACGCCATCGCGTGCCGCCCCGACGTCGCCCTTGGGCGCAACTCCGCAGCCGCAGCACGCGGAAGCCGCCTCCGTGGACGGCGAGCGGACGACGGCCTCGCGGGTTGCCGCTTGGCGCGCTGGCTTGGCGTGGCCGTTCTGGGTGTGCTTGCGCTTGTCAGGCATGGTCGAAAACCTCCACCAAAGTATACTCCCCCGGAGTATATCCGTCAAGCCCTCGGGGCAGGCTTCCCGTCCGAGGAAACACGGCAGATCCGGTTGACGCGGGATCGGGGCAAGCGGTCCGTCGAGCTGCCGCCCGGCGGACCGCGCGGGGGTTCAGTGCTTGGCCATCTTCCGGCACGAGTCGGCGCACGCCTTGCACGCGGCGGCACAGGTCTTGGTCGACGCGTCCTCGAGCCCCAGTTCGGCGCAGCACGCAGCGCAGGCGTCGCACACCGTGGCGCACGCGGCGCAGATCGCGGCGTGGTGCGGCGAACTGCGGTGCAGGAAGCTGTGCGACGCCGCGCAGATCTCGGCGCAGTCCATCAGCGTGCCGATGTGCTCGGGGTCGGCGGGCTGGCCGGTCTTGGCGCAGTGGGCCAGGCAGTGCGGGATGAGGGCCAAGCATGCGTCCATGCACTGGTGGCAGGTTTCGGCGCAAGCGGAATGAGCGGACATGATCGACTCCTTCTGTGTCTCCGCGACGGTCGTCGACGGCGGACGGTTTGAACGGTGGCCCGGGCAACACCCCGCCGGGCCTCGGGGAACGTTCGAGTGTGAATGCCGAGTGCGCTGCGGCACCGGCAGGGCTTAGGGCTTGTCGGATACGGTGCCCGGCGGGTGCGCGGTGCCGCGAGGCGTGGCCGGTGGTCGGCGCGGCCCGGTCAGGTTGTAGAACGCGGCGATCGTTGCCCCGAGCAACCATCCGAAGACAAAGACGCAGAACGTTCCCGTGAGGGTCTGCGCCCACGTCTTGTCCCATGTGAGGACGGGGCCGAAGTCGATGCCGTGGACGAGCGCGTTGGCGAAGTGCAGCGCGGCGTCTCTCGGCACGAGAGCCATGACGACGGCGCAGGCGAGTTGGAGCACGGCGAGCGTCGCGCCCAGCGCGAAGCCCAAGCGACGGGGATCAATGATGTGCATGGCTGCTCCCTCCTTCGGGCCGGACCCGATCGGTTGATCGTGCAGCGTCGTGGTCGGATCCGCCGCGGCGCCATGAAAACGTGGCGGCGAGAAGATGACACGCCAGCATGGCGGCCAGGGCGATCGGGATGACCCAGCCCCCGCGCACCCCGACGAGCGGGAGCACGAAGATCAGGAGCAGGGGCCCGAGGCAGCCCAGCAGCATCAGCCACGAGTGTTTGTGTCCGGGTCCGCAGCACATGGTGTGTTCCTTTCTGGGTTCGGCAACAGTGATCAGGGAGCAACTCAACCCTCCACGGGCTCGGCGACGGTGCCCGGCGGGTGCGCGTACCAGCCGGGGTCCTTCCCGTCTTCCAACGCGGCTCGCACCTTGACAAGCGTGAACATGCCGCCGGCGTCGATCTCGTCGAAGGGGCCTTCGACAGTGCTGCCGATCGTGTTCGGCGGGCGGACCATCTCCATCATGCCGGTCATGCTCGCGGGCATGGGCATGTAGCCGGGGATCCGGCGAGCGAGGCGGGCCGCGGGCCCGGCCTGATCGACTCCGAGCAGTTGCGGCAGGTTGTGCCCCATGCCGTTCATCAGATGGTGGACCTTGTGGCAGTGGAAGGCCCAGTCGCCCTCCGCGTCGGCGACGAACTCGATGTCTCGCGCCGAGCCGGTCGGCACGTTCACCGTGACCTCGGGCCACTGGCCCGCCTCGGGGATGGGGCCGCCGTCGGTGCCGGTGACCTTGAACGAGAACCCGTGCAGGTGGATCGGGTGCGCGTTGGTCGTGCTCAGGTTGCCGATGCGGATCCGGACCCGCTCGCCGAGACGGGCGAGCATCGGCGAGGTGCCGGGGAACATCCGCCCGTTGAACGTGAACAGGTTGAAGTTGGTCATCTCCGTCGGGTCGGGTGTGGCCGAGCCGGGCCGCACGAGCCACTCGTTGAGGAGGATCGCGTAGTCGCGGTCGACGGGCCGCACCGAGCGGTCGCGCGGGTGCACCACGAACAGGCCCATGAGCCCGAGGCCCATCTGGAACATCTCGTCGAAGTGCGGGTGGTACATGTACGTGCCGTGCTGACGG
Organism: Phycisphaerales bacterium; assembly: GCA_013360675.1. Taxonomy (GTDB): domain Bacteria; phylum Planctomycetota; class Phycisphaerae; order Phycisphaerales; family UBA1924; genus JABWBB01. The sequence continues at coordinate 9,363 of JABWBB010000002.1, read as the reverse complement.
AGCGTGAACTCGTACCGGAACGTCTGGCCCTCGCGGATGTGCCGCTGCGTGAGCCCGCCCACCCCGTCCATGCCGTTGGGGAGGAGGATGCCGTGCCAGTGCACGGTGGTGTGGATGCCCTTGGGCAGCTCGTTGGTCACGAGGATGCGGACGCGGTCGCCCTCGACAGCCTCGATCATCGGGCCGGGCGACTGCCCGTTGTATCCCCAGCAGTTGACCACCACGCCGGGCGCGAACTCCCGCTGGACCGGCTCGGCCACGAGCCTGAAGACCTTCACGCCGTTGTCGAGCTCGTAGGGAAGGGTCGGCGTGTCGAGGGCGATCACGGGGCGGTACGCGCGAGCGCCGTTGACGGGCGAGGCGGGAGGGGTTGCGGGCGGGGGCGCGGGCTTGGATGGGACGTGGCCCTCGTGCTGCGGCTGCATCGCTGCAAGCAGAGGGGCGGCGGCGAAGGCTCCCGCGGTCGCGGTCAGCACTTGTCGGCGTGTCATGGGCTGGCTCATGGATGAGGACTCCGGTCGATTGGCTTGCTGGGCGTGTGCGCTTGGGTCAAGGGTGTTTCATGCCCGGCATGTCGGGCATCGCCGTTGGAGGTGGCTGGGAAGGGACACCGGCGGGGGGAACGGCGACAGACTCCGCACGCTCGGGGACGCGAACGCCCATCGCACGCTCAAGCTCGGCGCGGGCGGTCCAATAGTCCTGCTGGGCTCGCGCCGCATCGATGGCCGAGCGGGCCTCGGCGCTCTTGGCGGCGAGCAGTTCGGGGTAGCCCGTGATCATGGCGTTGTGCTCGGCGAGCGCGAGCTGGCCGACCTTCCGCCGCTCGGGGAGGATCACGCGCTCATAGCGGGCGAGTGAACGACGGGCCAACGTCATCCGTTCGGCCGCGGTGCGCACCTCGGCACGGGCCGCGCCTCGGCGGGACGCCAAGCGCTCCTCCGCCTGGCGGATGAGTGCCTCCCGCCGGGCGTATACCGCCTGGTGCTGATGGAAGATAGGGAGTTCCACGCTGAAGTGCGGACCGGTGGCCTGGACTCCCTCACTGCTGCGTTCTGTCTCGACCCCGACGCTCCCCTTGGCGAGGAACCACTTGCGATCGAGCTCCAGCCCGAGCCGCTGCTGCTCCACCTCGCGGGCGAGGAGCGCCAGGTCCAGCCGGCGATCCACAGCCGTGGTCACCATCTCTTCGACATCAGGATCGCCGGACGGCACCGGATCGTCGTTCGCGGCAATAGACCAAAGCGTGAGGCCGTCGGTCAGGTCCAGGAGCCTCCCGAGCTCCTCGCGGCTGACCCGGGCGGCCGACTCGGCCTGGTCCAGGGCGATGGCCGCCTCCTCCGCGGCAAGACGTTCCCGGGCGAGTTCGATCTCCGGGATGTGTCCGAGCGGGAACTGCTGCTCCGCGATGTCCCGAGCGGCCGCGGCGAAGTCTGCCAGGGCGCGCTGGTGCTCGACCACGCGCTGATCCGCGGCGAGCCGGTGCCAGGCGACGCGGACGCGTGTCGCCTTGTCGAGCACCGCGTCCGTGACGCGCAGCAGAGCGGCGTCGAGGTCGTTGCCCGCGATGCGCTTGCGGAGGGGCACGAGGAAGACGTCCAGCCAGAGGTCCAGGCCCACGTTCCAGTTGACGCCGCTTGGCCCGCGGTCGGGGATGCGGAAGAAGCCGGCGAGGTCGGGGTTGCGGAGGAGCCCCGCGTGGACGAGGTCGGCCTGGGCCACGCCGAGATCCTCGTACACGGCTTGGAGCTCGCGCGATCTGAGCAGGGCGACCTGCACCGCGGCGTCGGCCGTGAGAGGCTGTGCGAGCAGACCGGACACGAACCCGTCGGCGTCCGCGTCTTCGAGCCCACCCAGTCGCCAGTGCACGCGCGACGCCGCCGGCCCGAGCCGTTCGACGGCGGCGGATCGGACGTCGCCGAAGCGCTCGTCGGGCCGGACGGCCACGCACCCGGCGAGTGTGAAGATGCACACCGACGAGAATGCCACGCGGGATGAACGACTGAGGATCATGGAGAGGGCTCCGCGGCTGGGATGACAGGGGCATGTGGACTGGCGGTTGCTTCCTTGCGGAGTTCGCAGGCGATGGACGGACTGAGGACGGTGCGGATCACGATCACTCCCGCGAGCAGGCCCATGCGCTCGAGCGTCGGGGTGGTCACGGTCTTGAGGATGTCGGCGGCGATGAGGAACTCCAGGGACAGCACCAGCCGTTCCGCGAGCCGCAGACGCGTCTGTGTCACCCTTGAGACGAGATCGCGCCGGACGATCGCCGCGGCGATGTCAGCCACGCCACCGAGGACCGACGCCGCGATCATGAGCACGGCGACGGCCTCGATAGCGCTGACGGTGGAGCTGACGAGCGGTGCGAGCACGCGAAGATCTCCGGGACGACCTTGCGAGTCGGTCGGTCAGCGGGGCGGGACAACCGACGGGGGCACGCAGAGGTCGCAGGCGACGCCCGAGGGCGCACACTTGGCGCACTTCACCTTGGTGACCCCGCCTTCCGTGTAGACCGACATCTCGGTGCGGCACGAGGCGCACTGGTGAACCGCGTGGAGCTGGTCGTACCCGCTGTTCCAGCGCGAGCCGGAGGTGTGCCGAACCTTCTGGATCTGGTCGTAGCACTCCTGGCAGACCACGGTTGTGCCGGGCTTCTGGGCCACCATCGTGTGCTTGTCCCCTGCGCAGGCGCCGAGAGCGAGCGAGACGGCAGCCATCGTGAAGAGAGCGAGTGACCGAGCTGGGCATGCGTTCATGAGCGGACTCCTTGGGTTCTCAGGACCGGAACAACCAGTCCTGCATTGGCGATCGGAAGGAAGACGAGAGTCAGTGGTGCTTGTACCAACCGACCCCCTTGATGTCGTTCCACGAGTTCGTCTTGTGGCAGAGGTAGCACTGGCTCACGTCCGCGCTCTCGACCCGGGCGACCTTCATCGACACCATCGAGAAGTGCTCCATGGAGTGGCTGGGCGGCGCCTGATGGCACTGCGCGCAGTCGGTCGAGAGCGCGGACGGGTGGCGGAACTCGCGGATCGACCATCCGCCATTGGCTGCGCTGGCGGCGTGGCAGGAGGCGCATCCGCTGCCCATCAGCCCCCGGTGCGGATCCTGATTGGCGTGGCACGCGTTGCAGTCGAGCGCTAGCTCGCGCGAGGTGATCCGGGCGTGCGGCGCCTGCCGCGATGAGGCCACGCCGAGGGCCGCCAGAATGGAGCGGGTGTCTGCCTCGGTAAGCGAACCGCTGGACGCCGAGCTCTCGGCGTGGTCGACGAGGGCGGCGTGCACCATGTCGATCGGGCGGCGCTCGCGCCCGAGGTGTTCGACATGGCACTCCGAGCACGTCCCGATGTCCGCGTGGAACCGCGTGCTCTGCTTGGCGAGAAGGCCCTCGGTCGCCGGGCCCGATGCGTGGCACGCCACGCACTTGTCGGCCGTCGGCCCCTGGTGCGGAGTGTGGCACGCCTCGCAGCGGTCGGCGAGGAACTCGTGCTTCAAGGAGAGCCGGCCCGGGTTCACGAACTCGCCCCACCCTGGCGCCGCGGACGTACCCCCACGGTGTGACATCAGCGGCAGTGCCGCGGCCGCAGCCAGAGCGACGAGTGTCACGACCGCGTAGATGATCTCGATCCTCTTCATGGGAGCCACCTGATCCCGAAGTACCACGCCGACCAGACATGGATGACCAGGAGCGCGTAGAGCACGATGGCGATGACGATGTGGCACGCGAGCCACCGGCCGAACGCGTCCTTCACGACCTCGTGGGACTTGATGGCGTACTCGAGATCGGCCATCGACTCCGACAGCCGAATCGCTCGTTCGCGCACGCCGGGTGGGCGGCCGGCGCCCGCGGCCGGATCGGCCACGAAGAAGGGGGCGGCCAGCCGCGAGAAGAACCCCGCGAACGGCCGCAGGGCCGCGGCGGCCTCGGGCTCCTTGGCCAGCTCGCCGGCCGTCCGCTCGTACGCGACGCGCATTCCGGCGAGCATCTGCTGCTGCTCGCGCGTGTCGGCGCTCAGACGGCCCATGAGGTAGCGTCCGACGAAGCCGCTCACGGCGACGATGAGCATCATCGCGGTCAGCGCGATCCCCAGCGGGCTCTCGAAGCGGTGCCCGCTGTGCAACACGCCGAGGATCGGCCCGAGCACGCCCGCGTAGATGTGGACGGCCAGCAGGGTGCGCATCGACACCACACGCGTCACCGGTCCTTTGAGGAACGGGAGGCGCTTGACCACGAGGTACGCCAGCGGCACGAGCATCAGCGCGGCCGCGGAGATCCCCAGCACGCCGCCCGCGAGGCTGCCCGGGAAACGCGGGTCGCGGTGGACGGAGAACCCGAGCGCCAGCACCAGAAGGAGCAGCAGCAATCCAGTCGCGATGGCCCGTTCGCGTTCCTGCATCGCTCAGGCCTCCACCTCGAGGTTGGTCGTCGCCTGGGCCTGGCACGCGAGGACGATGCCGCTCGCCTTCTCCTCGGGCGACAGCGCGTCTTGGACGGCCATTGTCACCGATCCCTTCCTGAGCCTGACCTTGCATTGACCGCAGGTTCCCGCTCGGCACGAGTTGTCGATCGCCACACCCACGTGCTCGGCGGCCTCGAGCACGCTCGTGCCCGCCGGCAACGGCGCCGATCGGCTGGAGATGGTGAATGCCACCACGGGCGTCGCTGGCGAAGGTTCGACCATCGCGGCCTGGACCGTCGCCTGCCGGTCGCCCTTGCTGCCCGCCGGGCCGAAGGCCTCGGTGCGGATCTGCTCGCCGGGGACGCCGAGCTCCAGCAGCATCGCGCGCGTGGCGTCCATCATGGTCGCCGGGCCACAGAGGTGGACCCTTCGACGCGCGATGTCCGGCACCCACTGAGTGATGAGCTCCTTGGTCATGCGACCCTTCGGGCCCATCCATGCGGTGCCGTCGGCGCGGGACATGGTCGCGACGACGTGCAGATTCGGGTGCCGCTTCTGCAGGTGTTCGAGTTCTTCCCGGAACACGAAGTCCGCCGAGGTGCGGCAGGCGAACAGCAGGAAGATGTCCTTGTCCCAACCCCTGTCCGTGAGCGATCGCACCACGCTCATCAGGGGAGTGATGCCCACGCCGCCGCCGATCAGCACGATCCCGTCCGCCTCGGCTCCCGTGAACGTGAAGCGTCCCTGCGGCGCGGCGACCTGCAGCAGGTCGCCCGGCGCGACGCGGTCGTGCAGGTACCGCGACACCACACCCTTCTCCTCGCGTTTGACCGTGATCTCCACGTATCCTCGCTGCTCGGCGGAAGACGCGATCGTGTACGAACGCTTGGTGGTGCTGCCCGCCTGGGCCACAGCGAGCGTCAAGAACTGCCCTGGGAGGAACTCGAAGGGCACTGGCCCGCCCGTCGGGTTGACGAGCCTGAAGGTCTTGATCCCCGGCGTCTCGTCGAAGACGCTGGCGACGCGGAGCGAGCCGCTCCAGGTGCTTGGCGACTGCTGCACGGGATCGGACACGGAGGCCGCGGGTGGAGCGGGCTGCGGTTCGACGCCGGACGACCTTGTGACGGGCGGGGTGGGGGTCGGTACGGCGACCACGGCGCCCGGCGGTGGTTCCGTCAAGCGTGCCAGCAGAACGGCGGCCCGCCTCATCTTGACGACGTACATCAGCACCATCACGACCGCGAACCCAATCAACAGGACCATGACCGTCCAGTGCCACAGGGACCAGCCCAGCCACCCGTGCGTCATGGGGGACGCGGGCATTGGCAGGTTCAGTTCTCTCTTGAACCACTCGAGCGCGATCTGCTGGGGCGAAGCGCCCGCGGCGGCGGCGCGGTGGGCCGCGAGACCGCTATCGAACCGGGCGACGCCCTCCCGCATTCGTCCCACCGCGTCCTGCATCGCGGCGTAGTCGTTTCGGGCAGCAGCTTCCTGGAGCGCCTGGAGCGCGTCCGACACATCCCGCGTCCCCGACTCCATGCGCGCATGTGCGTCGCGCTGCAGCTCGGCGAGTTGTTCTGGAGTCAGTGCGGGGAGCTCGATGAGACGCGGGTACAGCTCCTTCGGCGGTGTTGTCCCCATGCCCTGCATCATGTCCGCCATGCCCGACATCGCGCCCGTGCCGGTGGAGGTTGCTGGCGTAGACTGCGGCGATCCTGCGGCCGCGGGATGGTGCTTGGCGTGCTCCTCGGGACTGACCTGCGCGGCCACAGAGAGCGGCAGGCAGAGCGCGATGCCGAGGCCGAGCAACAAAGCAGCTCGCCCGCGTCTCATGCGTTGAGCTCCTTGAACGCGGGCGTGCCTTCTGACTCGAAGATGTCGCTGGCGGCGGCATGCCCGACGACCGCGCGCAGCGCCGCGAATGCCGTGGCGTCGATCTTGCTGCCGCTCAGCGCGGACATCGCCGCGATCGCTGTGTTGGTGTCCGCAGGCGTGTGGTAGGGCCTCGGCTCGGTGAGTGCCGCGTAGACGTCCGCGACGCGCAGGATGCTGGCCGCAGGGTCGACCGCGTCGGCCAGCAGCCCACGTGGATAGCCGCTGCCGTCCGGACACTCGTGATGCTGCGACACGATCCTCGCGATGGCGTCGGTCCCCGGGATGGCCCGGAGCATGGAGACGGCGAGGTCGACGTGACTCCGCATCACGACCGTCTGCTCCTCCGAGAGGCGCCCGTCCTTAAAGAGAATGTCGTCGGGCACGCCGGCCTTGCCGATGTCGTGCACGAGCCCCGCGAGGCGCAGGTTGGAAACCGCCCCGCGGTCCAGGCCCATGTGCTCACCAAGTCGCACGGCGATCGCCGCAACCCGGCGAGAGTGCGCGAGCGTGGCGGCGTCCCGCACGCCCAGAGCCGTCAGGAGGCCGGTGAGGCCTTGCACCATCTCGGTGCGCTGAGACTTGCTGATCACCTCGTCCCGCTGCCACTTCCGGTAGTTGGCGGTGTGAACAAGCTGTCCCGCGGTGAGCCCGACCACGACGTACACCACGGGCCACGCGAACTGGTCGGGATTGGACAGAGGCGAGTTCCGCCAGTTGAGCAGGAGATGCAGCAGGTAAATCCCGCTGATCGCCGCGGCGGCGGCGAGCGCGCCGCGCCGCTCCATCGCCACCGCCGCGATGATGACGGGCACCATGAACAGGCCTGCCAGCGCGATGTGCAGGCCGTGGACGGCGTGCGTTCGCGTGCCGAGCGCAAAGTGCACCACGGTGAGGACGACGGTCCACACGAAGGCGCTACGAAGTTGGCTGGCCTTCTCGGGTTCCATGCGGCGCACTCACAGCCTCTGGCCGACAGCTGGCGTCGCACCCGTGGGCAGTTCCTCGACGACGAGCACACGGTTCATGGTGCCGTGCTCGTTGGGGACGCAGCCCGGGCAGCCGTCGAAGGCCTTGTCGCACCCGGGCTCGCAGCACCACTGGCCGTCCACGACAAACTTGTACTCGTAGGTTCCGGGCGCCAGATCGAGGTCGAGCACCCAGTGGCCGTCACGGGTCGTCCGCTTCACGGGATGGGCCGTGGTGCTCCAGTTGTTGAACGTTCCGGCGACGAAGACCTGCTTCGCGTCGGGGGCCTTGATCGACACGACCGTGCCTCCCGGCCTGCAGTGGGGGTCTCGCTTGCTCATGGTGTGATCTCCTGTTGGTTGATCCGGAACACCGGTTCACATGTCGCTCATGCCACCGCCGCCACCCATGCCGGGCATGGCAGCCGGCTGGTTCGCCGGCGCTGGAGCGGGCGGCGCCATGCCCGTGAGCTGCTTGCGCTGCTCGTCGGTGAGCACGGCGGCGGCCTTGCCCACATCGCGGATGAACTCGATCCGCTGCTCGCTCTTGATCTGCTCGATCTCGCGCGCCTTGGCCTCGATCTTGGACGAGTCCGGCGCGTCGCTCCCGGTCAGATCCCACAGCTCCTGCTCGGCCTGGTCGATCTTCCGCTGGAGCGTCGCCTGGTTGAGCAGCGACTGCTCCTTGATCTCACCGAGCTGCTTCTGCTGCTCGACGGTCAGCGTGATGTGCGAGCCGTGGTCGAGGAAGAAGCCGGTCGCACCGAGGTGGTAAATGTGCGAGGCGCCCGGGAATCCAGGGAGCGCGGACGCCATCCCGCCGGTGCTCATGCCGCCGCCCATGCGCGACATGCCCATGCTCATCATCTGATCCATCATCCCCGTCATACCGCCCCCGCCCCCACCTCCCCCACCAGGCATGCCGGGCGCGCCGCCGGATCCGCCTCCCATCCCGCCCATCATGTTGTCCATCATGCCCATGCCGCCCCCGCCCCCTCCGCTCGGCATGCCCCCGCCGCCGCCAGCCATCCCGGGCATGCCCGACATCCCGCCGCCGGCGGGAGGCATCGACCCGCTCCCCATCCGCTTCATCCCCATGCCTGGGCCCATCGGCATGCGGCCCGAAGGCATGGCCGGCTGCATGCCGCCTGCTGCCTGCGGCGCACCTCCAGACGCCTGTCCCTTCGCCAGAGCGGACTGGAGCTGAGCGATCTGCGCGCGGAGCTCGGCCAGTTGCTTGACGAGCTCGGCGTTGTCGACGGGCTGGGCCGCGGGCGGCACGTGCGCGCCCGCCCCTTGGGCGACGTGAGCGGCGTGAGTGGTCGGGTCGACGCCGGCGGGCGGCTGGCCGGAAGACGCGGGCTGCGACTGGGCGAGGGCGGCTGCCGTCAGCGCGGTGCCGGCAGTCAAGGCGAGGACGATGATGCGTGCACGGTTCATGTGTGATCTCCTTTTCGAGAGGCGACAGGTTGAGGAGAGGCCGGCGCGGCGGTCGCGTCAAACATCCAAAGCATATCCTCTTTGGATGTATACCGTCAAGACGCTCCGGAAGTTCGCGCCCTGGAACTGGGAATGGCGACGGTCCTTGCCATGCGTGCGGGACGCGGAAGCGCCGCGACGCGCAGAAACCGCCAACAGAACGCCGATACGATGACCCCGTCGTACTCGAACCAGCCGCGAACCCCCAGCAGCCCTAAGGCCCATCAGGAAACCCCGATGCTCACCCGACAGGTTGGAGTTGCCGCGACCTGTCTGGGGCTCATCGCCCGGGCCGGAGAAGGCGGGCTTCAGATCCCGCAGATCGCCGAGCGCACCGGGATCTCGAAGCCGACGTTGGCCAAGGTGATCTATGCGCTGGCCCGCAAGAAGCTCGTCAAGACCCGGCGCGGGGTCGGCGGCGGAGTCGAGCTCGCCAGGCCGGCGTCGAGCATCACGATGTACGACCTGTGCGTGCTCCTGGACGATCCGGTGGTTGAGTGCCGCTGCATGTTCGGGTTCGGCCACTGCGCCGCGGACGGGGCGTGCCCGCCCGGGTGCCCGTGCATGGCGATGCACCACAAGCAGATCGAGTTCCTCAAGGGCACGACGATGGCGGACGTCTCGTCGCTGATGCTCTCGCACCT